>UCJD01000057.1 GCA_900472605.1 Hyphomicrobiales bacterium | reverse complement strand
AATCCCGGCAAGATCCTGCTCGAACTGATCGAAGTGCAGACGGGCTCCTATCTCGGCGAAGACGACATCATCCGGATCGTCGATGAGTTCGGCCGCAAATAGCGGTTGTCACATGCATGTACTATCGCCAGTTTGGACAATATCAAGAATTATGATGCTCTCTCCTGCAGTCAGTGTCGGCCATTTTCTGTCTAGCAATCTGCTAATGACACCTCCGACAATCGTCATGGCCTATAACTTAGCATGTCGAACGGGATCTTGTCGGCAAGATCGATCTGGTATTCATGATGGAAAGTCTCTCGTGTGCCTAAATTCCCTTTCGAATATCACATCAAAGCAGCGGAAGTGCTGGGTTGCCGGTTCGATTCCCTTCACGGCGGAAACGACGAGTCCCAGCTCGGACAATGACCATCCGAGCCGAGCACTCATTCAATCTTAGGCAGCTTCCCAGACCTGATTGAGGATCTTGGCGGCCAGTGGCGACTTGTCTTGAGGGAGGAAGCTACCGTAATGCTGTTGCACGACATCGGGCGTGTCCAAAAGGGCGTAGCTCGCCTGCTGGTAGGATCCGCTCTGTTTAAGGATTGCTCTGAGGCCAAGCCCGACAAGACCGACGAATTGTACAAGTCTCCATGCCATCCTGCCCCCGCAACCACTGATATGTATAAATTTCCTCACCCGGGAAACTTTCTCATAGGCTTAACCTGCAGAGCTAGCGGCGTGCGGCCCAGGTCAAGCCTCGCCGCAGTATCATCGGCATATGGGCATGATTGAACTCGGCAGCGACGTGACCGAGCGCGGAATAGAAGACGCGGCCGGCGCCAAATCTGCGCTTGAAGACGACCGGCATAGTGACGTCGCGGGCTGTCGGGTCATGCTCGCCAGTGAAGGTGGTGGCTGCGAGTATCTCGACGGAAGGATCGTAGTGCAGGTAATATTGCTCAGACCGATAGTCGAAATCCGGAATTCCCTGCATCACCGGGTCCTGCGGGCAGGTAACAGCGACGCGAAAATCGATGACGTTGCCGGGATGGGCAACCCAGGTCACACCGGCGACATAACGGAAAGGGGCACTTTCCTTGAATGACGTCGCGAGCGAGCCATGATGGCCACCAAGTCCGAGCCCTCCACGAACGGCACCCACAAGGGCCTCGGCATGAGCTTTTTCGAGAACTTCGCCCGTGATCACAGGTACGAGAAGATCGGCTTGAGCAAGTTGCGGCGAACCGAAGATGCCGAGATCGTTGGTGACCTCCGTCCGGAAGCCGTCTTCCGCGAGAAGGCCGGCGACGATGTCGGCGCATTGCTCCGGCTGATGACCCTCCCAGCCACCCCAAACGATGATCGCCTTGCGCATGATCTTTCCTTGTCTTTGATGTGCTGAACCGCCGGCGCTGCGGCACGCCGACGGTTCAACGACATATGTGATCTCAGCTTCGGATCGTGGCTTTCCCTTCTTCGACCAGCCGCGCGGCCGCTTCAGCAGGCGTCGTGCGCTCGAACGCCAGTTCGTCAGCGATCGGACGCAGGACGCGCTGGTCGAACTCGGTCGATCCCAAAGGCGCAGGTGCCGGGTAGTCCCCCACCTGATCCTTCAGCAGGTTCACGTATTTCACGGTAGCCTGCTCTGTCGGATTTAGGTTCGGCAAAATCGCTTCGCGCACCGCCGGCGACAGAGGTACGCCGCGTTCGACGCCGAGAATCTTGCCGGCCTCCGGGTCGTTGACGAAGAAGCTGATGAACTGTGCCGCGGCTTCGCCGTTCTTCGTTGTCGCGCCCACGCTCCAGATGAGCGCTGGGCGATAGTAGTGGCCGGACGGGCCGCCTTTTTTCTCGCGGGGCAGCATGGTGATGGCAAGCTTGTTCTTCGAAATCAGCTGGTAGCCGACGAGCTGGTTGGAATAGGCCATACCCATTGCCGACTTGCCGAGGGCGAGGCAATTGGTGTCGATCGTGTTCTGGTCCAATGTCTGCACGTCGGCGGCGACCGTCCCACCTTTCTTTCGCAAATCCTCCCAGAAGCTGTACCACTCTTTGGCGTCGTCAACGTCGAAACCGAGTGTCGCGTCTTTGTAGAGGCTTTTCCCGCGTTGCCGCAGCCAGGCGTCGAACACATAGTTGTAGCGTGCGCCGTAGGGGCCGCCCGCGTAATTGTCCTTGCCGGCCGCCTTTGTGAGTTCGACCGCCAACTTGGCGTACTCTTCCCAGGTTAGGTCTGGCGTGGGCAGCGGGATGCCTGCCTTTTCGAATGTCGTTTGATCGAAGAAGAGCGCGAACGAGTTGAGGCCTAGTCCCACGCCGTAGAGCTTTTCGTCCACCGTCGTCAGTTTCAGCATGTCCTTGCCGAAAGCATCGACCTTCAATGTCGATGGCACGAATTCATCGAGTGGTAGGCAGGCGCCGCGTTTGGAGTAATCGGAGATTGTGCCAGGCTCAAGCTGAAACACATCCGCGATCGCGCGGCCGGCCATTTGTGTCGCGAGCTTGGTCCAATACCCATCGCCGCTAAGAGATTCGCCAATGATCGACACATCAGGCGTCTTGCCCTGATAAAGCTTGGCGACATCGAGCGTGCGCTTTGCGCGATCGTTCGAGCCCCACCACATAGCGCGCAGCTGGGTGTCCGCTGCGAGGGCCGGCATGCCGGCGCCGAGTGCAAGGCCGCTCGCCACGCCGGCGGAGCCCATCAGAAATGAACGTCGATTGATCTGCATGCTGATTCCTCCGGTTGTCTGCCCGGCGTCCTCCAACGCCTTTCGGGCATATCGTGGAAAGAGTACGCAAAAACTTTCCGTTTGCAACAAAATACATTTATGTTGCAAATTTGCATGATTTGCATAATCTGCGTTTATGAGCGAGATTAAATTAAAGCGGCCGCGTCAGGCCGACATTGCCGCTGCAGCAGGCGTCTCCGTATCGACTGTATCGCGCGTGCTCGCGAATGAGCCTGGTATCAGCGAAAGTGTCCGGCAGCACATCCTGCGGGTCGCGGCCGAGCATGGTTACCAGACGAAGGGGTCTTCCGAGCCAATGCCTGGTGGTCTTGCCTTGATTGCCAGCGATGGAGCGACCGGCGGGCTGAGCGTCTTCTATGAGACGATCGTCGAAGGCTTGCGCGCGGGTGCGGCGGACGCGGGAATGTCCTTCGAAGTCCGACTGGTGCGGGAGGACCGCGCCATGCCTGATGTCATTCGCGATCACATGAAGGCCGCAAACGCCGAGGGCTTGTTTCTTGTTGGTATCGATCCCAACCCCGCGCTGCGACAGTGGATCGAGGCCGAAAATATCCCGGTCGTTCTCGTCAATGGTACGGATCCACAACTTCGCTTCGACGGTGTCTCGCCCGCAAACTTCTTCGGTGCCCTTCTGGCCGGGGAACGGCTACTTGCCGCTGGACATCGCAAGATCCTGCACTTCACCGGTTCGCATCGCCACACCATCCGCGAGCGCGTCAGGGGCTTTGACGCCGCGATTGCGTCAGTTGAGGGGGCCATGAGCAGGGTAGTGCCGATGAGTTTTCAAGGTAGTGCCAGCCGGGAAGCTCATGAACTGATGGCCGCCATTTTGGACGAAAACGCGGGATTTACCGCCGCCTTTTGCATGAATGACTTCATCGCCGTCGGCGTTCTGGAAGCCGTCACCGAGGCGGGCCTTCGCGTACCGGAAGACTTCGCGATCATGGGTTTCGACGATCTTCCCTGTGCTCAGATGACCAATCCGCCGCTCTCTACCATGCGCGTCGATCGTGGCGCTCTCGGGCGCGAGGCCATCGGCCTGATGATTGACAGGTTCACCGATCGGTCAGCGCCGGCCCGTCACGTATGCCATGCGGTCGTCCCCGTTGCCGGGGGCAGCGCACCAATGCCGAAAACCGATGAGTGATGCAGATGACCTACGATCCGGCGAGCGCCAATCCGTTAGCAGGTAACCCGATGGGGACGCGCGAAGACATGAAACGCGCGCTCCTCGATCTCTTCGATCCGTTGCTTCCGTATTTTTCAAAGGGCAATGCACGCGTCCGACTTGATGGTGCCGGCGCCCATTTTGATCGCGCGGCTGCGGACCTGGAAGGATTTGCCCGTCCTCTTTGGGGGCTGGCGCCACTCGGAGCAGGAAAAGGCGATTTTGCCCACTGGCAACGTTTTGCGGAGGGGCTGGCGAACGGCACGGATCCCGAGCACCCGGAATATTGGGGCGCGGTGAATGGCCGAGACCAGCGAATGGTCGAGCTCGCGGCGCTTGGTTTCGGGCTTGCGCTTGTCCCCGACAAGATCTGGGAGCCGCTGAGCGACAAGGCGCGGGCCAATGTCATCGCCTATCTCAAGCATGCGCGGCAGTTCGATTATGCGGACAATAACTGGAAGTTCTTCCGCATCTTTGTCGACATCGCCCTTGATCGCATTGGCGCGGACTTCGACCGCAGCCTGACAAGACAATATCTCGAGGAGCTTGAGGGCTTCTATATCGGTGACGGCTGGTATCGCGACGGCAATGTGCGCCGCGTCGACCACTACATTCCCTTCGCGATGCATTTCTATGGGCTGATCTATTCCAAGCTGGTCAATGACGACTACGCAAAACGCTACCGCGAGCGGGCTATCCTGTTTGCCAAGGATTTCCGCAACTGGTTTGCGCCTGATGGCGCGACCATCCCCTTTGGCCGCAGCCTCACTTATCGTTTCGCCTGCGCCGGCTTCTGGTCGGCACTCGCCTTCGCCGATTTGGAGGCGCTGCCCTGGGGCGAGATTAAGCACCTCTGCCTGCAGCATCTGCGCTGGTGGAAGGACAAGCCGATGACCAATCGCGACGGTATTCTGTCGATTGGCTTCGGCTATCCTAACCTGCTGATGTCTGAAAGCTACAACTCGGCGGGATCGCCGTATTGGGCGTTCAAGGCATTTCTGCCGCTGGCAATCGCAGATGACCATCCCTTCTGGGCAGCGAAGGAGAAGGCGCCAGCACCAAGTGAAGGCGTTGCGCCGCAGCGCCACCCCGGCATGGTCCTGATGCGTGCCGGTAGCGACGTCGTGGCGCTGTCTTCGGGACAAGAAAATCTCCAGATGCGCTTCGGCACCGAGAAATACGCGAAATTCGCCTATTCGGCGCGCTATGGCTTCAGCGTCGAAGCCGATGAGCGGAGCTTCGCCAGCGGTGCCTTCGATTCCGCGCTCGCCTTCAGTGACGATGGATTGCACTACCGCGTGCGCGAGACGAACGCCGAGGCAAAGCTCGCCGGCGACGTGCTCTATTCACGATGGTCGCCATTCAATGATGTTTCAGTCGAAACCTGGCTGGTTCCCGCAGCACCTTGGCACATTCGCGTCCACAGGATCAATTCGCCGCGCCCACTGCAAACGGCCGAAGGTGGCTTTGCGATTGCCAAGCGAGACTTCGATCTCGACGTGCTTGCGGCAGGGCCGGGCAGTGCTCACGTCATAAACGATGCCGACTTTTCCGGCATTGTGGATCTGGGCTCGACGGTGAAGCGGAGCGGCCTGGCGCAAAAAGCACTGCCGAACACCAACCTGATCGTGGCCAAGACGCTTATCCCTCAATTGCGCGGCGTGATCCCCGCCGGCGAGACCGTCCTGGTCACGGCCGTGCTGGCGGTCGATGACGCAGTTGCGGTTTCCGGCGCATGGACCACACCTCCTGCTGCACCTGACATCTCGCTGCTGGAGGCGGCGATTGCAAGGGATGGCATCGCCGTTAGCGCCATCGAAGCGCCGGGGCAGATGCCATGAGCCGACCGGGTATCGTCCTTGCCATGCACCCCGCACGCACGCAGCACGTTTTTCCCGATGGCCTTCTCGATCGGCTGGGGAGCTTGGGCCGGTTGCTCGACCGAGAACCTCTGCAAACCTTCTCCGACGAGCGAGCAAGGCGGCTATTGCACGACACGGAAATCCTAGTAACCGGCTGGGGCGCTCCCCACGTCGGTCGCGATGTGCTCTCAGCGGCCGGAGGGCTGAAGCTTGTTGCCCATGCCGCGGGAACGGTGAAGGGCCTCATCGGCGAAGAGGTGTTTCGCGCAGGCGTTGCCGTCAGCCATGCAGCCGAGGCCAATGCGATCCCGGTTGCGGAATTCACGCTTGCTGCGATCCTCTTTGCCGGCAAACAGGTCTTCCGGTTTCGCGACACTTACGTCGCGGATCGCAACCGTGATCGCACCCATCCGATGCAACGGCTCGCGATCGGAAACTACGGCCGCACCGTCGGCCTCGTCGGTGCCTCCCGCATCGGCCGGCGCGTGATCAACCTGCTGAAACCCTTCGATTTCAAGGTTATCCTTTTTGATCCGACGTTGAGTGCGTCGGAGTGCGCAGCGATCGGGGTCGAAAAGGTTGATCTCGATACCCTGATGTCTAGCGCAGATATTGTCTCGCTGCACGCGCCTTCATTGCCATCGACGCACCACATGATCGATACTCAAAAGCTGTCGCTGATGAAGGACGGTGCGACGCTCATAAATACCGCACGCGGCGCCATCGTCGACGAGCAAGCCCTTCTCGCTACGCTTTCGACTGGTCGGATCGATGCGATCATAGATGTCACCGACCCTGAGATACCGGATTCGAGATCCGCCTTCTACGACCTGCCGAACGTGTTCTTGACACCGCATATTGCAGGCGCCGTCGGCTTCGAGCGTACGCGATTGGGCGAAATGGCCGTCAATGAGATCAATCGCCACGTGAGCGGCCAGCCACTGCAATACGGCATAACGGTGGCCGATCTCGATAATATGGCTTGAAGAGAGGTGTTAGCGCCAAGCGCGGCACGCGCCACCCCAAGGACTTGGTCGTGGCGAGATATGCCGGCAGGGACGATGATCGTGCGCCGAGGACAAGGCCGTGAAGACGAAAGCTCGCCAGGTTTCTACTGCGATGGCCAAGCGCGCGCGACCTGACGAGAGTTCAGGCTTGTATCGATTTGGAGCTAGCGGCACGAGACGGTGTGAGGTTGACCGGATTTGCCTCCAGGCGTCATCGGAGCAAACATCTCGCTGGATCGTCGCACGTTCAGCTCCCATCAAGGCGCATAGACGAGATCGGTAGGCTCACCAATGCGTCTGCTCCAGCCCGCAGAACGGATCAATCGGACTCACGCCTTCGAAGGGTTTCAGGCCGAGCATGCAATCCAGCACCGCCTCCTGCATTGGTACCGCCGTGCTGTAGGTGTTGATATAGGCGGGCGCGTTCGGCGCGTCGTATAGGTAATAGGGATAGCCGAACGACACGATTGCCGTCGGGACACGATGCCACGGCCGCGCCATCGCGGCGCCGAACCGGCCCATGAGGCGAAGCCAATCCATAAAGATCCGGCCGCGCGTCAGCAAGGTCTCTTCGCCGAGAACGTAGAGAACGAGATCAAAGTCTTCGAACCGGAAGTCGTCGCCGGCAATGAGTTTGGTTACTTCGAAGCCTCGGGCGCGCAAAAGCTCCGGCATTTCAAATGGAAGCGGGGCGCCGTGGATGGGCGAGACCACATCGGTGCTGATGAACAGCACCTTGCGATGTGTTTTGACATCCAGTGGAAAGAGTTTCTGGCGGTCCTTGACGAGCGTTGGCGCGCGGCTGAATGCCGCTCTGGCACGCGTCGCGGCATCGGGATTGCCGATCTTGGCCATGCGACCGGCCCCCTCCTGGGAGCTCGCAATATGCAGCCGGAGAGCGGCTTTCAGACCGAGAACTCGTGTAAGGGCGTCGTCCAGACGAGACTGTTCCAGGGTTCCATCGGCGACGGCCTGGAGAATGTTCTCGACGTCGCCCTGCAGGTCGTCGGTAAACAGGACCATGTCGCATCCTGCCCGAAGCAACTCGACCTTGGACGCCGCTTCGTCCATAATGCTGAGGATGCCGCCCATTTCCGACGCATCGGAGACAATCACTCCGTTGAAGCCAAGGCGGTCCCGCAGCAGATCGAGGTTAAGATGGCGGGAAAGGGAGGCGGGTCGGAACGCCGCTTCACCCGCTTCAGGATCGATACTGCGGACAAAGGCGGGGAAGGCGATATGGGCCGACATGACTGAAAGCACACCCCGGGCGATCGCGTCGCGATAAAGGGACCCGAACGTTGCCTCCCATTTTTCGATCGACAGCGGGTTTACGGTCGTGACCAGATGCTGGTCGCGGTCGTCGTAGCCTTCGCCGGGCCAGTGCTTGACGCAGGCGGCTATGCCGGCCGATTGAAATTCCTCGGCCTGCGTCATGGCGTGTCGGCGGATACGCTCGATGTCCGATCCGTAGCCGCGGGTGGCGACGATCGGCGAACGAAATGCCGCATTGACGTCGAGAACCGGTGTGAAGGTCCAGTTGACGCCAACGGCACGGGCCTCTTCAGCCATTGTCCGGGATATGTCCCGGGTGATCTCCACGTCGTCGATAGCGGCCAAGGCCAGAGGGTTGGGGACTTGTGTGCCGAAGGCGAGGCTCATACGCGAGCCTTCCAGATCGGCCGAGACGAGAAGAGGAATGTCGGCTTCCGACTGGATCTGGTCGATAAGCGCCATTTCCGCGGCGCCGTCGGCCGAGAAGAAGCGGGTGACCGCTCCTGGCTGAAGTTCGCGAACCTTGTCCGCCCATCCCGCTGCACCACCATGAAGCGCGATGTTGAACAGTTGCGCCACGCGCTGATGCGGCGACATGGATGAGATGACGTCCTCGACCCATGCAATGGCATCGTCATCCAGCGAGAAGGGGAATTGGCGCAGATGAGCGAGGTTCATGTTCAAAATCCTGAAAGGCGGTGGGTGTTGGCGTCTTTATCGCGACCATGCAGCTGCCTGGCAAGTTGGCGGATGGTAGAAGGCGGCACCTCGGTGTTGCCTTTTTGAGGGCGCGGGGTTGCCTATATGCGTTTTTGACAACAATCAAAACACGGTTAGCGTCCAATCACGTGCTGACCGATACTGGGGCCGAACTCGTCAACTTACCTGGAGTTACACGCATGCCGCATAATTCTCGTATTCGCGCCCTCAGCCTGGCTGTGGCACTTGTTGGCCTGCCGGCGGTAACCGCGCAGGCTGAAGATCTGAAGCCGCTGACCGTGGTGTTGAGCTACGTTCCGAGCGTCGAAAGCTTCGGCTCTCAATACGCTCTGTCGAAAGGCTTCTTCAAGGACGAGGGGCTCGACGTGACGATCACGCCCGCAGGCATGGGCGTCGACCAGGTTCAGATGGTATCCTCCGGTCTTGCGACGATCGGAATTGTCGGTCCGGAAATGATCCTGGCGGCCGAAGACAAGGGCGAGCACTTCAAAGTCTTCGGTGCAGAGTTCCAGAGCACGCCGATGGCCATGACCTGCCGCCAGGATTCCGGCGTGAAAAAGCCGGCTGACCTGATCGGCAAGAAGCTCGGCGTCAAGCAGGGCGGCGCATCCTATGCCGATCTCTTCCTTTCCAAGAACGGCATCGCCAAGGACAAGGTCGACATCAGCGCGATCGGCGGCAGCGACATCTCGCAGATCATGGCGGGCAAGATCGACTGCATGATCACCACATTCGCCTTCAACGAACCACGCCAGATCAGCGATGCCGGTGTGCCGGTGAACGTCATCAAGCTCGGCGACTACGGCATGAACGCGCAGCAGAACTCCTATTTCGTCAGCGCCGATTTTTATGCCAAGCCTGACTCCAAGGACATCCTCGCGCGCTATCTGCGGGCTGAGCTGAAGGCCTGGGAAGAGTTCTTCAAGAACCCGGAAGCCGCTGCCGAATTCATGGTCGAAGGTGGTTTCCATGACGGCCTGGATCTCGACCAGCAGAAGTATCAGGCCAAGGAACAGGTCAAGTTCATGACCAGCGCACTGACGGCCGAAAAAGGCCTGTTCTGGGTCGATCCAAAAACCTGGGAAGAGACCGCCCAGAACGCGCTGACCGTCGGGCAGACCTCGAAGCTGGTTGACACGACCCCCATCCTCACGACCGAAATCCTCGACATGGTGGCGCCCGCCAAGCACTGACATCGGACGCAGATTGAAAAGCGAACATTGTAGCCGGCGGGGTGTTGCCCCGCCGGCTTTTTCGTGTGTCACCCGGCACCTTTGCGCACAAAAAAAGGAGCCCCGGCAAAGGCCGAGGCTCTCAAGTCGATGTTCGGATGGGAAATGCCAGGCGCTCAAGAAAAACGTTCGTGCGCCTTTCGGATCGCCGGCAAGGCTGCGTGTACCATTTCCCGCGCTTCGGTTTCGACAGTGGTCCAGGGCTGCGACAGCCGCAGCCGGATGTCTTCGAGAACTGCATCCCGGTCAAAGAGCGTCACGCGTCCGTCCCTGACGACCATGTTGCCGTCCACGAAGACGTGCTGGATTGCGTCCTTGCGGCTGCGATGCAGGATGAGGTCGACGATCGAGGTGGCGGGGTCGCAGTAGGGGCGCTCCAGTTTCGAGCGCGACAATAAAACGATGTCAGCCTGCAGGCCGCAGTCCAGACGTCCTGCCACCGAGCCGTAGCCCAGCGAGCGCGCGCCATTCTCCGTCGCCTGGCGCAGGACTTCCGGGGCCTCCACGCGGGAAGTGAACAGGTCCGTGCCACGATGCAGAGCCCAGGCGAGCTTCATCTCCAGAAGCATGTCGCGGTCGTCGGCGATGTTGGACTGATCGATCCCAAGAGCGACCCTTACGCCATGGCCCGACAAGGCGGCGACATCGGCACGTCCGCTGCCAAGTCTCTGGCCTGACGACGCATTGTGGCAGACGGTGCAGCCGCAATGGCCGAGGATGCTCAGGTCGTCGCCTTCCAGCCAGTTGCAATGCCCCAGGGTGACATGGGCGCCGAGCAGCCCAAGGTCGTCGAGATGACGTACTGCCGAGCAGCCGAAACGCTCCCGTGCATAGACGGCCTGTCGCTTGGTCTCGACAAGGTGCATGTGGATTTGCGCTTCATTCGCCCGCGCTTCCGCGCCGATCGTCTCCAGCAAATCGTCCGAACACCAATGCAGGTTTGCCGGCGCATAATTGATGCGGACACGCTTGTTGTCCGCATAACGGCGCTTCAGCGATCTATGGAAATCCGCATATGCGCGTACAGAGCCGCCCTTCGGATGCAGTCTCGCTTCGAACCAGGCCCGGGCATCCTCAGGCATGGCGTCGAGCACGGCTTGATCGCCGTCGTAGCTCAGGATGTTCTGGTCGCGCAGCATGGCGGAGTAACCAACCCGCATGCCGGCTTCTCCGTAGGCGGCCAGAACCGCGTCGGCGTTCGCTTCCCAGTTGTCGCTCCCCCCGGTCAGACCGCTGGCGATATGATGAACGCCGGTCGTACCGGATTCGAGCATCTCGATGGCGGAGTAGAGCGTATCCAGTCGCGGCCCCACCGAGCGCATGGCGCGGAAATGCGGGAGCCAGAACTCGAGCGGCTCGAAAGGGATGCCCGCCATCAGAGGGGTCACGCCGAAATGGTGGTGGGAATTGACGAGGCCCGGCATGGCGACCGTGTCTTTTCCGCCGAACCGCGGAAGATGCTCGTTACCGTCGATCATGCCTCTCAGCGGGCCGATCTGCGCGATCACGCCCTCATGGACACGGATCGCCACGTCGTGGCGCAGCTCGGCACTGCCGTCGGGTCTTGCCCCGACAAAGGCGATGCCGGCTTCGATGATGCAGCTACCGGTTTTTGCTTCAGTCATGGCACTCAAATCTTCATCTCTGGAATAAGGGCAAGCCGTCTGGCCGCGACGCGACGATAGAGCGGGTCACCGTAGATTTTTTCTTCCTGCGAACATGAAAAGACGAGACTGAGGTCATGTTCGTCGAGGCTCTGGCTCGCGCAAGCGAAGATTTCTTCCCAGTCGGGGCAGGGGAGTGACCGCCACGCGTCGACGCTGTGAGCCGCCGGGAGCGACGGATATTCCATCTTGTTCATCAACGCGACGACACCGGTCCAGAAGTGGCGAACCATTTGTGGAGTAGCGTCGTGATACGGTTCGAGAACACGGATCCAGTGCAGACCCGTCAGGGCGTGCAGCGCGCAGAAATCCTGGGTCGCGGCAAAGAGCGTCAGCGCCGCGCTGGCGCAATCGGCGAGCGCGTCGTCTCCTGCCTCAAACCAGTCGCCCGCCGATGAAAAGTCCGGCAGGGCGAACGCATCCTGCATGTTCTGCCAGATCAGATCCTTGATCGTCAGCGTCCGTGTCGACGGGAGTGCTGCGGCGTGAAGAAGGACGGTGACAGGATTGCCTGAAATCGGAGGCGTTCCCGTGGTGACCGGCATTGCGAGCCAGGTGGCACACCAATAGGCAAGCGCGTTGACGCTTTCCGTGTGTCGGCCGCCGATAACCGAGTAGGCGGCGCGCATCAGGGCATGAAAAGCGGAAGCTCCAATGCCGGGAGCGAGGCGTGGAAGCCAGCGGGCAAGCATCTGGTCCCGGCCGTGATCCGCCAACTGGGTGGAGAAGAATGTGCGGTAGGCTTCCTCTGCGCTGCGATCACCAAGGTGATCGCGCCAGTTATCCGCATCTATGACGACCTTGCTCGTGGCGAAGGGCAACAGCTGCTTGCTTTCGTCGTAGAAGGAGAAAAAGCGCTCCAGTCGATCCGAACTGCCGCCAAGACGCGCAAGCGCCAGCAGTACCATTGGGGCATGATTGGCATAAGTGCCGGCAAACTCGCTGCCGTAGTGCGGCATTCGGTCGAGAAGCTCGTCCAGCGTCTTCTGAACAAGGGGCTGCATGCGATATCCTCTGTTGGAAAGGACGAGAATGTCGCAAAGGCGGCGGCTCATGGCAAGCCGCCGAAGATCTCACCAGTTTGACTTGCGCTTCCATATTGTCAATATAAAACAATCGATTATCGTCCGTGTCGCCAAATGAGCAACGACCTGAACACCATTAACATACGCCATTCATTGCGTTGCCGAACGGGCAACGCCGTGCACACAATTTGGCATTTGATGTTTGTCAAAGAGACCGGCTATTGGCATTGTGAGGTTAATTAGCAGGTTGTTAAGTCCAATGAATTTGCCGCTCGTCAGCGCTGAACCGCATAACGCTAGTTCCAATGGGCTGGTGACGAACGCCGTGAGCGTTCAATACAAGACCGGTTCCCAGTCGGTACTCGCATTGTCGGACTGTACGCTCGACATTCCTCGGGGATCTCGCGCCACGCTCATCGGGGCCTCGGGATGCGGCAAGTCGACCTTGCTGCGTGTCTTCGCCGATATCGTGCAGCCGACGAGCGGCAGCGCTACGCTGCATGGCGTGCCGCCGGCGGATGCGCGTGCCAACCGCCTCTATGGGCTTGTCCAGCAAGGTTCTACCATGTTGCCCTGGCGAACCATCCTCTCCAATGTCGCGCTTGGTCTGGAGATTTCCGGCATGTCGCGGTCGGAACGCGAGGCGCGTGCCGAAGAGGCTCTCCATCTGGTGGGGCTTAAGGGATTTGAGCAGAACTACCCTTCGGAACTTTCCGGCGGGATGCGGCAACGCGCAGCCATTGCGCGAGCCCTCAGCCTGCGCCCGCAGTTCCTGCTCATGGACGAGCCTTTTGGCGCCCTGGACGAAATCACCCGGGATCGTCTTCATATCGAACTCCTGCGCATCCTGGACGAGACCAAGGCGACGCTTCTGCTCGTCACGCATTCCATTTCGGAGGCGGTCATCCTGTCCGACCAGGTCGTCGTCATGACACCACGCCCGGGAAAAATCTCACAAGTCATCGACATTGATCTCGGTCGCGAACGCTCCCTGGATATGCGCTCGGACCCGGCTTTCGTCGCTTATGAAGCGCAATTGCGCCGCGCCCTTAATCACTGACGGAAGATGATCATGTCCCTGGTCAAGCGCATCACCGATTTGTTGCCGCCGTTGGTTCTCGTCTGCGCCATCCTTTTCGCGTGGTCCCAGTCCTCCGCAACCGGCCTCCTGCCCAAGTGGCTGTTGCCGGCGCCGGAAGCGGTGCTCGCCGAGTTTTCAAAGAGCGGAGCCACGCTTTTAAAGCATGCGAAGGCAACTGCGGGAGAAGCGATCGGAGGCTTCTGTCTCGGAGCGGTGCTGGGCTTGATGAGCGCGGTCGTTCTGGCACTTTCTCGACCGCTCCGGGACATGTTCTACCCCTTTGCGCTGGCTTCCCGCGCATTGCCGCTCGTCGTCTTCACCCCGCTCATCGTCATCATGACGGGCAGGGGGATGGTGCCGGTGATCCTGACCGTTGCCTTCGCCTCTTATTTCCCCGTCTTCCTCGCAACCCTGCGTGGCCTCGAAGCCAAGCAGGCGGAGCGATTTGAATTGCTGTACAGCCTGTCGGCGACGCCGCTGCAGATCCTGTGGAAAGTGCGGTTGCCATCGACAATGCCACTCCTCTTCGCCGCGCTGAAAGTGTCGGCGAGCGCATCCTTCATCACGGCACTTGTGACCGAGTGGATCGCGAGCAGCACGGGGCTTGGCTATCTTGTTCTGGTCTCGGGCCAGTATTTCAAGCTGGCGACCATGTGGGCGGCGATTTTCACGGCGGCAAGCATGGCGCTCGCCACGCTCGCCGCGTTGATCCTGATCGAGTGGCTGGCGCGCCGTTACACTTCTCTTGCGTCGGAGGCCTGAAACATGACGATCCACAGCCTCAATCGCCGGGAGATCTGGCTCCCCACAGTCTTCGGTCTTCTCATGCTGGCGGCATGGGAGGCTATCGTTCGCGCCGGACTGGTGTCGCGCATCGTGCTCGCCAGCCCTGTCGACGTCGTGGTGCGCCTGTTTTCAAGCGCGCCGGAGCTCGCCTATCATGCCGGCGTGACATTGGCAGAAGCGCTGATCGGCTTTGCGCTCGGCAATCTGGCTGGTCTCCTGATGGCGATGCTGTTCGTGCAGTTTGCACGCCTGAGACAGGCAGCCTTTCCGCTTGCGGTCCTCTGCGAGGCGATCCCGGTCGTTGCCGTTCTGCCCGTGCTCAATCTGTGGCTTGGTAACGGCATGGCGCCGAAGATCTTCATCGCCGGATTCCTGAGTTTCTTCCCGATGCTGGTCAACGCGTATCGCGGCCTGTCGAACGTCGATGCTGATATCGCCGAACTGCTCCTCACCTATTCCGCTCGACCGGCCCAAGTCTTCCGGACCATTCGCCTGCCGTCTGCCGTCCCCTACATGTTCACGGCGTTGAAGCTGTCGGCCTGCGGAGCGATGGTGGCGGCGCTGGTGGCCGAATGGCTGGCCTCGGAAGAAGGACTGGGCTATCTGATCATCTTTTACGGACAGAGCTACCGCATCGCCGACGTTTGGGCTGCGGCCGTGCTCGCCTGCCTGCTTTCGCTATCGCTCTATGCTCTTGTTGCAGCCTGTGAAAAGCTGGTGCTTCGGCGCATGCATCGATTGGCCTGAAACGCGGGTAGTCTGAAGGAAGAGGAAATGGCGCACAGCTTTGTTCATGTCCACATCGTCGCTTTGCGCTATTTTGCGGCGACTGCCAGAGCCGGATCGATGCGGCAGGCCGCGGAAGTCCTTTCGGTTGCGCCGTCCGCCGTCAACCGCCAGATCCTGAAGCTCGAAGAGCAGTTGCAGGTGAAGCTGTTCGACAGAGCCAACAACGGCGTCGAGCTAACTTCGGCCGGCGAAACGCTCTATAGCTACATCAAGAACCTCGAGCGGGATCTCGACAAGGCGATCGAGCAGATCGACGCCATGCGGATGTTGCGCAAGGGCCATGTCCGCATCGCAACTGAGGACGGTATCCTGCGTGATTTCCTGTCCGCGGAACTTGCGCGATTTTCTGCCGCCAGCCCCTCCATCACATTTTCTATCTCCGTGCTCGGCGCGACGGCGATACTGGATGCCGTCGCCGCCAATGATGTCGATGTCGGACTTACGATGGGACCGCCCTATCGCTCGGAAATCCGCCGCATCGCCTCGCTCGAAATGCCAACCGGCGCCGTCATGCTGCCCGATCATCCGCTGGCGCAGCGCGACAGGCTCACCTTTGCGGAGATCAACCGGGAACGCATGTTGATCGGCGATCTCGGTTATGGCGGCGGCGCCCATACCTACAACGTCATGACCGAAGGGCGTCGGCATCGCCCGTTCGTCGAAAGCAATTCTTCCGACAGTTTGCTAGACCTGGTGTCCGTGGGGCTCGGGGTTGCCGTGCGCACGCCGGTCGGCGCCATGAAGCGGCTTGCTGAAGGTGAAATGGTCTTTGTGCCCATCGAGGCGAGCAAGATGCCGACCGTTACCTTGTGCATATGGACGCATGCGACGCGAACCTCATCGCATGCCGCGGCAAACCTTGCTGCCTTTCTCGCCGACGCACTGCCCATGCTCTCCTCCAAACTCGACCGCTGGCGAATCAAAGGCTGACAATTCTCGGCGTGCTTCACTCAAAGGCAGATCTTCCATGACCGACCGCGCTCCCTGCGACTTCATCATCGATAATGTCAGCTTGGCTGATGGGGGCAGGTACAGGTCTGTCCGTGTCGGGGATGGCACCATCATCGCCATTGGGGACCTCGCCGCTGAACCTGCGGTCTTGCGCCTCGATGCGCAAGGTGCGCTTCTTCTGCCGGGCCTTACCGATGCGCATGTGCATCTCGACAAGGCGATGATCCTCGATCGTTGCCCGCTTTGCGAAGGTACGCTTGCAGAAGCGGTACGGTTGACGGCCAAGGCCAAAATCGGCTTTACGGCTGACGATGTCGCCGCGCGGGCTCGCAAAGTGCTTGAAATGGCGGTGAGAAGCGGCACGCAGAGGATGCGCAGCTTCGTGGAGGTCGATCCGCGCGCCGGCCTTCGCAGCCTTGAAGGCCTACTCGGGCTGAAGAAGGAATGGGCCGGGCTGATCGACCTGCAACTGTGCGCCTTCGCCCAGGAAGGCATCACGAACGAGCCGGAAACCCTGCTCTTGCTTGACGAGGCGCTCGTGATGGGAGCCGATCTCGTTGGTGGTTGCCCCTATACCGATCCTGATCCGGTCGCGCATGTCCAGGCGATCTTCGATCTGGCAACAAGGCGCGACGTTGATGTCGATTTCCATGCAGATTTCGATCTCGATGCCGAGAATTCCATCCTCCCCGAAATCATTCGCCAGACGATCGCCCACGGTTGGCAGGGCAGGGTAACCGTCGGGCATGCGACGAAATTCGCAGCGTTCGATCCGCAGCGGCGTGAAGCGATCGCTCGCGACATGGCGTCCGCCGGCGTTGCGTTGGTGGTGTTGCCGGCCACGGACGCCTTTCTCAACGGAAACCGCGACAACCCTTTGCGGCCTCGGGGGCTTGCCCCGGCCAAGAGTATCCGCGACCTCGGGGTGACTGTGGCGCTCGCCACCAACAACGTCCAGAACCCGTTCACACCCTATGGTGACGCTTCGCTGATCAGGATGGCGGGACTTTACGCCAATCTCGATCAGCTTGCGACCGAGGCCGACCTTATGAAGGTCTACTCCATGGTCACCGTAGATGCCGAAAGGGTGACCGGCATGCCTGCACCAGATCTTTCCGCGGGCGGCCGCGCGGATTTCATTCTCGTTGCGGCAGAGAACGCTGTCGAAGCCATAAGACGCAACGCGCCCGTGGTTGCCGCGGTCAAATCCGGTGTATTGCGGCTCTGGCAGCCACTCTCTCCTCTCAATCTAGGATCCTGACATGACTGATTTCCTTGCGGTCTCCCCGGACGCCCACGCAACGGCGATCGGTGATGAGCTGCTGTCGGGCGGCGCATCGGCGGCGGAAGCCGCCGTCGCCGTTGGCGCCTATCTCAGCGTGGCGATGCCGCATTTCTGCGGCATTGGCGGGGATGCCGTCTGGCTGCTGGCCGATGAGGCGGGTACCATCACCTCGTTGAACGGCATTGGCCAAGCCTTCGACTTCACCCGTAGTGTCTCGACGATAGCGATGCGGGGTCCGGGTTCGATCCTGACGACAGCCGGCGCGGTCAGGACATGGGAAGCCGCACTGGCGATGCAGGCGCCGGGCTGCGCTATCGGACCACTCCTGGAACCGGCGATACGTGCTGCTCGTGATGGTTTCGCAGTCGGCACATCGCAAGAATTCTGGACAGATTTTCGCAGAGACGAGATCGGGACGTGGTATGGCTTCGGACGCTATGCGGATGCGAAGGCCGGTCGGATGCTTGGCCAGCCCGAGCTTGCCACGAGCTTGGCGACACTGGCGACCGACGGGCTAGGTAGCTTCTACGAAGGCGATCTCGCCTTGAGGATCATCGAAGATCTCAACGAGATCGGTGTATCCGCAGTCGCTCGGGATATGAGCCTCACGCGTGCCGAGCGTGCCGGGCCGCTCACGACGGCGTATCGCGATGTCGTGCTGCATGCGCCGCCGCCGCCGACCCAGGGCGTAACAACACTGGCGATCATGGGCATTCTCGACCGGCTCGGCCCGGCACCTGCGCGCGGCAGCGCGCAGGACTATCATCTGATGGTGGAGGCGGTAAAGGCAGCCTTCATCGATCGAAGCGGGATCGACGACGCCGACGATGCTCGCGGGCATGCCGAACGTCTGCTCGCCCCTGAGCATCTCGATCGCCACGCCGCATCGATCGATCCCGCGCAGGCGCGGCCTTGGCCGCATGTTTTTAAGACGGCTGATACCGTCTATTTCGCAACGCGTGATAAAAAGGGACGCTGTGTATCGGCACTGCAAAGCACCTATTACGACTGGGGCAGTGGCTGCTGCCTGCCGCGCACGGGCATCATCTGGCATAATCGGGGAGCAAGCTTCCGTCTCGATGAGGGACCAAACCGGCTTGCCCCCGGAAAACGGCCATTCCACACTCTGACACCGGGGATTGCGACGAAGGAGGGCAGACCTTACCTCCTCTACGGAACGCAGGGCGCCGACGGCCAGCCTCAGACTACGAGCATATTGCTGCGTCATCTGATCGATCACGGGCTGGCACCCACTGAGGCACTTCACGCCCCGCGTTTTTTGCTTGGCCGCACCTTCTCCGACAGTCGCGAGAGTTTGAAGCTCGAGCCAATGGGTCAAGAAGTAACGATCCAAAAACTGGGCCATGAGGTCGCATCGATACCGACGCTAAGCCCGCTTGCGGGCCTGGCGGGGGTCATCAAGATTGACAATGGCGGCGTCACGGGAGACACCGATCCCAGGGGGGAGCAAACTATGCGCCCTAGCCAAACGGCTTAACAGCTGAAGGCCTGCCTTCGTCTCGGTTGTTTGTCTTGCGTGGCGATAAAGCCCGAAATCAGGTCTTGCCGTTCCATCGCTAAGGATGCCTCACGCAGATTTTCCGAGCACGGGCCGAATTCGCTCCAACAAACGGCTAGCCGAAGTCCACGCCCAGCACCTCCAGAAGGTACACCAACTTCTGCTTGGTTATGCGACTGATGCCGCCGTCAAAATGGATCGCCAAGTCATTGAATGCTTTGAGCAGAACCATGCGTTCGAATGCCATCAAGACCGCTGGATCGCTGGATGTTCCTTGTGAAAATCGGTGGCACTCTGAAAGACTGAAGCAATCGCCAGCAGATCGAACTCGCTGTTCTCGCGTCCCATGATCTGTGCGCCGACGGGAAGGCGGTCGCCGTCGAAGCCGATCGGGAAGCTGAGAGCGGGGAGCGCTGCGAGGCTGGGAATGCAGGTGAAGCGCATGTTACCGGTCAGCGTGCTTTCCTCGCTGTCGCCGATCATGATCGTGTCCTGGCCAATCAATGGTGCGGTAAAGGGCAGGGTCGGCGTCAAGATGATATCCACATCGCGAAGATGGCGGTCGATCTGCTCGCGCAGGTAAGTTCGGTAGCGTTGCGCTTGAATAAACTCGATGGCTGTAAAGGCCATGCCGGCATGAAGCAGTGTCCGAACATCCTCTCCGTAGTCCCGGGCGTGCTTCCTGATCTGGGTATCATGGACAGCGCTGGGTTCTGCAGCATCGACAATAACCTGGGCATCGACTGCGACCTCTAGGCCATCCAACCTTACAACCTCTATAATTGCACCAAGAGATTCATATAGACGCACGGCGTCGCGGAAGCATTTTTCGACGCCGATCTGCAAACGGTCGAAGCTGTAGTTCTCGATGAGCCCGATCTTCAGGCCGCGCAGGGTCTTGCGGAGTTTCGACGAGCCTTCGCTACTGCCCGAAAGCGTCTTGAAGATCAGTGCACAATCCGCCGACGAGCGGGCCATCGGTCCAACCGTGTCCATGCTCCAGGCCAGCGGATAGACGCCCTTGGTGCTGATTCTTCCGACGCCGGGCCTCAAGCCGGTGATGCCGTTCATGCTTGCGGGAAGGCGCACGGAGCCGCCGGTATCGGTGCCCAGCGCAGCAAAGGCGCTGCCGGCGGCGACCGCCGCGCCCGATCCACCGCTGGAGCCGGCCGGAATGCGGTTCTTATCCCACGGGTTGCGGCAAGGTCCGTAATGCGGATTGCCGGTCGTCCCGCCCCAGGCGAATTCGTGCATGTTGGTCGACCCGATGATGATCGCGCCGGCCTGCTTCAGTCGCCGGGTCACTTCGGCATCGGCGGCGGCGACATTACCGGACAAAACCTTGCTGCCCGCCGACATCACTTCGCCCTTCACATCGACATTGGCCTTGACCGCGATCGGCATGCCGTGCAGCGGACCGAGGTCGTAGCCGTTGTCGAGAAGGGACTGATGCGCCTCGGCGAGCGTGAGCGCTTTGTCGCCGTAGACATCGCAAAAGGCCACGAGGTCGCGGCTCGACGCTTCCTCGTCAAGACAAGCACGGACGAGATCCACGACTTTGACTTTACCGGAGCGCAGGAGTGGCCCAGCCTCGGCGATGGAAAGGCGCGTAAGGTTCTGCATGATTATCTCTTGGACGGATGGGATTGTCGCGCGCGGCCGGCCTTAAGCCGGATCGCGCCATTGGCGTTCGGAGGAAACGAATGCGGTAATCGGCGACAGGGCGGCCGACGATTTTTCCCGCATGAAGGCGCTAAGATTGTCGGCGCGCTGGGCCCAGGCCTCGACCGTCGGTCGAACCTCTTCGGCATGGCTCGCCGCGATGGGGCCGATCATTTGCATGCGGGCTTCGATGGTAATCGACATGGTAGTGCTCCGATGATGGTCGGCGGGCGCGGACTGACGCGCCCGCCATGGACATCACTTCATCTTGGCGTCGGCGATTTCCTTGGCTTTGGTCGCCAGCTCGACATTGACGTTGTTTTCGTAGGAGGTCGCGTCGGACGGATATTCCTTCACGTTCTTGGCGTAGAGGGCGATGTTGAGATTGTTGTCCCAGGCCTTCTTGGAGACGAGAACGTTTTCCGGATAGCCCTTGGCATCGATCTCGCGCTTGACGGCTTCGGCAACGATTTCCTTCGGCAGATTCGGGAAGTATTTCGCGGCGATGTCGACCGTTTCATCGAAGTTCTTGTAGATGAAGCGCGAGGCCATCTCGAAGCCGGTGACGACGCCCTGGGCGGCTTCCGGGTTCTTGGCGATATACTCCTTCGTCGTCGTCAGGCTGGAAAAGGCGAAGGGGTACCAGTCCTTGTTGGCCGAGAAGGAATAGACAGAGCTCAGCCCGTTCTGGCGAATGCTCTGGGTAACCTGCGGTTCGACGGCGAGCGCATAGTCGGCGCGGTCGCTGACGATCGCCGGCACTTCATTACCAATCGCCACGTTGACGAGCTTGACGTTCTCGAGCTTCTGCTGCTTGACCAGATAGCTCATGAAGGCCCAGGTGGTGTCGGGCTCGGGGCTTGTGATAACGCGCTTGCCGGAGAAATGCGCGAGATTGTCCTGGATTGAAGCGCCATCCTTACCGATCACGAAGACCGTCGGCGCATCCTGGATGCCGGCCACCACTACGCCGTCGCCGCCGTTTTCCCGGCTCTTCGGAACGAAGATCGGATCCTGGATCGAGAAATCGGCCGAGCCGCCGATCACGGCCGCCCAGGACTGCGCGCCGCCGCCACCGGTGGAGATCTTCACGCTGACGCCGTTGTCCTTGAAGAAGCCTTTCTCCTGGGCGACGTAGAGTGGCAGGTAGAGCAACGACTGGAAGGCCTGGTTGATGCGGACTTCGGTTTCCTGCGCCTGGGCAGATGCGAGGGATGATGCGGCCAAAAGGACAGCCATAGCGGAGGTTGCTGCCAACTTGTGAAGAGATGCAATGCGCATGCTATTTCCTTTCCCAGGAGAGAATGAAGCGTTCGAGGAGATTGATGAGGGCATTGAAGACAAGCATCATCACCATCACCAGCGCGACGCCGGCGAGGACGATGTTCATTCCGAAGTTGGAGGAGCCGAGCAGGATCATGTGACCGACGCCGGCTTCGGATGAAATATATTCGGCAACGATGGCGCCCACGAGCGCGAAGCCGACATTGAGTTTGAGACCCGACATGACCCAGGTCATCGCCGAGGGGACGACGAGCTTGGCGAAGATTGCCGAGCGCGGTGCGTTAAAGGACCGCATCAGGTTGATAAGATCCTCGTCGGTGCGCAGGGCGCCGCGATAGGCCGAGGTCAGCGAGACGACCACGCAGGAAAACGCGACGATCATCACCTTGGACAGGATTTCCGTGCCGAACCAGATGATGGTGATCGGCGCGATCGCCAGAACCGGGATCGATCCGATGGCCGCGATGAAGGGCGCTGCGAGATCGGAAATGAATTTCGAATACCAGAGCAGCAGCCCGATGATCGATCCGCCGATGGCGCCGACGACGAAGCCGATCAGCGTTTCCTGCGCTGTCGTGCCGATGTCGAGCAACAGTTCGCCGCTCTCGAAGCGCTGTGCGAGGACTGCCCAGATCTGGCTCGGGCTCGAAAACAGGAAGCGGCTGATCTGGCCGGTCTGCGCGCCGATTTCCCAGTAGCCGAGCAGTGCCACGACAATGGCGATCTGAAGGCCAATCAGTGTGTATCGGCGGGTGGATGCAGTGCGAAAGATGCCGGAATCACCACGCTGACGGCGGGTGAAGGTGGCGCTGTTTGAGGTCATATCGGACACGGATTCAAGCTCTCTCTTCAGCGTCAGGCAACCAGCGGCGAAACGCCGATATTGCGCCAGATCAGTTCGTAGTAATCGTTGAAGCGTTTCGACATGCGACGCTCCGGGATCATCGGGCTATCGGTTTCGAGATCGACGGCGATCTCGTTGACGATTTCGCCCGGCCGCGCCTTCATGACGTAGACGCGATCGGACATCGTCACGGCTTCCTCGATGTCGTGAGTAATGAAGACGACCGTCTTCTTCTCTTTCCGGACAATTTCGAGCAATTCGCTCTCCAGTGCGATCTTCAGCGGATAGTCGAGCGCCTTGTAGGATTCATCCATCAGAATGATCTCCGGATCGGTGATCATGGTGCGCATCAGGGCCACGCGCTGGCGCATGCCGCCCGAGATTTGCGAGGGGAATTTGTCCTCGTAGCCTTCCATGCGGTAGACGCGCAGCAGTTCGCGGGCTTTTTCGCGTGCGATCTTCTTCGAAACGCCTGTTATCTCCAAGCCGAGCACGACATTGTCGATCACGGTGCGCCAGGGAAAGAGCAGGTCCTTCTGGAGGACATAGCCGATCTTGGGAGAGACCTGGCCGGTCGTCTCGCGATTGTCGACGACGATCGAACCGCTATCAGGATGGAGGAGACCGGTGATGATATTGAACAAAGTCGACTTCCCGCAGCCCGAGGGGCCGACGAAGGAGACGAATTCATTGGCGTTGGCGTGAAACGTCAGTCCCTTCAGGATCTGCACAGGTCCCTTCGGCGTGTCGTAGGACTTGCTGATGTCGACAGCCTCGAGGGTGTGACTCATGGATGCTCCTTCCGCTGAGCGTTGTCGCTGCGTGTCAGGGTGAACGGGATTGGACAGGGCAGACATGAGCTCGCCCGCCTGTCGTCGCCTCGATGATTTATTTGAAAATATGATAGTGGAAAAATCAAGTAATTTTTTCGACTTTACGAAAAAATCGCTAAAGTGCGCCGACAAGCCGGATGTCGTACCCATCCACGCGTGCAAGGTGGATCGGGTGGCGACCACCCGTAAGCGGCTCAAGGTCGTTGCCGCGGGCGGACTTTAGTTGACGGGACCGGCCGACGGCCGCCCGGATCCTCGCTGTTTCCATCGAGCCCGCCGCCTCTGCGAGACCAGCCAGGCAATAGAGCCCCTCATAGCAGGACTGCCCATAGGCGTTGGCCGGTGGCGGAGTGTCGCCGAAACTCGTGTGATAGCGTTCAAGGAAGGCACCGTTGTTACGCGATCGCACGGTCGAGAAATAGGCTGAGGCGACGAATAGGTTTTCCGTCGCATTTTCGTCCAGGCCGTATACGACGGTTTCGTCGACAGCCGATGCGAGGCGAAGTGCTTGGGAGGCAAGCCGCGCCTCGCCGAAGGCGCGATTGAAGGCGACGGCATCCTGGCCGAGAAAATGCGGCAGGACAATATCGCAACGGCTTGCTTTGACGGCATCGAGCACCGGCTCAAAATCCTTGCCGTTCAGCGCCAGATAGTGTTCTCCGACGATACTGCCGCCCACATCCTTGATGATGGACTTGGCGATCTGAAAGGAGAGGCGCGGCCAGATATAGTCGCTGCCGCAGAGCAGGAAGCGGGAAACGCCCTTGGTCTGCATCAGCCATTCGATGGCCGGGCGCAGCAGCTCACGAGAGGTCTCGCCGGTGGAAATAATGTTGAGATCGCGCTCTAGACCCTCGAATTGCGGCGTGTAGATGAACGGGATGCGATCGCCCACGACCTCGCGGACAGAATCGCGGGCATAGCTTGGAAACATGCCAATCAGCGCTGAGATGCCGTCGAGCTCGATGGCTTGGCGTGCCGCGAAGGCGGCCGTAGCTCTGGTCGTTCCGGCGTCGATTCGGATCAGTTCAACCGGGCGGCGCAACAATCCCCCGAGATTGTTCAGCTCCTTCACGGCTAGATCGGCGCATGCCCATGCGGACGGCGCCCAAAGTCCGGCGGGACCATCTTCCGGGACAAGCAGTCCAACTTTAACCGATGCCATTTCTGCTCCAGGACACAAGGACGAGCCAAATTAACGCAACTTCGCTTCTGCATGAATCATGCCAGATCCCGCAGCCAAGCCACGCTACGGGGCGCGGGGTGAAATTTGAACAGTCGTGAGTCCGAGTTGCCGATTTTTTGTGCTTCTCGGACGGGATTTGCGCCTTGAATACCGGCTCTTTCAAAGATAGAAAAGGCAATAATTGAATGCGGAGGCTACCTGTGGACGGATTGTCGGATACGCAATCGGCCGAGCTTATGGAGCTCATCTCGGGCGTGAACCGCCGTTACGAACAATTGATGGAATCGCGGCTGAAGCCTGCCGGTCTGCCGATTGAGCAATATCGCATCCTCAAGGCGCTCGGGCGCCGGGATGGTCTTTCGATGGGAGAGCTAGCTGTCGAGGTTTTCGTCGACTCACCGACGCTCACCAAGATTATTGACCGCATGATCGTGTCCGCCGACGTTTATCGTGCGCCGGATCCGGCCGATCGCCGCAAGGTGCTGATCTTCTTGTCAGACAAAGGACAAGGGACACTCAAAGACGCCCGCAAGACGGTGGAGGGCTCGCAAAGCGGCATGGTGCGTCAGCTCGGGGCGACGGATGCCGGCCGCCTGAAGAGCCTTCTGGAAAACATGCTCAAGGACGACTGACGCTCTGGCGGCTATTCCTGGAGGGCTGACTCGACCCTCGTCCTTTGCCGCAGGAGGATTGCGACGCCGGCAAGCGCCAACACGCTTCCGAACCAGAAGCCGGTCGACGGTCTTTCTCCCAGAAACAGGATGCCGAGGAAGACCGTCATCAGCGGGAACATCAGCGTCAGAGATGAGACCATGCTGACGTCGTAAAGTTTCAGCAGGCGGTAATAGGCAGTGTGGCTGATCACCGTCACGATGATTGCAGAAAACGCCAACAGGCCGAAAAATGCGGTGGGATTGGTCGCGACCTGCGCCAGTTGCTGCGTTTCGAACCGGGCGGATGCCAGGAAAAGCAAAGGGAAGGAACACGTGGCCGTCCAGGCCTGCGTGCGCAGTGGCGACATGCCTTGCGTCCTCTTGAGAAAGACCGAGCCAAGCGCGAGCGATGCCGCGGCGAGGACGACCAGCGCCGCGCCAGCGCCCATGCTGATATTGCCGGGTCGCCAGAGGACAATCAGCACCCCGCAAAGAGCGACCGCAATGCCGATCATGCGCTGCAGTCCGATCCGTTCGCCGATGATCAGCGCGGAAAACAATGCGGTCATCGGAATGCCAGTCTGCAGCAGGATCGCCGCAAGCGAGGCATCGACGAGGCCGTAACCGCACAGTAGCAAGCCGAAATGTCCCGCTCCCATCAGCAGCGCGGTCGCGATGACCGGCAACAGGGGCCGAGGCAGCGGCCAAAGCAGCGGTGCGAGTACCAGCGCGGCCAGCAGGAAACGCGCCGCGGATAGGAAGAGTGGCGGTATTCCGGCAACGGCTATGACGTAACGGCTTGCCACGGCGTTGACTGCCCAGACCAAGCAGATGCCGACCATGGCCGCGAAATCCAGCGGGCGCATCGAAAGTCTCCTGCAGGATCTTGGATTCAGAAAGAACGCCAGTCGCCGGACGCCTCAAAGGCTGCGGCGGCGCGATAGATGGTCTCTTCTCCGAAGCTTTTTGCGATCAGCATCATGCCGACCGGTAGGCCGTCGACGAGGCCGCAGGGAAGCGACATGGCCGGATGGCCGGTGGCGTCGAACGGGCAGGTGTTGACGTTGAGCTCTGCCGCACGCTTGACGATCTCCGAGATCGGCGCATCCGCTCCAGGCAGGGGAGATGCAACGCGTGGCAAAGTAGGCATCAGCAGCAGGTCGTATCGTTCGAGGGCTGCGTCATAGGCCGCCTTCATCCTGCGGACAAGGTTTTGAGCCTTGGCGTAGTAGCGGCCATGATAGGTTTGGGTTGCCCAGTGGCCTGACAGCATGGAGAGCTTCAGTGGCACCGATAACGCATCCATCTGCTCGCTCCATCGAGCGTGGGCGTCAATCAGCCCAATGTCATAGCGTCCCTTCCAATTGAAGCCCATGCCGTTCCCGAGCATCATCTGGCGGGTCATGCCCTCAGTTGCGATAGGCGTCCAGACGGCCGCAGCCGTTACGTGCGCGGGAATGGAAATCTCTTCGACCACGGCCCCTAGCGCCCGTAGTCGTTCTGCAGAGGCACGCACCGTCTTCGCGACGTCCGCGTCCATCTCACCGGTCGTGAAGCCCTCGGTGACCATCGCAATACGCAGACCCGCCACACCGAGTTGGAGCGCGCCGAGATAATCGCCTGTCACCACATTGCGCTGACGAGGATCTAGGCCATCGTCGCCGGCAATAGCCGAAAGAAGCAGGGCGTTGTCGGCAACGGTCCGCGTCATGGGGCCGGCATGGTCGATTGTCGCCTCGATCGGCATGATGCCGGAATAGGGCACCAATCCCCAGGTCGGCTTCAGACCATAGATGCCGCAATAGGACGATGGGATGCGGATCGATCCGCCTTGGTCTCCGCCGATTGCCATATCGGCCTCCCCGGCGGCAACCAGTGCGCCGCAGCCGGACGATGATCCGCCTGCGGAATGAGCCGGTCTCCATGGATTTTCCACCGGCCCGGGAAAGGAAGTATGGCTGCCGCCTGACATGCAGTAGCTTTCACAGGTCGCCTTGCCGAGAATGGTGCCGCCTGCTTCTAAGATACGCCGGACGACGGTTGCGTCCTCATCCGGGACGTAGTTTTTGAGGATCGCGTTGCCGTTTGCCATCGGCACGCCCGCGAGTGCGATATTGTCCTTCAGTACGACCGTCTTGCCGACAAGGGGACCGGTCTCGGCGCCCTCGACGCGACTCTTCTGCGCCCAGGCTCCTAGAGCGTTTTCTGCATCCGTCGGTCGGTAGCCGATCGACCTGGGGAAGGGTGATGGTTCAGCACTGTCAATGAGTTCATCCAGAAGCTCGTAGGCCGCGAAAGTCGACTGCATCTCGATGTGATAGAGATTTGCATCTTCCAGGGTAAGCTTCATCCCTAGTGCTTCGGCAGTTCTGTGAATGTCTTGATATGTTGGGCGTACGAAGCTCATGGATATCTCCTGTCTATGGGGAGATGAAATATGATATTTTGATATTTGTAAATTCAAATAATTTACGGACGGTCAAACGCTGCCCAATTTCCCTGGGACCGGTCTTTCTTTCCCGCAGGACTGTCCAGTTGCTCAAGCATTGGTTCGGTTCATTCGGCTCTAGGAATGACAAGCGCCCTAACGGCAACATGCCGCACCCGGCCCACAAGCGCGGCCAGTTCTTCTTGCGTCGTTTCCACCGGCAGCGTGTGCTGCACGGACTTGAAACCGCATTCCTTGGCCATCTTGCTCTTGGAACCCACATAGGCGTGGCTTGCCGGATCATCGCCGACGATGATGACCGCAAGACCGGCCTGAATGCCGCTCTGCTTGTCCAAAGCCGCGGCCGCCGCCTTCACCGTGTCGATGACCGAAGCTGCAAGCTGTTTGCCGTCGATTACTGTCGCCATGGCTCAGCCCATGCGCTCCGACGCGTAACTGCCCGGGCTTGCCGGGAA
>UCJD01000025.1 GCA_900472605.1 Hyphomicrobiales bacterium | reverse complement strand
TTTCTGCGGACCCCAGGTGAAAGAGCTTGCGTCTTCCTCAAACAGCTGGCGCCGGCCCCGTCTCGCCGGCACGCCTGCCGGTGTATCCGATGACGGGACGAGACAAGTGTAACGCGCTGTCTCGCGAGCGGGGAAAATCGGCGGACGATTTCTTTTGTGAATATGCTCATCCCATCTTCAGGAAAGAGCATTTCCTACTTCATTTTAGGTATCTTGAATGTAGCAATTCGACGTAAAACAAGGCCGATGGCTGATATACCAGGTATACAGTTCCTTAAAATGGCCACTTTTGAGGAGGGTTTTGCCGCCCGCAAACGCGGGCGCCAGACGTCGTTGGCGCCCCCAGTGGGGGACGAAACAATGCATGCTGCATTTTCCATCGCGCTGGCCGGTCTCTTCAGCCTGTCTAGCCTCAGCGGCGCGACCGCTCAGAATGTCCGTAAACTGTCGATCGGGCCGCTGAAGAAGAATGAGACGCTGGCCTATAGCCTGCAAACCGTCAGCGTGCGCGCCGGGTGTTTTCCGCCGCGCCTGCGCGGCGTGCTCGCCTATATCGCCGACAAGACCGGCCGCCGGCCGCTGGTGACGTCGGGGCTCAGAGCCCATTCCGGCCGGTCGCATTCGCAGCACCGTTACTGTGCCGCAGCCGACATAAGAGTGCCGGGAGTCTCCGACCGTACGATCATCGCGATTGCCGCGCAGGCGCCCGGCATTGGTGGCATCGGTCGTTATTGCAACGGCATCATCCATGTCGATGTCGGCCCGAAGCGCCGCTGGACCCACTGTTGAGGCTCAGCCGTCGGTCTTCGGTGTGGCCGGCTTGCGGTTGAGGTTGCGGCGGATCATGCCGAGGTTCGCGCCGCCGATCAGGAAGGCGGTGGCGAAATAAACGACCATCGAGATGCCGATCAGAAGCCCGAGCGTCCCGACCTTGGTGGCAAGCGACGCGCTGGACGCCAGCCACGGCTCCCAGCGGTGCTGCAGATACATGATGACGCCACCCATGACGGCGGCCGATACGACCAGCAGCACGGTACGCCGCGCCAGCGCCCACTCCCAGGCGAGGTGCCCACGCCGGAGCAGCGTCGTGAACAAAAGCACGGTGCTGATCCATCCGGCCGTGGCTTCCGCGACCGCGATCCCCGGCGCGCCGAGATAGGGAAATAGCGTCAGCGCCGTCGCGCAGTTGACGCCGACGGCGACCGCCGAAAACCGCATCGGCGTCTTGGTGTCCTCGCGGGCATAAAAGCCTGGCTGCAGCGCCTTGATCAGCACGAAGGCCGGCAGGCCGATGCCGTAGATGGCAAGGATCGAGCCGACGATCGCGGTGTTTTCCTGGTGAAACGCGCCGCGCTCGTAAAGCACCCGGATGATCTCGTCCGACAGGATCCACAGTGCGAAGGCGGCCGGGATCGTGAGAAACATCACGAATTCGATCGACCGGTTCTGCAGGTTGCCGGCTTCGCGAAGGTTGCCGCCCTTCAGCGCGCGCGCAAGCTCCGGCAGGAGCACGACGCCAACGGCGACGCCCACCACGCCGAGCGGCAGCTGGTAGATGCGGTCGGCATATTGCAGGGCTGCGATCGCGCCCTCCTTGCTGGAGGCGATCGCCTGGCCGATCATCTGGTTGATCTGGGTGATGCCTCCAGTCACGGCAGCAGGGACGGCAAGGATCAGCAGCCGCTTGACGTTCGGCGTGATCTTCGGAAAGCGGATGCCGATGCTCATGCCCGCATGCAGCACGCCGAAATAGACGACGGCAAGCTGCAGCACGCCGGCGACCAGCACGCCCCAGGAGAGATACCAGGCGGTCTGCAGCGGCTCGGCGCCGGTATAGAGCGCGTAAAACAGCGCCCCGATCATCACCACGTTGAGAAAGACGGGGGCGACGGCGGCGGCGAAGAAGTGATGCAGCGAGTTCAGCATGCCGCTCATCATCGCCGTCAGCGACATGCACATCAGATAGGGAAACATCACCGCGGCCATGCGCACGGTGATCGAGAACTTCTCCGGATCGTCGGTGAAACCGGGCGCGATGATGAAGCGCACCAGAAGCGGCATCGACAGCTCCATCACGATGGTGATGAGAAGCAGCACCGAGAAGAGAACGCCGAACACTTCTTCCGAGAAGCGCTTGGCGCCATCGATGCCGTTCGCCTCGATCTCCTTGGCGAAGAGCGGCACGAAGGCGGCGTTGAACGCACCCTCTGCGAACAGCCGGCGAAACAGGTTGGGAAAGCGGAATGCCGCATAGAACACGTCGGCCATCGGCCCGGTGCCCAGTGCCGCTGCCATCAGCGTTTCGCGGGCGAAGCCGAACAACCGGCTGCCCAGCGTGGCGCCGCCGACGGTGGCGAATTTCTTGACGAGGCTCATGCGGACGCTCTCATGACGGTTGTTTCAGGCGGATTGCCGGATCGGCTCAATCCGCCTTCTCTTGGGTGGGGCCGACGGTGCGCTGTGTGGCCGCCGGCGCGATCATGCCGGATGGCATGCGCTCGCGCAGCTCGTCCTGCTCCTCGGCCATGACGGCCTTCATGCGGGCGGTGATGTTGGCGCGCTTGCTGTCGCCCGAGATCTTCTGGCCGACGAGGTCGGTGACGTAGAAAGTATCGATCACCTTCTCGCCGAAGGTGGTGATCCGCGCCGACTGGATGTCGAGCGACAAATCCGACAGCACGGCCGTCACCTCGGACAAGAGGCCGGTGCGGTCGAGGCACTCGATCTCGATGACGGTGAACTTGTTCGACAGGCTGTTGGAGATCTGCACCGAAGGCGGAATGTAGAAGGCCTTGCTCTTCTTGCGGTTCTTGGTGCGCGTGGCGATCACTTCAGGCAGTCGCTTGCGGCCCGAAAGCACGTCCTCGATCATCCGCCCGATCGTGCCGGCGCGGCGCAGCTCGTCGGCATCGTCCTTGAACTCGCGGCTGACATGGATGGTGTCGAGCGCCCGGCCGTCGGACGTCGTGAAGATCTGCGCGTCGACGATGTTGGCCCCGGCCGCCGCACAGGCGCCGGCGATGACGGCAAGCAGGCGCGGATGGTCGGGCGACAGCACCGTGATCTCGGTGATGGCGTGGAAGCTGTCGGTGCGCACCATGGTCGCCAGCGCCTGACCGGCCTTGTCGGCCTGGCGGATGAAGCCGGCATGGCGCACCTGGTCTTCGAGCGACACGGAGAGCAGATAGGGCTGGTAGTGCAGCTTGCTGTAGATCTTGCGATCCTTCTGGCTCCAGTCGGCAAGCGCGTTGAACAGCGCCTCGGCGGCGACGATCGCCCGCTCCTTGCGCGACACCTCGGAGAACCCGCCGGCAAGCAGAAGCTCGGTCTCGTAATAGAGCGTGCGCAGCAGCTGGCCCTTCCAGCCGTTCCAGACGCCCGGACCGACGGCGCGGATGTCGCAGACCGTCAGGATCATCAGCATCTTCAGCCGTTCGAGCGATTGCATGCGGTCGGCGAAATCGGTGATCGTCTTGCGGTCGGTGAGGTCGCGCGTCTGCGCCACCATCGACATGGTCAGGTGCTCCTCGATCAGCCACACCACGGTTTCCGTCTGCTTGTGCGACAGGCCGAAGCGGGTGCAGAGCTTGCGGGCGACGCGGGCGCCGGCGATCGAGTGATCTTCCTGCCGGCCCTTGGCGACGTCGTGCAATAGCACCGCCACGTAGAGCGCCTCGCGATCCTCGATCCCGGGCATCATCTTGTTGGCGAGCGGGTGCAGCTCTTCGGCCTTGCCCTTGTCGATCTCCGAGAGCACATCGACGCTGCGCAGCAGATGCTCATCAACAGTATAATGGTGATACATGTTGAACTGCATCATCGCGACGATCTTGCCGAACTCGGGAATGAAGCGGCCGAGCACGCCGGCCTCGTTCATCCGTCGCAGGATCAGCGCCGGGTCGCGCTTCGAGGTCAGGATCGAGAGGAACAGCCGGTTGGCCTCGTCGCTCTCGCGCACGCTGTTGTCGATCAGGCTGAGCGAGCGCGTCACCCGCTTCAGCGCATCGGGGTGGAATTCCAGCCCGTTGATATCGGCCACATGGAAGAGCCGGATGATGTTGACGGGATCGCGCTTGAACACGTCAGGGCTGGCGAGCGCGATGCGGCCGCGATCCTCCATGAAGTCGGTGCTGCCGGCGATCTTGCGCGTGCGGTGGGTGAAGCGGCTGAACACGCCTGAAAGCCCCGGCGTCGATTTCGCCTGCTGGTCCTCAAGCGCTGCGCACAGAATGCGCGTCAGGTCGCCGACGTCCTTGGCGACAAGGAAGTAGTGCTTCATGAAACGCTCGACGGCCGAAAGGCCGGGACGCGAATGATAGTCGAGCGCTGCCGCGATCTCGCGCTGGATGTCGAAGGAGAGCCGCTCCTCCGCCTTGTTGGTGAGGAAGTGCATGTGGCAGCGCACCGCCCAGAGGAAGTCGTCGGCCTTCTCGAACAGGCGATATTCGTGCTTGGAGAGAACGCCGAGCGCCACCAGTTCGGCGGTGTCGCGCACGTGGTAGTAATATTTCGAGATCCAGAACAGCGTGTGCAGGTCGCGCAGGCCGCCCTTGCCCTCTTTGACGTTCGGCTCGACGAGATAGCGCGTGTCGCCGGCCTTGCGGTGGCGCTCGTCGCGCTCGGCCAGCTTGGCTGCGATGAACTCGGGGCCGGTGCCGGTGACGATCTCCTTGTCGAAGCGGGCTTCCAGCTCTGTCTCGAGCGAACGCAGGCCGCAGATATAGCGCATCTCCAGGATTGCCGTGCGGATCGTCATGTCGGACTTCGACAGCGCGATGCATTCTTCGACGGTGCGCGTTGCATGGCCGACCTTGAAGCCCATGTCCCAGAGCATGTAGAGCACGAATTCGACTGCTTTATGCGTCTCTTCCGCCGGCTTCGGCTGGAACAGGAACAGGAGATCGATATCCGAGCCCGGCGCCAGCGTGTCGCGGCCGTAGCCGCCGACGGCGGTCACCGAGAACTTGTCCTTCTGCTTCGGAAACACGTGATCCGTTGCGAATTCGTAGAGAACCGTGATGATCTGGTCCTGCAGCCAGGAGATCCGGCGCGCGCATTTCAGTCCGCTGCCGTCGGCCGACAGCAGTTCCCGCGCCTTGTTGCGCCCGTCGGTGCTCGCCTTCTTGAAGATACCAAGCAGATCGGAGCGCATCGCGTCCGGCCGGTTCTTGTTGGCTTCGACGACGGCGTCGCACTGCTTGCGCAGATAGTCGGTGTCGAGAATGTCGGAGAAATCGATATCGTTCGTCGGCGCCATGCGCTGGGCGGCTTCCTGTTCGCGCGGCGCGCCTGCAAGGCTCGCCTCTCGTTTCGTCTGCATGCGCTATAGCCTCTTTGCCCGCTGTTTGACACGGGCTTTCATACTGCAAGAACCTTTAATTTTGGCGAAAAGGTGATCGTGCCACGACGCTAGGCGAGCGCGGGCGGCAATCAGGCGGCGATCTGCGCGTTCACGGAATAGAGCACCTTGCGGTTTTCGCTGGCGATCTCCTCGAGCATCTCCTTGTCGCACTCGCGGTAACCGGCCCTGGCGATAGAGGCGGTCAGGTCTGAGATCCTGTCGCAGCAGCGGATGATCTGCAACAGCCCGAACGGCGATGCCCAGCCGCGCGGAGTGCCGTCCTCGTCGGCCAGCCGCAGCGCCTCGATCGCCGTGAAGATGTTGGCAAGCAGCTGCGTTTCGCGAAGCAGGCGGTCCATGAACATGCGATTACCCCTGCTTCAGCTTCTTCTTGAGATCGTAGAGCGCGTCCAGTGCCTCGCGCGGCGTCATGTCGTCGAGGTTGAGGCTCTTCAGCGCCTCGTCGACCTTCGAGTTTCCGCGCGCCATATCCTCGCGCCGCACCGCCACCTGGAACAGCGGCAGGTCGTCGATCAGCTGGCTCGCCGGGTTCTTGCGGTCGGCATCCTCAAGCCGGGTCAGCACGTCGCGGGCCCGCGCCACGACGGAGGCCGGCAGGCCGGCCAGCCGCGCCACCTGAATGCCGTAGGAGCGGTCGGCCGCACCCGGGCCGACCTCGTGCAGGAAGATCACGTCGCCGTCCCATTCCTTCACCCGCATCGTCGCGTTGGAAAGCCGCGCCAGCTTTTCGGAGAGTACCGTCAATTCGTGGAAGTGGGTGGCAAACAGCCCGCGGCAACGGTTCGCCTCGTGCAGATGCTCGACCGACGCCCAGGCGATCGACAGGCCGTCGAAGGTGGCGGTGCCGCGGCCGATCTCGTCGAGGATGACAAGCGAACGCTCGGTCGCCTGGTTGAGGATGGCGGCGGTCTCGACCATTTCGACCATGAAGGTCGAACGCCCCCGCGCCAGATCGTCGGAGGCGCCGACGCGCGAGAACAGCCGGTCGACGATGCCGATATGCGCCGATGTCGCCGGCACGAAGCAGCCCATCTGCGCCAGGATGGCGATCAGCGCGTTCTGACGCAGGAAGGTCGACTTACCGCCCATGTTCGGGCCGGTCAGAAGCCAGATCGCGCCATCCTTGCCGTCTCCCTCGGGCGACAGGTCGCAATTGTTGGCGACGAACGGGCCGGTGGACTGGCGGCGCAGCGCCTGCTCGACGACGGGATGGCGCCCGGCCTCGATCGCAAACATCGTCGAACCATCGACCTGTGGCCGGCAATAGGCCTGCTCGTCGGCCAGCAGCGCAAGGCCTGCGGCGACGTCGATCACGGCAAGTGCCCGCGCGCCGGCTTTGATCGCCTCGGCCTCGGCGACGACGGCCGACGTCATGTGGTCGAAGGCGGCAAGCTCGATCGACAGTGCCTGGTCGGCGGCGTTCGCAATCCGGCTTTCGAGATCGGCAAGCTCGGTGGTGGTGAAGCGCATGGCGTTCGCCATCGTCTGGCGGTGGATGAACCGCGCCTTGGCCTCCGGCGTATCCGTCATCGGCCCGGCATTGCCCGCCGTCACCTCGATGAAATAACCGAGCACGTTGTTGTGCTTGATCTTCAGCGACTTGATGCCGGTCTCCTCGGCATATTGCAGCTGCAGCCCGGCGATCACCCGGCGCGATTGGTCGCGCAGCGCGCGCACTTCGTCCAGGTGCGCATTGGCGCCATCACGCAGGAAGCCGCCATCGCGTTTCAACAGCGGCAACTCGTCGCCGAGAGTCTCCGACAGCAGCTGTGCCACGGAGGCGGGCAGGGCGGCCAAGCCCGCCAGCGCATCCGCCAGTTCCTCAGGCAGCATCGCGGTTTCCAAGAGCCGCGCCACGTCGCCTGCAGCGACCAGCCCTTGCCGGATGGCCGCAAGATCGCGCGGTCCACCGCGCTCGAGCGCCAGGCGCGACAAAGCCCGCGGCATGTCGGGCACGTGCTTGAGATGGTCACGCAGGTCGCCCGAAAGCGATGGCTCCTCGATCAGGAAGCCGATCGAATCCAGCCGCTCGTTGATCCGCGCCGGATCGGTGAGCGGCGACATCAGCCGCTCGGCAAGCAGCCGCGCGCCGCCGCCGGTCACGGTGCGGTCGATGGCTTTGAGCAGCGAGCCGTTGCGGTCGCCGGAAAGTGTGCGCGCAAGCTCGAGATTGGCGCGCGTCGCCGGGTCGATGAACAGCGTCGAAGCGGCACTTTCGCGCTCCGGCTTGCCGAGCGGCGGGCGTTCGGCGATCTGCGTCTTCTCGACATAGGCAACGGCTGCGGCCGCTGCCGCAAGCTCGGCGCGCGAAAACGCGCCGAAGCCATCGAGCGTCGAGACGCCGAAATAGCGCGCGATCCGCCCCTCGGCCGTGGCGCTGTCGAACAGCACGGATGGCTGCGGCACGGCGGTGCGTCCCAGCACGTCGAACACCGGCTTCAATTCCGGATCGTGGAACATCGTATCCGGCACGATCAACTCGCGCGGATCGATCCTCAGGATATCGGCGAGCAGCCGCGAGGCCTCGGTTTCGGCCAGCCGGAACACGCCGGTGGAAATGTCGATCCAGGCGAGCGCGAGCAGCGGTTCCGAAGCGCCGCGAATCCGGGTCAGCGCCATCAGGTAGTTCGATTCCGAGGGCGAAAGCAGCTTCTCCTCGGTGATCGTGCCCGGCGTCACCAGCCGCACGACGTCGCGCTTGACGACGGATTTGCCGCCACGCTTCTTGGCTTCCGCCGGATCCTCGATCTGCTCGCAGACCGCGACACGGAAGCCGAGCCCGATCAGCTTCTGCAGATAGTCGTCGGCCGCGTGAACCGGCACGCCGCACATCGGGATATCCTGCCCCATGTGCTGGCCGCGCTTCGTCAGCGTGATCCCCAGCGCCCGCGAGGCGTCGAGCGCGTCTTCGAAGAACAACTCGTAGAAATCGCCCATGCGGTAGAACAGAAGCGAATCCGGATTGTTCGCCTTGATCTCGATGAACTGCTCCATCATCGGCGTCGCCGAGGCGCGGCTCTCTTCCGTTGCTAGCTCGGCAGCCGAAAAGGCTTCGTGTCTCAAGGTCATTCGATCGTTCACGGAGTGGGCTTTTCTCTAAAAAACAGGGTGCCACCCTATCGAAGCGCGGCTATAGAAGACAACAGCTATCGGGAAATGGGAGCCGTTAGCCCACAGGAGGATTGAGGGACGTATTCAGCGAGCCGCAAGGTCAGGAACCCCTTGAAGGGGCGCCTGTCAGTTCCATCGGATATTTTTAATCGATTGTAGCCGTACGGCTTTTTCGCAAGGCGTCGTGTCAGGCCCAAAAAGCGTGTCTATAGAGGTCGACGAGCGCAATCGAAGGCCGGTTGTCAGGAGATTTGGAGGAGATATGCCCGACATGAATAGCAAGCAGCGCCCCGCCAACGGCATTACCGACAAGGAAGCGCTCGACTTCCACTCGCAGGGAAAACCCGGCAAGCTCGAGGTCAACCCGACCAAGCCGATGGCGACACAGCGGGATCTCTCGCTTGCCTATTCGCCGGGCGTCGCCGTTCCCGTCAAGGCCATCGCCGCCGATCCCGCCACCGCCTATGACTATACGTCGCGCGGCAACATGGTGGCGGTCATCTCCAACGGTACTGCGATCCTCGGCCTCGGCAATCTCGGTGCGCTGGCCTCAAAGCCGGTCATGGAAGGCAAGTCGGTCCTCTTCAAGCGCTTTGCAGATGTCGACAGTATCGACCTCGAGGTCGATACGGAGAATGTCGACGAGTTCATCAACTGCGTCCGCTTCCTTGGCCCATCTTTCGGCGGCATCAACCTCGAAGACATCAGGGCGCCGGACTGTTTCATCATCGAGCAGCGCCTGCGCGAGCTCATGGATATCCCGGTTTTCCATGACGACCAGCACGGCACGGCGATCATCGCCGCCGCCGGCCTCATCAACGCGCTGGAGCTGACGGGCCGCGACCTGAAGACCGCAAAGCTTGTCTGCAACGGCGCCGGCGCCGCAGCGATCGCCTGCGTCGAGCTCATCAAGGCCATGGGCTTCGCGCCCGAGAATATCACGCTCTGCGACACCAAGGGCGTCATCTACCAGGGCCGCACCGAGGGCATGAACCAGTGGAAATCGGCGCATGCGGTCAAGACCAAGGCCCGCACGCTGGAAGAAGCGATGAAGGGCGCCGACGTCGTCTTCGGCCTGTCGCAGAAGGGCGCCTTCTCCGAGACGATGATCCAGTCGATGGCCGACCGCCCGATCATCTTCGCCATGGCCAATCCCGACCCGGAGATCACGCCCGAAGAGGTCGCGCGCATTCGCGACGACGCCATCATGGCGACCGGCCGTTCGGATTATCCGAACCAGGTCAACAACGTGCTGGGCTTTCCCTATATCTTCCGTGGCGCGCTCGATGTCCGCGCCACGACGATCAACGACGATATGAAGATCGCGGCCGTCAGGGCGTTGGCGAGCCTCGCCCGCGAGGACGTTCCAGACGACGTCGCCGCCGCCTATCAGGGCAACCGCCCGCGCTTCGGTGCGCAGTACATCATCCCGGTGCCCTTCGATCCGCGCCTGATCGCGGCGATCCCCGTGGCGGTCGCTGAGGCCGCCATGGAAAGCGGCGTTGCCCGCAAGCCGATACCCGACATGGCCGCCTATGCGCGCGAACTGTCGGCGCGTCGCGATCCGATCGCCTCGACGCTCGCCAGCCTCTATGAACGCGTGCGCCGCCATCCGAAGCGCGTGGTCTTCGCCGAGGCCGAAGAGGAGCAGGTCATGCGCGCTGCACTCTCCTACGCCAACCAGCAGCTCGGTACCGCCATCCTGCTCGGCCGCGAGGACCTGATCAAGGCGACTGCCGAGCGTGCCGGCATCGATCTCAACCGTCCCGGCCTCGAGATCGTCAACGCCCGCATCTCGACCAGAGTGGAAGCGTATATCGACTATCTCTACGCGCGCCTGCAGCGGAAGGGTTATCTGCACCGCGACGCGCAGCGCCTGATCCACAACGACCGCAACCATTTCGCCGCCTGCATGGTGGCGCTCGGCGATGCCGATGGCATGGTGACGGGCATCACCCGCAACTATTCGACGGCGCTGGAGGATGTTCGCCGCTGTATCGACGAGAAGCCCGGCCACCGGGTGATCGGCGTGTCGATCGCGCTATGCCGCGGCCGCACCGTCTTCGTCGCCGACACGGCGGTCCACGACATGCCGTCGGCCGAGGAGCTTGCCGATATCGCCGTTGAAGCCGCCGGCTTCGCGCGCCGCATGGGCTACAATCCGCGCGTCGCCATGCTGGCCTACTCGACCTTCGGTCATCCCTCCGGCGAGCGCTCCGAGCGCGTTCGCGAGGCCGTCGCCATCCTCGATCGGCGCCATCTGGATTTCGAGTATGACGGCGAAATGGCCGCCGATGTGGCGCTGAACCGCAAGGCCATGGAGCAGTACCCCTTCTGCCGCCTGTCGGGCCCGGCCAACGTGCTGGTCATGCCGGCCTTCCACTCCGCCTCGATCTCCACCAAGATGCTTCAGGAACTCGGCGGCTCGACGGTCATCGGCCCCATCCTTGTCGGTTTCGACAAGGCGGTTCAGATCACCTCGATGGGGGCGAAGGACAGCGACATCGTCAACATGGCGGCGATTGCGGCCTATACGGGGTCGTGAGGTGATTTTGGGGTGAGGGTGTGCCGCGTGGCCCCCTCATCCGACCCTTCGGGCCACCTTCTACTCTTTGGGGCGAAGGGGAAGGTCGGCGCGAGCGGTCCACCCCGAGTCTCTTCTCCCCAACGGGGAGAAGGTGCCGGCAGGCGGATGAGGGGGCTACACGGAAAAACGCTAAAGACGGCCGATCCAGCCTAAGTCAGCTGGCAAACCGCCCGGCATCGGCACCGTAATAATTCACATACCGATCGGAGATGCTCGCGATCGGCAGAACGATCAGCACGTCCGTGGTGTTGAACGCCTTGTCCACCACGGCGGTCGAGCCCACCATGGCACCGAGGCGCAGATAGCCCTTGATCAGCGGCGGCAGCGCCATCAGCGCCCGCTTCGGATTGACGGCTTCGACCGGCATCAGGTCCATGTCACGGGCAAGGTGGGGCAGCGCATCGACGGCCCACTCGTCCTTGGCAGCGACGTTGTGGCGTAGGAACGAGAGCGCCAGCGCGTGCATTTCCGGGTGGATGCCGGGGAAGGAGGCGCAGCCGAACATCGCGCTCATGCCATGCTTCAGCGCATAGGCCCAGTTGCCCTGCCACAAAAGTTCGACGATGCGCTTGGTGCGGTATTCCGGCAGCACGCAGGAGCGGCCGAGTTCCATGAAACGCTTATCCGGATGGCGCGCGATCAGCGTGTCGATGTCGAATTCGGAAGCCGAGTAAAAGCCGCCATTCGCCATGGCGACGTCCTGTCGCAGCAGGCGGTAGGTACCGACGATCTGATCCTCGCTGTCGCCCTCGATCGAGCGATCGAGCACCAGCAGGTGGTCGCAAAAGTCGTCGTAGGCGTCGAAATCGCGCTTGCGGCGCATCGCTTCGGCGGGCAACTCGGCCTTCATTTCGTCCACGAAGACACGGTAGCGGACGGACTGCGCGGCATCGATCTCGCCGGGCGTACGGGCAAGGCGCGTCTCGAGATTGCCGATCCGGCCGAACACGTCGCTCTCGATCTTTTCGGCTTTCCGCGCAGGGGGGAGAGCCTCGACGAGGGTGTCACGGTTGCAGATATCTACGGACATGACGAATCTTTCATTGCCGGCTTTAGGACGCCATAAAACACTTATATGCGACAGCAAAGTGACATTTTAAACCCCCAGATACGCAAGAAACACATGGGTGGCGGTGGAGCTACAGTGCTTCCGCGCGACGTGCCGAAAGTGCGGCGACAGCCTGGACTTCCGTCAGCAGCCGTATGGGGTCTATGGGCTTGAGCATGACGCGGTTTGCCCCGTTCAGCAAGACTTGACGACGCGATTCGTCGCGTTTGTCGGCGGTGAGAACGATGATCGGCACCGAGGGAACCTCAAGCCGGCGCTCATGACCACGTAGCCGGCCAATCATTTCAATGCCATCGCCGCCGGGCATGGAAAGATCGCTGATGACGATATCCGGCCGCACGCTTCCTTCCGCCAGGGCCGCGTCGAGCAGCGCCTCGAAATGCTCGACATGATGCACGCTGTGGCCGGCCTTTTCCAGCATGGCGCGGATCAGCATGGCGTTGATCGGATCGTCTTCGGCAAGCAGGATCTTCAGCCCGCTCTGCATGCCGGCATCCGGGATGCCGGGGCTGAAGCCGGGCTGGTTGTCGTTGAGCGCATCGCGCTTTTCCATGCCGCGCATGCGCCCGCGCAACACGTCGATCAGCGACTGCTCGCGAAGCGGCCGGATCAGCCAGGCGTCGAAGAGATCGAGCGAGTGGGCGTTACGCTCCTCCGGGTTGACCAGGAAGATCTTGCGCAGGCCAAGGGCTGCGATATCCGTCCGGTCGGCCAAGTGTGCGGCGAACTCCGCCGACATGCGGTGGTCGACGATGATGTCGGTCGGACGCCGGCCGTTGGCCGCCATGTCGAGCAGGATCCAGCGCGCCGTCTCGCCGTCCTCGACGAAATGGCACTGGCCGCCGAGCGTGCGGATGGTTTCGGAGATCGCCATGCGGGCGGCACCGGCAGGGGCCAAGAGCACGACGAGATTGCCCGACAGCAGCGTGTCGCGGCGGGCCGCGGGCTCGTCGTCCCCTTGCGCGCGGAAGCGGATGCAGAACTCCGTGCCGGTGCCCTTTTCGCTGGCGACCGTCAGCGTACCGCCGAACTCGCGCATGATGCGCGCCGAGATGGCAAGGCCAAGGCCGGTGCCGTTGCTCTTTTCCACCATGGTCCCCGCCTGTTCGTATTCGCCGAAGACACGCGCCTGTTCTTCTTCGGTCATGCCCGGCCCGGTGTCGGTGACCGTGATCGAAAGCTCGCCATCCTGCAGCGATACGCGAATGAACACGCCGCCGACCTGGGTGAATTTCACCGCGTTGCCGATGACGTTGAACAGCACCTGGCGCAGACGAGCCGCGTCGAAATTCATGAGGTCCGGAACATCCGACGATACGGTAGAGCCGATCTCGATACCTTTCTCGTGGGCGCGGTGGGCGAGCATCTCGACGACGCTTTCGAGCAGCTTGCGCACGGATTCCGAGCGAGGGCGCAGCTGGAACCGTCCGACCTCGATGGTGGAGAAGTCCAGCAGATCCTCGACCAGCTGGGTCAGTGCATGCCCGGACTGCCGGATGCCGGTCAGGTAGTTGTCCTGCTCCTGGGTCATCCGCGTCTCGGTCAAAAGATGCGTCATGCCGAGAATGCCCGACAGCGGCGTGCGCAGTTCGTGGCTGACGGTCGCAAGCAGTCTCGACTTCGAGGCGCTGTTGAACTCCGCCTTCTGTCGTGCCTGCTCGCGCTCCTGGGCCGCGATGCGATCGGCGGTCACGTCGCGGGCGATGCTGTGCAGCAGCAACTTTCCGTCGGAGGGGTTGCGGGTCACGACATCGCGCCAGAAGAAGATGCGCTGTCCCTCCGGCGTCGACATCTCGACATCGTAGCGGTGCGGCTCCGTCCCGGGGCGAAAGGCAATGCCGATCTCCTCGCAGGTCTGCCCGATCGGGTTCGGCCGCCCGGTCAGCCGGCGGAACATGTCGTTTGCGGCAACGATGCGGCGATCCATCGTCCGGGTCACGGTGATGTCGCCGAGCGCATCGTGGATGCTGGCAAAGAGCGCGGCATGGCTTCCGCCGCGCACGGTGTCGTCGCTGGCGTGTGCCTGGATATGACGGCGGCGGGTCGAGAACACGGCAAAGCAGACGATCGCGGCAAGCACCAGTGCACCGATGCCGACCGACACCAGGAGCAGTCCGCCGGTGTAGCCGAGTGCCAGAAGGAGGATAGCGCAGACGATGCCGGCGCCGCTGAGCCAGTAGGAGATCAGCCTGCGTGCCGGAGCAACGGTAAAACGAGTGGCGACGACGGGGCCTTGCTCCGGAGCGGCATGTGAGGTGTCAGCCGGGATCGCGGCCTGCTCATCTTGAGGATGAGCGGCAGGCGCGCCGAAGGCAGCGGCAAGCTTTTCGTGTAACTGACCCAGTCCGACCATAGGTTCAAATTAGCACGCCGGCTGTTCCAAATGCCTTCAGTAAAACGCTAAGATTTTACGTATCGCTGGCCTTGGGTTGCAATAGCTCGTCCAAAATCACGCATCCCGCGCCGATGGTGATGAAACTATCGGCCAAGTTGAAGACCGCGAACGACCATGTCTCGGTATAGAACAGGATGTAATCGATGACGTGTCCATAAAGGAAACGGTCGATGAGATTGCCGAGCGCGCCCGCTATGATCAGTGCGTAGCCAAGATGGGCGAAGGTGCGCTGCTTGCCCGTGCGGTGCCAGAGCCAGAGCACGAAGCCGACGATGATCAGCCGCATGCCGACGATGAACCACCCGTCCATGCCTGAAAGCATCGAGAAGGCGACGCCGAGATTATAGGTGCGGTAGAGCGCCAGCATCGGGACGACGTGCACGGCTTCTTGAAGCGGCAACGTATGATCGACCACGATCTTGATGATCTGGTCGAGCACCACGGCAAGAACGACGAAGATCAGGATCGGCAGCGGGCGCGAAAACAGCGTCGGGCGGTCTAACGTCTGATCGGTCATTTGGCCTCGGTGAGTGAGAGAAGGTGGCGGCGTGCCTCAAACATCATGACGGCGCTGGCGACTGCCAGATTGAGCGAATCGGCCAGTCCCTGCTGCGGAATGCGCGCCAGTGCGTCCGCCTCCCGCGCCAGCTGCTCCGGCAGGCCCGATTGCTCGTTGCCCATCAGGATGACGATCGGCTTACTCTTATAGTCGATCGTGCGGTAATCGACGGAGCCGGCCAGATGCGTGGCGACGACAGTGACGCCGGCCTGTTTCTTCCAGGCGATGAACTCTTCGGGCGTGGCGCGCGACACGGGCATGGCGAAGACCGAGCCCATGGTGGCCCGCACGGTCTCCAGCGAGAACGGGTCGGTGGTCTCGCCGACAAGGATGACGCCGGAGGCACCGGCTGCGTCCGCCGTGCGGATGATCGTGCCGAGATTGCCGGGGTCGCGAACCCGGTCGAGCGCGATCCATGTCTCGCCCTTGGCGGGGCGAATGTCGCGCAGCGGCTTCCAGCGGTTTTCGAACACGCCGACGACCATCTGCGGATTGTCCCTGCGGGTGATCGAGGAGAGAACCTTCTCGCTGACCTCGAGCACCAGCCCGCCGGAGGCGACGGTCTTCGCCGCCATCTGTTCGACCAGCGGCTTGCTCTTCGCGGCCTTGGCGTAAACCAGCGTGCGGATTGTCCAGCCGAGCTCGATCGCGTCGATGACGAGCTTCAGGCCCTCGGCCATGAAGGTTCCGCTTTGCTCGCGGGTCTTCTTGTCGCTGAGTGCCTTGATGTCCTTGATGATGGGATTGGCAAGCGAGGTGACTTCCTTCACCAGGCCGACCCTGCGCGGACCGTTGTCGCGGTGTTCGTGGCTCATTTCGGCACCCAGCGGGAAAAGAGGGATGTGGAGAGCGCGCGCCCCGGCGTATTGCCATCAAGCCCGGCTTCGCGGATCACCAGCTCGCCGGATTCGACCACGCCGCCGGCGCCGCGCATCGTCTCGCGCATCAGCTCGTGGATCGAATAGAAGCTGGCGCGGATCGAATAGGCCGTCAGCACGAGGCCGACAGCTTTCGGCGACAGGATCTCGCGGCAGATGTCGAGCATGACGGGCAGGTGTTCGAACAGATGCCAGACTTCGCCATTCGGTCCACGGCCGAATTTCGGCGGATCGGTGAGGATGATGTCGTAGGTGTTGCCGCGGCGCTCCTCGCGCAGGATGAACTTCATCGCATCTTCGCAGATCCAGCGGATCGGGGCCTTGTCCAGCCCGCTCAGCGCCTGGTTCTCGCGCGCCCAGCCGATCGCCTTTTTGGAGGCATCGACATGCGTGACCTCGGCGCCGGCTGCGGCCGCCACCAGCGAGGCGACGCCGGTGTAACCGAAGAGGTTCAGCACCTTCAGCGGCCGGCCGGCGGCTTCGACCTGCTGTTTCATCCACGTCCAGTGAACGATCTGCTCGGGAAACACGCCGACATGGCGAAACGATGTGAAGCGGCCGAGGAAATCGACGCCGAGAAGGTTGAGCGGCCAGGTCTCGCCCAGCGCTTCCTTGGGAAACCGCCAGCGGCCGGTGCCTTCTTCATCGGTATCGCCGGTAAAGGCCGCATCGACCTTGTCCCAGACGTGGCCGGGAAGCGAAGGCTTCCACAGCGCCTGTCCTTCCGGACGAATGATCCGGTAGGGGCCGTATTGTTCGAGCTTTTCCCCGTTACCGCTGTCGATCAGGTGAAAATCGCCGGCGCCGAGGGATTCGAGAATGATCGGCACGCGCTCGGGCGGCCGTTCGCCGCTGCGCTCCATCAATGGGCGCTCCGGTGCTGCGGGCGCGGAGGCGGGCTCGCGCGCTGCCTGTTGCGGCGCTGCGGGTCTGTTGACGGGCTTCGGCGGGCGGCTGTTGCCGCGCTCGTCGCCGCGTCGTCCGCCGGAGGGGCCGGTGCCGGATTTCTGTCCCGGCCGGCGTTCTTTTTGTCTCAACGTGGTGTTCCGCGTGCTGAATTTGATAGAGCCCGTGCAAATAGCATCCCATTTTCACCTTGGCAAAGCGCTTTCCCGCCGCGATATGTTCGACAAGGTGAAAATGGGAGGATTGTGATGGACTTCGTCGGACAAGAGCGGATCACCGCGCCGCGCGACGTCGTGTGGGCCGGCCTCAACGACCCGGATATCCTCAAGGAATGCATCCCCGGCTGCCAATCCCTGGCCTTTACGGGTCCGAACGCGCTCGTCGCCACCATCAGGGTCAAGATCGGCATGGTGCCGCTGACCTTCACGGGCGAAATCCGCGTCTCCAACATCGATGCACCCCTGAGCTACACGCTCTCGGCCGAAGGCAAGGGCAGCATTGCCGGCTTCGCGAGAGGATCGGCCGATGTGACGCTTGAGGACGACGGCGGCGAAACCATTCTGCATTATTGCGCGGGCGCCGATATCGGCGGAAAGCTCGCCCAGCTCGGCGCCAAGTTGATCGATTCCTCGTCGCAGAAGCTCGCGCAACGGTTCTTTTCCGATTTCAATGCGGCTGTCAGTGCCAAGGCCGCCGAATAAGGTAATTGGCAGCCTGTGCCGTCTCGGTTACATCCATAGCCATGCACTGGACTATCCGATCGCCAGAAAAGGCAGACCTGGAAGAACTCGCGGATATCTATCTCGCGGTGCGGCGCGATACATTCACCTGGGTCGACCCGCAGGTTTTTCGCCACGAGGACTTCCACGCGCACACGCAGGGCGAATTGCTCTGGCTCGCCGAGATAGCGGATGGCGAGATCGCGGGTTTCATGACGCTTTGGTCGCCCGATGACTTCATCCACATGCTCTACATCAGGAGGCAATATCGGGGCCTCGGCATCGGCCAGGCTCTGCTGCGGGCGCTGCCCTACTGGCCTGACAAGACCTATCGGCTGAAGTGCCTCGACCGCAATGAGCCCGCCAAGGCCTTCTATCGCGCCCGGGGTTTCGTGGTGACGGGCAAGGGCTCGTCACGGGAAGGCGACTACGAAGAGATGACCTTCTTCCCCGAGCGCTAGATGTTTGGTCGCGTCACTGCATCTGCGGCTTGCGCAGGAAGCTGTTGCGATCGGCGGAGCGCACGCGCAGCCATGCCTCGCGACCGTCTCTGAGGATGCGCATGGGGATCTCGGCGCCGGCGGGGCCGCTGCTCCAGATCTTGCGGTAGAAATCGGCCAACCCATCCACCTCGCCGTCGCGGATTTCCGAGATGACGTCGCCCCGCTTGAGCCCGGCCTGATCCGCGGGGCTACCTTCCGCGACGCTCATCACGACCACGTCGCCGTTGCTCTCGGCCGAAAACGCCCCAAGCCAGGGGCGCGCCGGCTTGTTGACCTGCCCACGGGTGGTCAGGTCGTCGAGTATGGGCGTCAAGAGGTTGATCGGCACGATCATGTTGATATCGGCCACCTCGCCGCCGTGGCTCATCTGCAATCGCAGCGAACCGACCCCGATGAGCTTGCCGTCGCCATCGACAAGTGCCGCGCCGCCCCAGGATGGATGTGCGGGCGTGATGAAGATCGCTTCGTCGAGCAGATATTCCCAATAGCCGGCGAACTCCTGCTTGGCGACGATCTTGGCTTCAACGAAGTCGCCGATCCCATCGATCAGCGTCACCGACTGTCCAAGCTCGGCCAAGGTGGCGTCGCCAAATTCAAGCGCCGGCAGGTTGAGAGGGCCAAGCGCCTGCAGCAGGCCAAATCCCGTTTCCTGATCGTAGCCGAGCGGATGCGCCGCCACGACCCGCCCGTCATGGGCGGTGAGCCACACTTCCTCGGCCTCGGTGATCAGATAGCCGATCGTCAGCACCAGGCCGCTGTCCTTGATGACCACGCCGCTGCCCTCGCGCCGGGTGCCGAGCGTATCGGCGGTAAAGGCGTCGTCGGGAATGGTGCTGCGGACGGCGACCACCGATTTCAGGATCTGATCTGTGTTCATGGTTTCATCCTCATGAAGCGACGCGCTGAGGCAGTGAAACTGCTTTGGGAGCAAGGGCGCAGCGGGTTCTTTGGACATAGCTATGAAGACAGATGGCGCGGCGCAAGGTCTAGGCAAGCCGAAATCGCCGCGCGCACTTTATGTCCGGGAAGGCTGAAAAGCCCGAAGTCTCACCGCGACGGCAGCTGTCCGGCGATTTCTTCCGAGCGTGCCTTGTGGCGATCGGCTTCACCTTGCCAGCGAACGGCTTCCTTCGCCTCGCTGCGGGCGCGCTTGCGATGCCTGCCCTGGTTCAACCAGGTGACGGCCGAGCCGGCGAACATGCCGATGATGAGCGCGATGAAGAGGAAGACGAAGAAGGGCGCCGAGAGCGACAGTACCTGGTCCTCGGGCCGGAACGGATTGAACGCCAGCGTCACGCTCTGGCGGTTGGCAACGCAAAAAATGATCAGGATGATGCCGAGCGGCAGCAAGATCAGGAGGTTGATAATCTTCTTCGCCATGACTGGCCTCCACATGCTCACGCGCGCCACAGCGACGCGGCGCGTTCTTTCAGCCACAGGATAGAAAAGACAGTGTGAAGTTCAAGCCCGGGGGACGTTCAAGTGCGGTTTCGCCGCAGTGAGGCGCGCAGGACAGATATCAATCGTCCTGGTCAGCCTGACCGGGGTTCAGCCGCTCGCGCAGTTCCTTGCCGGTCTTGAAGAAGGGTACCCACTTCTCCTCGACGAAGACGGTATCGCCGGTGCGCGGGTTGCGGCCCGAGCGCGATGGACGATTCTTGACCGAAAAAGCGCCGAAACCGCGCAGCTCGACGCGGTTGCCCGCCGCCAGCGCATCGGTGATCTCGTCGAGAACCGCGTTCACGATATTTTCCACATCGCGATGGTAAAGATGCGGGTTGCGAGCCGCAACTATCTGCACCAGCTCGGACTTGATCACGGTGGCCCCCTTAAATTATTGATTTCTTATCAATCATGGCCAACCTGCCAAACTGAAACGAGCCCGTCAAGAAGCAACTTCTGCGGCAGAATTCCCGTAAGGTCCTGGGCTTTGGCGAGATCGCCGTAACCGAGAAGCGTCAGAATCTGCGAGGCCGCGCCTGCGAGCAGAAACGGCGTGCTGCTCTTCTTGTTCCAATCGATCTCGGGCAGGTCCTTGCTGACATTCTTGGTGGCCAGATAGGCGCGGATTTCGTCGTCGCCGCCGAGCTGGTCGATGAGCTTCGCCTTGAGCGCCTGGCGCCCGGTGAAGATGGTGCCGTCTGCCAGTTTCAGCACGTCTTCGCGCGGCAGCTTGCGGCGATCGGCGACCAGGTCGACAAACCATGCGTAGCTGTCGACGATCATGTTGTTGATCATCGCCTTGGCTTCTTCGCTCGCCGGATGGAAGGGCGAGGGCTCCGCCTTCAGCGGCGATGATTTGATCTCCTCCATGGAGACGCCGATCTTGTCGAGCAGCGGCTTGACCTGAGGATACTGGAAGATGACGCCGATCGAGCCGGTGATCGAGCTGTCGCCGGCGATGATCGTATCGCCTGCCGTCGCGATCATGTAGCCGGCCGATGCCGCAAGCGTGCGGACATCGGAGACCACGGGCTTCTTGGCCGCGATCGCCCGGATCGCCTTGAAAATCCGCTCGCCGCCATAGGTGGTTCCGCCGGGCGAGGAAATGGAGACGACCAGCGCCTTCACCGCGTCTTCGTCCTTGATCTTGTCCAGACGCTCGAGCAACTCGGTGTCGTCAGTGATCAGGCCCGATATCGTCACATGCGCCACGTGCGGGCGCCTGCTTGCATTGTCGGCGAACAGAAATCCGTAGAAAGCAAGCGCCAGCGCAAGAAGAAGCGCGACGGCCACCACGCGCCAGAAGCCGACCTTGCGGCGCAGCCTGCGGCGATCTGCGATCATGGAGCTGTCCATTTATTCCTCCGGTCGGCAAGTCTGACGCAACTCTTTTAACGTAAAGTGCATAGATATCAGGAAACGCTGTGTCGATTGGTTTTCGGTTTTCTTGCTTGTTGCAGAAAAAAATCCATATTGGCAAGTCAGTGTAATAATGCGAAACGAACTGTGATCGGGCGAAAGCGCTCCCTATATACGCTGTCCTATCATCGACACGGACCGAACGAATGCTCAACACCTTGGATAACGGCGGACAGGCTGCCTATGCGAAGCCCGCGAAGAGCGCCTATGGCGCGGCGCAGTTTCACTCCGCCCGCGTTCGCCGGCTGAAGGTTCTGTTGCCGGTCGCAGCCGTGATCGTCTCGCTCGCCTTTATCGGCGTCTCGGTCATCCGCACCTATCTGCCCGAGAACATCAAGATCGAAGGCGCCAAGATTGAAAACGGCAAGGTCGTTATGCTGAAGCCGGCGATCGCCGGTCGCAACGCCGCCGGGATCAACTATTCGATGCTCGCCGAACGGGCGCTGCAGGACATCAAGAACCCGAACCTGATCTCGCTGGAAACAGTGAAGGCGGTGGTTCCGGTCAAGGACGATCTGGTCGCCCGCGTCGAGGCGACGACCGCCGATTACGATCGCGCGACCGACAATCTGAACATCACCTCTCCCTTCGTCATCAACATGAGCGACGGCCTGACTGCCAAATTCCAGACCGCGCAGGTCGATGTGAAAGGCGGAAAGCTTGTAACCAGCGACCCGGTCGACATCAAAAAAGATGGCGCATCGGTTGTTGCGCGCTCGCTCAAGATGACAGATAAGGGACGGACGATCACATTCGAGGGGAATGTTCGAATGAATGTGAACCCCACCGCTATTCGCAAACAGGGCACTTAACACCCGGGTCATCATGGCAAAAGATTGTCGCATTTCTACCCGCAAGGCGGGCGCAGTATTCACGAACGGTGCGCTTGCACTCCTGCTGTTGGCCGGAGCCGCGATGGCGCAGGCGACGACCAGCCAGATGAGCGGGCTGCAGCTCAACAAGGATCAGCCGATCCAGATCGAAAGCGACAAGCTCGAGATCCACGATCAGGATCACACCGCCGATTTCACCGGCAACGTGAAGGTCGTTCAGGGAACGACCACGCTGCAGGCTGGTCACATGACTGTCTTCTACAAGGCAAAGAGCGCCGCCGATGGCAGCGCGCCGGCCACGAAGGCGTCTGAAACCGCGGCGCCGGCGACGTCCTCCATCTCGTCCGGTAATACCGACATTGACCACATCATCGTGACGAACAAGGTGTACCTCACCTCTGGCACGCAGACCGCGACCGCTGATAACGGTTCGTTCGACATGGCAAAGCAGCTCTTCATCCTGAAGGGCGACAAGGTCGTTCTGACCGACGGCGGCAACGTCTTCACCGGCTGCCAGCTGACGGTGCACATGGCAACGGGTCAGGCACAACTGGAAAGCTGCGGGGGGCGCGTCCAGATTCAGCTCGATCCTCAATCCCAGAAAAAGAACTGACCCCGGCCAGCACGTGAAATTATTCTCGCTATCGAATATGTTCGGCAAGACCGGGCAACAGGCCGCCGCAGATGGCGCCGCCGTTGACAAGAGTCGTTATCAGGGCACCCTGATCGCGCGCGGTCTGACGAAGACGTATAGCACCCGGCGCGTCGTCAACGGCGTTTCGCTGGTGGTGCGCCGCGGCGAGGCCGTTGGCCTGCTCGGCCCGAACGGCGCCGGCAAGACGACCTGTTTCTACATGATCACGGGCCTGGTCCCGGTCGATGAAGGCACGATCGAGATCGACGGCAACGATGTAACGTCGATGCCGATGTATCGCCGCTCGCGCCTCGGCGTCGGATATCTGCCGCAGGAAGCCTCGATCTTTCGCGGGCTGACGGTCGAGGAAAACATCCGCGCCGTTCTCGAAGTGCATGTGAAGGACAGGGCGGCGCGAGAAAAGAAGCTCGACGAGCTGCTCGACGAATTCCACATTCGCAAGCTGCGCAAGAGCGCTGCGGTTTCCCTGTCCGGCGGTGAGCGTCGGCGCCTGGAAATCGCCCGCGCGCTGGCCACCGATCCGACATTCATGCTGCTCGACGAGCCTTTCGCGGGCGTCGATCCGATCTCGGTGTCCGACATCCAGAACCTCGTCCATCACCTGACGGCGCGTGGCATCGGTGTCTTGATCACCGACCACAATGTGCGCGAGACGCTTGGGCTGATCGACCGCGCCTATATCATCCATGCGGGCGAAGTGTTGACGCACGGCCGGGCAAACGACATTGTTAACAACGCGGAAGTTCGCAGGCTTTATCTCGGCGACAACTTCAGCCTTTGATCGCCTGCGCCTGATCGCGAGATCACTTTATTCGTAGGCCTCCCGCAGCGGAAATTCACCTTCCCGCATAGTTCCGCTTGACCAAATAGAATAAAAAAGCAATTTTTGGGCCAACTTGGATATCAGTGCCCTTAGCCCGTTATAGGACGCTGTTTCCCGGAGGAACCGAGCGGGAGTTTTGCGTCAATCATGGCACTTTCGGCCAATTTATACCTGCGCCAAAGCCAATCGTTGGTGATGACACCACAGCTGATGCAGTCCATCCAGCTGCTCCAGATGACGCACTTCGAGCTCACCCAGTTCATCGCCCAGGAAGTCGAAAAGAATCCGCTGCTCGAGTTTCCGTCAAATGACGCCGAAACAGGCAGTGATCGCGCTGGCGATGACGATGACGGCCATTCCCGCCAGGCGGAAGAGCAGGGCTTCGAGGAAGACTACGACAGCCGCTCCGAGGTGATGTCCGGAGATTGGTCCGATCGCGCTGATAGCGCCGGCGCCAACCGCATGGGCGACGAACTCGACGCCAACTACGCCAATGTCTTTCCCGACGATGGCGTTCCGCAGCGCGCCGACGCTCCCGAATTGATCAGTCAGTGGAAATCGATGCCGGGTAGTGCCGAGGGCGGCGCGGATGGCTACGACCTCGACGATTTCGTCGCCGGCCAGGTCTCGCTGCGTGATCATCTGGCCCAGCAGATGCCTTTCGTCCTTCCTGACATGGCCGACCGGTTGATTGGCCAGTATCTCGCCGACCAGCTGGACGAGGCAGGCTATCTCCACGCAGATCTCCATGAAGCGGCTGAACGGCTTGGTGCTGGTGCTGCGGATGTCGAGCGCGTCCTGGCGGCGTTGCAGGCGCTCGATCCGCCCGGCGTCTTCGCGCGCAACCTGTCGGAATGCCTGGCGATCCAACTCCGGCAGAAGGATCGCCTCGATCCGGCCATGCAGGCTTTCGTCGGCAATCTCGAATTGCTCGCCCGTCGCGACTTCGCGACGCTGAAGCGGCTGTGCGGTGTCGATGAAGAGGATCTGCTCGACATGCTGAGCGAGATCCGTCAGCTCAACCCCAAGCCGGGCAGCGGCTTCGAGACGGCGGTGTCCGAGGCCATCATGCCCGACGTCGTGGTTCGGTCCAGCTCGGATGGCAGCTGGCTGGTGGAACTCAATCCGGATACGCTGCCACGCGTCCTTGTCAATCAGGCCTACTTCGCCAAGGTCACCAAGAACGGCGATGACCATGCCTTCCTGTCGGAATGCCTGCAGACGGCCAACTGGCTGACGCGCAGCCTCGATCAGCGCGCCAAGACGATCATGAAGGTGGCGACCGAAATCGTCCGCCAGCAGGATGCTTTTTTGCTTCATGGCGTCGATCATCTGCGCCCGCTCAATCTGAAGACGGTGGCAGACGCGATCAAGATGCATGAATCCACCGTCAGCCGCGTGACCTCGAACAAGTACATGCTGACGCCCCGCGGCCTGTTCGAACTCAAATACTTCTTCACGGTGTCCATCAGCGCGGTGGAAGGCGGCGACAGTCATTCGGCCGAGGCGGTCAGGCATAAGATCCGCACGCTCATTATGCAGGAAAGCCCCGACGCCGTACTCTCAGATGATGATATCGTGGACCTCCTAAAGGGGAGTGGGGTGGAGCTTGCCCGCCGGACGGTCGCGAAGTATCGTGAAGCCATGAATATCGCTTCCTCCGTCCAGCGCCGGCGGGAAAAGCGAGCGCTCGCGAAGGTAGCGGGCTTCTGAGGAGTTCGGTCTGTTGCGGCCGACGCGTCCCGCCCCCGCGAGAAAACAGGGCGTGTGTTGACTTTTTGGTAACTTCTGGCTAGAAGCCGCGCCAAATTGACGCTGTGAATGGCGTCAGAGGTTATCCCCATCAATCCTAAGGGCGCCCACTGCCGAGAACTTCGGCCGATCTTGCTTGAGATTGCGCGAAGTGCTTGGATGAGAGTCAGCCTTGGCGTAAACTGATACTCGCAAACCACATAAGAAGGGAAACTCCATGAGTGTGCGTGTATCCGGTAAACATATGGAAATTGGTGACTCGTTCCGTCAAAAGATCGAGGATCAGATTTCCGTGGCCGTCACGAAATACTTCGACGGAGGGTATTCTGGTCAAGTGATCGTACAAAAGGCCAACGCCCGTTTTTCCGCCGATTGCAAGGTTCATCTCGACAGCGGCGTGATTTTGCACGCGGCCGGCGAGGCGATGGACCCGCAGTTGGCCTTCGATGCCGCTTCCGAGCGTATCGAGAAGCGACTTCGCCGTTACAAGCGTAAGCTCAAGGATCACCATGCTGGGAATCATCTGAATGGTTTTGCAGAGGTCGCCTACACCGTCATGGATGGCATGCCGGATCATGACGACGAGATCGCCGATGACTTCGCACCGGCGATCGTTGCTGAAAGCACCAAGCAGATGAAGACCATGTCCGTCGCGACCGCCGTGATGGCGCTCGACATGACGGACGAGCCCCTGCTGCTCTTCCGCAGCCCGGGTAACGAACAGTTGAACATCGTTTACCGTCGGCACGACGGCAACATTGGCTGGATAGACGCAGCCAACATCAAAAGCTGAGACAACGGAGCGGAGCGGCAGGCATCTGCCGCTCCCCCGGCTTGGCACAAAAGGAAAAAGAAATGGCTTTGGCAGATTTGCTGCAGCAGAATGCGATCATTCCCGCTCTCAGGGTCAACTCCAAAAAACAGCTCCTGCAGGAATTGTCGGCCAAGGCGTCGAAAGTCACCGGGCTGTCCGAGCGCGAGATTTTTGACGTCGTCCTGCAGCGCGAGCGGCTTGGTTCCACCGGCGTCGGAAATGGTATCGCCATTCCGCACGGCAAGCTGGCAAGCGTCAATTCCATCGTCGGCATCTTCGCGCGTCTCGACCAGCCGGTCGATTTCGAAGCGCTGGACGATCAGCCGGTCGATCTCGTCTTCCTGCTTCTGGCGCCAGAGGGCGCCGGCGCTGATCACCTGAAGGCCCTGTCGCGCATCGCCCGCGTGCTGCGCGACCACGATCTCGTCGCCAAGCTGCGCGCCACCGACAGCGCTTCGGCGATCTATGCCTTCCTCAACGAAGAGCAGACCTCCAACGCGGCCTGATCTCTCTATCGATCAAAAAAAGAGGCGCCGGATCGCTCCGGCGCCTCTTTCTGTTTGGTTCAGCCGATGGGCTCAGAACTCTTCCCAACTATCCTGTGCGACGGCTGCCGATCCATGCGACTGCGGCGCGGGGCGACGCGTCGCTGGCGCTGCCGCCTGCCGGTAGCTCGGCTGCGACGAAGGACGATAGCTCGGTGCGGCCGGTGCCCGCATCTGCTGGGCTGTGGTGCGCAGCGATGACGCATGGTTCGAGCCGCTGATCCGGAAGCGGGCAACGAGCTGCTGCAGCGTCTGTGCCTCTTCGTTCAGGTTGACGCTGGCGGCTGTGGTCTCCTCGACCATGGCGGCGTTCTGCTGCGTCACCTGGTCCATCTGGTTCATGGCCTGGCTGACTTCCTTGAGGCCAATGGCCTGCTCGCTTGCTGATGCCGAGATCTCGCGGATCAGGCCGTTGATGCGCATCACCTGCTCGGAGATGTTGTGCAGCGTGTCGCCGGCGCGGCCGACGAGATCGACGCCTTCCTTGACCTGGACGGCCGAGGTGTTGATCAGCGTCTTGATCTCCTTGGCGGCGTTGGCGGAACGCTGTGCCAGTTCGCGGACTTCCTGGGCGACGACGGCAAAACCCTTGCCGGCTTCACCGGCACGTGCAGCTTCGACGCCGGCATTGAGCGCAAGCAGGTTGGTCTGGAACGCGATCTCGTCAATGACGCCGATGATGCGGGACACTTCGGTCGACGACTGTTCGATGCCGTGCATCGAGGCGATCGCCTTGCGAACGACGTCGCCCGACTTTTCCGCATCCTCGCAGGCGTGGTTGACGTTGTCGGCCGCCGTACGGGCATTGTCGGCGCTGGAGTTGACCTGTGCGGTGAGCTCGTTCAGGGCCGCCGCCGTTTCTTCCAGGCTTGCCGCCTGCTGTTCGGTGCGCTTGGCCAGATCCGAGGCGCTGCCGCTGATCTCGCTGGTGCCCGAGCCGATATTGACGACGCTGAGGTTCATCGTCGTGATGGTTTCCTCGAGCGCAGCCAGCGCCGCATTGAAGTCCTGCTTCAGCTTGGCGTACTCGCCGGGGAACTCGTCGGTGATGCGGTGGCTGAGATTGCCCTGCGACAGTTCCGCCAGACCGGAACCGACGATGGCAACGATATGGCGCTGCATCGACACTGACTGCTGGCGTTCGCTTTCCGAGCGGCCGCGTTCGTCTTCGGCTTCCTGGCGCTGGCTCTTTGCTTCTGCTTCGAGGCGGCGGCTATCGGCAAGCGCGTGGCGGAAGCCTTCGAGCGCCTTGGCAACCGAACCGGTCTCGTCGGCGCGGTCCTGGCCGGAAACCGGCTGCTCGTAGCGGCCTTCGCTGAGCATGCGGACACTGGCGACGAGGCCGCCGAGCGGCTTCTGCACGAAGGCGCGCACGGCGAAGTAGAGCGCCAGCATGACGGCCGCCAGAACGACGATGCCGGCAGCGATCATCATGAAGGTCTGGTCCTGCACCGGCGCATTGATGGCGCTGTGCGGCACATCGACGAGGATAACCCAGTTGGTGTTAAGATCAGGCAGGGCGAAGGGATAGACCACGCGATCGAAGGGCTCGCCATCGCCGATCGACAGGTTCTTCACCACGGCTGGCGAGAGTGTGGAGAGGCCGGCCTTGACCGCATCCGTGCCTTCGCCCTCGTAGGGCTTCATCGCCAGATCCTTCGACGGAGCGACGATCCAGTTTCCACCCTGCGACAAGAGCGTCACGCGGCCGGTGCCGAACGGATGCAGGTTGCCGAGCTTGTCGGTGAGAGACTTCAGCGAGATGTCCACGCCGCTGACGCCGATCATCTTGCCGCCGGACATGACAGGATACGCGATGGAGGTCATCGCGGTGTTTTCGCCGGTGGTGCTTTCGGCGTAGGGCGACGAGATCGCGCCCTTCTTGCTCGCGGCGGCCAGGCTGTACCATTCGGCCTTGTAGTCCGATCCGAACACCGAGAAAGTGAAGCCGCCATCCTTGGTCTTGGTCCAGTAGGCGTTGAAGGCGCCGGTCTTGTCGGAGCCAAGGTCGGTGCGGCCGGCAAGCGACGGCGACTGGCCGTCGAACGCGTTCGGCTCTTCGCCGAACCAGCTGCCGAAGGCGAACTGGTTGCGCTCGACATTGGCCTTCAGCATGTCGACGATCGCCTTGCGATCGAGATACTTGCCTTCGTGACCGCGGCCGATGACGCCGGCCATGGAGCGCGCGGCGCCCGCGAGTTCGCCCACCGAGGACGCAACCTCGTTGGCGATCGACTTTGCCTCGAGGTTCGCCTGGTCCATGGTCAGCGTTTCCACGCGATCACGGGTCTCGCCGATGAGGAAGAAATTGGAGATGAGAAGAACCAGCGCGATCGCGCTGCCGGTAATCACAATGAGTTTGGCCGCAAGCGATTTCATGCGAAAGATGAACATGCATTCCTCGGGGGATCAAGGATGGGCCGGGCGAAGCATCCGCCGGCACAAGAAGCGAGGGCGACTTCATCATGGAGCCGCCGTGGCGAGTGCCGTATCCCTGAAAAGCAAGGGCCGGCGATCACGCGGAAGATCGCCGGAAACCTATTAAATTTAAGTGAAATGCGATGATGTTTCGACCCATCGCAAGCAAACGCATCGCCGATGTCGTCCGCGGATAACGTTCATAGTTTGTTTGCGACGTCTTCACGCGAGGGAATGGACGGCTGGGCGCCGGCCTTGAGGCATGCGAGCGAGCCGGCAACGGCTGCACGGCGAAGCGCCGGCTCGAAATCCAGCCCTTCGTCAAGGCTGGCGGCGAAGTAACCGCAGAACGTATCACCCGCGCCAACCGTATCCACCGGCTCGATCTTCAAGCCCTTCGCCCGCGATATCACGCCGTCGCGGATCGCGACCACGCCATCGCCGCCAAGCGTCACGATCAGCGTCTGCCCCGTCTCCGTGTTGAGGCGCTTCAAGGCCGCTTCGCGGTCATCGGCACTCATGTTTTCCTGCCCGGCCAGAAGCTCGAATTCTGTCTCGTTGGCAATGACGATATCGGCAAGGCGCCCGAGACGCGCGGCTTCGTCGATCAGCGGTGCGAGATTGAGAATGGTGGTCACGCCCTTGGCGCGTGCGGCCGAGAGAGCCTGTTCGACTGATGGAACCGGGATTTCCAGCTGCAGCATCAGCGTATCGCCCTTGCTCATCGCGCCGACGGCATGATCCGCATCCTGCGCCGTGACCGTACCATTGGCACCCGGCACGACCGCAATCATGTTCTCGCCATCTCCGCCGACGAGAATGATCGCGGTTCCTGTCGGCTCGTCGGCGCGCTTGACGGAGTGAAGGTCCGTGCCGGCGTCCTTGAGGAGCGCAAGCGCTTCGTCCGAAAAACCATCATGGCCGACCGCACCCGCCATGGTCACGCTGCGACCGGCGCGCCGCGCGGCCAGCGCCTGATTGGCGCCCTTGCCACCTGCCGCCGTCGAAAAGCCGTTGCCGGCCACCGTCTCGCCGGGCTTCGGAAGCCGTTGCGTCGTGGCGATGAGGTCCATGTTGATGGAGCCGAAAACGGTGATCATGCGAGGTGTCCCTTCCAATTCTCTTGTTGGGCGCGACACTGCCGAACGCCTCACTCGTCGTCAACCACCCTCAGCTTGAGAAGCCCCGTTCTGCTCTCCACGGATTTCGACGTGGGTGCTCCCTCGTCCGGGACGCGGCCCGCATCCGCGCCCTCGAATTCCAGCGCTTCGATCTTGGCGCCGCGCTTGGTCAGCTTGTCGGCCGAGGTGACGATCATGTCGACATCCTTCTGCGCCATGGCGAAATGCCCCTGCAGCTTGCGCACGCGATCGTCGAGGCGGCCGAGATCGTCCATCAGATGAGCGACTTCGCCCTGGATGACGTGCGCCTGCGCCTGCATCCGCTGATCCTTCAACACCGCCTGGATGACCTGGATCGACAGCATCAGGAGCGATGGCGAAACGATGACCACACGAGCGCGATGCGCCTTCTGAACGATCGCTTCGAAATTCTCGTGAACTTCCGCGAAGATCGATTCCGATGGCACGAACAGAAATGCGGTGTCCTGCGTCTCGCCCTGGATCAGATACTTCTCCGCGATATCGCGGATATGGATCTCCATATCCCGCCGAAACTGCTGCGACGCGGCCTTGGCGAGGTCCGGCCCGCCGGCATCGCGAATGGCGTTCCATGCTTCCAGCGGAAACTTCGCGTCGATGACGAGCGGCGGCGCACCGTTGGGCATGCGGATGGTGCAATCCGGACGCGAGCCATTGCTGAGCGTCTGCTGGAAGGCATAGGCGCCGATCGGCAGTCCGTCGGCAACGATCGTTTCCATCCGCGATTGGCCGAAGGCGCCACGCGTCTGCTTGTTGGACAGGATCGCCTGCAGCCCGACCACGTCCTTGGCGAGCGTCTGGATATTGTTCTGCGCCGCATCGATCACTGCCAGCCGCTCCTGCAGCTTCCTGAGGTTCTCATGCGTGGACTTGGTCTGCTCCGTAATCGTGGTGCTGACCCGCTGCGACATGCCGTCCAGCCTCTGGCTGATCGCCTGGTTGAGTTCCGATTGCCGCGAGCCGAACACCTCGGCCATGGCCGCCATCCGGCCCTGCATTTCCGATTGGATCCGCAACAGTTCCATCATCCGCGCATCCGCCTCGGCGGCGCGCTCGAGCGCCTCTTCGGCCTGCTCGCGCCGAGCCTGGCCGCCACGAACGAGCAAGCCGAGCATCAACACGATCAATATGGCAAGCGCCGCGCCGGCAAGGGCGAGCGACATCGGGCTGAGACCGGAAAGGGTGGCGGAAAGCGAGTCGGTGCTGGTTGTCATTCGCGCACCATAGCAAACTCGTGCGGCTTTTCCAGATCAAAACGTGAACATTAAAAGCGCTCTTTCCCCTGGCATGTGACACGTCATGCGAGCACTAGCTAAGAAATAACCGCTTAATTTAACCATTGCGAAACTATATTCGGCAAAAGCTGCGCGGAAATTGCCCTTCATCAAATGCAAAAGCAGAAATCTATTATGAGCAGCCAGCAGCCTGAAAACGGTCTTAAGCAACGCCTCGATTTCATTGAGCTGGACGACACCGCGCGCCAGTCGCTGCGCCAGATGCGCCCGGCGATTTCGGAACTGCTGAGCGGCGCGCTCGACAAATTCTATGGAAAGCTGGCGCGCACACCTTCGGTCGCGAGCTTCTTCGCCGACAAATCGCACATGAACCACGCCAAGACCCGGCAGGAGGCACATTGGGCCAATCTCGCCGGCGGCAATTTCGACGAAGCCTACGTCAAGGGCGTCGTTGCGGTTGGCAAGACGCACGCGCGCATCGGCCTCGAGCCGCGCTGGTACATCGGCGGCTACGCGCTGTTGATGAGCGATCTGATCAAGGGCCTGATGGCCAAGGAGTGGCCGTCGCGCTTCGGACGCGACAAGGGCAAGTTGCTCGCCGAAAAGCTCACGGCCGTCGTCAAGGCCGCGATGCTGGATATGGATTACTCGATCTCGGTCTATCTTGAAGCGCTGGAAGAAAAGCGACAGAAGCTCGAGGAGGAGCGCCACAAGGCGGAGGCCGATCAGGCGATGGCGCTGAGCCATCTCCGTCGCGGTCTCGAAGCGCTGTCGCGCGGCGATCTCGAAGCCACCTTGCCGGCTGATCTGCCGGGCAATTTCAAGGAAATGGGCGAAGACTACAACCGCGCTGTCGCAGCACTTCGCGCCTCCTTCGCATCCGTTCGCGCCACATCCGGCGAAATCCTGCGCGGCACCGATGTGATCGCCAAGGGCTCCGACGATCTGGCGCTGCGCACCGCCCAGCAGGCCGCCGGCGTCGAGGAAAGCTCGGCCGCCCTGCAGCAGCTCTCCGTCAGCGTCGGGCAGACGGCGTCGAACGCCGAGAAGGCCTCGGCCGCCGTGCGCGAAACCCAGCAGAAGGCCAAGAATTCCGGCGAGCTGGTCACCAGCGCCGTCTCCGCCATGGCCGGCATCGAACGGTCGTCGAGCGAGATCACCAAGATCATCGGCGTTATCGACGATATCGCCTTCCAGACCAACCTTCTCGCGCTGAACGCAGGCGTCGAAGCGGCCCGCGCCGGCGAGGCCGGCAAGGGTTTTGCCGTCGTCGCCCAGGAAGTCCGTCAGTTGGCGCAGCGCTCCGCCGATGCCGCCAAGGAGATCAAGAAGCTGATTTCCGAGAGCTCCGCACAGGTCAACCAGGGCGTCGACATCGTCAGCAGCACCGGTGAATCGCTCAGCGACATGATCACCCGCATCGACATCATCAACAGCTTCGTTGCGGATATCGCCGCCGCCGCGCGCGATCAGGCGACCGGCGTCAACGAGGTCAGCGTCGCCATCCGCAACATGGACACCATCACCCAGCAGAATTCCGGCATGGTGGAGCGGACGTCGTCGGAAACCCGGCGCCTCCGCAACGAGGTCGAGGGCCTGGTCGGTCTGCTCGAGCGGTTCCGTATCGATGGCGCGAGCCACGCCGGCCATCAGGCGTCCCGCCGCGCCGCCTGAGGCAAAAGCGTCGAAATTGCGAAGGTGGCGTAAAAAAGCGCCGCCTCCGGCTATCGGATAATTCCATCCCGCAAAAAGATGGGTTATGGGGAACGCCATGACCATCAAGCCACTCATCATTCTTCCCGATCCGCTGCTCCGTCAGGTTTCCAAGCCGGTCGAGCGCGTCGACAGCGATCTGCAGCGTCTCGCCGACGACATGCTGGAGACCATGTACGATGCTCCCGGTATCGGGCTGGCCGCCATCCAGATCGGCGTCGCGCGCCGCATGCTCGTCATCGACGTTGCCCGCGAGGGCGAGGAAAAGCAGCCGCTTGTCTTCATCAATCCCGAAATCGTCTCGTCGTCGGACGAGCGCTCGGTCTATGAAGAGGGCTGCCTGTCCATCCCGGATTATTATGCCGAGGTCGAGCGCCCGGCCACCGTCGGCGTCAGGTATCTCGACCGCGACGGCAAGGAGCAGACGATGGAAGCAGACAGCCTGCTCGCCACCTGCCTGCAGCACGAGATCGACCACCTGAACGGCGTCCTCTTCATCGATCACATCTCCCGCCTGAAGCGCGAGATGGTCGTCAAGAAGTTCACCAAGGCCGCCAAGACCACAAAGGCGCTCTGAGCCTCGCGTTGATCACCCGGGAATCGAGTGCTATGATATCAGTGATATCATAGTGGAGGTGCCAGATGGGTGATCTTCTGATCCGTGGCCTTGATGACGACTTGAAGGCGCATCTGCAGGAACGTGCGATTCGCAATGGCCGCAGTCTTTCGCAGGAAGCGATCGAAATGATGCGGGGCCAGATCCTCAGAGAGCAATCTCTCGTACCCGCCGGAAATCGGTTGCGCGGGTTGTTGGGAGATGAACGGCTGACGACGGATGAGGTCGAGACCTTTTCCGAGCTCCGTCATGATACCGATCGCGATCCGCCGCGCTTCGAACCATGATCGTTCTCGATACGAACGTGATCTCCGAGATCCAGGGACGGCTGAACAGCGAACGTATCCTGACCTGGCTCAATGGGTTCGAGATCGAGTCCCTGTTCCTGACGACCATTTCCATTGGCGAGATGTATTACGGTCTGCATCTGCTCGACGAAGGTCGCCGCAAGGCCTCGCTGCTCGCGGATTTCGCCCGGATCGAGGCCGGCTTTACCGGCCGTGTTCTTGGCTTCTCCATCGAGGCGGCGCGCCGCTACGGCGCACTGGCCGCTGCTCGCCGAAACATTGGCCGTTCCATTGAGACCAAGGACGCCATGATCGCCGCCATCTGCCTCATCCACGGCGCCACGCTCGCCACGCGCAACACAAAAGACTTCGAAGGGCTTGATCTCAAGCTCGTAAACCCGTTTGAAGGCGGCTGATCTTCAAGATTGGCCTCGAGCCAGGAATTGGCGGCACACAATGTCTCTTCGCATCATCTTCATGGGTACGCCCGACTTCTCCGTCCCGACCCTGCGCATGCTGGTCGATGCCGGTCACACGATTCTGGCGGTCTACACCCAGCCGCCGCGCCCCGGCGGGCGTCGCGGGCTCGATTTGCAGAAGTCGCCGGTGCATCAGGCAGCCGAACTTCTGGGCCTGCCCGTCTTCACGCCCGTCAATTTCAAGGATCCGGAAGAGCGCGAGCGCTTTGCCGCCCATAAGGCCGATGTCGCGGTCGTCGTCGCTTACGGTCTGCTGCTTCCCGAAGCGGTCCTCAACGGCACGCGATATGGCTGCTACAACGGCCATGCCTCGCTGCTGCCACGCTGGCGCGGCGCCGCACCCATCCAGCGCGCGATCATGGCCGGAGACGAGAAGACCGGCATGATGGTGATGAAGATGGACAAGGGCCTGGACACCGGCGCCGTCGCCATCACCAGCGAGGTTGCGATCGGCGAGAACATGACAGCAGGCGAACTGCATGATCGGCTGATGCTCACAGGCGCCAAGGCGATGGCCGAGGCCATGGTCAAACTCGAGATGGGCGACCTCAAGCTGACGCCGCAGCCCGAAGACGGCGTGCTTTACGCATCGAAGATCGACAAGGCCGAAACCCGCATCGATTTCGCCCGCGATGCCGCTGACGTTCACAACCACATTCGCGGCCTGGCGCCGTTCCCAGGCGCCTGGTTCGAGCTTGAAATCTCCGGCAAGCCCGAGCGCGTCAAGGTGCTGGGCTCCGCGCGTTCAGAGGGATCGGGTGCTGCGGGCGAGTTGTTGAGCGATGATCTGACCGTTGCCTGCGGCACCGGCGCCGTGAGATTGACGAAGCTGCAGAAGGCCGGCGGCAAGCCATTGGCCGCCGCCGACTTCCTGCGCGGCACGCCGCTTGCCAAGGGAACGAGGCTTAGCTGATGTTCCGCTACCGCATGATCGTCGAATATGACGGCTCGCAATATGTCGGCTGGCAGCGGCAGGAGAATGGTCCCTCGGTACAAGGCGCGATCGAAAAGGCGATCCTGTCGGCCAGCGGTGAGGTCGTCTCGATCCGAGGCGCCGGCCGCACCGATTCCGGCGTGCATGCCATGGGCCAGGTCGTGCATGCCGATCTCTCCAGGGAATGGTCGCCCTTCAAGCTGCAGAACGCGCTCAACGCGCATCTGCGGCTATCAGGCGAGCGCGTTGCGATCCTCGATGTCGAGAGTGCCAGCGAATTCTTCGATGCGCGCTTCTCGGCGCTGCGCCGTCACTATCTCTATCGCATCATCAGCCGCCGCGCGCCGCTGGCGCTGGAGGCCGGCAAGGCCTGGTTTGTGGCGAAGACGCTGGATCACGAGGTCATGCACGCCGCCGCCCAGACGCTGGTGGGCAAGCATGATTTCACCACTTTCCGCTCCGCCCATTGCCAGGCCAACAGCCCGTTGCGCACGCTCGACCGTCTGGATGTGACCCGATCAGGCGATCTCATCGAAATCCGCGCCACCGCGCAGAGCTTCCTGCACAACCAGATCCGCTCTTTCGCGGGCACGCTGAAGCTTGCGGGCGAGGGCCGCTGGACGCCGGAAGATGTGCGTGCGGCGTTGGAGGCGAGGGATCGCAAGGCCTGCGGTCCGGTCGCCCCGCCCGACGGTCTCTATTTCATGCAGGTCGATTATCCTGATGTGATCGTAGACCGCAGACAAGAAACGGAAACAGCCGATGACGACAACGATCTATCATAACCCCGCCTGCGGTACCTCGCGCAACGTGCTGGCGATGATCCGCCAGTCCGGCGAAGAGCCTGTGATCATCGAATATCTGAAGACCCCGCCGAGCCGCGAAACGCTGGTTGCTTTGATCGCCGAAATGGGCATCCCGGTTCGTGCGCTGCTGAGAGAGAAGGGCACGCCCTACGGCGACCTCGGCCTCGCCGATCCTGATCTCAGCGACGAGCATCTCCTCGACGCCATGCTCGCCCACCCGATCCTCATCAACCGCCCGATCGTCAAGACCGCCAAGGGCACCCGCCTTTGCCGCCCGTCCGAGCTGGTCCTGCAGATACTCCAGAACTCTGATATTGGCGTCTTCACCAAGGAAGACGGCGAGGTCGTCGTTAGGCGCTAAACCGGATAGATCCCCAAAAACCGCTGCATGAATTCCGATAGCATCAGCGCTGGTACGAAGAGCACCAGTGTCATCGCGCCGATCAAAAGCCCGTTGCCGTTGAAGATCATCCGGAGAATGCGGGCGATGGCGAAGACTTGGGCCAGCATGAAGGCGAGCAACAGCAGCGAGACGATGCCGATCGTGCCGGGCAGGAAGAACGCCAGCGCCAGCAGGAGGCCGTTGATATAGGAGAGCGGTACGCCCAGCCAGTTGACGCTGACGATGACGGCGGAGAAACGCTCGCCCTTCTTCATGGCAAGCAGGAGCAGGCCCGCCAGCACCAGCGGCACGAACCAGTTCGCAGCCTCCACCAGCCCCAGTCTGAAATAGAAGACCAGGCCGACATCGGTGTGCGGCGGCATCGTGCGCAGGAAGGATTCGCGCCACCAGAGCCAGGAAATCCCCATCGGCGGCAGGCACCAGACGAAGGCCCAGAAGGAGCGGTTGACGCCACGGTCCGACATGTCGAGAAACCGGAAGCCGGCCGGATCCATTCGGATCAGCAACCAGAGACCGGACAGATAATACTGGACTTCCCTAAACCCCGGCATTCTCGAACCAGCGCGCGATAAAGGTTTCATAGACGACCGTCAGCCGCTCGAGGTCATCCACGGCGACGCGTTCGTCGACCATGTGCATGGTCTGCCCGACGAGGCCGAACTCGACGACGGGGCAGTAATCCTTGATGAAGCGCGCATCCGACGTTCCGCCCGTGGTCGACAGCGCCGGCGATTGGCCGGTGACGCTTTCGATGGCCGACGACAGCGAGGCGATCAGCGCGTTGTTGCGGGTAAGGAAGACGTGGCTCGGGCGTTCGGCCCAGACGATATCGTATTTGAACGGCTGACGCCCCGGCCGCAGCACTCCTTCGCTGGCGGCAGCATCGAGGCGGCGGATGATCTCCTGCTGCAGCGTCTCGGCCGTCCATGTGTCGTTGAAGCGAATGTTGAAGCTTGCGGTCGCCTTCGATGGCACGACATTGGTCGCGGGATTGCCGACATCGACGGTCGTCACTTCGAGGTTGGATGGCTGGAAGTTCTCGGTGCCGGCATCGAAGGGCGGATGCATCAGCGCCTGCGTCAGCTGCAGGATGCCGCGCACCGCGTTGTCGGCCAGATGCGGGTAGGCGGCATGGCCCTGCACGCCGTGGGCGGTGATCTTGCCGGAAAGCGAGCCGCGGCGGCCGATCTTGATCATCTCGCCCAGCGTATTCGGGTTGGTCGGCTCGCCGACCAGGCAGGCGTCCCAGCGTTCGCCGCGTTCGGCGGCCCATTGCAGGAGCTTGATCGTGCCGTTGATCGCAGGGCCTTCCTCATCGCCGGTGATCAGGAACGAGACCGAGCCCTTCGGTAGCCCATGCTTTTCGATATGACGGGCGATGGCGGCCACGAAGCAGGCGACGCCGCCCTTCATATCGACCGCGCCGCGACCGAACAGCTCGCCACCCGAAATCTCTGCCGCAAAGGGTGGATGCGTCCACGCACCTTCGTCGCCGACGGGTACCACATCGGTATGCCCTGCAAACATCAGGTTCGGGCCGTCATTGCCGAGGCGCGCGTAGAGGTTCTCGATATCGGGCGTACCGGGCTCGGTCGCCTTCACCTTGTCCACCTTGAAGCCGAGCGGCGACAGCATCGCCTCCAGCGCCGAAAGCGCGCCGCCTTCGGCAGGCGTAACGGATGGGCAGCGGATCAGGGTCTGGAGATTGGCGACGGGATCGGTAGCGGTCATGCGAGTTGAACTATCCGGCGGTAATGGCAAAGAAAAGGCAAGGGAGAGTTGTGTCAGGCGAAATATGCCGTTCGCTTTCGCCGGCTCGATATCGGGCAGAAAATAGCCCGGCGCCGCGCATGAGTTCTGTCACGTGCGGCACCGGATTTGGTCTGAATTAGTCGCGCAGCAGCTCGTTGATGCCGGTCTTCGACCGGGTCTTCTCGTCGACTGTCTTGACGATCACGGCGCAGTAGAGATGCGGAGCGGCAAGACCGTTCGGCATGGTGGCGTTGCCTGACGGCATGGAGCCGGCGACGACGACCGAATAGGGCGGTACTTCGCCGTAGAAGACTTCGCCGGTGGCACGGTTGACGATCTTGGTCGACTTGCCGATGTAGACGCCCATGCCAAGCACCGAGCCCTCGCGCACGATGCAGCCTTCGACGACTTCCGAGCGGGCGCCGATGAAGCAATTGTCCTCGATGATCGTCGGGCCGGCCTGCATCGGCTCCAGCACGCCGCCGATGCCGACGCCGCCCGAGAGATGCACGTGCTTGCCGATCTGCGCGCAGGAGCCGACGGTTGCCCAGGTGTCGACCATCGTGCCCTCATCGACGAAGGCGCCGAGGTTGACGAAGGACGGCATCAGCACGACATTCTTGGCGATGTAGGCCGAGCGGCGCACGATGCAGTTCGGCACGGCGCGGAAGCCGGCATCGCGGAACTGGTTCTCGCCCCAGCCTTCGAACTTGGAGGGCACCTTGTCCCACCAGGTCGAGTTGCCCGAACCACCCTTGACGACTTCCATGTCGTTGAGGCGGAAGGACAGCAGAACCGCCTTCTTCAGCCACTGATTGACCTTCCAGACGCCGTCGGCGCCGCGCTCTGCAACGCGCGCCTTGCCACCGTCGAGAAGCTCCAGCGCGGTTTCCACCGCATCACGCACTTCGCCCTTGGTCGTCAGGCTGACGCTGTCGCGATTTTCGAAGGCGGCTTCCAGGGTCTTTTCGAGGGAGGAGAGGTCGGTGGCGCTCATGAGAATTCCTTAAACTTCGATCTTTATCGTGGAGGCCAAGGCCTCCGGGAATTGTGATTGGCGGGATGCGATCTGCTCTATCCCATGCAGGGCTAAAATGGAATGATTTTTCGGGGGCGGTTCGCTTCCGATCACTGCTACAAAACGACATACCGGCAGAAGCTGCCGGCGCGACTGAAAGGCATTGGAATGGCTAAGGGCAAGAACGGCAGGCTGCGGCGCAAGGACGGCGTCTGGGATCCGTTGAAATCAAGCGAGACCGACAAGCAGCGCGCCGAGGCCGTGCCGAAAACCCCGCAGACCCTATCGCCGGCCTATCGTCTCGCCTATGCCGACGAGGATTTCCTTTGCCGCGAGGAACTGCGGCCGATCCGCCTGCAGCTGGAACTGATGAAGCCCGAAATGCTGCTCACCGAACGCGGTATCAAGTCCACCGTCGTCATGTTCGGCGGCGCCCGCATCCCGGCGCCTGGCCAGAGCGCCTGGGCGGCGAGAAACGAAACGCAGCGCGCCAATCTGGAAGCGGCCTCCGTCTATTACGACGAGGCCCGCAAGTTCGCCCGCCTGTGCTCCAAATATTCAGCCGGTTTCGATTTCCACGAGTATGTGGTCGTCACCGGCGGCGGCCCCGGTGTCATGGAAGCAGGCAATCGCGGCGCCGCAGACGAGGGCGCGCCGTCCATCGGCCTCAACATCGTCCTGCCGCACGAGCAGGCGCCGAACGTCTACGTGACGCCGGAGCTCAGCTTCAATTTCCACTACTTCGCCATCCGCAAGATGCACTTCATGGTGCGCGCCAAGGCGATCGCCGTCTTCCCCGGCGGCTTCGGCACGATGGACGAGTTCTTCGAATGCCTGACGCTGATCCAGACCGGCCGCATGGAAAAGATGCCGCTCATTCTCTTCGGTGAAAAATTCTGGAAGAGCATCGTCAATTTCGAGGCATTGGCCGAGTTCGGCACGATCGCGCCCGATGACGTCAACCTGATCAGCTTCGTCGACACCGCCGACGCCGCCTGGAAGATCATCCAGGATTTCTACGATCATCCGGAATAGGGTGCGTTCAGGGGACGTCGCCGGCCTTTTTCGGCCGGCCGCCCTTGGCGCCGTTCGCCCGGCTGGCGGCCGCCTTTGCTGGCGAGCGTGATTGCCCGCCACGGCGTTGCGCTTCCATGAAACTCCTGGTGCCGAACACGCCGTTCATCAGCCCTGAAATCGTGTAGTCGGCATCAAGGCTTTCCCAGTGAAGCCCGGTCTCTCCAAGGAGTTCGACTTCGCCAAGCTCGACCACGGTCGCGTCTTCCAATCCCTGCAAGGCACGAGCGGGAAAGATGAACGACGCGCCATTGGTGAAATCCAGGATCACGCGCTCCGACGCGGCATCGAAGCGAACTGATGTGGGTATGGGGCGCTCGGCACGCTCTGCTTCCCAGCGCTGCTTTGCTTGCGCGAGTTCGGCGTCGGTGATCTCAACCATGATAGTGCCTCCAGGTATCGAGTAGCAGTTGGCGGTTCTCTTCCACGACAGTCATCGCCCGGCGCACGTCCCGGTCGGACATCCCGCCCTGCGTTATGACTTTCAGATCGATGATGTCGATGCGCGCTTCCCCGTCGCCGATGACATGGACATGCGCAGGCTCATGATCCGCCGTATAGATCACGAAGCGCATTCCATGCTGGCGTAGGATCGTGACCATCCCAGAAGGATAACCCAACAACTTGGGTATTTCAATTGCACGAAAAAGCCCGCCGCGATCATCGCGACGGGCTCGGAGTTCGGCAATACCGATCCTTACAGGAACGGACGCTGCGGCATGTCGGCGATCGAGATCACGCCGTCCTTGTTGGTGTCCATGCGCGTGAAGAACTTGTCGAAGGCGGCTTCGGCTTCCTGCTTGGAAATTTGGCCGTTCTCGTCGGTGTCGATCCGCTGCATGATCATCAGTTCGCGGATCATGCCGGGACCGCGCATGCCGTGTCGGCCTGGGCCGCGATCGGCTTCGTCCTGTGGCGGTGCGGGCTGGCCTGCGTCTGCATCGGCCGGCGGCGGAGCGGGCGGGGCATCGTCATCGGCCGCCATGTCGTCGGCGGGCGCCTTAACCTTGGCCATCTGCGCTTCGTGATACTTGCGGATCTCGCCCGGTGTAAGCGAGCCGTCATTGTTGGTATCGATAGCGGCGAAGATGGTCTCCATGCCGTTCTTGGCTTCGTCCTTGGAGATCTGGCCGTCCTTGTTGGTGTCGAATTGTTGCAGCATTCGCACGAACACGACTTCGCGCATCATGGGGCCGCCCATTCCGCCGCCCATCATCATGTGGTGTGGCCTTGGCGGATGCTTGTGCTTGTCGCCGGGCGCGGCAAAACTGCTGCCGGCTGCGGCACCGACGATCAAGACGGAGGAAAGTGCGGCCAGTATCAGCTTGTTCCGAGACATTTGGGTTCCTTTCAGTGCGTAATCTCATTGGGGATCACGACTGAAAAGGTAGGGCGGCGGGCCCCGATTACCCAGTTAAACATCGGTAAGCTGGATGAAACTTTCGTAACTTAGCCCGTAATCTTGCCAAGGAAATCAGTGAGATCGTCGGTGACGAAGTCGATGTGATCGTCCTCGCCGCTGGTTTTTTCCCACCACTCGACAACCGTGTCCTCAAGGTTGTTAGGCACCAGCAACACCGTCTGCATGCCAAGCGCCTTCGGCGCGATCAGGTTGCGCGGCAGATCCTCGAACATGGCAGCCTTCTGCGTCTCCACCCGCTTCAGCTGCGTGAACTTGTCGTAGGTTTCCTGCGCCGGCTTCGGCACGAATTCGGCGGCAACGATGTCGAAGATATCGTCGAAATGGTCGAGGATGCCGAGCGCGCCGGCTGCCATTTCCGCATGCTTGACGCTGCCGTTGGTGAAGATGAACTTGCGGCCGGGCAGGGCCTTGATTGCGGCGCCCAGCTCCGGCTGCGCCGTCAGGCTGGAATAGTCGATCGCATGCGCCTTCTCGAGAAAGTCGTTGGGGTCGACGCCGTGATGGATCATCAGCCCCTGCAGCGTCGTGCCGTGATCGTAATAATACTGCTTCTGCAGCTTGCGCGCCTCTTCCCGCTCCATCTGCAGCAGCGTCGAGACATAGGCCGTCATGTTCTTGTCGATCTGCGCGAACAGATTGACGTGATGCGGATAGAGTGTGTTGTCGAGGTCGAAGACCCACTCCGTGACGTGCGCGAAGTCGGAATATGTGGGGGTGCGATCGATCTTGGTCATACCTGCCTTATGGCATGCGCGCGGTTCGATTGAAATCCGGAATGCGACCATTCACGCCGGCTGATTGATAGGCTGATGTGACCGCACTAGGTTTCCGGCACACGAGATGAGGAGGCTAAGATGAATCAGTCAGACAAGGCAAAGGCGTTCGGCGCGCTGCACCAGAAGGGCAATCCCGTCGTCCTTTACAATGTGTGGGATGCCGGAACCGCAAAGGCCGTGACCGAGGCCGGCGCCAAGGCTTTAGCGACGGGAAGCTGGTCGGTCGCCGCAGCGCAAGGCTATGGCGATGGCGAGAAAATCCCGATGGAGGCTTTGGTCGCCACGACCCGCCAGATCACCGCGGCCAACGACCTGCCGCTTTCGGTCGATTTCGAGGGTGCCTATTCCACCGATCCCTCGGGCGCTGCCGCCAATGTCGAGCAGCTGATCGACGCCGGCGCGATCGGTATCAATTTCGAGGATCAGGTGGTTGGCGGCGACGGGCTGCACCCGGTGGAGAAACAGGCCGCCCGCATCCGCGCCATCCGCGAGATGGCGGATCGTCGCGGCATTGCGTTCTTCATCAATGCACGCACGGACCTGTTCTTGCGCGAGGGCGATCTTTCAAAGCATGCCGGTCTGGTCGAGGAGGCGCTTGCGCGCGGCAAAGCCTATGCGGCTGCCGGCGCCGATGGCTTCTTCGTACCCTGGCTGATCGATGAACGCTTGATCGAAACGGTCTGCGCTGCGTCGCCGCTGCCTGTGAATATCATGATGCGGCCAGGCGCGCCTGACGTGAAGACGCTGGCGAAGCTCGGTGTCAGCCGTGTCAGCTATGGGCCGGGACCGTACAGGGCGATGATGGAGAGGCTGAAAGAGGCGGCTGCGGCGGTTTACGGAGCGTTATGAGATAGACCCCTCCCCACAAGGGAGAGGGGCTTGCTGGGCGCACCCTCTCCGCGAAACCGAAGCCTCTCGACAGACGCTGATGGCATGGAGTGGCAAAGAGGGCGCAACGCGTTAGCCCCTCCCCCTTGTGGGGAGGGGTTGGGGAGGGGACTTCATCCCTTCTGAGAAGGAAGAAAAGACCGCCCTTAAGGAACGATCAGCGTTCCCGCGCCGCGTTCGGTGAAGATCTCAAGCAGCACGGAATGCGCGGTCTTGCCGTTGAGGATGACAACCCCCTGTACACCAGCCTTGATGGCCTCGATGCAGGTCTCGACCTTCGGGATCATGCCGCCCGAGATCGTGCCGTCGGCGATCAGCTGATGCGCCTGCGAGACCGAGAGTTCCTTGATCAGGTTGCCCTGCTTGTCGAGAACGCCGGGAACGTCGGTGAGGAACAGCAGCCGCGTCGCGTTGAGCGCGCCGGCAATTGCGCCGGCAAAGGTGTCGGCGTTGATGTTGTAGGTCGCGCCGTCGCGACCCGGCGCTACCGGTGCGATGACGGGTATCATCTCCGAGCGCGCGAGCAGGTCGATCAGCGTGCGGTCGACTTCCACCACTTCACCGACGAAGCCGAGGTCGAGAACGCGCTCGATGTTGCTGTCGGGGTCCTTGATCTTCTTCTGCGCCTTTTCGGCGAAGACCATGTTGCCGTCCTTGCCGCACAGGCCGATCGCCCATTCGCCGGTCTGGTTGATCAGCGCGACGATTTCCTTGTTGATCGAACCGGCGAGAACCATCTCGACGATCTCGACCGTCTTGGCGTCGGTGACGCGCAGACCGCCCTCGAATTTCGATTCGATCCCCATCTTCGTCAGCATGGCGCCGATCTGCGGTCCGCCGCCGTGCACGACGATCGGGTTGACCCCCGACTGCTTCAACAGCGCGATATCGCTGGCGAACGCCTTGCCGAGTTCGGGATTGCCCATGGCATGGCCGCCGTATTTCACGACGATCGTCTTGTTCTCGTAACGCTGCATGAAGGGCAGCGCCTGCGCCAGCAGCCGTGCCTGGGTTTCGCTTTCGGTCTCGGTCATCGGATACCCCGCGGGAATTGGTTGCGGCCTTTTATCCCAAGTTCTTGACAGATGGAATAATCAACGGCGGATAAGTTTGCGCTATTTGCCGGCACGCCGCCGTCTTGCCAATCGCGGGCGAACACCCATAGTTAGTACGGGACATTGGGGAAAAGACACGGCATGACAAGCGATGAAATCGCGGAACTGATCGGCCGGGTTGCAATACGCGATCGAAAGGCCTTCGCTGCGCTATACCGTATAACAAGCCCGAAACTTTTCGGCGTCTGCATGCGTATCTTGAAGGATCGGACAGAGGCCGAGGAAGCGCTGCAGGAGATCTACATCAAGATCTGGCAGCGCGCTTCGGCCTTTGCGGTCTCTTCGGGAACGCCGTCGTCCTGGCTTGCCGCAATCGCGCGCAACCAGGCGATCGACACCTTGAGAAGCCGCAAGCCGGTAGCCGACGAACTGGACACTGCATACGACCTTGCCGATGGTGAACTCAGTCCGGAAGAGCAGACTGTGATCCGCGATGAGGGAAGGCGGATTGACACCTGCATGGAACAGTTGGAAGCTGATCGCGCGGTGGCGGTGAGACGGGCTTATGTCGAGGGACTGAGCTATCAGGAGCTTGCCGACCAGTTCGGTGTGCCCCTGAACACGATGCGCACATGGCTGCGACGCAGCCTATTGAAGTTGAGAGAGTGCATGGAACGATGACATCGTCCGATCAAAGCAAGGGGGGCCGCTCCCGGGATGAGGTACTCGCCGGTGAGTATGTTCTCGGTGTTCTCTCTTTTCAGGATCGCCGCGTCGTCGAGGACCGCATGCGCGTCGATCGGCAGTTCGCTGCCATCGTCAGCCGCTGGGAGGCGAACCTCTCCACGTTCAACGACGATTACGACGTCGTCACCCCCAGCCAGGAAACGTTCAAGCAGGTCGAGGCACGGCTGTTTGGAGTGCCTCAGAAGGCGGTGTCTCAGTCGGGCGGCGTGTGGAATTCCGTTTTCTTCTGGCGCTGCATCAGTGCCGCTTGCCTCGTGATCACCTCGGCCGCTCTTTCTTTGACGGTCGCCACAGTCTCTCCGTTGAAACCGAGCACGCCATTGGTTGCCGAATTGTCGGCGCCCACAAGCCAGGTCAATCTGCTCGCCTCCTACGAAGCCCAGACAGGTCGCATGCGGATCATTCCCGTGGCCGCGGGAAAGCCCGAGGAAAAGTCGCTCGAACTCTGGATGCTCCCATCAGGCGGCGCGCCGAAATCGCTTGGTATCTTCGCGGCCGGGCAGGGTGGCGATGGCGAGCTGGTGATCCCGGTCGAGATGCGCTCCGCCATCGGCGAAGGCACGACCTTCGCGGTCAGCCTTGAGCCTTTCGGCGGCTCGCCCACCGGCGCGCCGACCGGTCCGGTGGTTGCCAGCGGCGCCGCGCACCGGCCCTGATCTTTTTCTGAAACTTTTCCGGATTGCCTTTCGTAGATCCTCATGTCCCGGCGACGCAAGGCATCAAGCCGCGATCGGCGAGTGGACGGAGGAGAAACAATCATGATCAAGTCCGCACTGCGCACCGTCGCGCTTGCAACCGCTGTTTCCGCAATCGCTTTCGCAGCGCAGGCCAAAAACCCCATGGTCGGCGGCGCCGCCATGTACCCGACGAAGAACATCGTCGAAAACGCCGTCAACTCCAAGGATCACACCACGTTGGTCGCCGCCGTGAAGGCAGCCGGCCTGGTGTCGACGCTGGAGGGCAAGGGCCCGTTCACCGTCTTCGCGCCCACCAACGAGGCATTCGCAGCCCTTCCTGCCGGCACCGTCGACACGCTGTTGAAGCCGGAAAACAAGGCCAAGCTCACCAAGATCCTCACCTGCCACGTCGTTGCAGCTGACGCGATGTCGAAAACCGTCGCCAAGATGATCAAGGATGATGGCGGCGAGCATGACATCAAGACGGTCGGCGGCTGCGTGCTGAAGGCCAAGGAAAGCATGGGCAAGATCACGCTCACCGACGAGAGCGGCGGCGTCGCGCATGTGACGATCGCCGACGTCAAGCAGTCGAATGGCGTCATTCACGTCATCGACAAGGTTCTGCTGCCGAAGATGTAACCTACCCAGTCCCGGCAGTAGCTTGAGGCGCCCTCACCACCCTGGGGCGCCTCTTTTTTTATGTCCAGTTGCAGGCTAGCTCAATTGTCGGCGCCGACCGTCAGGGCGATCGCCGCGCGCAGATCGTCCAACCCGTCGCTCTTCTCAGATGAGGTGGCGATGATCCCGGGATAGGCAGCCGGGCGCTTCTTGATCTTCTCGGCTGTGTCGGCCAGCAGCTTGATCACGGCAGGCGGCTTGATCTTGTCGGTCTTGGTCAGCACCACCTGATAGGACACGGCCGCCTTGTCGAGCAGGTCGAGCACCTCGTCGTCATTCTTCTTGATCCCGTGGCGGCTGTCGATCAGTACATAGACGCGCTTCAGCGTCGCGCGGCCGCGCAGGTAATCGAACACCAGCTTGGTCCAGGCATCGACGTTTTCCTTCGGCGCCTTGGCATAGCCGTAGCCCGGCATGTCGACCAGCGCCATCGGCGGCAGGTCGCCGGCCTCGCCGGAATAGCCCTCGGGCACAAAATAGTTCAGTTCCTGCGTGCGTCCCGGCGTGTTCGAGGTGCGCGCCAGGCCGTTCTGGCCGACAAGCGCGTTGATCAGCGACGACTTGCCGACATTCGAGCGACCGGCGAAGGCCACCTCGGCCGGACCTTCCGGCGGCAGGAACTTCAGGGACGGCACGCCGCGGATGAAGATCCAGGGGCGGCCGAAGAGCGGCTTGTCGTTGTTGTCGGTCATTCGGCTCTCCAGCGCATCCAGTTTTATTACGGGTATGGCATTCAGGTTTCAGGCGATTTTGTCAACCGGCCAGCCTCAAATGCCGGGATCGGCACCACCGCGCCGAAAAGAAAAAGCCCCGCCGAAGCGAGGCTTTTCCGCTATTTCTCTGTCGGCGCCGGCTTTCGCTTGAACAGCCCCTTGAGATTGTCGAAGAGCTCGATCTTCACGCCGTGGCGGCGCATGATCACGCCCTGCTGGATGACGGACAGCGTGTTGTTCCAGGCCCAGTAGATGACCAGACCGGCCGGGAAGCTTGCCAGCATGAAGGTGAAGACCAGCGGCATCCAGTTGAAGATCATCGCCTGTGTGGGATCCGGGGGCGTCGGGTTCATGCGCATCTGCAGGAACATCGTGACGCCCATGATCAACGGCCAGACACCGAGATGCAGGAAGGTCGGAGCAGCGAAGGGCAAGAGGCCGAACAGGTTGATGAACGACGTCGGATCGGGCGCCGAAAGGTCCTGGATCCAGCCGAAGAACGGCGCGTGGCGCATCTCGATGGTGATGTAGATCACCTTGTAGAGCGAGAAGAAGATCGGGATCTGCAGCGCGATCGGCCAGCAACCGGCGATCGGGTTGATCTTTTCTTCCTTGTAGAGCGCCATGGTCGCCTGCTGCAGGCCCATGCGGTCGTCGCCGAACTTCGCCTTCAGCTCTTCCATCTTCGGCTGCACGCGCTTCATGTTCGCCATCGAAGCGTACTGCTTGCTGGCGAGCGGGAAGAACAGCGCCTTGACGACGATCGTGGTCATCAGGATGGCGACGCCGAAATTGCCGAAGTAGCGGAAGAAGAAGTCCATCAGTTTGAACATCGGCTTCGTCAGGAAGTAGAACCAGCCCCAGTCGATCAGGCGGTCGAAGCGCGGAATCTGGTAGGTGCTCTCGTAGCCATCGATGACGGGAACTTCCTTGGCGCCGGCAAAGACGAGGTTCTTCAGTTCGAGAGACTGGCCGGGAGCGACGGTGACGGCATTCTGCTTGTAGTCGGCCTGGAAGCGCGGCTGGCCATCCGTGAAGTGGCTGAAGCGTGCGTCATATGGCGTCGCCTGCGGCGGAATGATCGTTGCGGCCCAATACTTGTCGGTGATGCCGAGCCAGCCGCCGGTTGCCGTTGCCGGCGTCACGGCTTCCTTCTCGACGGAAGCATACTTGCTCTCGATCAGGCCGTCTTCGCCGATCACGCCGATGAAGCCTTCGTGCAGCACGTAGGTCGAGGCGACGGCGGGCTTGTTGTAGCGCGTCACGCGGCCGTAGGAAGACAGCGCTGCAGGCGCCTGGCCGGCATTGGTGATCTTGTCGGTGACGGTGAACATGTAGCGTTCGTCGACCGAGATCGTGCGGGCGAAGGTGATGCCCTTGTCATTGGTGTAGGTCAGCGTGACCGGCGTCTTCTCGGTCAGCTTCGCGCCCTCGGGAGCCGTCCAGAGCGTCGACGGGCCGGGGACGTTGCCGGTCGCGGCATCGCCGATATAGCCGAGTTCGGCGAAGTAGCCGTCCTTGGTTTCCGACGGGCTGAACAGCGTGATGATCGGGCTCGTATCATCCACGGTCTCGTGGTAGCCCTTGAGCTTCAGGTCGTCGAGGCGACCGCCGGCGAGGTTGATAGAGCCGGAAAGGGCGGCCGTGTCGATGATGACGCGCGGGTTCTTGGCAAGGGCGTCGGCCAGCGACGTGGTTGCCGCCGCCTGGCCGGTCGGAGCGGACCCGTTCGTCTGCGCGCCACCGGCTGCCCCATTGGCTCCCGGTGTCTGCGTCTGCTGGGTCGTTTGCTGCGCCTTCTGGGCGAGTTCCGCCTTGCGCTGCGCTTCGATGCGCGGGTTCATGTAAAGGAATTGCCACCCGAGAACGATCAGCACGGAGAGGGCGATCGCAATGAAGTAGTTGCGGTTGTTTTGCATCATACGTTCCTGGGGCGTCCGTCTCCGGACCGCTTGTGTTTCGGCTTCGTCTCGACGCGAGCCGTAAGCTCAGCGGCTAATTCATTGAAGGATGCTTGGAGCACGTCCCTTCGCGCGACAACCACATAGTCGTGTCCGGGCTTCATTGCAAACCCTGCATGCAGTCGTACCGCCTCTTTAAGGCGCCGACGCATACGGTTTCTTTCGACTGAGTTGCCATGCTTCTTGGTGACCGTGAAGCCGACGCGGGCTTCGGTGTCGGGTTCTTTCCTGTCGAGCACCTCGAGAAGGAAGAAGCCACCCCTGCGTTTTTCGCCGTTGCGAACAGCAAGAAACTGCGGGCGGTTTTTCAACCGCCCGGCAGTCATTTTGGTTTCTTTGGTCGTCAATTCGCCCGCCATCTGATCGGGCAATTCCGGCTTAAGCCGAAAGACGATTGCGGCCACGGCTGCGGCGAGCAACGATGACCTTGCGGCCACCCTTGGTAGCCATACGTGCACGGAAACCGTGGCGGCGCTTGCGAACAAGCTTAGATGGTTGGTAGGTACGCTTCATTTATTTTAACACCGCGGAGTGCGGGCCTTCTTGAATTTGCATAAAGCAAGGAGCGTTGTTTTTTCGAACGGCGGGAGGCTCAAAAAGCCTTGTATGACCGGACGTGCGGCGGCTTATAAGGACGAAGGTCGTGAAAGTCAATTATCGCAGGGAGAATCCACGTCGCTCGCCTTCTGAGTGTGAAAATTAGCAGATGCTGTTAATGATTGCGCCATTCGGCCAATATGACGCTCGCTACCATTTTATTCCATTTCTGCAGCCCAGACGTGCGCCTATTGCGCCTCTGTGTATTTTTCGCGCAAAAAATGGCGGCGGCAACCATCGTTCATGGATGATTTTTTATAGTAGCCGGCGAAAGCATCGGAAATTCAACATTAATTGTTTTAGCGCAATTTGAACTAACGGCCGGGCATCCAGTTTTCGGCTCTTAAGTCCTATTGGGGGGATACTTTGAAAATTCGAGGCAAGATCAACATACTCGTGTGCGCCATGTCCTGCGTCGCGCTGGTTATCGGCGCCACCGCTCTTTGGGCCGTGCAGCGCTACAACGAAAATCTCTCCGCCTATGAGGATGCCGCCAACCGCGCCTATTCCGGCGAGCGCCTGAACCGCTATGTGACCGCGACCGTTATGGAAGCGCGCGGCATCTATGGCGCAGCCTCGACCAAGGACGCCGCAAGCTTCGCCAAGGGTCTCCTTGCCGCGCTAGACCAGATCGACGCCACCATCGCTTCCTGGACGCCGCTGGTTCCCGACAATCAGATGGATGCGTTCAATAAACTGAAGGCCCGCTCGGCCGAATTCCGCACCTTCCGCGCCGAAACTGCGCGCCTCGGCACGCAGGTCAGCCCGCAGGCTGCCAACGAGCAGGGCAACAACGACGCCAACCGCGCCAACCGCAAGGCCTTCCAGGCCGAGATCGATGCGATCGTCGCCACCGACAAGGCCACGCTCGAAGCCGTCAATCAGGAAGTCGAAAACTTCCGCACCTCGGTTCTCTGGCTGGTTCTCGGCATCACCGGCTTCGGCATTGCGGCCGGCATCGGCATGGGCCTTTATGTCGGCACCATCCATCTCTCGCGTCCGATCAAGAAGGTCACCGAGGCGATCAAGAACGTCGCCGACGGCAACTTCGATACCGATGTGCCTTTCCCCGGCCGCAACGACGAGATCGGCGAAATGGCCGCAGCCGTCGCGGTCTTCAAGGAAAACGGCCTGGCGGTGCGCCGCATGAACGCCCAGGAAGCCGCCATGCGCGCCAAGAGCGACGACTTGCAGTCCAGCATGTCCGTCGTCGTGGCCGCAGCCGCTGCCGGTGATTTCTCGCGCCGCATCGACAAGGATTATCAGGACGAAAACCTCAACCAGTTCGCCACCAACATCAACCACCTGCTGTCGAGCGTCGATGGCGGTGTCGGCGAAACCCGCCGCGTTATCGCGAGCCTTGCGGAAGGCGATCTGACGCAGACCATGCGCGGCAATTTCCAGGGCGCCTTCGCCGAGTTGCAGCAGAACGTCAACAGCACCTTCGCCACGCTGCAAACGACCATGCGCGAAGTGCGCGAGACCGCCGAGGGCTTCCACGGCAACACCAACGAGCTGCGCGCCGCCAGCGACGATCTCTCCAAGCGCACGGAACAGCAGGCGGCTGCACTCGAAGAGACCTCGGCTGCACTCGATGAGATCACCGCCGTCGTCAACAATTCGACCGAACGTGCCCAGGAAGCCAGCGTCATGGTTTCCGAGGCCAAGGACGATGCCGGCAAGTCGGGCGTCGTCGTCCGCAACGCCGTCGATGCGATGGGCCGCATCGAGCAGGCCTCGCGCGAAATCAGCCAGATCATCAACGTCATCGACGAGATCGCTTTCCAGACCAACCTTCTGGCGCTCAACGCAGGTGTCGAGGCAGCGCGTGCCGGCGAAGCGGGCAAGGGCTTTGCCGTCGTCGCCCAGGAAGTGCGCGAGCTCGCGCAGCGCTCGGCAACCGCCGCCAAGGACATCAAGGGCCTGATCACCAAGTCCGGCGGCGAAGTCCAGATCGGCGTCAAGCTGGTGCAGGAAACCGGCGAGGCGCTGTCGCAGATCGAGCGCCGCGTCAACGCCATCAACGACCACATCCACTCGATCGCCACGGCCGCCAAGGAGCAGTCGACCGGTCTTAAGGAGGTCAACACGGCCGTCAACCAGATGGACCAGGTGACGCAGCAGAACGCCGCCATGGTCGAGGAAACCTCCGCCGCCACCCACAAGCTGTCGTCTGAAGCCGATAGCCTCGTGCGACTGATCTCGCGCTTCAAGGTGTCGAACGCGCAGCCGTCGGCTCCGGTTGTGGTCGCGCGTTACGAGGAGCACCGCCCGGTTGCCTCGCCCGCCCGCCGCGCCATGGGCAATGTGGCCCGCGCCTTCAACGGCAACGCCGCGGTCGACCAGAGCTGGGAAGAATTCTGATCTCCCGCTCTGCAATCTGATCAGGAGCGCCGCCTTCGGGCGGCGCTTGCGTTTCGGCATTATGTCGCACTGCTCGCAAAGATTTGAAAGCGACGCGGTTTCGTCTAATATAGAGATTGAATCCGTGGCGCATGGCGCCGGTTGGACGAGAAGCGATGCCCGCCCCTGATCAAGGCCAAACTGTTCCCGAAGCACTCACGACGGCTGCCGACGCCGCGCAGTCCTCGTGCCGGCCCGTCAGCATGTTCGGCGGCATCTCCGGCAAGCTGCTGTGGCTGACCGTCGTCTGCATCATGCTCGCCGAAGTGCTGATCTTCTTTCCCTCGGTGGCGTCCATGCGCCTTCGCTGGCTGGATGAGCGGCTGAATGCCGCCGCCGCCGCTGCCATCGCCATCGACGGCCTGCAGCCGGTGGAGCTGCCGCGCGACCTGCAGAGGCAGACCTTGGAAGCGACGGGCACGAAGGCGATCGTGCTGCGCAAGGACGGCACCTCGCGGCTGCTCGCCACCTGGGATATGCCGGCGTCGGTCGATGCGCAATATGATCTGACCAGCGTGCCTGCCGTCACCGCCATGCGCGATGCGCTCGACACGCTCGTCTTCGGCGGCGACCGGATGATCCGCGTCTACGGTCCGGTGCAGGACACCAATATCGGTGTCGAGGTGCTGATGAAGGACAAGCATCTGCGCAACGCGATGCTCATCTATTCCCGCAACGTCTTCCTGTTGTCGATCCTGATCTCTCTGTTTACCGCGACACTCGTCTTCTTCGCGATCAACCGCATTCTCATCCGGCCGATCCGCCGGCTGACGGGCAGCATGCAGCAGTTTTCCGCCGATCCCGAAAATCCGCAGCATGTCTTTGTCGGCGATGGCGGGCGCGACGAGCTGGCGATTGCCGGCCGCCATCTGACCGCCATGCAGCTGCAGCTGCAAAAGACGCTGAAGCAGCAGAGCAACCTCGCGGCCCTCGGCCTCGCCGTCTCCAAGATCAATCACGACATGCGCAACATCCTTGCCTCCGCGCAGCTGATGTCCGACCGCCTCGTCGATGTCGACGACCCCATGGTGAAGCGCTTCGCCCCGAAGCTGCTGCGCACCATCGATCGCGCCGTCGGCTATACGACCGAAGTTCTCTCCTACGGCCAGGCCAGCGAATCGGCTCCCCGCCGCCGCCTCGTGCCGGTGACCACGCTGGTCGAGGATGTCAGGGACATGCTGGCGATCGATCCTCAGAGCGACGTGGAGTTCGTCGAGCAGATCGGCGCCGATCTGGAAGTGGATGCCGACAACGAGCAGCTCTTCCGCGTCATCCACAATCTCTGCCGCAACGCCCTGCAAGCGCTGACATCAGGCAACGCGGGCGCAAGCCCGCGGCGCATCACTGTCTCCGCCCACCGCATCGGCAGCGTCGTCAGCATCACCGTCGACGACACCGGCCCCGGCATGCCGCAGAAGGCCCGCCAGAACCTTTTTGCCGCCTTCCGCGGCTCCGCCCGCTCCGGCGGCACGGGTCTTGGTCTCGCCATCGCCCGCGAGCTGGTGCTCGCCCACGGCGGCACCATCGCGCTTGTGGAAAAGCCATCGATCGGCACGCAGTTCCGCATCGAAATCCCCGATCGCCCTGTGTCGCTGGACGATTATCGCGGCCGCAGCCTTTTGGAAAAGTGATGCAATCCCGCGATCCCCGCTGTCCGACAAGAAAGACGTCACTTTTTTTACAAACCCTATTGCATTCATTCAGATGACCCTTTAGAGAACCGCTCACGCCAGCGGGACACACCGCTGCAGACGCACCCGTAGCTCAGCTGGATAGAGCACCAGACTACGAATCTGGGGGTCAGGAGTTCGAATCTCTTCGGGTGCGCCACTTCTCTTTTCTCACGAAAATTTAGCCTGAAGCCTTAGGCGAGGTCGGGACCGGCCGGTCTGAAATTTTAAAGCCGATCTCGGGATTCCCATCATCGTTGAGTCGTGAGACACTCTTCCCATACGAAAGCCATACGATCACCAGAGCGTCGCACATGCTGGCATTTCCTCACGGAAGCGGGCGGGTGTGTCCGCGTATTCGTTGCGAGGTCAGACCGATGGACGCAAATTTCTATGCGCAGCTAGCGGCCGACGTTTTGATGAAACGCTCTCGTCATTTCGGATCTTCTCTCCGGGATCGATTCGAGCAGGACCGGTGCGTATCTGATGCGGCCTGTTATGCGCTTGCAGCGGCCGGCCTGATCGATTTCGACGAACTCGCCACCCGCATGTTTGCGCAGGAGCGCGCGTTGCTTGATCGGCACGGGTTCCAACCATGACGGCCCGACGCAAGAAAAGACGCGAGCCCCCATTCAACCTGGAGCTTGCCATGCTGCATCTGTCGGGCCTTGATTGGGCGGAGGCCTACGAATACGTCGCGCGACGAAACGGGATCGATATGAGCATCAGCGATATAAAGGTGTTTGCCGTGGCCGCTGAATATAGCTACCAGCTTGAGCTTATAGAGGCCGTCCGTAAAGGCTGGATTTATGTGTGAGGTGCGGTCATGCAAAAGAACACGATCTCCATAGACCGGCGGGAGCGTGACACTGCCTTTGAGCACTGGCTCGCGAGCGAAGTTGCTGCGTCCTACGACGCCATGAGGACTGATCCGAGCAGAGGCCTGTCCGTGGACAGCGCGTTTGCATCCGTTCGCGATCGTCACGCCGAGCGCGTGCGCGTGGCCGATCGCCCTACCGCCGCCGACCAACCGACGAAACCAGATACCCCACCGCAAACGTCATCGCCGCTACCGCGATCCCGGTGCTGATGACGCCGGCGGGCGTGATCCTGGCGCTGCCTTGCAGGGTGATGTGCTTTCCGACGCGAAGGTCGAAGACCGATTTCATCTCCTCCGGGTGCGAGGGGATCTCGGATGAGCGTTCGTCCTGAAGAGCTGACACGGTCCATTCCTCCGTTGTGATGTCGGCGTCTGCGGATGCTGGCGTCTTGCTTAGCGCTAGCTTGGCACAATGTTGCCAGACGATTGTCTCGGCAAGATGCCTTTTGGGCATAAAATGCCGTGGCCGCGGGCCGGAGAGATTGAATGTTGAGCAATATGGTTCGTGGAATGGTGTTTCTGGCGTCGGTGGCGGCCTTGGCCGGTTGCGTCGATCATGCCAACGGCCCGATGCTGACGCCCGTCAACACGCTCGACCCGCCGCTCAATCCACCCGGCATCGCCCACAACATCTGCGTCGCCGACGGCAACGTCATGTACAACGAGGCGCGCAAGCAATACGAGGCGCGGGCGCAGATGTCGCGCTATGCGATCGATCCTGCAAACGAGGAAGCGCAGGCGAGGGCGGCCGCGCGCCGTCAGTATGTCACCTGCATTTCCAGCCAGGGCTACCGCGCCGTTTACGATCAGTAGGGCGCAGTCGGAATCGTGCGTCAGACGTAATCGAGATCACGCGCAATCGCCTGTGATCACAACTGTTGGAGCGCGCGTGCAGGCGCGGAACTTTGCAAGCTCAGACGGCATTTTCGTCATGTGAATCCTGAAGGAGGGTTTATCATGAAAATCTCCCGTTACATCCCGTCCATCACGTCGCTCGGCGTCATGGCGGCACTCTCGACCGCGATCCCTGTTCAGGCCGCGCCTGCCGACCAGTCCATGCAGCAGGCTCCGGTCATTCAGGTGGCTCAGACCCAGCCGGGCTATTGGCACGGCTACCATGGCTCGCGCACCGAGCGGACCGGCACCCGCCTCCACGACGGTTACTGGTATCCCGACGCCGCCTTCGGTGTCGACCGCCAGACCACTGGCTCGATCACCGAACGCCCGATGCAGCCCCAAATGCAACAAATGCATAGGCAGACCTATTGCCAGGGTACCTTCGGCGGCACCAATGGCGACGGCTCCATGCCGTGCGGCGACGAGTGGTGATCCAGTCGCAAAGGCGGCGGCATCGGCTGCCGCCTTTGACTCTCAACGGTCGAAATCGCCCATATCCTGCTGGTTTGATGAAATGATGTGCAAAAATCGAAGGCAGCCCGCGGTTTGATGGATCGCGTTATGCGTATAATGCATTGCTGCGTTGCGGTATTTTCCCTATTCCGGATCGAAACGATAGGCTATCTATCTTCTCGAAGGCAGCGCACTCCTCCTCCCAGCGCTCCTTCGTCGGACTGACAACACTCCTCCTCCCAGTTGTCAGTCAGGATCAAGAGCCCGGTGCACCTCCTCCCGCACCGGGCTCTTTTCCATTCTGGACCCCCCGATCGCTTCAGTTGCCTATTCTCGCCACGCCAGTCTGGCCGTTGTCGCGCGTCCACTTCACCTTCCCGGGGCCTGCGTTCTCAAGTTCGAAACACATCGGCGCGCCGTCGTACCACGTGCGGAATTTCTGGCAGAGCCGGTTCGAATCGATCCACCACTTGCCCTGGTCGTTGGGCTTGAAGAATTTTCCGAGCCCTATCGCCTCGCCGCTGCCGTCGACCACGCCTGATGTGTGGTAGTTGAGCGGCAGTTCGCCGCCGAGCGGTGTCGCAAGATAGATGGTCCTTCCGATGATGTCGTGACGTATCGCGTCCTCCTCAAGCGCACCGGCGAAGGTGAGTGACGGGCAGAGCAGAACAATCGACAGGAAGATGCTGGGCAAAGCCTTCATCGCGCGCGGTCCTTCGCTGAAATTTTGCTCGGGTAAACGGAATGAACGTTCGGAAAGTTTCACGACGTCCTGCACAGAACGCGCGGCGTCGCCCGTTCAGCCAAGGCCCAAAATTCAGATGGAAGTCGCGCATGTTCTGATATATCACAGTGCGGTCGGCGGTGTGGTCCGCCGCGCGAATGGGCGGTGAGGGATGAGCGAGAAGAAACAGACGGTCGCGGTTGTCGGCGCAGGTGTCATCGGTGCTGCGATCGCGCTCGAATTGCAGCGCCGCGGCTTACAGGTGACGTTGATCGACAAGGGCGAGCCCGGGCGCGGCACCTCTTATGGCAACATGGCCAGCATCGCGCTCGATTTCGCCGCAGGTTCCGGCCCCAATACCTGGCGCAAGATCCCCCGCTGGCTGCTCGATCCTGAAGGTCCCGTCTGGCTGCGTCCTGCCTATGCGCTGAAGATGGCGCCATGGTTCCTGCGCTTCATCGCTGCCGGCCGTCCTTCCCGGCTGCGTGACATCGAGGATGCGGGCATGAGCCTGTCAAATCCGGCGCTCGCCGATTTCCGTGCCATGCTGGACACGATCGCAGCACCTGAGCTGATGACTGACGAGGGCTGCCTGGCGATCTACGAGACCGAGGCGGAATTTTCGGGCGACCGCGGCCACATCGATTTCATGCGCCGCTACAATTTCGATTTCGACGTGCTCGAAGGCGCCGCCATCCGCGATCTGGAGCCCTCGCTTTCGCCATCGATCGCCAAGGCGGTATTGCTGCCCGACAACAAGACCATCCGTGATCCCTATCGCCTCGTGGTGAAGCTCGCCGATGCCGCCCGCGAACGCGGCGCCACCTTCGTGTCCGGCGCCGTCCGCACCGTCGAAAAGAACGCCGACGGTACCTCCGTCGTGCTGCTCGAAAACGGAGAGCCTATCGCAGCCGATTTCGTCGTCCTGGCAGCGGGCGTCCACACGCGTTTCCTGGCGGAAAAGCTCGGGGAGCCGATCCCGCTCGAAACCGAGCGCGGCTATCACACGCAGATCATGCAGCCGGGCGTCTCCATGCGCCATTCGGTGATCTGGCCGCACCGCGCCTTCATGATCACGCCGACGGCTGGCGGTATCCGCGTCGGCGGCAATGTCGAGCTGGCGGGACTGGATGCCGCGCCCGATTTCCGCCGCGCCCGCGTTCTCGTCCGTCATGCCCAGCGCGCCGTGCCTGGCCTTCAGGTCAAGGACACCAGCGAATGGATGGGCCACCGCCCGGCGCTGCCCGATACGATCCCGATCATCTCGCCCTCCTCGAAGATATCAGGCGTCTGGTACGCGACAGGCCACGGCCATCTCGGCCTCACCTATTCGGCCACGACCGCGCAGCTGATCGCGGATATGGTGACGGGAGCCAAACCCGCGGTCGACATGACGCCGTTCCGTATCGACCGCTATTGAGACATAAGAGAGTGCCGGCGGCGAGGTTGTCGCTCTGCCGGCGGATGATGGGAGACGCCGATGAGATGGAAGCGCACGATCCAGCTTCTGGATGTCCACGCCGAAGGTGAAATCGGAAAGGTCGCGATCGGCGGCGTTCCGAAGATCCCGGGCAACACGGTGGCCGAGCAGCTGCACTGGCTGAACACCGATCCCAAGGGCCAGGAGCTTCGCCGCTTCCTCTGCCTCGAGCCGCGCGGCGCGCCGATCGGCTCCGTCAACCTGCTGCTGCCGCCCAAGCACCCGGATGCCGATGCCGCCTTCATCATCCTGCAGCCGGATCAGGCGCATGCGAGCTCAGGGTCAAACTCGATCTGCGTCACCACGGCGCTGCTTGAATCCGGCATCGTCGAGATGCAGGAGCCGGAAACGGTGGTCACGCTGGAAACGGCGGCCGGCCTCGTCAAGGCGACGGCGACCTGCCGCGACGGCCGCTGCGAGAAGGTCAAGCTCACCATGGTCCCGTCCTTCGTGCACGAGCTCGACGTATCCCTGGAGACCGAGGCGTGGGGCACGATCAAGCTCGACCTCTGCTACGGCGGCATCTTCTACGCGCTGGTCGATGTCGGCCAGATCGGCCTGACGATCGCCAAGTCCAATGCCGCCGCGCTCGTCAGCGCCGGCATGGTGATCAAGGAAAAGATCAACCGCGAGATCAAGGTCGTCCATCCTGAGATCCCGGCGATTTCGGGCGTCGCCTATGTGATGTTCCGCGATCTCGAAGCCGACGGTACGGTGCGCACCTGCACCACCATGTGGCCGGGCCGCGCCGACCGCTCGCCCTGCGGCACCGGCAATTCTGCCAATCTCGCGACGCTGCATGCGCGCGGCAAGGCAAAGGTCGGCGACGTCTTCAAGTCGCGCTCGATCATCGATTCCGAATTCGAGGTCGGGCTTCTCGCCGAAACCACGGTCGCCGGCCGCCCGGCGGTCATCCCCACCATCACGGGGCGCGGCTTCACCTTCGGCCTGTCGCAGGTGGCGCTCGATCCCTTCGATCCGCATCCGGGCGGCTTTGCGCTGACGGATGTCTGGGGACCGCTGGCCGGCGAGATCTGATCGCCGAGGGGTATCTCAGTAGGGAAACGGGTCGACCGGAGCTTTGCTCTTGTCGCCCGGCTTGCCCGGATGGATCACGCCCTTGCGCAGGATGATGTTGCCATAGAGGCGCGGTTCGCTGGTCTGGATCAGCGCATGCGCCGCTTTGACCCTGTTGTAGAAGTCCGGCCCGACCAGCGGCACCACTTGCCGGTGCGGCTCGTAATGCGCGCAGCAGTCGATCATCTCCTCGTGCACGGGGTCGAGCCTGTCGCGCTCTCCCTTCACGGTGGCGCGGAAGATTGCCTCCGGCACGAACTCGTCGATCGGCAATACGCTCAAGACGGCATCGAGCACGGGGATGATGCCGTGCCCATCGAGCCGGATCAGCCGTCGCGCATCCTCGAGGCCCGGGTAATTGCCATCGACGATGGCGATCTCGTCTCCGTGGCCCATGGCGCGCAGCGTCGAGAGCAGCTCGGGGCTCAGGATCGGGTTAAGTCCCTTCAGCATTCTCCACCTCCTTGAAGAGCACGTTCTGGTCCGTGAGATAGCGGGCGAAGATCGGCAGACTGGCGCCGCCGATGGCGCGTGCATGCGCGCCGACCGCCCCCTCGATGATATCGGGCATGACGACGCCCTGCAGGTCGAGATTGTCGGCCTCGTGGATCGTCGCCTGAACGATCCGCTCGCGAACCCAGGCCGGGAAACCGCCGTCGATGACCGCGGCGCTGAAATCGATGATCGAGGCGGCCGCGACGATCCCCTGCGCCAGCGCCTTGGCGGTATCCTGGATCCACAATTCGAGCGGCTCGCCGAAGTCGATCCAGTCGTCGGCCGAATACCACAGCGGCTCCGGATCGATGCCGCGATCACGCAGCATGTTTTCGAGCACGAAGATCGAGGCGACTTCTAGCAGCTGCAGCGTCTCGCCGTTCTTGCCGCGGACCGGCAGCGGGCCGATCGCGCCAGCCGTGCCGGTCCGGCCGGAAAAGATCGCCGAGTTCAAGACGATGCCGCCGCCGATGAAGGAGCCGATGAAGAAATACACGAAATCGGGATGCTGCGGACCGATGCCGAAGACGAGTTCCGCGCCACAGGCGCTGGTCGCGTCGTTCTGCAGATAGACGGGGTAGGGGAGGCTAGCCGCCACCTCGGCATGCAGATCGTAATCGCGCCAGACATCCATCGCGCCCTTCGGCGAACCCACTTCCTCTTCCCAGTTCCACAATTCGAAAGGTGCCGCGATGCCGACGCCGGCGATGCGGCTGCGCTCGTCTTCACTTAGCCGGCTTTCCAGCTCCTGGATGCCGGATACGATGAAGTTGAGAAACACGTCGGGCAGCGGGTAGGCGTAGGTCACATGCAGCTGCATGCGGATCTTGCCGACGAAATCCATCAACACCAGATCGGCGCTGCGCCGCCCCATCTTCACGCCGAAGGAATAGACCGCGTCGGGATTGAGCCGCATCGGAACGGATGGTTGCCCGACGCGTCCGCGGATCGGTTCACCGCGCGAAAGCAGGCCTTCCTTTTCCAGCACGCGCATGATCACCGACACGGTTTGCGCCGAAAGGCCCGTGCGGCGTGCGATATCCGCCTTCGACTGGGCACCATGCAGGCGCACCAGCGAAAGCACCAATCTTTCGTTGTAAGCGCGAACCCGAACCTGGTTCGCGCCGCCTGCCGGACTGACGCCGGGCAGCTGGGCCGGCAGGTGAACCGGACCTCTCATGGACGACATTGGCCACTCCTCCCATTGATCGGCCTATGCGTTATTTTCGCCAAGCATGCCACAAGGAATTAATAATTCAATTGGATTTATTTATTGACAAGCCAAATTCTTTCGCCCTTAATTAGCATCGTAAACAGCACGGAACGGCTTGGAGGAAGCCATCGGCGGTATTCGAAGGCGGCGTTCGTGCTCGTCAATTCCGGCCAAGCCAAGGGGCTCGCCGGCCACACTCTGGGAGGAGTACATGAAGACATCAGTGATTTCGGCGGCTGTTGCCGCGCTGGCTCTTGGCGTCGCCTTTTCGGCGCCCGCGCAGGCTGCGGACGTCTCCGCCTGCCTCATCACCAAGACCGATACCAACCCCTTCTTCGTCAAGATGAAGGAAGGCGCGACCGCCAAGGCCAAGGAACTCGGCGTCAACCTGAAATCCTATGCCGGCAAGATCGATGGTGACTCGGAAAGCCAGGTGGCTGCGATCGAGACCTGCATCGCCGATGGCGCCAAGGGTATCCTGATTGCCGCTTCCGACACCAAGGGCATCGTGCCGAACGTCAAGAAGGCCCGCGACGCCGGCCTGCTCGTCATCGCGCTCGACACCCCGCTGGAGCCGATCGACAGCGCCGACATGACCTTTGCCACCGACAACCTGCTCGCCGGCAAGCTGATCGGCCAGTGGGCCAAGGAAACGCTGGGCGACAAGGCAGCAGATGCCAAGGTTGCCTTCCTCGACCTGACGCCGTCGCAGCCGTCCGTCGACGTGCTCCGCGACCAGGGCTTCATGATGGGCTTCGGCATCGACCCCAAGGACCCGAACAAGATCGGCGACGAGGATGACAAGCGCATCGTCGGCCACGACATCACCAACGGCAACGAAGAAGGCGGCCGTACCGCGATGGAAAACCTTCTCCAGAAGGACCCGACCATCAACGTCGTCCACACCATCAACGAACCGGCTGCCGCCGGCGCCTATGAAGCGCTGAAGGCTGTCGGCCGCGAAAAGGACGTGCTGATCGTCTCCGTCGATGGCGGTTGCCCGGGTGTCAAGAACGTCGCCGATGGCGTTATCGGCGCCACCTCGCAACAGTACCCGCTGCAGATGGCAGCGCTTGGCATCGAGGCGATCAAGAAGTTCGCAGACAGCGGCGAAAAGCCGAAGCCGACCGAAGGCAAGAACTTCTTCGACACCGGCGTGACGCTCGTCACCGACAAGCCCGTCTCCGGCGTCAAGTCGATCGACACCAAGGAAGGCCTTGGCAAGTGCTGGGGCTAAGCGATCGGGCCCAAGACCCCTCCCAACCCTCCCCACAAAGGGGAGGGCCTGACCCACTGAGCCTCGATTGGGGCAAGTGGGTGCCGCAAGTCTTCTCCCCCCTTATCGGGGGCTCGAAGAGCGGGTCGAGACAAGTGGCTCGACCCCGGCAGCCGGCAGGCCAGAGGGGGCTTTCCCGATAGAGCGACTTTAACCCCAGGCGGCCGCAAGGCAGGCCTGGGGAAAGACCACCACTCACATGCAATCGTCCCGCGCATGAAGAGCAGACGGGATTCCGGGAGGAACATCCATGAGTGAGCCAACCGCGGCATCGCCGCATCACGATTACGAAAAAGTCCTCAAGGAGAGCTCGACCGATGTCGCCTCGTTCGACACGGACGACAAGAGTTTCCTTCAAAGGTTCCGGCATTTTCTGCATTCGAGCCCATCGGCGGTATCGCTGATCGTGCTCGTGCTGTCGCTGGTCATCTTCGGCCTCCTCTTGGGCACCAAGTTCTTCTCCGCCTTCTCGCTGACGCTCATCCTTCAGCAGGTGGCGATCACGGGCATCGTCGGCGCGGCGCAGTCGCTCGTCATCATGACGGCCGGTATCGATCTGTCGGTCGGCGCCATCATGGTGCTGTCGTCTGTCGTCATGGGCCAGTTCGTCTTCCGCTACGGCCTGCCGGTAGAACTCGCCATCCTCTGCGGCTTCGCCGTTGGCGCGCTATGCGGCTTTATCAACGGCTGGCTCGTCGCCCGCATGAAGCTGCCGCCTTTCATCGTCACGCTCGGCATGTGGCAGATCGTTCTCGCGACGAACTTCCTCTATTCCGCCAACGAGACGATCCGCGCCCAGGAAATCGAGACCACGGCGCCGCTCTTGCAGATTTTCGGCGACACGTTCCGCATCGGCGGCGCGGTCTTCACCTATGGCGTCATCGCCATGGTGCTGCTCGTCGCGCTCCTCTGGTACGTGCTGAACCACACGGCCTGGGGCCGGCACCTGTATGCCGTCGGCGACGATCCGGAAGCCGCGGGCCTCTCCGGCGTCAACGTCAAGCGCATGCTGATCTCCACCTATGTCCTCTCGGGCCTTATCTGCGCGCTCGCCGGCTGGGCCTTGATCGGCCGCATCGGCTCGGTGTCGCCGACAGCCGGACAGTTCGCCAACATCGAGAGCATTACCGCGGTGGTGATTGGCGGCATCTCGCTCTTCGGCGGCCGTGGTTCCATCCTCGGCATGATGTTCGGCGCGCTCATCGTCGGCGTCTTCTCGCTCGGGCTGCGCCTGCTCGGAACAGACGTTCAATGGACCTATCTCTTGATCGGCGTGCTCATCATCGCAGCCGTTGGAATTGATCAGTGGATCAGAAAGGCAGCAGGCTGATGGCTACGGAACCTCTTCTCATGGCGCGCGGTCTGGTCAAGCGTTACGGCCGCGTCACCGCCCTCGATCATGCCGACTTCGATCTCTATCCTGGTGAAATCCTGGCCGTCATCGGCGACAACGGCGCCGGCAAATCCTCGCTGATCAAGGCGATCTCGGGCGCCGTGCGTCCCGACGAGGGAGAGATCCGGCTGGAGGGCCAGCCGATCCACTTCTCGTCGCCCATCGAGGCCCGCAAGGCCGGCATCGAGACCGTCTACCAGAACCTAGCCTTGTCACCGGCACTCTCGATCGCCGACAACATGTTCCTCGGCCGCGAGATCCGCAAACCGGGCTTCATGGGCAAGTTCATGCGCAAGCTCGATCATTCGGCGATGGAAAAGATGGCGCGGCAGAAGCTCACCGAGCTTGGCCTGATGACCATCCAGAACATCAACCAGGCGGTCGAAACGCTCTCCGGCGGCCAGCGTCAGGGTGTGGCGGTTGCCCGTGCGGCGGCCTTCGGCTCCAAGGTCATCATCCTCGACGAACCGACGGCGGCGTTGGGCGTCAAGGAAAGCCGCCGCGTCTTGGAGCTGATCCTCGACGTGCGCTCGCGCGGCATCCCGATCGTGCTGATCTCGCACAACATGCCGCATGTCTTCGAGGTGGCGGATCGCATCCACATCCACCGCCTCGGCCGTCGCTTGACGGTGATCAATCCGAAGGAATACACAATGTCGGATGCCGTCGCCTTCATGACCGGCGCCAAGTCAGTTCCTACGGAGCCCGTTGCCGCATGACGATGACGATCGAGGATATCGCCGGCGAGGTCCTTTCCCGCGCCGGCGACGCGAAACGCTTTCTGATAGCCATTGCCGGCCCGCCCGGCGCCGGCAAATCCACCATGGCAGACCATGTCGCCGACGCCTTGCGCGCCAGCGGCGAAACGGCGGCTGTGCTGCCGATGGACGGCTTCCACATGGACAACGCCATCCTGATCGAGCGCGGCCTGCTCGCCCGCAAGGGCATCCCCGAGACCTTCGACGTGCGTGGCTTCCTCGATATCATCCGCGCGGTTCGCCTCGCGGACCAGGAGGTGCTGGTGCCGGTGTTCGACCGCTCGCGTGAGCTCGCCATCGCCTCGGCGCGTCCGATCGCCCCGGATCACCGCTTCATCATCGTCGAAGGCAACTATCTGCTCTTCAGCCTCGGCAAGTGGGCCGAACTCGAAGGCGTGTTCGATTATTCGATCATGCTCGCCCCGCCGATCGAGGTGCTGGAGGAGCGTCTGTGGGCGCGCTGGCGCGGCTACAGGCTGAGCGAAGAGGAAGCGGGCCGCAAGGTCTATGAGAACGACCTTCCGAACGGCCGCCTGATCCTCGGCAATCGCCGTCGCGCCGATGTGACGCTTGAGATCGCCTGATCGCAATTGCCCGGCGGCGATGGGCAAACCATTTGCCATCCCACAAGCTTGGATGTAATTCCCAAGGCTGAGCCCTAAAGCGCAGCCTTGCCGGAGTTACTGTCATGCAATCGATCACCATCCGCCGCCCCGATGATTGGCATCTTCACCTGCGTGACGGCGCCATGCTGGAAGGCGTGATCGCCGATTCGAGCCGCGACTTCGCCCGCGCCATCATCATGCCGAACCTCGTGCCGCCGGTCGTCACCACTGAAGATGCCGAGGCCTACCGCGGCCGCATCATGGCGGCGCTACCGAAGGGCGACCGTTTCGAGCCGTTGATGACGCTCTACCTCACCGAACACACCGATCCCGATGATGTGGAGAAGGGCAAGGAAAGCGGCCTGATCACCGCCGTCAAGCTCTACCCGGCCGGCGCCACCACCAATTCGCATGGCGGCGTGCGCGATATCGACAAGGCCATGCCGGTGCTCGAGCGCATGGCCAGGATCGGCCTTCCGCTTTGCGTCCATGGCGAGGTGACGACATCGGACGTCGATATCTTCGATCGCGAAGCCGTCTTCATCGAAACCGTCCTCGATCCCTTGCGCAAGCGCCTGCCGGAGCTGAAGGTGACGATGGAACATGTGACGACCAAGGACGGTATCGACTACATCAAGTCGGCCGAGCGCAATCTTGCCGGCTCGATCACCACGCACCACCTGATCATCAACCGCAACGCCATCCTCGTCGGCGGCATTCGCCCGCACTATTACTGCCTGCCGGTCGCCAAGCGCGAACATCACCGTGTCGCGCTGCGTCAGGCCGCAACGAGCGGCGACGCCCGCTTCTTCCTGGGCACCGATTCCGCGCCGCATGTCGATCCGCTCAAGGAATGCGGCTGCGGCTGCGCCGGCATCTACACCTCGATCAACACCATGAGCTGCCTTGCCCACGTCTTCGAACAGGACAATGCCCTCGACAGACTGGAGGCCTTCGCGTCGTTGAACGGCCCGGCCTGGTATGGCCTTCCGATAAACGAGGAAAGAATAACGCTGGTGAAGCGCGCCGAGCCTGTGTCGTTTCCTGTTAAGATCGAGACCGGTGCCGGTCCCGTCACGGTATTCGACCCCATGTTCCCGCTTCATTGGGATGTCGAGCGCTAACGGCGCTCGTAAACCCATAATTTTTTACTGGAAGGAGACTGCGTATCCGCGGGGATATGTTATTGCGCTAACATCTAAGCTTTAAATACATGCTTTTTTAACGAAATTGATAACACATTCGCTGTCGGGCGAATTCGATTTTCTGAAGACGCCATTTTCTGAAAACGAAAGCGTGGCAGAAGCCGCGGAGTTCAAAGCATGACGCTTGACTATAATTCATTGCTGACCGCGTTGGCGGTCTCGGCGACATGTCTCGCCATTACCTTATTGGCGAGCTGGATTGCCCGGCGGACCGAAACATTTCTGCTGGCCTGCGGGGTCGGCCTCATCCTGATCGTCAGCGGCATCTTTGCCTACGGGATATATGTCGACAAGCCGGACGCGATCGTCGGCGTTGTCTGCTTCGCGTTTCTCTTTCCCGGCTTCGCAACGGTCTGGGGCGCCGGGTGCCAGTTCCGATCGGGAACATTGCCGCACGCGCGCATCGTTGTCTTCGGCGCCGTGGCGGTGGTGGCGACCTCATTGCCGATGTTGCTCGGCTATGATGGTCTCTCCTTCATCATCGACAATATCGCCATTGCCTCCTTCCTGTTCGCCACAGCCTACCAGTATTGGCGCGCTCGCGCCGAAGCCGCCGTCCCGCTGACAGGTATCACCAGCCTCTACTGCCTGACGGGCTTTTCCTTCGTCCTCTGCGCTGCGGTGCTCATCTATCAGGGCAAGCTGGTCCTGGGTGTTGCGCCCGACAACTGGTCGGAGGATTTGAGCCTTGCCGTCTGCATCGCCAGCATGACCGGCATCGGCGCCCTGTCGCTTGCCCTGCATCAATGGCGCATGGCCGCCCTTCACCGCATCGACGCCGCAACCGATCCGCTGACCGGCCTGCTCAATCGCCGCGCTCTGTTCGACCGCCACGGCGCCGGCGTCATGGGTCCGACGACGGCAGTGCTGGTCTTCGACATCGACCATTTCAAATCGATCAACGACAACTTCGGCCATGCGGTCGGCGACCGCGTGCTCAAGGTCTTCGCGGCCGAATTGACCGCGATTTGCCGGCTGAGCGACACGGTTGCGCGCCTCGGCGGCGAGGAGTTTGCGATGGTTCTGCACCAGGTCATGCCCGGCCGTGCCGAGGTCGTCGCCGAGCGCATCCGCAAGGCCTTTGAGGGTCGCGAGCTCGATATCGACGGACAGATCTGCAAATGCACCGTCAGCGTCGGCGTCGCCTCCGGCCGGACCAAGCCGCTGCCGTTCGACGCCATGCTGAGCGCCGCCGACAAGGCGCTCTACGCGGCCAAACGCGGCGGTCGCAACCGCGTCGAACTGGCCGGCCACCTGCAGGCGGTTCCCAGCGACACGGCCCGCACCGCCTCTTGATCGCTCATCTCAGGCTACCCAAAGGCCGCGCGTAGAGAGATAGCCGATCGCGCCGAGGAGAATGGCGACGGCGGAGGCGAGGCCGAGCGTCACGGCATATTCTCGCCGCCCTGCCGTAAAGGCCAGTGCCACCTTGGTGACCATGTTGACGAACACGGCGATCAGCGTCACATCGGCCGCCGTCGTGGCGCTGATCGCCGAGCCGACGAGGCGCACGGTCGACAGCGTAATCGCGTCGACATCGACAAGGCCCGAAATGGCGGCGACGACATAGAGCGCCGACGCGCCGACATATTCGGTCGCGATCTTCGAGACGAGGCTGATCAGGCCGAGCAGCAGCGCAAACGAAATCACCGTCCTGAGCTCGAACGGATTGGTCAACCCGATCTCCGGCGCCTGCGTGCTCGACCCGGCACGCCAGGCCAGAAACAGGCTGGTCGCCAGAAAGCCTATGATGGCGGGGATGAGCGCCGACGAGAGCGGCGCCAGCATGCTCAGCGAAAGCGCGCTCGCAATGACGAGAACGCGCGCGAAAGACAGCGCGCCGGCAATTGCCGCACCCGCCGCCAGATGCCGCGCCCCTTGCGGCGCCTCCATCGAGTAACGCGCGAAGGAGAGCGTCAGCGCGGTGGACGAGACAAGCCCGCCGGCCGCCCCCGCAAGCAATATTCCGCGGCTCGATCCCATGAGTCGGATGGCCACATAGCCGGCAAAGGAGAGTGCGGCGATGGTGATCGTGAGAAGCCAGAGCGCGTAGGGATTGAGTGCGCCCCAAGGGTCCAATGGCTTGTCGGGCAGCAGCGGCAGGGCGATGACGGTCATGGCGAGCAGCATCAGCGCCGATCGCATCTCCACCCAGGTCAGTCCCTGCAGGAAGCCGTGAAGGCTGGTGCGGGCCGCGAGCACGACGGTCACCACGACCGCGCCTGCCCCAGCCGTAATGAGATCGCCAAGCGCGGCGAGCATGCCGAGCGCAAACACGCAAAGTGCCGCGACGATCGACGTGATGCCGTAGTCCTTGTCCTCGATCGCCTCCTGCCATTTGCCGGCGACGTAGACGATGCCGACAAGCACCGCGATCGTGGCTGGGAAAAACGGGCCGGTCAGCGGCTGCAGCGTGCCCACGATGCCGCCGAGAAAGCCGGTGAGGCCGAACGTGCGAAGCCCGGCGGTGCGCCCGCCGGCGCGGACCTCGCGCTCTGTCCAGCCCCGCTCGACGCCGACGAGCAGGCCGATGGCAAGCGCCACACCGAGACGGCGGAAGACTTCGATATGTTCCATGTCATGCACGATATCGCCGCCGCGCCGCTAAGCAAGCGCAAACATCTGAAACCATTGGCGCATTCGAGGTGTCTACACTCCGGCTTCGAGGTCAGATCAGCATGAGTGCCCGCACGAACGCGGCCGATGCCAAAAGCGAGGCGACTGTCCTCACATGGTTCCACCAAGTCCAGTCGCGAAGGTAGTCCTGCCACAGCGCCGATGCCTCGGGGCCGTTGCCGGAAACCTGTCCCAGCGCATCGTTCATCGGCACGTTGAAGATGATAGTCGAGGCGAAGGAGGCGACGATGTAGATGATGGCGCCGGCGAGCATCCAGAGGCTTGCCCCCTCCCGCCAGCTCATCACCGCGAGCACGCCGATCAACAGGCACAGAATGGCCGTCGGTACGAAGAGCATCATGAATGGCGAGCGCAGGATCGTGCCGTTGATCGAGTTCATCGCCGCGATCCCCTGTTCCGTCGGGATGCGCGCGAACGCCGGCATCACGAAAGTCGAAAACGCGAAGAAAGTGCCGGCGACCAGCCCGCTGCCGATCGCCGCGAAGACAAGTGCGAATACGAGAACGATTGCCATGCCGATGACCTCCCATTTTGGCATATGAGCCAAAAGTCAAAAACAGAGAAATTCTCTCATTTGCAAAATGAGATAAACTCTCTTATTTCCTCTGTCAACCGGAATGGAGTGCGGGATGACGGACGAAGCGGTGGCGCGATCGCGAACAAAGGCAGGTGCGCTCAGGCAGCCCCGGCGTATTCCCCGCCAGCAGAGAGGCCGCGAGCGCTTCGAAACGATACTTGATGTTGCGACCCAGCTGATCGAGGCGAAGGGAAGCGATGCGCTGAAGATGAGCGAGATCGTGGAAAAGGCCGATCTCTCCTTCGGCGCGCTCTATCAGTATTTCCCCGACAGGAGTTCGATCTTCGCGACGCTGGCCGAGCGCTTCAACGAGGCGGGTCGCGCCTGCGTGGTCGCGGCACTGGCGGAAGCAACGGATGCCGCCACGCTGCGCTCGGCGCTCTGCAGGATCGCCGACGAGTACCACGACTTCTTCCGCAGCGAGCCCGTCATGCGCGACATATGGTTCGCCACCCAGGCGGATCGGCTGCTGCAGGAAATCGACGCTGACGATATGGAGTTTCACGCGCAGGCGTTGCTCGCGGTGCTGGAGCGGGTCTATCCCGATCGTCCGAAGCCCACGCTGCTCAGGCTTGCCAGGCTCGTCATGCAATTGCTGGCGGCCGCGGTCAGATACGCCGCGGCGTTGAGCGAGCAGGAGGGACGGGCAGCGATTGCGCTCTATCAGAAGATGCTGCCCGCCGATATAGGCGAATTGGTAGGGGAATGATCAGGCACGGATCTTCGCGTCCCTGATCGACAACGCCACCGCCGAGCGCACCATGTTACGGCCACCGTTCTTGGCGGCATAAAGCTCCCGGTCCGCCGCCATCAGCATGGATTTCAGCGTTTCGCTCGCAGGGTCGCCACGATAGACACCGAAGCTTGCCGTCACGCGCTTGGCCGGCAGCGGGCCGACGGCCTTGCTTTCGAACTGCATGCGCAGCCTGTTGGCGATGCTGACGGCCGCATCGATATCCGTGCGCGGCAGAACCAGGCAGAACTCCTCGCCGCCGATGCGCGCTGCGATGTCATAGGGCCGCAGATTGTGCTGGATCGTCGCTCCGGCCATAACGAGCACCTGGTCGCCGACATCGTGGCCGAACTGGTCGTTGATCGACTTGAAGTGATCGAGATCGAAGACCACGACGGAAAGCGGCGTGCGTTCGCGCGCGGCCCTGGCAATCTCCAGCGCGCCGATATCCTTCAGCCAGCGGCGGTTGCCAAGGCCGGTCAGAACGTCGGTCGTTGCCTGCCGGCGCAACTGCGCCAGCGTCGCGTCGAGCTCCTTGATCAGGATCGAGATTCCGTTGGTGACGATCCCGACCTCGTCCTTGCGCTTGCTGCGGACCGACTTCACGATGCCGGTCGAGCGGTAGGTCTCGACCACGCCCGCGATCTCGTGCAATGGCCGGATGAATGCCCAGACGCAGGCCAGGCAAAATGCCGTGCCGATCAACGTCGCCACCAGCACCAGCGCAAGCACGTGCAGCGCCTCGCTCTGGAAGCCGGTCAACAGATAAACGACGAGCGCCAGAAGCGGCACGTGCGTCGAGACAAAGCAAATGGAGAAAATCTTGAGGGTCAGCGATTGGTTGAACTGCTGAAACGGTGTGAACCTCGTCAGGCGCATTCTGGACTCCTTCATGGTGTCTTTGGGCGCTGGGAAAATGGCTGGGGAAGTTTCACCCCGTTGTTAATGAAATCATTCAAATTTGAATGTCTTTCGGGTCGTCTGCCATGTCGCACCATGCAAACGCCTGTCGAACAACACGTATGACGAATGTCTAAAATTATTAATGGGTTGTGGAAACTTGAGTTGTTCGCAAGAGAAATACCAGCGAAGGTTTTTTATCGTCGCCACGCCTCACGCTAATGGTGAATTGCCGCGGCGTGGAGTGTCCGGAGAGTCGCGAATTGGCGGAATGAAATGTGGCTTTGGTAGCGGACATGGATACACGCAGACACTGCACGCAATTTGTCGTCAATCTCGCCTTTGAGCCTCCCGCATTCTGGAAACTTGTCCCACTTGCTGCTATTGCCCCATAAGTTTGAGCACCCGATAGAGGCAAAGGAGAGAACGATGATCCAGGCAACATTCACCGACCGCAAAGTCATGGCCGAGCTGGTGGCCAAGATGCTCTGGGAGATCAAGGCCGTTCACTTCAATGCCACCCAGCCCTATAAGTTCGCCTCCGGCATGGCGAGCCCTGTCTATATCGACTGCCGCAAGCTTCTCTCGTTCCCGCGCGTCCGCTCGACGGTCATGGACTTCGCCGCCAGCGTCGTGCTGCGCGAGGCGGGCTTCGAGAAGTTCGACTGCATCGCCGGCGGCGAAACGGCGGGCATTCCCTTCGCGGCTCTCCTCGCCGATCGCCTCAGCCTGCCGATGATCTATGTGCGCAAGCAGCCGAAGGGCCACGGCCGCAACGCCCAGATCGAGGGCAACATGCCAGAGGGGTCGCGCGTTCTCGTCATCGAGGACCTGACGACGGCAGGCGGCAGCATGTTCAAGTTCATCGACGCCGTCCGCGCTGCCGGCGGCATTGTCGATCATGGCATTGCGCTCTTCTATTACGGCATCTTCGATGAAGGCGCGCTGCGCTTTGCCGATGGCAAGGTCAAGCTGCACTACATCGCCACATGGCGCGATGTTCTCGCCGTCGCCAAGGAGCAGCAGCTGTTCGATCAGAACACCTTGAACGAAGTGGAATCCTTCCTCGACGCGCCGCTCGCCTGGTCAGGCCGCAACGGTGGTATTTCATCACTTTGAGTGAATAATTGCTCACGGCGCTTTGCTTTTGCCACGAAGTTATCTAATCCGTTGAGCATCGACAGATCGTAATGCCCTTGGGAGACGGACATGATTTTGTGCTGTGGAGAAGCGTTGATCGACATGCTGCCGCGGGAGACGACGCTCGGCGAAAAGGGCTTCGCGCCCTATGCCGGCGGCGCCATCTTCAACACGGCGATCGCGCTCGGGCGCCTGGGCATTGCGACCTCTTTCTTCACCGGTCTCGCCGACGACATGATGGGCGAGATCCTGCGCGATACGCTGAAGGCGAGCAATGTCGACTTCAGCCTCTGCGCCATCACCCCGCGCCCCTCGACGGTCGCCTTCGTCAAGCTGGTCAACGGCCAGGCCACCTACGCCTTCTATGACGAAGGCACCGCCGGCCGCATGATCACGACCGCGGATCTGCCCGCTCTCGGGAATGACTGCGAAGCATTGCACTTTGGCGCCATCAGCCTGATCCGCAGCCCCTGCGGCGAAACCTACGAGGCGCTGCTCGATCGCGAGGCGGAAAAGCGCGTCATCTCGCTCGACCCCAACATTCGCCCGGGCTTCATCAAGGACAAGGCCGCCCACATGGCCCGCATCCAGCGCATGGCCGCCAAGTCCGATATCCTGAAGTTTTCGGACGAGGACCTGGAGTGGTTCGGCCTCGAAGGCAACCATGACGATCTCGCCGCCCACTGGCTGCAGCACGGCGCCAAGCTGGTCGTGATCACCAAGGGCGCCGAGGGCGCGACGGGCTATACAGCCGAGCGCAAGGTCACGGTTCCCAGCCAGCGTGTCACGGTCGTCGATACCGTCGGCGCAGGCGATACTTTCGATGCCGGCGTTCTCGCCTCGCTGAAGATGGACGGCCTGCTCACCAAGGCGCAGGTGGCTTCGCTCGACGAGAAGGCGCTGCAGAACGCGCTCTCGCTCGGCGCCAAGGCCGCGGCCGTCACCGTCTCCCGCGCGGGCGCCAACCCGCCATGGGCCAAAGAAATCGGCCTCTAGGCTTCAAGCCAACTGATCGAGAAACGCGATCACGGCCCGATTGAATTCATCGGGCCGTTGCAGCGGCGCGAAATGGCTCACGCCCTCAAGCGCAACGAAGATCGCGCCGGGAATGCTGCGCACCAGATGCGCTGCATGCTCCGGCTTGATGAACTCGTCCTGGTCGCCCAGAGCCACCGCCACCGGCACACGAATCCGGTTCAGGTCGGCGGCGGAGTAATTCGGCTCGGTCGACATCATCAGGCTCACATCCTCGACGAAACGGTCGAACTGATCGGGCGTCGGCGAGAGCGCCTCGTAATCCATCCGATGCCTATTGAAGCAGCGGTCGATCACAGGCGTCGGCACGAAGGGCTTTACGCCCGACGGATCCATGCTGCAGGCGAAGAAGAACACGCTCTCGACGCGCTCCGGATGCCGATCGGCGAGAATGAGCGCCGTGCAGGCGCCATCGCTCCAGCCGACAAGCGCTGCCGTCGCGATCTCCAGATGATCCATCACCGCAAGCACGTCCGATGCCATCAGCTCGTATGTGTAGGGCTTGCTATCCCGCGTGCTGCGGCCATGCCCGCGGCTGTCGATCACCACCACCCGCCGGCCGGCCCGCAACAGCGCCGGCACCTGGTAGCCCCAGTTGCCGCTGTTCCCGAGCCCGCCATGCAGCAGGATCACCGATGGTCCGGAGCCATAGGCGCTGTACCAGATATCGGCGCCATCATGCGGGACCACGCCGTGGTCACCGTCAGGCAGGGCCTCCGCACCCTGCGCGGCAAATCGCTCGAGCTCGTCGTCGGTCATAGCAATCCTCCCTATAGTTCGTTCTCTCTAGACGGATGACGTGGTCCCATCTCGACACCTCCACCGAAATATCGCTGTGCCAGCGACCTAAGCCTTCCCCCGCGCCGACCGCATCGCCTCGCGCAACACCTCGAAGACCGCGGGGTCTTCCGTTTGCGAGACGTTGAAGCGCATGAAATCCGTCGCCGTCTGCGACAGGCTGAAGGCATTGCCCGGCGCCAGCACAACGTCCCGCTCCAGTGCTGTACGCGCCACATCGGCGGCGTCGATGCCATCAGGCAGCCGGCACCACAGGAACATGCCGGCCTGCGGCTCAAGCCAGGGCACGATGCCGAGGCTCTTGAGCTTGCCCGAGACCTCGAACATCGTCTTCGACAGCCGGCTGCGCAGCGTGTCGATGTGCTTGCGGTAGCTGCCGTCGCTGAGCACGCTCAAGACCAGCTGCGCCGCATGCCGCCCGCCGCCGAACGAGGTGGCTATCTTGAGATCCGTCAGCCCGCCGATCCAGTCCGGCTTGGCGGCGATGAAGCCGCAGCGCGCCGAGGCCGACAGCGTCTTTGAGAAACTGCCGATATGAATGACGCGATCGAGCCCGTCGAAGGCGGCAAGACGAGGGGCGGTGACATGCTCGAAATCGGCGAAGATGTCGTCTTCGATGATCGTCAGGTCGAACTGCTCGGCGATCTTCAGCACCCGGTGCGCCGTCACCGGCGAGAGGATCGCGCCGGTCGGGTTATGCAGCGCCGAATTGGTGACGTAGAGCTTCGGCCGATGCTCGGCCACCGTGCGGGCGAAGGCGTCGACATCGGGGCCGGAGGGCGTATAGGGCACGCTGACGATCTTGGCGCGGTGGGCGCGAAGCAAAGCGTGGAAATTGAAGTAGCAGGGATCGTCGACCATCACGGTGTCGCCGGGCTCGATCAGGAAGCGGCAGAGCAGGTCGATCGCCTGGATGCCTGATTCCGTGAGGATGATCTGGTCGGGCGAGGCGCCGATCCCCTTGTCGGCCATGCGTCGCGCGATCAGCTGCCTGAGCGGCGGCAGTCCGAGCGGCGATCCATAGGCGAGCAGTACCGGGCCATCGGCGCGCGACAGCGCCCGCAGCCCCCGGCGAACGCCCTCTTCAGGCAACCACGACGGCGGCAGCCAGCCGCAACCCGGCTTCAGGCCGACGTCACCCGCTTCAAGAGATTGCCGCGACACCCAGAACGGATCGACCTCGCGATCGAGCCGTGGCCCTACTTCCGATGGCGCGAACGGGGCGGCCTGGTTGGCGACGTAAAAGCCGGATCCCGGCCGCGACAGGATCGCGCCCTCGGCTACCAGCCGCTCATAAGCCTCGACGACAGTCGAGGTCGAGATCTTCAGCGACCCCGCGAGCGCCCGCACCGAAGGCAGCTTAGCCCCCGCCGTCAGGCTGCGACCGGCTATGCGCTGTTTGATGGTGTTCATCACCATCGCCACGCGGGTCGTGCCAGCAGTCACGTTATCGGCCATCCGTACTGCTCTCTCATGCATAACAGTTTGGATAAACCGTACCATACCGTAACTGGAATGGCCACGCCGCTCGGGACCATAAGATGGCTATTGATCGTAAGGGAGTGTGCCATGGATCGCACGGCGGCCGGTTGGTTGAATGGTTTTATCGGGGTTCTGATCTTCAGCGGCTCGCTGCCAGCGACGCGCATGGCGGTGATGGGGTTCGATCCCGTGTTCCTCACGGTCACCCGCGCGGCGATCGCCGGGTTGATCGCGCTGGCGCTGCTCGTGCTGTTCCGCGAGAAGCGGCCGGCGGCGGGCGATCTTCTGTCGCTTGGTATCGTCGCCTTTGGCGTCGTCATCGGCTTTCCGCTGCTGACGGCGCTGGCGCTCACCCACATCACCTCGGCGCACTCGATCGTCTTCATCGGCCTGCTGCCGCTTTCGACCGCTATTTTCGGCGTGCTCCGGGGTGGCGAGCGTCCGCATCCGGCCTTCTGGATCTTCTCCTGCCTCGGGAGCGCGCTGGTCGCCGGTTTCGCCCTGTCGCAGGGCATGACCGCCGCGCCGCTCGGCGATCTCCTGATGCTGGCGGCGATCATCGCCTGTGGCCTCGGCTATGCGGAGGGCGCCAAGTTGTCGCGCAGGCTCGGCGGCTGGCAGGTCATCTCCTGGGCGCTGGTTCTCTCGCTGCCGGTCATGCTCGCCCTCGCGCTCTTCAATCTGCCGCTGTCCTTCGCGGCCATCCGAGCGCCGGCCTGGGCGGGCCTCGTCTATGTATCGCTGTTCAGCATGCTGATCGGCTTCTTCTTCTGGTATCGCGGTCTGGCGCAGGGTGGCATCGCGGGTGTCGGCCAGCTGCAGCTGCTGCAGCCCTTCTTCGGTCTTGTCCTGGCCGCCACGCTGTTGCATGAGCCGGTCAGTCCGATCATGCTCGTGGTCACCGTCGCCATCGTCGCCTGCGTTGCCGGCGCCAAGAAGTTTGCAAGATAAGACAGCTCACGCGGGCGCATGGAAGAATGTGCTTGCTTTTTCCCCGCCAAGCGCCCCTGCTGGTTGAGCCACCTTTTCAATGTGGCTCAACCAGGGAGCTTGAAATGGCAAAAGGTCAAATCCGCAGCTCGCGCGAGGCGCGCAAGCCGAAGAAGGACAAGTCTGCGCCGGCAGCCGCACCGCGTCCGGGCTCGCAGGTCAAGCAGGCAACGAGCACAACCCCATCAGGCAAGGGTGCAAGCACCTGATATCAGGCGGCGAATGGCCCGAAACGGTCATAGCCACAAATGAAAAACGCTCCCGCAGCGATTGCCGCGGGAGCGCCGTGATTTCAGAGCAATGCTCTCTTACTTCGCGAGCTTCGCCAGTTCCGCAACGAGACCCTGCGTCGACGAGTCGTGGCCCGCAGCGCTTTCCTTGCCTTCGATAACAGGCAGCAGGCCGGTCGCCAGTTCCTTGCCGAGCTCGACACCCCACTGGTCGAACGAGTTGATGCGGAACAGAACGCCCTCGACGAAGACGCGGTGCTCATAGAGCGCGACCAGGCGGCCGAAGGCGAACGGCGTCAGCTTGTCGTAGACGAAGGTGATCGACGGGCGGTTGCCGGTGAAGACACGGTGCGGCGCGATGAAATCGGCCTGCTTGTCGGCCATGCCCTTGTCGGTCAGCTGCTTCTTGGCTTCCTCGAAGGTGCGGCCCTTCATCAGCGCTTCCGACTGCGCGATGCAATTGGCCATCAGCAGCTGGTGCTGGTGGCGCAGTTCGGGCTCGAAGCCGTTGGCGGCGATCATGAATTCCGCCGGGATGACGCTCGTGCCCTGGTGGATCAGCTGGTAGAAGGCATGCTGGCCGTTGGTGCCGGGCTCGCCCCAAACGACCGGACCGGACATGCCCTCGACCGGCGTACCGTCGATGGTGACGCCCTTGCCGTTCGATTCCATGTCGAGCTGCTGCAGATAGGCAGGGAAGCGCGACAGGCGCTGGTCGTAGGGCAGGATCGCGCGGGTGGCGTAGCCGAGAACGTTGCGATTGTAGAAGCCGATCAGGCCGAGCAGGATCGGCAGGTTCTGGGCGATCGGCGCAGTACGGAAATGGTTGTCGAGGCTGTGGGCGCCATCAAGGAACTTGCCGAAGTTCTCAGGGCCAACGGCGATCATCAAAGGCAGGCCGATCGCCGACCAGATCGAGTAGCGGCCACCGACCCAATCCCAGAAGCCGAACACGCGCTCGCTTTCGATGCCGAAAGCGGCAACCTTGTCGAGCGCCGTCGAAACGGCTGCGAAGTGATGCTGCACGGCTGCTTCACCCAGCGCATCGGCGATGAACTTGCGCGCCGTCTGCGCGTTCGTCATCGTCTCGATGGTGGTGAAGGTCTTGGAGGCGACGATGAACAGCGTCGTTTCCGGCTGCACCAGTTTCAGGACGTCGGCGATATGCGCGCCGTCGATGTTGGAAACAAAGTGCGCGCGCGGGCCGTCGTGGAATGGCGCCAGTGCCAGCGTCGCCATGACGGGGCCAAGGTCGGAACCGCCGATACCGATGTTGACGACGTCGGTGATTGCCTTGCCGGTCGCGCCCTTCAGCGCGCCCGAGCGGATGCCGTCGGCGAACTTGCCCATGGCTGAGAGCACGCCGTTGACGTCAGGCATCACATCCTTGCCGTCGACAAGAACAGGCGTGTTCGAGCGGTTGCGAAGGGAGGTGTGCAGTACGGCGCGGTCTTCGGTGAAGTTGATCGCCTTGCCGGAGAACATCTCGTCGCGCTTGGCTTCGACGCCGCCGGTTTCGGCGAGCTTCACCAGCAGCGTCAGGATCTCGTCGTTGATCGCGGTCTTCGAGAAATCCATCAGGAGGTCGTCGAGCGAGGCGGTGAAACGCGAAAAGCGTTTCGGATCGGCGGCGAACGCGGCACGAATGTCGGTGGCCTTGGTGGCCGCCGCTGTGCTTTTCAGTTGGTCGACGATGGCATTCATGGGAGGCTCCTTTGCAGGGCGTGAGGGTCGCGGAAACTATTCGCTTTACCGGGTGCAAATCAAGTTGTGTCCGAAACAATTCATAAAAAGGGGTGACGGGTGCCGAGCTTGATGCAGCGCCGCAGTCGGGCTATATTGGAGAGGTTGCAGGCGGAGCGGTAACTCCACCTGCTGCGCTTATGTTCTTTGGAATGTGACCCGGACGCTGAGTGACCAGCTCGTCCGGGTTTTCCTCACCACAAGCGTGACGCTAAGCGGTCGAAACCACATATCATCACCTCCCGTTCTGATGGCAAGGCTCTTGCCGAAGTCGGCGCGGCCCGTCCTCGCCGATAGGCCGCATGGCTGCGACCTGTGCTGCTTCTGCCTCAAAACAGGCAAATAGCAGCACAGTTTTGGGTTGTACTCAATTGTGAATACGTTAAGCGCGCAAATCCTTGCGAAGGATCTTGCCGACGGGTGACTTTGGCAGCTCGGTGCGGAACTCGATGAAGCGCGGCCGCTTGTAGTTGGTGAGGTTGGCCACGCAATGCGCCTTCACATCCGCCTCGGTCAGGTCGGGATCCTTGCGCACCACGAAGAGCTTCACCGCCTCGCCGGAATGCCCGTCGGCCACGCCGACGGCGGCGGCTTCCAGGATGCCCGGATGCATAGCCGCCACTTCCTCGATTTCATTCGGGTAGACGTTGAAGCCCGAGACGAGGATCATGTCCTTCTTGCGGTCGACGATCTTGGTGTAGCCGCGGGCATCCATGGAACCCATGTCGCCGGTTCGGAAGTAGCCGTCTGATGTCATGGCGCGCGCCGTCTCATCCGGCTTGTTCCAATACCCGGCCATCACCTGAGGCCCACGAATGCAGATCTCGCCGACTTCGCCGAGCGGCAGCGACGCGCCGTCCTCGTTGCGGATATCGAGATCGGTGGAGGAGATCGGCAGGCCGATCGAGCCGGTGAATTCGGGCGAATCGAAGCGGTTGGCGGTGGCGACGGGCGACGTCTCGGAAAGCCCGTATCCCTCGGTGATGTGGTTGCCGGTGATCTTAAGCCAGCGCTCGGCCACCGGCCGCTGCACGGCCATGCCGCCGCCCAGCGAAATCACCAGCGACGAGAAATCGACCTTGGCGAAATCGGCGTTGTTCATCAGCGCGTTGAAGAGCGTGTTGAGCCCAGGGAAGACGTGGACGTTGGATTTCGAGAATTCGCGCACCAGGGCAGGGATGTCGCGCGGATTGGCGACGAGGATGTTATGCGCGCCGAGCGACATGCCCATCAGCGAGTTCACCGTCAGCGCGAAGATGTGGTAGAGCGGCAGCGCGCAGAGGAAGTTCAGCACGTCGGGCCGCTGGCGCTTCTCGAAGGCGGATTTCAGCCAGAGTTCCAGCTGCAACTTGTTGGACAACAAGTTCTTGTGCGTCAGCACCGCACCCTTGGCGATGCCCGTCGTGCCGCCGGTATATTGCAGGAAGGCGATGTCGCTGCCGACAAGGCCGGCCGGTTTCAGCGCCGCGCCGTCACCCTCGCCAAGTACCTGCTTGAATGTCTTGTGCCGGGGGATCGACCAGGCGGGAACGAGCTTCTTCACCTTGCGGACGAGAAGATTGACGATCAGCCCCTTCGCGCCCAGCATCTCGCCCAACGAAGTCACCACCACATGGCGCACATCGGTATGGCCGAGCACCTTCTCGACGGTATGGGCGAAGTTCTCCAGAACGAAGATCGCCTTGGCGCCGGAATCGCGAAGCTGATGCTCCAGTTCGCGCGGCGTATAGAGCGGGTTGACGTTCACCACCACCAGCCCGGCGCGCAGGATGCCATAGACGGCGATCGGGTTTTGCAGCACGTTCGGCATCATCACCGCCACGCGGTCGCCCTTCTGCAGGCCGCTCGCTTGCAGCCATGCCGCGATCTTGCGCGTCTGGCTTTCCAGCTGGCGGTAGGTGAGTGTCTTGCCCATGCTGGAAAACGCGATGCGGTCGGCATAGCGCGCGCAGGATTTCTCAAGCAGCTCCGCGAGTGATTCGTATTCCAGCGGCGGCAGCTCGGCCGGTACGATAGCGGGATAGGTGGCAAGCCACGGCTTGTCGGGCCTTTCGCCGCCAGGATGGGCGGAAATGCTGTTCATCGTGTCTCTCTCCCTGTCGCTGCCGGCGGGGCGCCCGTCGAAACCATTGGATGATCCTCCATCCTCCAATACGGCAGCTTATGTCATTGCTCGAATGGTTCAAGCAGCATGAAGCTACAATAACCTTGACGTAAACGTCAATATTGTAGTGCCCGCCAAAATTGCGGGTCGACTTCGGAACAACGAGCAGCGGGCGACGTTTTCAATTCATACGCCTGGCAACACGTACTTGGACTGAGGAACAATCGCCAGGCTCGAGGAACCAACCGAAAGGGAGTAACGACATGCTGCATCAGGACAACGACAAGACCCTCCGCGACCCGAACGTGAAGGATACGCATTCGCTGATCGCCAGCGACCGCGTGGAAGGCACCCGCGTCTATGGCGCCGATGGCAAGCACATTGGCTCGATCGAACGCCTGATCCTCGGCAAGAGGGACGGCCGCGTCGCCTATGCGGTGTTGAGCTTCGGCGGCTTCCTGGGCATCGGCCACGATCACTACCCGCTTCCGTGGGATAAGCTCTCCTACGACACGCAGCTGGATGGCTACCGCATCGATTTGACCAAGGAGCAGATCGAAGGCGCGCCAAGCTACGCGGATGATGACGACAGCTGGTACAACGACAACGGTCGCCGCGTCTACGACTACTACGGCGTGCCGCCCTACTGGATGTAGGTCTCCCGCGAGGCTGGAACGGAAGGGTCCCGCCGCGCGTGGGACCCACCGTCGGCCACAAAAACCTCCGGCGAAAGTCGGAGGTTTTTGCACGAGTGCTTTGGACTATCTCAACCCGATGAAACGAGATCGTTGGCCGAGCGCAGAACCGTCCCCACCACGATATCGGCGACCCCGATCGCCGCTTGCGTGTCCACCTCGAACACATGCGTCTCGCCCGGCAAAAGCGCGATCAGCATCGTATCCACAACCGCGTCTGGATCGAGACGATCGGCCATCAGGCAGAGATCCTTCAGCAGGCTCGCGGCGATGACCGAGACCGTGTAACCGCCCTCCCGCTTGCTGACCTCGATCGTCATCTCAGGCTTCGGCAGTTTGAGGTCTATATCCTCGGCGAAATAGTGAAACGCGCGCCGGTCCAGCATATCGACGACGACCACCTCATTGTTGGGATCGTTGGCGATCGCGATATCGTCGGGCAGTGTGAATGCCTTCGCCTCGAACCGGTCGCAAAGCAGCCGCCAGAATTCGAACTCGGCAAGTACAGTTCCGTCAAGCCGAAGCCGCTTGCCCGAAATCTTCGCCCGCCAGAACAGCGTCCTCTCGTTGACCGCAACAGCGGCAAGCCCGCCTTCGCGCGGCTGGATCGTCAGAAGCCGGGGATCGAAAGCCTCTCGCATCGCATACCACAGCGGCTTGCGCCGCCCGGCCGAATCCAGCGCCGCCCAGGAAGTCACGGGCCAGCAGTCGTTGAACTGCCAGACGACGGCGCCCTTGCAGATATCGCGGTGCGAGCGCATGTGCTCGATCGCGAAGCGGATGGCGCGCGCCTGGTTGAGCTGCGTGGCGAAATGCCAGTCGTTCATCGTCTGCGGCTCGGGCAGATGGCCGGCCAGCCCGCTGAGCAGCTTGTCGTTGCCCAGCGTCGCCTTCTGGTGATGGAAGACGCCGTTGGAGATCGGCGTCAGAGGCGCGTCGTGCACGCTTTCATCCAGCGTCGCCCAGTTGGGCGGCGCCTGCCAGCCGAATTCGGAGCAGAAGCGTGGGATATAGTTGCGGTAGACCTCGTAGCCCACGTCGTTCCACACATCCCAGATGTGCTTGCACCCATGCGCATCGGCGTTCGGCTCGATGTCCATCGTGCCGGAATAGGGGCTGCCGGGATAGTAGGGTCGGTCGGGATCGAGCTCGGCGCAGAGCTTCGGCAGGATGTCGAGATAATAGCCGAGCCCCCAGCTCTCGCCCTCCTTGATGATCGGCCGCCAGCCCCACTCGTCGAAGCCCCAGATGTTCTCGTTGTTGCCGTTCCAGACGATCAGCGAGGGATGCGACATCAGCCGCGCGACGTTGTCGCGCACCTCCGCCTCGACCTCGCCACGCAGCGGCTCTTCCTCGGGATAGGAGGCGCAGGCAAACAGGAAATCCTGCCACACCAGCATGCCCACCCGGTCGCATTCCTCATAGAATTCGTCCCGTTCGAAGATGCCGCCGCCCCATACCCGCAACAGGTTGATGTTGGCGGCTTTCGCCTCGTCGATCCGCGAGGCGTAGCGCTCGGCCGTCACGCGCGAGGGGAAGCAATCGTCGGGTATCCAGTTGGCGCCGCAGAGAAACAGCGGCACGTCGTTGATCACGAAGGTGAAGGCCGAGCCATGTTCGTCCGGCGAGGTATCGAGCCGCACAGAGCGGAAGCCGATCTGCTTGACGTAATCGTCGAGCAGCGCATCGCCCTCGCGCAGTTCGATATTCAGCGCATAAAGCGGCTGCGCACCGAGATGATGCGGCCACCAAATCTGCGGCGAGGGCACGCGCATCTGGAAACTGACCTCGTCGGTCCCCGCCTTGACGATCTCGCTATGCGTGACGCCGCCGATGCTGGCCGTGATGCGGCAGCGACCGGTATCACCAGCGCGCGCAATCCGAGCCCGCACTGTGACCAGCCCGTCTCCTCCCGTGAGCGTCGCCGAAACCAGCGTTTCGGCCAACCGCGCCTTCGCCCAGCGCTCCAGCCGCACCGGCTTCCAGATGCCCGCCGTCACCAGCGTCGGTCCCCAGTCCCAGCCGAAATTGCAGGCCATCTTGCGCATCAGGTTGCCGGGGCCGGGATAGTTGTTCGGCCGGTAGCCGTAATGCGCTTCCATCTCGGCGCCGTAGGCGTAAGCCGAGCGGAAGGTCACGACCAGCTCGTTGCCCTCGGTCTTCAGACGATCCGAGACGTCGAAGCGGTAGGTCCTGTGCATGTTGAAGGTCTGGCCGATCTCCTCGCCGTTGAGCGAGATCGTCGCCACCGTATCCAGCCCGTCGAAGACAAGCTCCTGCACGAAATCGGCATCGGGCGATGCGTCGAAGCGGCAATGGTAGGTCCAGTCTTGCCGCCCGATCCAGTCATTGGTGATCTCGTTGACGTCGATATAGGGGTCGGGGATCAGTCGGTTTGCCAGGAGATCCAGATGCACGCATCCGGGGACATGCGCGGGCACCGTTTTCGGCAGATCCGGCTTTCCTGCAACGTTACAGTTGAGGATCCAGCCGGTATGCAGGTCTGTCTTGGAAATCATTGATGTCTCTTAGAGGTAGCGGCCGTGGCGCTGCAGGACTTCGATCTTGTAGCCGTCGGGATCGGTGATGAAGAAGAACAGCGCGAGCAGCTTGCCGTCGCGGTTGAGCTCCACCAGCTTGCCGGGATTGAGCCCTTCGTCCGTCAGCCGCTTGTGCTCGACGGCGACTTCATCGACCGACACCGCCAGATGCCCGTAGCCGTCACCGAGATCATAGGGCTCGATGCGGCCCTTGTTGATGGTCAGCTCCAGCTCGAAACCGGTATCGTGGTTGCTCAGATAGATCAGCGTGAACGTATCGAAATCGATCCGGTCGGCAACCTTAAGCCCGAAGACCTTGCCGTAAAATTCGACCGAACGCGCTTCATCGAGAACGCGGATCATCGAGTGAATCATCTTGGCCAAGGCTGCCTCCGTCGTGCGTATCAGGCAGCTTTGGTAGCTGCTGGCTTAGGCAGTGCGCAAGCCCATTCTTCGCGTCATCGCGCTTTCCACCAATCCCACCGCGTCATAGATCAACAGCGCCATCAGCCCGACGATCAGCCCGCCCTGCAGGATGAAAGCGGTGTTATCAGATATCAGCCCGGCGATGATCACTTCGCCCAGCCCCTTGGCAGCCACCGTCGAGCCGATCGTCGCCGTCCCGATGTTGATCACGGTCGCCACCTTGACACCCTCGATGATCAGCGGCAGCGCCAGGGGAAGCTCCACCTGAAAGAGCCGCTGCGTCGCATTCATGCCCATCCCGTCAGCCGCATCAAGTACGGCGGGAGAAACCTGATGCAGCCCCGAGACGGTATTCTCGAAGATCGGCAGCAGCCCATAGAGAAACAGGGCGACCAGCGTTGGCCCGGCGCCGAAGCCCATGGCCGGCACCGCCAGCGCCAGCACCGCGACGGGTGGAAAGGTCTGTCCCGCATTGGCGATGGCGCGCGACAGCGGCAGGAAATCGGCGCCGCTCTTACGTGTCACGAAGACGCCACCCAGAATGGCGACCACGGCACTTGCGGCAATCGAGATCAGCACCAGCTGCAGGTGCCCGAGCGCCAGAAGCGGCAGGCTGCTCTGCGTGTAGACGGCGGGTGCGTTGTTCTTGGTCAGCGGCGTGAGCAGAAAGGACAGCCACTCCGTCCGGAACAGGAGGATCAGGAGCAGCGCCAAAGCCGCGATGCGAAAGAGATTGGCGGTCAGAAGCTTCATTCCTTGCGGCCCAGCTCCAGGAGGTGCGACATCGAGATCGATCCGATGGCCGCCTTCTTCTCGTTCTCGACGGCTGCTTCGTCGATCCCCTGCCAGATCATTTCGGCCAGAGCGTCGCGCAGGCTGAGCGATTGCGGCAGGCCGTGGTCGAGACCGGCCTTGGCCGGCGCCATGCCCGATGTCAGCGGCAGCAGTGACATGCGCTTCAGCGCCCGATCGGTCGTCCCCGTCAGCTGCTGCACGAACGGGTCGGCGGGCTCGGTGATGATCTTCTCCGGCGTCGAGTATTGCAGCAGCCTGCCGCCGCGCATCACCGCGATCCGGTTGCCGAGGTGGAAGGCTTCGTCCATGTCGTGGGTGACGAGAATGATCGTCGTCCCGAACTGCTTCTGGATCGCCAGAAGATCGTCCTGCGCCTTGCCGCGAATGACGGGATCGAGCGCACCGAAGGGTTCGTCCATGATCAGCACCTCCGGCCCGGCAGCCAGCGCCCGCGCAACGCCGACGCGCTGCTGCTCGCCGCCGGAAAGCTGATGCGGATATTTCCTGGCGAAGGATCGGGGGTCGAGATTGAAGAGGCCGAGCAGCTCGTCGACGCGGGCGTCGATCCTCTTTCGCTCCCAGCCGAGAAGCTGCGGCACCGTCGCGATGTTCTGCGCCACCGTGCGGTGCGGAAAAAGCCCGTTGCCCTGGATGGCGTAGCCGATATTGCGGCGCAGCTCCGTCTCAGGCACGTCGGCCACGTTGCGCCCGCCAACGAGAATCTCTCCTGAAGTCATAGGCACCAGCCGGTTGATCATCCGGATCAGCGTCGATTTGCCGGACCCCGAAGTTCCGACGATGACGGTTATCTCTCCCTTTTCGATCGCCATCGACACATTGTCGACCACAGTCGTATCGCCGTAGCGCTTGGTGGCGTTGCGGATGTCGATCATGCTCATGCGGTGGAACCCCGGATGCTGTCTGCGACCGCATCGAGGATGACGGCCGAGGAGAAGGCGAAGATGACGGTCGGCACTGCGCCGAGAAGGACGAGGTCCATGGCCGTCTGGCCGAGACCCTGAAAGATGAAGACGCCGAAGCCGCCGCCGCCGATGAGTGCCGCCACCGTCACGAGACCGATCGCCTGCACCAGCACGATGCGGATGCCGGTGAGGATGACGGGCAGCGCCAGCGGCAGGTCGATGCCGGTGAGGATCTGCCGTCGTGTCAGCCCCATGCCGGCCGCGGCGTCCCGCACTGCAGGGTCGACACCGTCGAGGCCGACCACCGTGTTGGCGACGACGGGCAGCAGCGAATAGAGCACCAGCGCGATCAGCGCCGGCGCAGCACCGATGCCGCTGATGCCGAGCGCCGCCGCCAGCGGAACATGGGTCGCGAGATAACCGAGCGGCAGCATCAGCAGGCCGAACAGCGCCAGGCTGGGTATGGTCTGGATCAGGCTCAACCCCTGCAACAGCGCGGCCCTCAGTTTAGGCACCCAGAAGCAGACGATACCAACGGGCAGGCCGATCAGGACGGATATCGTCAGCGCTCCAAACGCGAGCTTCACATGAACAAGCGCCTCGGTCCAGAACTGGTCGCCGCGATTGGCGAATTCGCGCATGATCGAGAGACTGTCGAGCAAGCCAGATCGCAGGAACAGGGCGAAAAGACAGGCATAAAGCGCCAGCGCCGCAATGCGCATCCAAGGCGTCAGCCGTATCTTCACCAGCGCGTCGGAAACCACAAGCGCCGTCACCGCCAGCAGTACCCAGAATCCGCCGCCCGGCGTCATTCGGGCAACGGTGCTGCCCTCCGGCGTGAATGCGGTGGCGACAAGCCCCATCGTCGCGGTCAGCGCTGCGAGACAGAGCGTCGAGATCGCCAGCCGCACACGTGCATCCTCGAGAAACAGCACGGCGAATGCCGTCAGCGCGAGAAGAAGCGTCAAGGCGATCGCCGAAGGCTGGTTCAGAAGCTGCGTCAGCAGCATCGGCTTGCCGCTGGCGATGCGGTTTGCCTTCACGTAGATGAAAGGCAGAAGTCCCGCGCCGGCGATGCCGGCAAGCACGAGAACCACGCCGAGACGGTCCAGTGTGCGGACCGCTAAGGTTTCTGCCATCGATCCATCCCAGTATGGAAAGAAAATAAGCTCCGCCCCATCAGGAGCGGAGCATGATGCGTGTCGCTTACTTCAGGAAGCCTTTTTCCTTCAGGTAGCCTTCCGCCACGGCCTTTGCCGGCTCGCCATCCACCTGGATTTTGCCGTTCAGCTTGCGCAGTTCCTCGGCCGTCAGGCTCTGGAAGATCGGCGCCAGCACCTCCTCGATCTTCGGATTGGCCTTGAGCACCTCTTCGCGGATGATCGGCGTCGGCGCATAGACCTGCTGCACGTTCTTGTCGTCCTCGAGCACGGTCAGTTCGGCCGCCTCGATGGCGCCATCAGTGCCGTAGACCATGGCGGTATTGGCGCCGTTCGTCTGGTCCGCCGCCGCCTTGATGGTTGCGGCCGTATCGCCGCCGGAGAGAATGATTTCCTGATCCGGCTTCAGCGTGAAGCCATAGGTGGTCTGGAACGCCGGCAACGCGCCGGCCGAGTTGACGAATTCGGCCGAGGCCACCAGCTTGGCATCGCCGCCGCCGGTAACCCATTTGCCGAAGTCCGTCAGGCTCTTCAGCTTGTTCGGCCCGGCGACATCGTTGCGCACGGCGATCGCCCAGGTGTTGTTGGCGGGCGAGGGCGTCAGCCACACGATCTTGTTGGCGTCGTAGTCCAGCTTCTTGGCCGCTTCATAGCCCTGCTGCAGGTTCTTCCATGCGGCATCGTCGGGCTTGTTGAAGAAGAAGCCGGCATTGCCCGTATATTCCGGATAGATGTCGATCTCGCCTGCGGTGATCGCCTTGCGCAGCACCGGCGTGGTCCCCAGCGCGACCTTGTCCTGCGTCTTGATGCCGTTGGCGTTCAGCGCCAGCACGATGACGTTGCCGAGCAACGTGCCCTCGGTGTCGATCTTCGACGACACGACGACATCTGCCGCGTGAACCGTGCCGGCCGCGAATGCGGATAGCGAGACTGCAAGTGCGAATTTTGTAAGCATGGACTATCCCCTTGATCGTTGAAGCATGCGCAATCTTTGACGAAGATCACCGCGGATAAAGTTGCTGGCGAAACAGGCCATACGCCCCAGTCGCCCGCAAGGAATTGCGTACCTGAAATAGAGTGCCACGAAGAAAAAACGACACGGCGGCGAAAAATCTATTTGCCGTTGTTTGAAAACGCCGGAGGACGCAAAAGTTTCCAATGTCGGGGATCGCCGCCAGGGCCGACTTGGCTTACACAGGTTTCAGCTGAAAGAGGAGACGACGGCGTGACAATCTTGCTGGAAGTATGCGTTGACAGTCCGCGTGGCCTGGCCGCGGCTATCGAGGGCGGGGCTGATCGCATCGAACTGTGCTCGGCGCTCGAGATTGGCGGGCTGACCCCCGTCGCGGGCATGATGAAGGTGGCAGCAGCAGCCACCATTCCCGTCTACGCGATGATCCGCCCGCACGCCGGCCCCTTCGTTTTCGACAGCGGCGATGAAGCGGCGATGATGGCCGATATCGATGCCGTCAGAGCCTTCGGCCTCGCCGGCGTGGTCATCGGCGCAAACCTTGCGGATGGCACGCTCGACATGCCGCTGCTGCGCCGGTTGAAAGCGCACGCCGCCGGCCTCGGCTCGACCCTGCACCGCGCTTTCGACCTGGTTCCCGATCCCGATGCGGCGTTGGAGCAGGCTGTCGAGCTCGGCTGCGAACGCATCCTCACCTCCGGATGCATCCCCAAGGCCATTGACGGCCTGGAGACATTGGCGCGGCTGTCGAAGGCTGCGGCCGGTCGGATATCGATCATGCCGGGCAGCGGTGTGCGCCCGGCCAACGCGCCGCAAATCCTGCGCGCCACCGGGGCCCGCGAAATTCACGGCTCCTGCAGCTCTCCCGTCGCAAGCGTCGATCCCCGAGCGGTCGCCTTCGGCTTCGAAGCGGCGTCGCCCAACCGGACGGACGCTTCAATCGTGCGCCAGATGCGCGAGGCGATCGATAGTCTCTAGAGCGGTTCCAGCAAAAGTGCGAAGCGGTTTTGCGTCCGGAACTGCTTGAAATTAAAGGGTTAGAGCGGTTTCGCGGCTCGAAGAAAGGCGGAACTGATCTACCCGACCTTGATCACGGCCTTGATCAGGCCGCTCTTCTCATGCGCCCAGCGTGCGAGATCGCGCGGCGCATCGGAGAGCGTCGTGCGGTGGGTGATCAGCCGGTCCACCGGCACAAGGCCGTTGGCGATCGAGGCGGCCACATGCTCGAAGTCGATCCGTGTCGCGTTGCGGCTGCCGATGACCATCATTTCGCGCTTGTGAAACTCGGGGTCGGAGAAGCGGATGTCGTCCTTCACGACGCTGACCAGCACCAGTGCGCCGCCGTGCGCGACGAACTGGAACGCCTTCTCCATCGAGGGGCCATAGCCGGTCGCGTCGAAAACCACGTCGAAGCCATCGCCGCCGGTCTTGGCTCGGACCGCATCAAGCGTCGCATCGTTGGCGACGATGCCCGATGTGAAGCCGAAGCGCTCGGCGGCCATCTCCAGCCGCTCGGCGCTGGTGTCGAGCAAGGTCACGTCATGGCCGGCGATCCGCGAAAAGATTGCCGCCCCAAGGCCGATCGGGCCGGCACCGATGACGAGCGCACGCGAGCCGGCGGGCGAAAGCGAGCGACGCACGGCATGCGCCCCGATCGCCAGGAATTCCACCGTCGCCGCCGCCTCAAGGCTCAGCCCCTGCGCGGCATAGAGATTGCCTGCCGGAACCGTGATCTCCTCGCAGAACGCTCCATCCGTGTGGACGCCGAGCACCTTGATGTCGGTGCAGCAATTGGCCTTGTCCTTGCGACATGCAACGCATCGGCCGCAGGAAATATAGGGATTGACGATCACAGGCGTGCCGACCGCGATCTCGACGCCGGCGCCCGTTTCCACCACGGTCGCGGAAATCTCGTGGCCCATCACGCGCGGATACTCGAGAAACGGATGCTTGCCCTCGAAGATGTGGTAGTCGGTGCCGCAGATGCCGACATGGCTGACGGCAAGCCGCGCCCAGCCGGCTTCGGGCGCGCCGGGAGAGGGGCGCTCGACGATCTCGAGAACACCCGGTTGTTGGCAAAGCACGGCTTTCATGACGGATCCTGCATTCGATTGAGAAGGAGCCGGCGGTGACCGGCCCCCTGTATTGAATTTTAAGAGCTGCGACGGCGGCGCAACTGATCGAAGTACACGATCACGATGATCAAGAGGCCGGTGATGATGCGCTGCCAGAATGAATTGACGTTGAGCAGGTTCGCGCCGTTGTTGATCGTGGCCAGGATGAAGGCGCCGATCAGCGGGCCATGCACGGAGCCCACCGCGCCGAAAAGCGAGGTGCCGCCGATAACAGACGAGGCGATCGCCTGCAGTTCCCAACCGTCCGCCTGCGTCGCATTGCCGATGGCGATACGCGAAGCGAGCAGGATGCCGACGAAGGCGGCGAAGGTCGCAGACAGGATGTAGGCCATGTAGATGATGCCGTTGACCCTGACACCCGACAGACGGGCCGCCTCGCGATTCGAGCCGACCGCGAAGAGATAGCGTCCCCAGCGGCTGAGATGCAGGAAGACATAAGACGGGATCGCCACCAGGATGACCATCCAGAACAGGCTCGGCACGCCGAGGAAGTCGGCACGTGCGAAGTTCGTGAACGGCTCGTTGACGATGTTGATCGTCGATCCATTGGTGATCAGCAGCCCGATGCCGCGCAGCGATGTCAGCGTCGCCAGCGTGATGATGAAGGGCGGCAGGCCCATCTTGACGATGCCGAAGCCATGAAACACGCCGATCGCCACGCCAATCAGCAGCGTGATCAGGATCGCCGCCCAGACGGGAAAGCCCGCCTGCAGCAGCCAGGCCAGGATAACCGTACAGAAGCCGACGATCGCGCCGACGGAAAGGTCGATGCCGGCGGTGATGATTACGAAGGTCTGGCCAAGCGCCAGGATCGCCGTCATCGCGCCCTGGCGCAGAAGGTTGGAGATGTTGAGAGGCGTCCAGAAGCTGGCGGTGACGAAGCCGAGCAGAATCCACAGGAAGGCCAGAAGACCGATCAGGGTCAGGCCGAACAGGATATTGACCTTGCGACGCGGTGGTGGCGCGGTGATCTCGGTGGGGGTTACGGTCATTGTTCTCTCTCCCTCTTGTTCTTTTAGACGCCGATCGCTTCGCTCAGCACTTCTTCATGCGTGGCGGCGTGGAAATCGTGGCTCGCCACGAGCTGGCCGCTGCGGAACACATGCAGCCGGTCCGCCAGTTCGTAGACCTCGGGCAGGTAGGAGGAGATGAGAATGATCCCCGCGCCCTGCTTCAGAAGCTTGGCGAACAGTCGGTAGATTTCCGCCTTCGTGCCGACATCGACGCCGACAGTCGGCTCGTCGAAGATGAAGAGCCGTGCCCCATGGCTCAGCCACTTGCCGATGACGACCTTCTGCTGGTTGCCGCCAGACATCGCCGAAACCAGCACCCGCCGGCTCGGCGTCTTGATCGCGAGGTCGCGGATCTGCTGGTCGGCGTTCTGCGTCTCCTCGCTGTGACTGATGACCGGGCCCTTGCTCAGCCGCTTGAAGACCGGCAGATTGATGTTGAGGCCGATCGGCAGGTTGAGGCAGAGGCCCTGGTCGCGGCGGCTCTCCGGCGCCAGTGCGATCCCCAGTTCCATCGCGGTGCGTTCGTCCTTGATGTTGACCTTCCTGCCCATCCAGTGGATGTCGCCGGCCGTGGTCTTCTCTCGCCCGTAGAGCCCGAGCGCGAATTCGCTGCGCCCCGCGCCGATCAGGCCGTAGAGGCCGACGATCTGACCTGCCTTTACCGAAAGCGACACGTTCTCGAAGCCCGGCCCGGACAGCCCCCGCACATCGACGATGGTCTCGCCGATCGGGATTTCTTCCTTGTGATAGATCTGCTCGATCGAGCGGTTGATCATCAGCGCAATCAGCTCGTTCTCGTTGGTCTCGCCGATATTGCGCGTTCCCACATGCGTGCCGTCGCGCAGAACCGAGACGCGGTCCGCGAGCTCGAAGACTTCTTCCATGCGATGGCTGATATAGACGATCGTGACACCCTCGTTCTGCAGGCGTCGGATAAGCTTGAACAGCTGTGCGGATTCCTGGCGCGTCAGATAGGCGGTCGGCTCGTCGAAGATCAGGAACTGCGTGCCGCGCATGGCGGCGCGCGCAGTCGCGACGAGCTGCTGCTGGCCGATCGTGAGATCGCTCAAGGGGACGCCGGCCGGCAGCCCGAAGCCGAGATCGTTGAGGACGGCCTGCGCCATCTTCTCCATCTCCCGCTTGCGCATCAGGCCGAACTGATTGACCTCGTCGCCGAGGAAAAGGTTGGCAGCGACCGTCAGGTGCGGGCACAGAACGACTTCCTGATGCACCGCGTTGATGCCGCGCGCGATCGCCTCGTTGGGCGTTGCAAGCGCGACCGGGCGTCCGCACCAGAGGACCTCGCCGGCCGTGCGGGTGATGACGCCGGTCAAAAGCTTGATCAGCGTCGACTTGCCGGCGCCGTTTTCGCCGACGATCGCGTGGATCTCGCCGGCAAGGAAGGTGATCGTTGCCGGCTTCAGCGCCTGCACATATCCGTAATTCTTCTGCAATCCCTTGAGTTCGAGGATCGGGGCACCCGCGGGCACGCGGTTCGCCTCCTTCAGCTTGGCGCTGTCATCGTGGCGATGACTGACCTCTTCCAGGCTCATTTGCGTCTCCTCCTCGCGAATTGCCATGTCGTCCTTCGCCGTCTGCTCCTCCTCAGGAGACCGGCTAAAGGGAAGAAGGTCCGTGCGGGATCGCTCCCGCACGGACGGCGTCAGGTCGTTACTTGATCTTCGGGTTCAAGAGCGCGTCGATCTTCGGGTCGCTCATGTTGGCCTTGGTGACGAGGTTGGCGCCGGTATCGACGTTTGCCTCGACCTTTTCGCCCTTGGACACGGCAAGCGCGGTTTTCACGCCGTCATAGCCCATGCGGTAGGGATCTTGCACCACGAGGCCGGCAATCGAGCCGTCCTTGAGGAAGCCGACCGTCTTGTCGTCGCTGTCGAACGCGATGACCTTGATCTTGTCGCCGAGCTTGTTTTCGGCGATCGCCTGTCCAACGCCCTGGCCGAGGATGAGGTTCGAGGCGAACACACCCACGAGGTTCGGGTTGGCGGTGATCAGGTCGGTCATCATGTTGAGGCCGGTGGTTGCCTGGCCGTCGCCGTACTTGTCGGCGATGAGCTTGAGGCCCGGATGCTTGGTCTTCAGCTGATCGAGGAAACCCTCGCGGCGCTGCTCGAGCGAGCCGACGCCCGGCAGGTTGGTCAGGATGACGACTTCGCCTTCTTCCTTGCCGGTCATCTCCTTGATCGCCGCGGCCAGGCCGTCGGCTGCGATGCGGCCGCCCTGGACGTTATCGGTGGTGAGGAACGACTTGAAGGCCTTCGAATCCGCGCCGGAGTCGATGCCGATGATCGGAACGGACTTTGCAGCTTCGTCGATCGGCTTGCCGAGCGCCTTGAATTCGGTCGGCGAGATGACGATTGTGGCCGGCTTGCCGGCAACGGCGTTCTCGAGAATGCTGATTTGGCCGTTCACGTCGGACTCGGCCTGTGCGCCGAGTTCAGGCACCTTGACGCCAAGATCCTGGCCTGCCTTGCGGGCGCCGGCCAGCACGATCTGCCAGTAGAAGGACGTGGTGTCCTTGACGATGATAGGAATGGTCACGTCTGCCGCAAAGGACGGCATCGGCACGGCTGTTGCCATGACGGCGGCGCCCGCGAGAGCGGTAAAGGTGCGACGCGAAAGAATGGACTTCATGCGCATGTTGGTTCTCCTCTCAGGTGCGTTCTCCTCCAGGAAATCTCTCGCGAACGCGAACGAGAGACTTTTATCGATAAAAAACATTTACGAGTTCGAAGCTAGCCGAGGCCTGCCCTGTTTGCAAGACTGCGCCTGGTAAGCCCTTTGGCTCTTTCCGGACCAATCCAGCACCCACTTATCGATTGAGCCGCCGGCCAAACCGCCGGCAACTCCCATTCCCAGTCTCGGCGCCTTTTCCTTCGAGGCCAGACGCCCCTCCAAGACATCCGGCCTAAAAGGCGCCGAGTTCAACTTACGAAATATCGGCTCCGTACGATTGTCAATGCGGAACGTTTATTCCGTTTTCTCCTTATCCCCAGAACACCTCGTCCGGCAGCACGACGCCTTTCTTAAGAATGATGTTGCCGTAAAGCCGAAACTCGGTGGTCGCGACGATATAGGCAGCCTTGCGCGAGCGTTCGTAAAAGGCGAAGCGTTCAAGCGTCGAAATGCCGAAATCGCCGGCACGCCTGGACACGATGGTCTGAAACTCCTTGCAAACGTCTGGCACCGCGGTCGGATCGCCCACCACTTCCATGACCCAGGCCGATTCCGGCACGAAGGTATCGAGCGGCATATGCGTGAGGATCGCTTCCGCCATGGTCGTGGCACTGACGCCATCGGCGCGGATCATTTCCGGTCCCATGGAAAAGGAAGGGAAGTTGGCGTCGGCGATGACGATCTCGTCCCCGTGGCCCATGCGCGCGATGGCGCACAATAGATCGGGGCTGAGGACGGGATGAATTCCTTTAAGCATTCTGTTTTTCCTTAAACGCGGACAGCATCTTCGCCGAGTGGCGGCGCAACGAGCGTGAAACTATCGAATTCCGGGTAGATCGTCTCCGGCAAAATCGGCGAGAAGAGATCCATGTTGCGCGCCACGCTGGATGCCTTGCCGGTGCCGATCAGCACCGATGACACGAGCGGATCGCGCAGCGCAAACTGCAGCGCCGGCGCCGCGAGCGGCACACCGTTTTTCCTGGCGACCTCTTCCATGCCGCGCACCTTGGCGAGCACCTCTTCCGTCGCCGGCATATAGTCGAAATTCGACCCTGCCACCGCGCCGGTCGCCAGAATACCGGAGTTGAAGACGCCGCCGACCACGAGCGAGGTACCCTTCCTGCGGCAGAGCGGCAGCAGATCGGCTTCGACCGAGCGATCGAGCAGCGTGTAGCGCCCGGCCATCAGGATGCAGTCGATCTCGGCATTGCGCATCACGTCGAGGCAAACGGGCACCTCGTTGACTCCGAGCCCGAACGCCTTGATTGCACCCGTTTTCTTCAGCTCTTCCAGCGCCTTGATGCCGGTGTCGAGGAATTGCTTGAGATAGACGGCGTTCTTCGCCGCGCCATGCGTATAGCCGCCGATATCGTGAACATAGAGAATGTCGATCCGGTTCAGCCCCAGCCGTGCGTAGCTGAATTCGACCGAGCGCATGATGCCGTCATAGGAATAGTCGTAATCCGCATCGAAGGAGAGCGGATCGACGTAAGAGTAGTCGGGAACCGTCCCCGTCGGCACCGGCCGCAGCAGTCGTCCGACCTTGGTGGACAGCACCCATTCCGCTTCCGGTTTGCCGCGCAGGAAATCGCCGACATAGCGCTCGCCGAGCCCAAGCCCATACCACGGCGCCACGTCGAAATAGCGGATGCCGCTATCCCAGGCAGCGTCCAGCGTATCCATGGCCTGCTCCCGTGGGCAGGCGCGAAACAGGCCGCCAAGGGCTGCGGCGCCGAAGCTCACTTCGGTCACCTCAAGCTCGGTCCGGCCGATCCTCCTCGTCTTCATCATTCCTCCCTGAAGACTGTCGATATTCTTGATTAAAGCGTTGCTCCCAGATGCCAAGGCACGAATTCGTTATCGCCGTAGCCGAATTCCTCGCTCTTGGTTTTCTTGCCGGATGCCGTGTTGATGATCAGGTCGAAGATCTCGCGCCCCTTGCCTGATATCGTCGCGTCGCCGCTGGCGATCGTGCCGCAGTCGATGTCCATGTCCTCTTCCATCGAGGCATAGAGCGCCGAATTGCTTGAGAGCTTGATCGACGGCGCCGGGCGACAGCCGAAGCAGCTGCCGCGGCCGGTGGTGAACGCGATCATGTTGGCTCCACCAGCGACTTGGCCGGTAGCCGAGACAGGGTCGTAACCTGGTGTGTCCATGAAGACGAGCCCGGGCGCAGTCACCCGTTCGGCATAACCATAAACCGCCGTCAGCGGCGAACGCCCACCCTTGGCCACGGCGCCGAGCGATTTTTCCAGAATGGTCGTCAGCCCGCCGCGCTTGTTGCCAGGGGAGGGGTTGTTGTCAAGCGAGGCGCCGTGCATCGCCACATACTTCTCCCACCAGACGATCTTCTCATCGAGCTTGCGGGCGACCTCTTCGCTCACCGCGCGGCTGCGCAGCAGATGTTCGGCGCCATAGATCTCGGATGTCTCGGACAGGATCGCCGTGCCGCCGGCAGCCGCCAGAAGGTCGGCGGCCACGCCGAGCGCCGGATTGGCGGTGATGCCGGAGAAGCCGTCCGAGCCGCCGCACTGCATGCCGATGATGATGTCGCTGATTGGCAGCGGCACGCGCCGCTCGCGGCCGACATCGTCGGCGATCTCCTTCAGCATGCCCATGGCGCGCTCGACGGCGCGGCGCGATCCGCCGGCATCCTGAATGTTGAAATGACGCTTGGAATTGCCGGCGCCGCTCTGGCCGTAGAGCGTCAGCTGGTTGACCTCGCAGCCGAGCCCGATCATCAGCACGCCACCGAAGTTCACATGCCTCGTGTAGCCCGCCAGCGTCCGGTGCAGCACCGCCATGCCGTCGCCCGTCGAGCTCATGCCGCAGCCCTGGTCGTGGACGATCGGCACGAAGCCGTCGATGCCTTCGTAATGCGGCAGGATGGTGCGGTTGGCCTGGTCGGCGATGGCGCGACAGACCGTGGTGGAACAGTTCACGCTGGCGATGATGCCGATATAGTTGCGCGTCGCCGAGCGTCCGTCCGCGCGCTTGTAGCCCATGAAGGTGCGCGCCCGGTCTTCGGCGCTCGCTTCTTCCGGCGCCGAATTGGCGGTGGCCGCCAGACGGTCGTTTTCGAAATGCAGGTTCTGGCTATGGATGTGCTGGCCGGCCTTGACGTCTGACGTCGTGCGCCCGATCGCCTGCCCGTACTTCACGACCGGCTGCCCGAGCGCGATATCTGACAAGGCGATCTTGTGGCCGGGGTCGATCTTCTCCAGCGTCGTTATCCCTGCCACCACCTCGCCCGCGGCGATCGGGGCCGTGGCCACCGCGACATTGTCGCCTGATGACAGGATAATCCAAGGGTCTTTCTTCAACGATCTTCTCCCGAGGGAAACACCCGCTGCATCGGCGAATGCGCATTGCTTTTGTTTTTTATCTACAATAAACATTTTCAAGTCAACGGGATTATTGATCCTGTGGACGAGGGAGGCAAACAGCCGCGGACGATCCAAAATAAGATAAGGATCGCCGAGAGATAAGCACCTGCCACGCGCCGGCGCCCGCCATTCGCGGGCATTCGTCCTGCGCCGCAGGGCAACAAGGCGGGGTGTGCATGGCGCGGCAAAACACGGTCTTCAAGGAGGCGTATAATCGCTATGCTGCGGCGCTGCGCGCCGACGAGACCTTGCCCTCCGAGCCCGATATCGCGGCCAAGCTCGGCATCAGCCGCAGCACGGCCCGCGCCATTCTGACCCGGCTCGACGAGGAAGGCATCATCCGCTGGAACAAGCGGCAGAAGGTGGTGTTGCGTACCCCCACGCAGGCCGATCTCTTTCCCTCGGAAGAGACCGATTCCCTTCACAACATCATCGAGCGCAGCTTCATGCAGCGCATCCTGTCGGATGACGCCGCACCCGGCACGCAGATCAACGAACTGGAACTTGCCCGCGATATCGGCACCGGCACGACCAGCGTGCGCGAATTCCTCATCCGCTTTTCGCGTTTCGGGCTGATCGAGAAGCGGCCAAACAGCCACTGGATCCTCAAGGGCTTCACCCGCGAATTCGCGCTGGAACTCGCCGAGGTGCGCGAGATGTTCGAACTCCACTCCGCCGCCGAATTCGGTAGGCTGCCTCGTGATAATGAGGCGTGGCGGGCGCTTGCAGAGATCAAGGCCGAGCACCACGCCATGCTCGGGGATCTCGACCGTCGCTACAGGGAATTCTCAGCGCTGGACGAGCGCTTTCATCTCTTGATCCACGGCGCCGCGAATAACCGCTTCATCGCTGATTTCTACGATGCCATCGCCATCGTCTTCCATTATCACTACCAATGGAACAAGGCCTTCGCCCGCGAGCGCAACGAGCGCGCCATTCATGAGCATCTGGATTATATCGCAGCCCTTGAAGCGGGCGATGCAGCCGCGATCGAGGCCGCCTGCAGGGTGCATCTTCGCTCGGCGCGCCAGACCTTGCTGCAATCCCTGCCGCAGAGCCCGGCGGACGGGGAAACACCGGCGTAATAGTGCCGAACGGCATCGTATGGGCGAAAAAAAGCCCGCTCAAAGCGGGCCACGTCTCGCGAACGCAACACAATCGATAACGCAATACCAACGAGACAGCGCAACGTACCATCCCGCAAGCCGGCTTGCACTTCGCTCATTCGAATGAGTTGCGCATGTCAACATCAGGCGACGGAAGCAGGCGCCGCTCATAGCGCCACTCATTCGAGCCGATCGAAGCAGGCTGGTCGAGATCAGCTCAGCGCCGCGGGAAATCATTCCATCCGGAAGCGCGAGCCTTTGCGAGAACGATCTGCGCCTCTCGCCCCAGAAAGAGCAAGCCGAAGATGCCTAATATCGTCAGGATATCCCACATATGCCCTTACCTCAGTTGCGTTGCGGGCCGTGCCTCAGACCCCTCATGACACGGCCCGCCCAATCCAAACGCGACCGCCATCACGTTTTAGGACGATCGCACTCATATGCGACATCAATGCGTCGCGGTATCGCGAATTCTGGGGATGTGGCCGCTTGCCGTATCACGTCTCGGTGTCTGCGCAAGCTTAAATCGTGAGCGTGACCATGTTTGGATCGGCAATACCTCGCGGAGGCTGAATTCTTCCTGTCAGGTCCGATCCTTAAGTTTTTTGATCGGGAACGTCTTGGAAAATACTTGATGGCGCTACTTTTGCGAAATTTTACGCGAGAGAAACAAGAACAACTCCCGAGTTGTGCCATTTCCATCAGATTTAGCTAATCGTATCCATACTTTGTTAACCGAGATTTTCTTAGTTTGGCACCCATAGGCTGTAAGAATCAGCAGGTAAGCTCTTCGTTTTAATTCAAGGTTTTATTTATCTGGATCTCCGATGACGTCGCTTTTGACCAATACCTCGGCACTTGCAGCACTACAGACTCTACGCTCTCTCAACTCAGGACTGCAGGAAACCCAGGGTCGGATATCCTCGGGTCTGCGCGTGGAAGCGGCGTCCGACAATGCCGCCTATTGGTCTATCGCCACGACGATGACATCCGATAGCAAGGCCGTTTCCGCTGTCTCGGATGCGCTCGGAATGGCGTCCGCCAAAGTCGACACCGCTTACGCCGGCACGGACTCGATCGTCGATGTGCTCACAGAGTACAAGGCGAAGCTCGTTGCCGCGACTGAAGACGGTGTCGACAAGGCCAAGATCCAGGATGAGTTGCAGCAGCTCAATCTGCAGGTCGAAAGCATCGTGGCTTCGTCCAGCTTCAATGGTGTCAACTGGCTGACGACGAACGCTCCGACGCATCTGATGGTCACGGATGATCTCACCACCTCCGTCATGTCGTCATTCGTCCGCGCGGATGACGGTTCGGTGAAAGTGGAAACGGAAAGCGTGAACCTTAAGCTGAGCAGCATGCTGAACACCGGCGGCGGCGGCATCCTGCAAAAGGAACTGGACGGTGTCGGCAATATCGGCGGCTTCCGCGGCACCAACATCAATTCGGATGCCCATCAAGGTCACGAGAACCACGATTTTACCGGCCCGGCCACCTTCGGTGCAACCGACTACATCGATTTCGATCTGGAAGTCGACGCGGGAGATTATTCCGCCGGCGAGACCTTCACCGGGCTCAGGATCGACAAGAGCGTAATCGATACCGCCTTGGGCACGGCCGACGGCAAAATCCGCACAGCGTCCGACATGCGCAAGGTTCTCAATCAGGTATTTGCCGATAACGGCGTGCCTGCGACAGCCAACGAGACGCGTTTCTCCGGTTCGCTGACGGCCGGAAATTTCGAGATCGCTTCACTCGAAACTTCGGGTCATCCGGGTTCGAGCATCAACATAACCGGCGTACGATCGGATTTTGGCGGCGTCTATCCATCCGGCTTCGCGCTCGGCCTCGAGGATGCGCCGCTCTACAATCACGACAACATGTATCCTGAGGCCACCATGACGTTCGGCCGGTCGTTTACTGTTTCCGAGAAGGCGTCCATCACCTTCGACGTGCAGGTGGGCCCCAACCCGTTGCAGACCTACACGATCGACCGCGCGACGGTCGATGCAGCGCTTGGCACAAGCGATGGTTATGTCGGCAATGCGACGGACCTGGCCACCGTCATCGCATTCGCCTCGGCAGGCAGCGATTTGGTGATCACGCCATCGGGCGACACGATCACCTTCTCGGCGGATCGGAGCCTCTATCCGGAAGCTGGCAACCGCGCCGCCCGCGTCAGCGTCGGCAACGTACAGTCCGATCCGCCTTGGACGCTTGAATTCGACCTCGACGAGGTCGACGTCACCCGCTCCGCTTTCGGTGTCGACGAGTATCTCACCGGCGTCGAGTATATGCTGAAGCGATCGATCGAAAGCGCCAGCACGCTCGGGTCCCTGCAGACGCGCATCGACGGGCAGACGCTTTTCGCCAGCAAACTCATGGACAGTCTCGAAAGCGGCGTCGGCCGTCTCGTCGATGCCGATATGGAACAGGAATCCTCCAGGCTCGCGGCCCAGCAGACCCAGCAGCAACTCGCCATCCAGGCGCTGTCGATCGCCAACTCCGCGCCGAGCGGCATCATCAGCCTGTTCCAGTAATCTCGGCTCTCCCGGCCAGTTCAGCGAAGTTATACCGCTATTGCTCGCGGCACGAGACATCGCCGCGGCCGTCGCGGTGTACGTCCGTTCCGATGCTTGGCGACCCTGCGCCGGCACTGGTCGTCGGCAAGAGGTTTGCAATCTTCGCGCAGGTCAATCCCAACGGTATGGCGAGGCCGCTTACCGTGCAATCATGTCTAGGTGCCTGGTGCCCGACCTGAGAGAT
>UCJD01000024.1 GCA_900472605.1 Hyphomicrobiales bacterium | reverse complement strand
GGCAGGGGCTGGCGCGCTATGTGCTCGATCATCCCGAAACGGTTGATGGCAAACGCGTGTTCGATTTCGCCAGCGGCTCCGGGCTGGTGGCAATCGCGGCGAAGATGGCGGGCGCAGGCCATGTGCTCGCGGCAGATATCGATCCTTGGACGAAGACTGCGGTGGCGCTCAATGCCGAGCTGAACGGGGTCGAGATCGATTTCACGGGTGAAAACCTGATCGGCTCGGAGATCGATGCCGATGTGCTGCTTGCCGGCGATGTGTTCTACGATCGCGACTTCGCCCTGGCTCTGGTGCCGTGGTTCGAAAAGCTGGCGGCCGATGGCGTTACTGTGCTCGTCGGCGACCCCGGGCGGGCCTATCTGCCGAAGGACAGGCTTGTCGCCTGCGCGGTCTACGAGGTGCCGGTAACGCGGGCGCTGGAGGACAGCGAGGTCAAGAAGACCACCGTCTGGCGCTTCAACGGCTGATCGTTTTCATCAGGGGCGGATGACGCAGACGCCCTGTTCGTAGGAGCAGGCGTTGCGGCGGTTGTTGACGTGAATGACCTTGGCCATCGGCGCCAGCCTGACTGTCGGCCGATAACCGTAGCCGGCATAACCGTAGCCGCCGACATAGGTGCCGCCATCCGTCTCATAGGCGTAAGATGTTCCGGCATAGGTGCCCGACGGCGCGCGCGCTTGACCCCGCTGGTCGATGATGACGATGTTGCTGCGGGCGAAATTCGACGTGGGTGACGAGAAGCGCTGGATGAAGCGGCCGCGGCCCGGATGCGGGCGGTAGCCGTCGTAGCCGCCGGCGATAGTGCGCGAGCCGTTGTCCCAGCCGCCGTAATTGCCGATGATCGACGTGCCGCGGTGGCGGATGATCGAGCCGGATGCGAAGCCGTTTGCGATGTCGCGATGGCCCATGCCGCGTCCGATGTCGCCATATCCACTGCCGCCGCCATGGCCGCGATCGTGATGGCGCGTGACGACGTTGCCGCCGAAATCGCCGGCTGCGGCAGGCAGCGCGATCAGCGCTGCTGCGGCGAGCGAAACGAGTTTCGAGGATGTCTTGAACATCGCGTTGGTCTCCGGAAACGGAATGCTTAACAAAGCGTTAACGCGAAAATGCGCCAAAAGCGCAGGCTTGTCCACCGAAGCTTGAAAATTCATCCGCAAGGGGTAGCGGCGCGGGCGGGCTTGCTTAAGTCCGAAAGGTCGTCAAGACGCAAATCGATTAAATTTCACGGGTGCGTCAATTATACTTGTCGTTAGGTGTTTCCGTGATTAAACGTCGCCATTGATGCAACGCACACACAGCTTTCTGTCAATCGTGTGGTTGCTGGGATGCTTTCCGGACCCCGGAAGCGCAGAAAGACCGCCGCGAGGTTCTGATGGCGAACACGACAAGTAACCGGCCCCTGTCGCCGCATTTGCAGATTTATAAACCAATCCCCACCATGGTTATGTCGATCGTCCACCGTATTACCGGTGGCGCGCTCTATGTCGGCACGCTGCTGATCGCGTGGTGGCTGATCGCAGCCGCAACCGGCGTCGGCGCCTATGACTGGGCCAACTGGGTGCTTGGCAGCATCGTCGGCAAGCTCGTACTGCTCGGCTACACCTGGGCGCTGATCCACCACATGCTCGGCGGCTTCCGCCACTTCATGTGGGACCTCGGCTACGGCTTCGACAAACAGTTCTCGACCAAGCTCGCCATCGCCAACATCGTCGCCTCGCTCTGTCTGACCTTGCTGGTCTGGGTGATCGGCTTCCTCATTCGCTTCTAAAGGTTGATCACATGGATATGCGTACCCCCTTGGGTAAGGTTCGCGGCCTCGGTTCGGCCAAGGACGGCACCGAACATTTCTGGCGCCAGCGCGTGACGGCCGTTGCCAACGTGCCGCTCTTTCTCTTCTTCATCATCTTCATGATCATCCATGCCGGCCAGCCGTACGCGCAGGTCGTGCACGCGCTGTCGAACCCGTTCGTCGCCGTCGTCATGGGCCTGATGGTCGTGTCGGGCGTCATTCACATGAAGCTCGGCATGCAGGTCATCATCGAAGACTACGTGCACCATGAAGTCACCAAGATCGCGCTCGTGATGCTCAACACCTTCTTTTCGATCCTGATGGCGGGGCTCTGTCTCTTCGCCATTCTGAAGATCGCCTTCGTAGGATAATTGATATCATGGCATCGAATTCATCCGCTCAGAATGGCCCCGCTCAAAACGGGAAGGCCTACAAGTATATCGATCACTCCTATGACGTGATCGTCGTCGGCGCCGGTGGCGCCGGCCTGCGTGCGACGCTCGGCATGGCCGAACAGGGCTTCAAGACGGCCTGCATCACCAAGGTGTTCCCGACCCGCAGCCACACGGTCGCGGCCCAGGGTGGCATCGCGGCTTCGCTGCGCAACATGACGCCTGATAGCTGGCAGTGGCACCTCTACGACACCGTCAAGGGCTCCGACTGGCTCGGCGACGTCGATGCCATGCAGTACCTCACCATGGAAGCGCCGAAGGCGGTCTATGAGCTCGAGCACTACGGCGTTCCCTTCTCGCGCAACGAAGAAGGCAAGATCTACCAGCGGCCGTTCGGCGGCCACATGCAGAACTACGGGGAAGGACCGCCGGTGCAGCGCACTTGCGCCGTTGCCGACCGTACCGGACATGCCATCCTGCACACGCTTTACGGCCAGTCGCTGCGCCATAACGCGGAATTCTTCATCGAATACTTCGCGCTCGATCTGATCATGTCCGACGACGGCAGCCGCTGCACCGGCGTGGTTGCCTGGAACCTCGACGACGGCACGATCCATCGCTTCGCCGCCAAGATGGTGGTGCTGGCGACCGGCGGCTACGGCCGCGCCTATTTCTCGGCGACCTCGGCCCACACCTGCACCGGCGACGGCGGCGGCATGGTGGCACGCGCCGGCCTGCCGCTCCAGGACATGGAGTTCGTGCAGTTCCACCCGACCGGCATCTACGGCTCCGGCTGTCTGATCACCGAGGGTGCGCGCGGCGAAGGCGGTTACCTCGTCAACTCCGAGGGTGAGCGCTTCATGGAACGCTACGCCCCTTCGGCCAAGGACCTTGCCTCGCGTGACGTCGTCTCGCGCTGCATGACGCTCGAGATCCGCGAAGGTCGCGGCGTCGGCAAGGCCAAGGACCACATCTTCCTGCATCTCGACCATCTCGATCCGGCCGTTCTCCACGAGCGTCTGCCTGGCATTTCGGAATCGGCGAAGATTTTCGCCGGCGTCGACGTGACGCGCGAGCCGATCCCGGTTCTGCCGACGGTTCACTACAATATGGGCGGCATTCCGACGAACTACTGGGGCGAAGTGCTGAACGCCGACTCGAGCAATCCCGAGCGGATCATTCCGGGCCTGATGGCCGTCGGCGAAGCCGGCTGCGCCTCGGTGCACGGGGCAAACCGTCTCGGCTCCAACTCGCTGATCGACCTCGTTGTCTTCGGCCGCGCCGCTGCCATTCGCGCCGGTGAAGTCATCGACCGCGCCGCACCGGTGCCGCATCTGAACGTTGCCGCCTGCGACAAGATCATGGAGCGCTTCGACGGCCTGCGTCATGCTTCCGGCAGCACACCGACGGCCAATCTTCGCGAGAAGATGCAGCGCGCCATGCAGGAAGACGCCGCCGTGTTCCGTACGCAGGAATCGCTGGAATCGGGCTGCAAGCGCATCTCGGCCATCTGGCAGGAAATGCGCGACATCAAGGTCACCGACCGCTCGATGATCTGGAACTCCGACCTCGTCGAAACACTCGAGCTGCAGAACCTGATGGCCAACGCCATCACGACGATCTATGGCGCCGAAGCGCGCAAGGAGAGCCGTGGTTCGCATGCGCGCGAGGACTACACGGAAGGCGCATTCGCCGGCCGCGACGACGTCAACTGGCGCAAGCACACGCTTGCCTGGGTCAACGCCGCCGGCGACGTCAAGCTCGACTACCGCCCTGTGCATACCGAGCTGATCGCGGAAGGGATCGACCCGCAGAAGATCGCACCCAAGGCGCGTGTTTACTGATGGGGAATGTGGCAAGGTAGGACTGGCTGAGCCGCTTTAAGGAGCGAAATCATGGGTGAAATGCGCATCAGGATCGATGAAAGCCTTTTGACCAAGCTGGAGAACCTTGCCCGTGCGCACAAGCGGACGTTGGAAGAGGAGGTCAACGAACGCTTGAGCGCATCCGTCGCCGACAGCTCTGCGGAGTCACTCTACGATGCTGCCGTTCGTATCGCTGCAATGACGCCGAAGGGCGTCGTGCAGACCGACAGCGTCGAAATCTTGCGCGAATTGCGGGATCGCTGATGTTTGTCGTCGATGCATCGGTGGTCGTGAAGTGGTTTGTCGAGGAGGGAGATCACCTCGACGCCATTCAGTTGACGAAGGCTGAAGCTGCGTTGAAGGCTCCCGATATCGTTCTGGCTGAAGTGGCACATGTTCTTCGAAGGAAAATCCGGACCGGAATCATCTCAACGGCGCAGGCTTCGGAGGCCGTTTCGAGATTGAAGACGGCCTTCAAACATCTCGTGCCATCGATAGACTTGATCGATGTCGCATTCGATCTTTCTTCCACGATGGATCACTCCATCTATGACGCGATGTATCTCGCCTGTGCGCTCGACGATGCCGACGATATTCTCGTGACTGCCGACCGAAAATTCGCCGCCAAGGCTTCCGCGGCTGGATTTGACAACAAGATTCGTATTTTGGGAGCGGCCTTGCCCGGCTCCACGTCGCCACAGGAAAATAACCATGGTTGAACTCGCACTTCCCAAGAATTCTCAGATCCGCGAAGGCAAGACTTGGCCGAAGCCGGCGGGCGCCACCAATACACGTGAATTCCGCGTCTATCGCTGGAGCCCGGACGATGGCCAGAACCCGTCGATCGACACGTTCTACATCGATGTCGACGATTGCGGGCCGATGGTGCTCGATGGTCTGCTCTACATCAAGAACAAGATCGACCCGACGCTGACGCTGCGCCGTTCCTGTCGCGAGGGGATCTGCGGTTCCTGCGCGATGAACATCGACGGCACGAATACGCTGGCCTGCACCAAGGGTCTCGACGACATCAAGGGCTCGGTGAAGATCTATCCGCTGCCGCACATGCCTGTTGTCAAGGACCTCGTGCCTGATCTCACCAACTTCTACGCCCAGCACCGCTCGATCGAGCCCTGGCTGAAGACGGTGTCGCCGGCGCCGGCAACCGAATGGAAGCAGAGCCATGAAGATCGCCAGAAGCTCGATGGCCTCTACGAGTGCATTCTCTGCGCCTGCTGCTCGACCTCCTGTCCGAGCTACTGGTGGAACGGCGACCGTTATCTCGGTCCGGCCGTCTTGCTGCAGGCCTACCGCTGGCTGATCGACAGCCGCGACGAAGCCAAGGGTGAGCGCCTCGACAATCTCGAGGATCCGTTCCGCCTCTATCGCTGCCACACGATCATGAACTGCGCGCAGACCTGCCCCAAGGGTCTGAACCCGGCCAAGGCGATCGCCGAGATCAAGAAGATGATGGTCGAGCGCCGCGTCTGACGCGATACCATCCATCCGGCGGCCCCTTAGGGCCGCCGATGCCTGCCGGTGCGACATGATGATCGTTCAATCGTGAAACAGGCGATAAGCATTTCCAAGAGAAATGGCGGCTCATCACCTTGCTGACAAATTCTATCTTCAGGAAGTTCTCAGCCGTAAAGGTTGAATTGCGCTGTCACAGGCCTAGCTCCGTCAGGCAATTCACGGCCATTACGGCTTGATTAACCAAAGTGAAACACGTTCATTCGAAAATAAGCTAATTACTATTTTCATGCGACAAAAGCGGACATTCGGGAGCATTCAGATGCAGTTGCGATATGCGATGACAGGTATGGCGGTTGTTCTGTCACTCGCCGGTTGCCAGCGTACAGCCTATAACGACGCGAGCTACAGCGCAGCACCGGCGCCTTTGACGGCGCAGCCGGTGCCTTCGGTGCAGGGCGGTCAGCTGCCTCCTCCCGGTGGCTCCTCGCAGTTTCCAGCCGCTCCGGCCTCGACGGCGCCGATGGGCGGCGTGCAGGGCGGTGGGGCGATGGCGGCCAATGGCGGCGGCCTCGACGTCACCAAGGAATCGCTGGTCGGCAGCTGGCGGGTCAACGGCTCCTGCGACATGTTCCTGACGCTGACCAACCTCGGCAGCGGTTCGCGCGGCGGTACGCGCGGCTGTGTCGGCGAGCTGACGGCGATGGGCTCCTGGGAAGTGTCGGGCAAGCAGGTCCTTCTCAAGGACCGCAACGGCACCCAGATCGGCAGCGTCTACAAGACCGCCGACAACGCCTTCAGCGGCCAGACCAGCAGCGGCCAGCCGATCGCGCTCAGCCGATAAGCGAGCCGGCGGCTCGCTCCGCCGATCTTTTCCAGGCGGATTATCTCAATGCAACCGATGCCAGATTACAGCTTGAGCGTCAGCGAACAATTGAAGTCGCTGACGGCCTCGGGCTCGCTTCAACTCGACTCCGCCCAGATGCATGTGGCGAAATGCCTGGATCGGGTGCTGTCGGAACTCAAGCAGAAGCGTCCGGCTGCGAAATCGAGTGCGCTCGGCTGGCTGTTCGCGGCCAGGAAGAAACCGTCGGAGAAGGTCAAGGGTCTCTACATTCACGGCAGCGTCGGCCGCGGCAAGACGATGCTGATGGACATGTTCTTCGAGATGGCGCCCTGCGCCAAGAAGCGTCGGGCGCATTTTCATGAATTTATGACCGACGTGCACAATCGCATCGCTGCCCACCGGCTGCGGCTGAAGAACGGCGACACCAAGCAGGCGGACCCGATCCCGGTCGTGGGTGCCGATCTCTATGCCGAAGCCGAGCTTCTGTGCTTCGACGAGTTCACGGTCACAGACATCGCCGATGCGATGATCCTGTCGCGGCTGTTTTCCGACCTGTTCGGTCGCGGTTGCGTGCTGGTCGCCACGTCCAACGTCGAGCCTGACAATCTTTATCGCGACGGCCTCAATCGCAGTCTGTTCCTGCCGTTCATCGGTCTGCTGGAGAAGCACGTAGAGACGGTGACGCTGGATTCTCCGACGGATTACCGGATGGAGAAAATCGACAGCCTGCCCGTCTACATCACCCCGCTCGATCGCCATGCCGACATGGCCATGGACGCCGCATGGAACCAGGCGCTGCACGGGCGCAAGGCGCATCCGATCGACATCCCCATGAAGGGGCGCTCGATCCATGTGCCGCTCGCCGTCGACCGGCTGGCGCGGTTCACATTCGCCGATCTTTGCGACAAGCCGCTGGGCGCCGCCGACTTCCTTGCCATCTCCGAACGCTTTGATGCCATATTTGTCGATCACGTTCCCATGCTCGGACCCGAGAAACGGAACCAGACGAAGCGCTTCATCATTTTGGTCGATACGCTCTACGACCATGCGGTGAGGCTCTATATCTCGGCTGAGGCCATGCCTGAGAACTTGCTGACACAAGCGCGTGGTACCGAAGGTTTCGAGTTCGACCGAACGGCATCGCGTCTGTTCGAGATGCGGAGTGCGGAATATCTGGCTCTGCATCACGAGAAACGGGCCGCCGAATAGCAGTTTGATGACAAAAACTCTTACGTTTACGTAAGTATTTTGTCTTCTAAACGATTGAAATTGCTGGTCTCAAAATAATCAGTTGCCATTTTTGGCCTTAGGGTCTATGCGATTGCGGCAATTGGGCGCAGCCCCTCAGTGCGTCGCCCGACGAATTTTGGTCGCAAAGGAAACACCGAAATGGCGCGTAACAAAATCGCTCTCATTGGTTCTGGCATGATTGGTGGCACGCTGGCGCATCTCGCCGGCCTCAAGGAGCTGGGTGACATCGTTCTATTCGATATCGCCGACGGCATCCCGCAGGGTAAGGGTCTCGACATCGCGCAGTCCTCGCCGGTCGAAGGCTTCGACGCCAACCTGACCGGCGCAAGCGACTACTCCGCAATCGAAGGCGCCGATGTCTGCATCGTCACCGCCGGTGTCGCCCGCAAGCCGGGCATGAGCCGCGACGACCTTCTCGGCATCAATCTCAAGGTCATGGAACAGGTCGGCGCCGGCATCAAGAAGTATGCCCCTGACGCTTTCGTGATCTGCATCACCAACCCGCTCGACGCCATGGTCTGGGCGCTGCAGAAGTTCTCCGGCCTTCCTGCCAACAAGGTCGTCGGCATGGCCGGCGTTCTGGACTCGTCGCGCTTCCGCCTGTTCCTCTCCAAGGAATTCAACGTTTCCGTGCAGGACGTCACCGCTTTCGTTCTCGGCGGCCACGGGGACACGATGGTGCCGCTCGCCCGTTACTCGACCGTCGGCGGCATTCCGCTCACCGACCTCGTCACCATGGGTTGGGTCACCAAGGAGCGTCTCGAAGAAATCATCCAGCGCACCCGTGACGGTGGCGCCGAAATCGTCGGTCTCCTGAAGACCGGCTCGGCCTATTACGCACCGGCCGCTTCGGCGATCGAAATGGCTGAATCCTACCTCAAGGACAAGAAGCGCGTTCTGCCTGCCGCCGCCTATCTTTCGGGTCAGTACGGCGTCAAGGACATGTATGTCGGCGTTCCCACCGTCATCGGTGCCGGTGGCGTCGAGCGCATCATCGAGATCGACCTGAACAAGGCCGAAAAGGAAGCCTTCGACAAGTCTGTCGGCGCTGTCGCCGGCCTGTGCGAAGCCTGCATCAACATCGCGCCGTCGCTGAAGTAAGCCGACCGACCGCTGACGCAATCCAAACAGGAATAGATCCATGAACATTCATGAATATCAGGCCAAGGCTCTCTTGAAGGGCTATGGCGCGCCGGTCGCGGAAGGCGTGGCAATCCTCAAGGTCGAGGAAGCCGAAGCCGCTGCCAAGTCACTCCCAGGCCCGCTCTACGTGGTCAAGAGCCAGATCCACGCCGGCGGCCGCGGTAAGGGCAAGTTCAAGGAACTCGGCCCCGACGCCAAGGGCGGCGTTCGTCTGGCGAAGTCGATCGAGGAAGTCGTGGCGCACGCCAAGGACATGCTCGGCAACACGCTGGTAACGGCGCAGACGGGCGACGCGGGCAAGCAGGTCAACCGCCTCTACATCGAAGACGGCGCCGACATCGACCGCGAGCTTTATTGCTCGATCCTGGTCGACCGTTCGGTCGGTCAGGTTGCCTTCGTCGTTTCGACCGAAGGCGGCATGGACATCGAAGCTGTCGCCCACGACACGCCCGAGAAGATCCACACGATCGCCATCGACCCGATCGCCGGCGTCACCGCTGACGACGTTGCCAAGATCTCCAAGGCGCTCGAACTCTCCGGCGCTGCCGCCGAAGACGCCAAGTCGCTGTTCCCGGCGCTCTACAAGGCGTTCGGCGAAAAGGACATGGCACTGCTGGAAGTCAACCCGCTGATCGTCATGAAGGACGGTCATCTGCGCGTTCTCGACGCCAAGATGTCCTTCGACGGCAACGCCCTGTTCCGCCACGACGACGTCAAGGCGCTGCGCGACGAGACGGAAGAAGACGCCAAGGAAATCGAAGCCTCCAAGTGGGACCTCGCCTACGTTGCGCTCGACGGCAACATCGGCTGCATGGTCAACGGCGCCGGTCTCGCCATGGCGACGATGGACATCATCAAGCTCTACGGCAAGGAGCCGGCTAACTTCTGCGACGTCGGCGGTGGCGCCGGCAAGGAGAAGGTCGCTGCAGCCTTCAAGATCATCACGGCCGACCCGAAGGTCGAGGGCATCCTCGTCAACATCTTCGGTGGCATCATGAAGTGCGACGTCATCGCCGAAGGCGTTGTCGCAGCGGTTCAGGAAGTCGGTCTCAAGGTTCCGCTCGTGGTTCGCCTCGAAGGCACCAATGTCGAGCTCGGCAAGAAGATCCTCAACGAATCCGGTCTCGCGATCACGGCAGCTGACGATCTCGACGATGCAGCCAAGAAGATCGTCGCGGCGATCAAAGCCTAATCTGGGGACCTGATAGATGTCTATTCTCGTAAACAAGAATACCAAGGTCCTCGTGCAGGGCCTGACCGGCAAGACCGGCACCTTCCACACCGAACAGGCGCTTGCCTATTACGGCACGCAGATGGTCGGCGGTATCCACCCGAAGAAGGGTGGCGAAACCTGGACGGGTTCGAAGGGCGAGAGCCTGCCGATCTTTGCGACCGTCGCCGAAGCCAAGGAACGCACCGGCGCTGACGCCTCGGTCATCTACGTTCCGCCGGCAGGTGCCGCCGACGCCATCATCGAGGCAATCGATGCCGAGATCCCGTTCATCACCTGCATCACCGAAGGCATCCCGGTCATGGACATGGTCCGTGTCAAGGCTCGCCTCGACAAGTCCAAGTCGCGCCTGCTCGGCCCCAACTGCCCGGGTATCCTGACGCCGGAAGAATGCAAGATCGGCATCATGCCGGGCTCGATCTTCCGCAAGGGTTCTGTCGGTATCGTTTCGCGCTCCGGCACGCTCACCTACGAAGCCGTTTTCCAGACGTCGAACGAGGGCCTCGGCCAGACGACGGCTGTCGGCATCGGCGGCGATCCGGTCAAGGGCACCGAGTTCATCGACGTGCTCGAGATGTTCCTGGCCGACGAAGCCACGACCTCGATCATCATGATCGGCGAAATCGGCGGTTCGGCTGAAGAAGACGCAGCACAGTTCCTGATCGACGAAGCCAAGAAGGGCCGCAAGAAGCCGATGGCAGGCTTTATCGCCGGTCGTACGGCTCCGAAGGGTCGCACCATGGGCCATGCCGGCGCTGTTGTTTCCGGCGGCAAGGGCGATGCGGAATCCAAGATCGCTGCCATGGAAGCAGCCGGCATCAAGGTATCGCCTTCGCCGGCACGCCTCGGCACCACGCTGGTTGAAGTCCTCAAGGGCTAAGCCAATCTATACACCGGGCAGGTTCATTTCCTGCCCGGCTTTACCAAAGACGAGAGCCGCGGACAGGCGGCGAAGACAGATGCGGCAGCCGATCATCGGGATCGGCAGAGAACACAAAGTCAGGAGGCGGGCGGAAGCGTCCGCGTATCACCATGGCACGGCAAGAAGCCAACGAGCAGTTTCAGATCACCTCGTTCCTGGATGGCGCCAACGCTGCTTACATCGAGCAGCTCTATGCGCGCTACGAGGAAGATCCCGCCTCGGTCAACGAGGAATGGCGGTCGTTTTTCAAGGCACTTGAAGAAAATCCTGACGACGTGAAGCGGGCCGCCAAGGGTGCGTCTTGGCGCAAGAAGAACTGGCCGCTTCAGGCCAGCGGCGACCTCGTATCGGCGCTCGACGGCGATTGGGGCGTGATCGAGAAGGTCGTCGAGACCAAGGTCAAGGCGAAGGCTGAAGCAGCCGGCAAGCCGACCGAAGGTGCCGACATCCTGCAGGCGACGCGCGACAGCGTGCGCGCCATCATGATGATCCGCGCTTACCGCATGCGCGGCCACCTGCACGCCAAGCTCGACCCGCTCGGCATCGCCGCTCCTGTTGAAGACTACCACGAGCTGGCGCCTGAAAATTACGGCTTCACCGCCGCCGACTACGACCGCAAGATCTTCATCGACAACGTGCTGGGTCTCGAATACGCGACCGTGCGCGAAATGATCGAGATCCTCGAGCGCACCTATTGCTCGACGATCGGCGTCGAGTTCATGCACATTTCGAACCCTGAAGAGAAGGCCTGGATCCAGGAACGGATCGAAGGTCCGGACAAGGGCGTCGCCTTCACGGCCGAAGGCAAGAAGGCCATTCTCGCGAAGATCATCGAAGCCGAAGGCTACGAGCAGTTCCTCGACGTCAAGTTCAAGGGCACCAAGCGCTTCGGCCTTGACGGCGGTGAATCGCTGATCCCTGCGCTCGAGCAGATCCTGAAGCGCGGCGGCCATCTCGGCCTCAAGGAAGCTGTGTTCGGCATGGCCCACCGTGGCCGCCTCAACGTGCTCTCCCAGGTCATGGGCAAGCCGCACCGCGCCATCTTCCACGAGTTCAAGGGCGGCTCCTACGCGCCGGACGAAGTCGAAGGTTCGGGCGACGTCAAGTACCACCTCGGCGCTTCCTCGGACCGCGAGTTCGACGGCAACAAGGTTCACGTGTCGCTGACGGCCAACCCGTCGCACCTCGAAATCGTCGACCCCGTGGTCATGGGCAAGGCCCGCGCCAAGCAGGACATGAGCGCCACCGTCTGGGACGGCGACATCATTCCGCTGTCGGAGCGCGCCAAGGTTCTGCCGCTCCTGATCCACGGCGACGCCGCCTTCGCCGGTCAGGGCGTGATTGCTGAAATCCTCGGCCTGTCCGGCCTGCGCGGTCACCGCGTTGCCGGCACGATGCACGTCATCATCAACAACCAGATCGGCTTCACCACCAACCCGGCCTTCTCGCGCTCGTCGCCCTATCCGTCCGACGTCGCCAAGATGATCGAGGCGCCGATCCTGCACGTCAACGGCGACGATCCGGAAGCGGTCGTCTACGGTGCCAAGGTCGCCATGGAATTTCGCATGAAGTTCCACAAGCCTGTCGTGCTCGACATGTTCTGCTACCGCCGCTACGGCCACAATGAAGGCGACGAACCGTCCTTCACGCAGCCGAAGATGTACAAGGTCATCCGCAGCCACAAGAGCGTTCTGCAGCTCTACAGCGAGCGTCTCGTCGCCGAGGGTGTGCTGAGCGAAGGCGAAGTCGAGAAGATGAAGGCCGATTGGCGCGCCCATCTCGAACAGGAGTTCGAGGCCGGCCAACACTACAAGCCGAACAAGGCCGACTGGCTTGATGGCGAGTGGTCGGGCCTGCGCACGGCCGACAATGCCGACGAGCAGCGCCGCGGCAAGACCGCCGTGCCGATGAAGCAACTGAAGGAGATCGGCCGCAAGCTGTCTGAGATCCCTGATGGATTCCATGCGCACCGCACGATCCAGCGCTTCATGGAAAACCGCGCCAACATGATCTCGACCGGCGAAGGCATCGACTGGGCGACGGCGGAAGCGCTGGCGTTCGGCGGTCTCGTCACCGAAGGTCACAAGATTCGCCTTTCCGGCCAGGATTGCGAACGCGGCACCTTCTCGCAGCGCCACTCGGTGCTCTACGATCAGGAAACGGAAGAGCGCTACATCCCGCTCGCCAACCTGTCGGCGACCCAGGCGCGCTACGAAGTCATCAACTCGATGCTGTCGGAGGAAGCGGTTCTCGGCTTCGAATACGGCTATTCGCTGGCCCGTCCGAACGCGCTGACCCTCTGGGAAGCCCAGTTCGGCGATTTCGCCAACGGTGCGCAGGTGGTGTTCGACCAGTTCATCTCGTCTGGCGAACGCAAGTGGCTGCGCATGTCCGGCCTCGTCTGCCTGCTGCCGCACGGCTATGAAGGTCAGGGTCCGGAGCACTCCTCCGCACGTCTGGAACGCTTCCTGCAGCTCTGCGCCGAGGACAACATGCAGGTCGCCAACGTCACGACGCCGGCGAACTATTTCCACATCCTGCGCCGCCAGGTGAAGCGCGACTTCCGCAAGCCGCTGATCCTGATGACGCCGAAGTCGCTGCTGCGCCACAAGCGCGCCGTCTCCAACCTTGCCGAAATGGCGGGTGAGACCTCGTTCCACCGTCTTCTTTGGGACGATGCCGAGGTCATCAAGGACGGCCCGATCAAGCTGCAGAAGGACGCCAAGATTCGCCGCGTCGTGCTCTGCACCGGCAAGGTCTATTACGACCTGCTGGAAGAGCGCGAAAAGCGCGGCATCGACGACGTCTACCTGCTGCGCGTCGAACAGCTCTATCCGTTCCCGGCCAAGGCGCTCATCAACGAGCTCTCCCGCTTCCGCAACGCGGAAATGGTCTGGTGCCAGGAAGAGCCGAAGAACATGGGTGCATGGTCGTTCATCGACCCGTATCTGGAATGGGTGCTCGCCCATATCGATGCGAAGTACCAGCGCGTTCGCTACACCGGACGTCCGGCCGCGGCATCGCCCGCAACCGGCCTGATGTCCAAGCATCTGGCACAGCTCGCCGCGTTCCTCGAGGACGCGCTCGGCGGCTAACGAGAATGAGATCGGGGAGGGAGCGCGCCGCGTTTCCTCTCCGCATTGCTTCGCTCCCCGGCCGCCGCTGCCGGGATGCCGTCAAACACAACGATTAGAAATTCAGGATTTGAACAATGGCCACAGAAATCCGCGTTCCAACTCTCGGTGAATCCGTCAGCGAGGCAACCGTCGGCACCTGGTTCAAGAAGGTCGGCGATGTCATCAAGGCCGATGAGCCGCTGGTTGAGCTTGAAACCGACAAGGTGACCATCGAAGTGCCGGCACCTGCCGCCGGCGTGCTCTCGGAAATCGTCGCGCAGCCGGGCGAGACCGTTGGTCTTGCCGCCCTGCTCGGCCAGATCGCCGCCTCCGCCGGTGCTGCCGCAGCAGCGCCTGCCGCAGCCCCCGCAAAGGCTGCCGAGCCTGCTCCGGCTGCTGCTGCTCCGGTTGCCGCAGCCGCTTCGGCTTCCGCTACAGCCACCTCGATGCCGCCGGCACCGGCCGCTTCGAAGATGCTGGCTGAGAACAACATCTCGGCCGATCAGGTCGACGGCTCCGGCAAGCGCGGCCAGGTTCTGAAGGGCGATGTGATCGCCGCCGTCGCCAAGGGCATCGCCGCTCCGGCTGCCGCAGCCGTTCCTGCCGCACCAGCCGCCGCGCGCGGTCCTTCGACCGTCGAGGATGCCGGCCGCGAAGAGCGCGTGAAGATGACGCGCCTGCGCCAGACGATCGCCAAGCGCCTCAAGGACGCGCAGAACACCGCCGCCATGCTCACCACCTACAACGAGGTGGACATGAGCGCGGTCATGGCGTTGCGCGCCAAGTACAAGGACGTCTTTGAGAAGAAGCATGGCGTCAAGCTCGGCTTCATGGGCTTCTTCACCAAGGCCGTCACGCATGCGCTGAAGGAACTGCCGGCCGTCAACGCCGAAATCGACGGCACCGACATCATCTACAAGAACTACTGCCACGTCGGCATGGCCGTGGGTACCGACAAGGGCCTGGTCGTGCCGATCATACGCGATGCCGACCAGCTGTCGATCGCCGAGATCGAAAAGGACCTCGGTCGTCTCGCCAAGTCGGCTCGCGACGGTTCGCTGTCGATGGCAGACATGCAGGGCGGCACCTTCACCATCACCAATGGTGGCGTCTACGGTTCGCTGATGTCCTCGCCGATCCTGAACGCGCCGCAGTCGGGCATTCTCGGCATGCACAAGATCCAGGACCGTCCCGTCGTCGTCGGCGGCCAGATCGTCATCCGTCCGATGATGTATCTCGCGCTGTCCTACGATCACCGTATCGTCGACGGCAAGGAAGCGGTTACCTTCCTCGTCCGCGTCAAGGAAAGCCTGGAAGATCCGGAACGTCTCGTTCTTGATCTCTAAGAGACCGACAGGGCCGCGCGAGCGGCCCTTTTCGCCTCAGCACCGGAACCCCTGATGTCGCTGGAACTTGTCTACCTGCTCTGGAGCGCTGCGCTCGCCTTCGCCTACATGATGGCGCAGGCAGTTGCCTACCGCATGCAGAGCGGCGTGAAAGAGGCGAATTCGACGCGCGACCACGAGCCGGAGCCGAACGTGCTGACCGGCCGTGCGACGCGGGCGCTGAGGAATTACCAGGAAACCTATCCCATCTTCATCGCGCTCGCCGTGGTCACGGTGGCATCCGGCCATTCCGACAGCCTGACTCGTTGGGGTGCCGCGCTGTGGTTCTGGGCGCGCGTCGCCTATCTTCCGGCCTATCTGATCGGGCTGAGCCCCTACCGCTCGTGGATCTGGTCGGTATCGGCGATAGGGCTGGTCCTGATGTTCTCGGGCATCGTGTGGTGAGGCGATGATGCGTAAGCTTCCTGTTACGATCGCCACCCTCATTTTTACCGCGGTTAGCGGCCAGCCGCTGCTGGCGGCCTCGTGCAAGCAGGCCGATGCCGTCTACGGCGATCGCGACGGCGCCTACGAGCTGCGATTCACGCCGATCAATTCGGTGGCCGCCGCCGCCAGCAACAAGTTCACGCTCAAAGTCCTGAAGACGCCGCTTACGCTCGACGGCTATGTGATGCCCTCCGAGGATCCGTCGCGCACGATTGGCATGGTGATGTTCCATTGCCCCGACGGCGACGCGACCGGCGCCGATCTCGAAGCCTGCACCATCTGGCAGGGCATGGTCTACGGCATGAGCGCCAAGGGTGAGATGGTCAACCTGCAGCCGGAAGCCGGCGAGGCGGCCGACAAGGTGGTGCTGCCGGGCATCGGGCCTGCCATTCGCGGCTCGTCGATCTGGGGCGAGGGCAAGGCGTCGGTGGCGCCGTGGGACGTTCTCGATTTCAAGGAATGCGGCAGATGAGCGAAGCCCCTGTTCTCCTGGTCACCGGCGGTAGCCGCGGCATCGGCGCCGCGATCTGCCTGCTTGCCGCCCGAAAAGGCTGGCGGGTGGCCGTCAACTATGCATCCAACAGGCAAGCGGCCGACGCCGTGGTCTCGACGATCGAGGCCGGTGGCGGCGAGGCCTTTGCGATCAAGGGCGATGTCGGCAATGCCGACGATATCGTGGCGATTTTTGCGGCCGTTGACCGGCGTTTCGACCGGCTGGACGGGCTTGCCAACAATGCCGGCATCGTCGATGCGCCCGCGCGTGTCGACGAGATGTCGGTTGCGCGCCTCGAGCGGATGATGCGGATCAATGTTACCGGCTCCATTCTCTGCGCGGCCGAGGCCGTGCGCCGCATGTCAAGCAAGCATGGCGGCAACGGCGGAGCGATCGTCAATATTTCCTCGATGGCGGCGATCATCGGTTCGCCGTCGCAATATGTCGACTACGCCGCCTCCAAGGCCGCGATCGACACCTTCACCATCGGCCTTGCCCGCGAAGTGGCGACCGAGGGCGTGCGGGTGAACGCGATCAGGCCCGGCGTGATCGACACCGAAATCCATGCGTCCGGCGGCCTGCCGGACCGGGCGCGCGATATGGCGCCCAGCATTCCGATGCAGCGGGCGGGCACGGCAGACGAGATCGCCGACGCGGTGCTCTATCTGTTGTCCCCGGAGGCTTCCTATATAACGGGCTCGATCCTCAATGTGAGCGGCGGGCGATGACGGTGCGGGCAGGGATGTGACCATGCAGTATGTTCTCGAATTTCTCGGCCTGATGGCCGTCTTCTCGATCTTCATCGTCGTGCCCGGCGCCGATTTCGCGGTGATCCTGCGCCAGAGCATCGTGCATGGCCGCCGCGCCGCGATGATGACGGGGCTCGGCATGGGTTTCTCGCTGCTGTTCCACATCAGCTACACGATCCTCGGCCTCGGGCTGATCGTGTCGCAGTCGCTGATGCTGTTTGCGATGATCAAGTGGGCCGGCGTCGCCTATCTCGTCTATCTCGGCATCAAGTCGTTCCGCGATCCCGGCTTCAATGTCAGCGAGATCGAGGTGACGGAAGAGGACCGCAAGCCGATCTCGGCGCTCAGGTGCCTGGGGATGGGTTTCATCACCAATGCGCTGAACCCGAAGCCGGTGCTGTTCTTCCTGTCGCTGTTTTCGACGCTGGTGCATCACGACACGCCCGCGCTCATCCAGTTCAGCTACGGCATCGGCATGGCGACAGCGCTGGTCGCCTGGTTTGCCGGCGTCTCCACCTTCTTCACCGTCAAGCCGATCCGCGATCGTTTCATCGCCGGCGGCAAATGGTTCAACCGCATTACCGGCGCCGCTCTGGTCGGCTTCGGCTTCCGCCTCGCACTCGCCCGCGCGGCGGACTAAACACATAACGAAAAGGAAAAGAAACAATGTCCTATGATGTGATCGTTATCGGAACCGGCCCCGGCGGCTATGTCGCAGCCATCAAGGCGGCCCAGCTCGGCCTCAAGGTCGCTGTCGTCGAAAAGCGCGCTACCTTCGGCGGTACCTGCCTCAACGTCGGCTGCATTCCCTCCAAGGCTTTGCTGCACGCGTCGGAAATGTTCCATCAGGCCGGTCACGGCATGGACGCGCTCGGCATCGAGGTCGCGGCGCCGAAACTGAACCTCGACAAGATGATGGGCCACAAGGACGCGACCGTTAAGGCCAATGTCGACGGCGTTGCCTTCCTGTTCAAGAAGAACAAGATCGACAGCTTCATCGGCACCGGCAAGATCGTTTCGGCTGGTAAGGTCTCGGTTACGGCTGAGGATGGCAAGGTCCAGGAAATCGAAGGCAAGAACATCGTCATCGCCACCGGCTCCGACGTCGCCGGCATTCCCGGTGTCAAGGTCGATATCGACGAGAAGGTGATCGTCTCCTCCACCGGCGCGATCGCGCTCGACAAGGTGCCTGAGACGATGATCGTCGTCGGCGGCGGCGTCATCGGCCTCGAGCTCGGCTCGGTCTGGTCGCGTCTCGGCGCCAAGGTCACCGTCATCGAATATCTCGACAAGATCCTCGGCGCCATGGATGCCGACGTGTCGAAGCAGTTCCAGCGCATGCTGGGCAAGCAGGGTGTCGACATCAACCTGAGCTCGAAGGTGACGGGCGTCGAAAAGGGCGGCAAGGGGGCGAAGGTGACCTTCGAGCCGGTCGCAGGCGGTGCTGCGCAGACGCTGGAAGCCGATGTGGTGCTGATCTCCACCGGCCGCATTCCCTATACGGCCGGCCTCGGCCTCGAGGAAGCGGGAGTTGCGCTCGACAATCGCGGCCGCGTCGAGATCGACGGCCACTTCAAGACGAACGTTGCCGGCATCTATGCGATCGGTGACGTGGTGAAGGGCCCGATGCTGGCACATAAGGCCGAAGACGAGGGCGTGGCGCTGGCCGAAATCCTCGCCGGCCAGGCTGGCCATGTGAACTACGACGTCATCCCGAGCGTCGTCTACACGCAGCCCGAAGTCGCCTCCGTCGGCAAGACCGAGGAAGAGCTGAAGGCTGCTGGCGTCGCCTACAAGGTCGGCAAGTTCCCGTTCACGGCAAACGGCCGCGCCCGTGCCATGCTGGCGACGGATGGTTTCGTGAAGATCCTGTCGGACAAGGAAACCGACCGCGTTCTCGGCGGCCATATCGTCGGCTTTGGCGCGGGCGAGATGATCCACGAGATCGCCGTGCTGATGGAATTCGGTGGCTCGGCCGAAGACCTCGGCCGCACCTGCCACGCGCACCCGACGATGTCGGAAGCGGTGAAGGAAGCGGCACTGGCTGCGTTTTTCAAGCCGATCCATATGTGATTGGTGGGTGGGGCTAAAGCCCCTCCCCAACCCCTCCCCACAAGGGGGAGGGGCTTCCGCGCGGTAATCGCTCGGCAGAACTTTGCTCTCTCAACTGATGAGAAGATGAAAGCGACGCCCGGCGTCGCCACAAGCTAGCCCCTCCCCCTTGTGGGGAGGGGTTGGGGAGGGGACTTTAGCGGCAACCGCCGAGCTTGGTCCTCAGCGCGCTCAATTCACCGCAGTCAGCGTAAAGCCCTGCTTACGCAGTAGCTCGATCACGCCCTCCTCGCCGGGCAGATGCAGCGCGCCGACGGCCATGAAGACGTTGCCGGCAGCCAGGATCGGGGCGGCGCGGTCGGCCATGACCTTGTTGCGGTCGAGGATGATGCGCTGTTCGAAGGCGGCGTAGTCGCTGCTGTCGTCGGCGCCGTCCGGCGTCACGGTCTTCAGCATCGGCATGGTCATGCCGATGTTGCCGGAAAGATAGAGGTCGGTCATGGTTTCCACCACGTCGTTCATCTTCGAGCCGAGTTCCAGCGTTTCGATCAGCGACTTCATGTGGAATTCGGTCGGCAGTTCGGCCATGGCCTGCAGCTGCTCGGCAAGGGTTTCGAGACCCTTGACCTGCTTTCCGTGAGCTGCCGCGTCGGCGGCGATCTTCTGGTCCAGGAACTGGACGCCTTGGGCCTTGCGGGCCATTTCGCAAGCCGGTAGCGCGACGACGCTCGAGATCATCCACGGGCGCATGCGCGAGACGGCGGCGAGCGGAATGCCGCGTGTCTTCAGGCCTGCCTCGAGACGCTTGTAATCGTCGGGAGACAGGAGCTTGTCGATCGTGGTGCCGTCGGTGAACATCATCAGGTCGGGCTTCATCATCAGGGCCGCCGAAGCCTTCTTCTCGTCGAGGATCTCGTCGGATTCGATGACGATGGTATCTGCTGCATCGTGGGCCGCCTGGGTGCGCGGCGGCAGGTCGAGCACGCGCGGATCGGTCACGTGCATGCTGCCCAAGAGCCAGGATGGCTTGATGCCCGGCTTTTCGATCTTCCAGAAAATGCCCTTGCCGTTCGGGATCGCGTCGCCTTCCTTGACCGCCTGCTCGTAGCGCGCCGGGTTGGTGGCTTTCAGGTCGTCGAGGATGTTACGGCCGGTGCAGGTGGCGTCGTCGGCGGCCGACGCCGGGGAGACGGAGACGAGGGCGGCGATCAGCAGGGCGGCCAGCAGGACGTGTGTGGCGGCGATCAGCCAGAGCACGACGTTGCCCGGCGATGCCGAGCGCATCGATGATGGGCCGGGTGCGGCTGGGTTCAGGGTGCGGTGGCCGAGGGTAATCGTCATGATGTGTTCCGGTCCCAAAATATAAGAACCAAGCTCTACGCGCTGGGTTGATCATATTCCTTTAAGGGAAACCGTTAACAAAGGATTACGCCCTTGGGTGGGCGCGGTCGTAAACGTCGAGAAGCCGCGAGGCATCCACACCCGTATAGACTTGGGTGGTCGACAGGCTGGCATGGCCGAGCAGTTCCTGAATAGTGCGGAGATCGCCACCACCGGCAAGAAGATGAGTGGCGAAGGAGTGGCGCAGCGCGTGCGGGGTGGCGGTCTCCGGCAGGCCGAAGGCGCCGCGCATCTTCTGCATGGTGCGCTGGACGATCGCCTGCTGCAGCTTGCCGCCGCGGGCGCCGCGAAACAGCGGCTGGTCGGCGGCCAAGTGGTATGGGCAGAGCACCCGATATTTGTCCACCGCCTCGAAGACGACTGATAGCAGCGGCACCAGCCGGGTCTTGTTGCCCTTGCCTGATATGCGCAGCGTCGCGGCGCCAGGGGTGATGTCGCCGGGCAGGAGGTCGAGCGCTTCGGAGATACGCAGGCCGCAGCCATAGAGCAGCGTCATCACGGCGGCATCGCGGGCGGCGATCCAGGGCTCGTCGTGCAATTGCGCCTCGTTGCTGACGACGGTGACGGCCTGTGTGTCGGTGAGCGGCTTGGGCAGCGATTTCGGCTGCTTCGGCGAGCGGATGGCGCCTGCGCCGGCGGCATTGACCAGGCCCTTCTTTTCGAGATGGCGCAGCAGCGAGCGCAGGCCGGCGAGATTGCGGCCGAGCGAGCGAGCGCCGATGTCGTCGCGACGGCGGGAGGCGAGGAAGGCGCGGAAATCGGCGGGCCTCAGCGCCTCGATATCCTTCAGCGTCGTCGGGCCGGCGAGATGGCCGGTCATGAAGGTCAGGAACTGGCGGGTGTCGCGCTCATAGGCGTCGAGCGTGTGCTTCGAAAGGCGGCGTTCTCCGGCCAGGCTCTGCAGCCAGGCGGCACGTTCCGCCATCAGTCGCGCATCGGCCATGATCAGGAGTTCATTCACGTTTCCGCCTCTTGAATTCGCCGTTATGGCCGCCAATTCTGACTGAGGGACGGTTATGGAATCGCTAACATCGGCCAAGTGCCTGTCATGCTTCGATCATAATAATCGCGATAACTGGTTTCCCAACGAGGCAGGATCTTGCATGGCACGGCGCCAACCCACGACGGCATTCGGACAATTCGCAGAAACGATCGCGCTCGTTTCCCAAGGCAGACCCGGACATATCGTCGACACGCTGATCGCCGAACGCGGACAACGCATCGTCGGCCACCCGCTGTGGCCCGTCATGCGGCCGTTTCTCTATACGCTGCTGCGCTACAACAAGGCGATGACCTTCGCCAACGACATCGCGAACATGCCGGGTTTCCAGTGCTTCGAATATATGAGCAATTTGCTCGATCTCGATATCGGCGTGACCAATGCCGAGCGGATTCCCAACAAGGGCGGATTCATTCTCGTCAGCAACCATCCGACCGGGATCGCCGATGGCGTCGCGGTGTTCGACCTTCTGAAGACGCGGCGGCCGGATATGATGGTATTTGCCAACCGCGATGCGGTGCGCGTCAATCCGCGCTTTGCCGAGATGATCATTCCGGTCGAATGGCGCGACGAGCACAAGAGCAAGCTGAAGGCGCGCGAAACGCTGCAGATCACCAACCACGCGGTGCGAGAGGGTAAGGCGACGGTGCTGTTTCCTTCCGGGCGCATCGCCTACTGGGCGAATGGCCGGCTCAACGAGCGGCCGTGGAAGACGTCAGCCGTCGGGCTGGCGCGCAAGTACAATCTGCCGATCCTGCCGGTGCATATGACGGCCCGCAATTCCGGGCTGTTCTACTGGTTTGCCAAGTGGTCGACGGAGCTGCGCGACATGACTGTTTTCCACGAACTCCTCAACAAGCGCGGCGACCGCTTTGATTTTGTGATCGGCGACATGATCCCGGTCGAGCATCTGGACGGCGATATCAATGACGTCACAAGGGCGCTGGAGACGCACACCGTCGAGACGCTGAAGCAAGATGGAGACGCGCGGTTCCGGCCGCTGGTCGAACCCAGCCTCCCCGAGATGGCCGATGCCCATTCATTTCGCTGAGCGAATGGGGTAAAGCGGGGCATGCAACTCCGCTCCATGTTCGCCCAGAATTACCGGTCGCTCCGCTCGATCCGCATGGATCTGTCGGAGACCTCGCTGTTTCTCGGCGAGAACGGTGTTGGAAAATCCAATCTCTATCGTGCGCTGCAGCTGGTGCAGGCTGCCGTCACCGGGCGGCTGGTGCGCGAGCTTGCGGCCGAGGGCGGCATGTTCTCGGTGCTGTGGTCGGGCACGCGCAAGCAAAATGAAGGGCCGGCGCGGGTCAGGCTCGAGGTCGAGCTGCTGGACGAGGAGCGCGCCGTCACCTTTCGCTACAGGGTCGAGGCCGGCCTGCGTCCGCCCGAGGCCGCGGCCGGATTTCCGCTGGAGCCGCAGGTGAAGGCCGAGGAGCTCATCGTCGATCACGGGCGGCCGGTTGTCATGATGAAGCGGGCGGGTCCCGCGATCCAGGTGCGCGATGGTTCCGGCCGGATGCAGGAGTATCCGGACCAGGCGCTGACGTCCGAGACGGCGATGGCGCTCCTTGGCGATGACGGACATTTTCCCGAGATTGCCGCCTTTCGCCGGGTGGTCTCCAACTGGCGCTTCTTCCACGGCTTCCGCACCGACCGCGCCTCGCCGCTGCGCCAACCCTGCCTTGCGGTGACCGGGCCGATGCTGGACGAGGACGGCGCCAATCTCGCGGCGGTGTTCGCGACGCTTCGACATACGAGACAGGATACAGTTGATCTCGACCGGGTCGTCGCATCGGCCTTCGGCGGCTCGCGCCTCGTGGTGCCGGAGCCGGAGGAGACGGCGTCGTTTGGGCTTGCCTTTCCTGATTTTCCGCATCGGGTTTTCCAGCCGCGTGAGCTTTCCGATGGGCAGATCCGCTTTCTCGGACTGGCGGCGGCACTGCTGTCGTATCGTCTGCCGCCGCTGATCGCGCTCAACGAGCCGGAAGCCAGTCTGCATCCCGATATGCTGGAACCGCTGGCGGATATGATCGCGAGCGCTTCCAAGAGTAGCCAGGTGTGGATCGTCACTCATTCGGCGCAGCTGGCGGAAGCCGTGCGCGGGCGCTGCGGGGTTCGGCCGCGCAAGGTGATCCGTGAAAACGGCGCCACCTGGATCGAGGGCATGCGGCTTACCGGCACGATTGCCGGCGAGGACGACGATGACGATTGATAGCGCTATGTCGCGGGTTTCATTTTGTTCTCGTTGCGGGCATGGTCGCGCCCGATGAGCATAGATTCGTCCGACCTCTTTGGCCCGATCGAGCCGCCGCCCGCCGTACGCACGGTGGCGGTGCTCGTTCCCCTGCCGACGCCCATGCCCTATTCCTACGCGGTGCCCGAGGGCATGGCCGTCGAGCTCGGTTCCGTGGTGCAGGTGCCGCTTGGGCCGCGTCAGGTGATGGGCGCCGTCTGGGAGGGGGGAGACGAGGGCGTCGATCCGAAGAAGCTCAGGCCGATCACCAAGGTGTTCGATTGCCCGCCGCTTTCGAAGGACATGCGCGATTTCGTCGACTGGGTGGCGAGCTACACGCTGTCGCCACCTGGGCTGGTGGCGCGCATGGCGCTGCGCGTTCCGAACGCGTTCGATCCGGAGCCGATGGTCGAGGGTCTGCGCTTCGTCGGTGGAACGCCGGAGCGAATGACGCCGGCGCGGGCGCGGGTGCTCGATGCCGCCGGTGACGGGCTATCGTGGACACGGATCGGGCTGGCGCATGCGGCCGGCGTTTCGACGAGCGTGGTCGATGGATTGATCGCGCAAGGGATTTTCGAGACGGTCTTTTTACCCCCGCCGCCGATCGTGGCGAAGCCGGATCCGGACTTCGCGCCGTCGCGGCTGGCCGGTCCGCAGAAGGAGGCGGCCGACGAGATTCTCGAAGAGGTCCGCAACGGCCAGTTTGCGGTATCGCTGATCGATGGCGTTACCGGGTCGGGCAAGACCGAGGTCTATTTCGAGGCGATCGCCGAGACACTTAAGCGTGGCAAGCAGGTGTTGATCCTGTTGCCGGAGATCGCGCTGACGGCCAGTTTCCTTGAGCGCTTCCAGGACCGGTTCGGGGCGAAGCCCGCTGAGTGGCATTCCGACCTGGCGCCGAAGACGCGCGAGAAGGTGTGGCGGCAGGCGGTGACGGGTGAGGTCCGGGTTGTGGCGGGCGCGCGTTCGGCGCTGTTCCTGCCGTTCGAGGATCTCGGGCTGATCATCGTCGATGAGGAGCACGATCCTGCCTACAAGCAGGAAGATCGCGTCTATTACAACGCCCGCGACATGGCGGTCGTGCGCGCCCGGATCGGCGATTTTCCGCTCGTGCTGGTCTCGGCCACGCCATCGGTGGAGAGCCAGGTCAACGGCCAGAGCGGGCGCTATACCACCATTCATCTGCCGACACGCTTCGGCGACGCGGCGCTGCCCGATCTGCATCTCGTCGACATGCGAAGGCATGCGCCGGAGCGCGGCGGGTTCCTGTCGCCGGTGCTGTTGAGAGCGATCGGCAAGACGGTGGAGAAGCAGCAGCAGGCGCTGTTGTTCCTGAACCGGCGCGGCTATGCGCCGCTGACGCTCTGCCGGGTGTGCGGCCATCGTTTCCAGTGCCCACAATGCTCCAGCTGGCTGGTGGAGCACCGGTTCAAGCGGCAGCTGCAGTGCCATCAGTGCGGATATCACCAGCATACACCCGAGGCCTGCCCGGAATGCGGCACGTTCGATCATCTGGTCGCCTGCGGGCCGGGAGTGGAGCGGATCGCGGAAGAGGTGGAGCGGCATTTCCCCGAGGCGCGGACCATCGTGCTCTCCTCCGACATCATGGGCGGGGTAAAGCGGCTGAGAATGGAGCTCGACGCCATCGCCAAGGGCGAGGCGGATATCGTCATCGGCACGCAGCTGGTAGCCAAGGGGCATAACTTCCCGCTGATGACGCTTGTTGGCATCATCGATGCCGATCTCGGGCTGGCGAACGGCGATCCCAGGGCGGCGGAGCGGACCTTCCAGCTGCTGTCGCAGGTGACGGGCCGCGCCGGGCGCACGGGCTTGAAGAGCCACGGCCTGTTGCAGACCTACCAGCCGCAGCATCCCGTGATGCAGGCGATCGTCTCGGGCGATGCGGGCGCATTCTACGAGCGCGAGATCGCCGAGCGCGAGCGGGCGATCTTGCCGCCGTTCGGGCGACTGGCGTCGATCATCGTCTCGGCGGAAACCCGGCAGGATGCGGAGGGGCATGCGCGCAGCATGCGCAACGCAGCGCCTCAGGTGACGGGCATTTCCGTGCTCGGCCCGGCCGAGGCGCCGCTGGCGCTGGTGCGCGGTCGCCATCGCTTCCGGCTTCTGGTGCACGGGCGCCGGAATTCCGACATGCAGGCGTTCCTGCGCACCATGCTGGCGCAATCGCCCAAGGAGCGCGGCTCCATTCACGTCCAGCTCGATATCGATCCGCAGAGCTTCCTCTAGATCAAGCGATCTCGGGCGTTTGCGGCCTGCCGATATCATGGCATAAGGGCAGCAAATCACAGTGATTTGGGGTCACATCATGGAATTCTACTTTCCGACGGAGCTAGGCGAGCAGCTTGCCTTCGGTGCCGCCGCGTTTACCGCGCTTGCGGGCTTCATCATCATGTTCGCGCCGGGCTATGCGATGCGCTTCTATGGGATGCAGGTGCGCGAGGGGCGGCGAGACGGTTATGCCGAGCTGCGCTCGATGGGCGGCTTCTATCTCGGCACCGGGCTGGCGGCGATCATGCTGGCGCAGAACTTCACCTATCTGGCGCTTGGCGCAGCCTTTGCGATGGCCGCATTCGCGCGCATCATCTCGCTGCTTTCCGACCGGGGAGGCACCGTCATGAATTATGTACTTCTGGTTGTGCAGGTGGTTCTGGCGGCGCTTCCGCTCGGCTATGTCTTCGGTTTCTTTTCCGCCTGAAACGCACCGATTTTGGAGTGACGGTCTCTGGACCGTGAACGGTTTCGGCATTTTTGCGGCATAAATCGATGCTAAAATAGGATTACGGCGTTACGCGTGTTGCGAGTCCCGATATCCTATGTTAGACGGACCCCGAATTTCGGAAGAAGCAAGAGGCTTCTCTTGCGATTTCTGGGGGAAATCATAACGAATTCAAGAATTTAAATCAGGCGCCCGCCGGAGGCCGGATTCTTGGGTTGAAATCAGGGAAATTTGTGCCCGTGGCAGACACGTCCCAGCTTACATCTGGTGTTGCAGAGCGATATGCCTCGTCGCTGTTCGAACTGGCGCTCGAGGAGGGTGCAGTCGCGACCGTGACCGCCGATCTCGACCGTTTTCAGGCGATGTTGGACGAGAGCGACGATCTGAAGCGCTTCATCTCCAGCCCGGTTTTCTCGGCTGAAGACCAGCTGAAGACGATCATCGCGATCAGCGAAAAGGCTGGCATCAGCGGGTTCGTCGCAAACTTCCTGAAGGTCGTGGCGCGCAATCGCCGCCTGTTTGCTCTTCCGGGCATGATCAAGGCCTTCCGTGTCATCGCTGCCAAGCAGCGTGGCGAAATTACCGCCGAGGTTACCTCGGCCCATGCGCTCGACGCAGCGCAGGAAACTGAATTGAAGGCGGCGCTGAAGGGCGTCACCGGCAAAGACGTGGCGGTCAACGTCACGGTTGATCCGTCAATTCTTGGTGGTCTGATCGTGAAGGTCGGGTCCCGTCAGATTGATACGTCTCTTCGTACCAAACTCTCTACCCTTAAGCTTGCATTGAAAGAGGTTGGCTGATGGATATCCGCGCCGCGGAAATTTCCGCAATTCTCAAAGATCAGATTAAAAACTTCGGCAAAGAGGCGCAGGTCTCGGAAGTCGGTCAGGTGCTCTCCGTCGGTGACGGTATCGCTCGCGTTTACGGTCTGGACAATGTCCAGGCAGGCGAGATGGTCGAGTTCCCGGGCGGCATCCGTGGCATGGCGCTGAACCTTGAAGCCGACAACGTTGGTGTCGTTATTTTCGGTTCGGACCGTTCCATCAAGGAAGGCGACACCGTCAAGCGGACCGGCGCCATCGTTGACGTTCCGGTTGGTCCGGAGCTGCTCGGCCGCGTTGTCGACGCTCTCGGCAACCCGATCGACGGCAAGGGCCCGATCAACGCGACCCGCCGTGCGCGCGTCGACGTCAAGGCTCCTGGCATCATTCCGCGCAAGTCGGTTCATGAGCCGATGTCGACCGGCCTCAAGGCTATCGACGCGCTCATCCCGGTTGGCCGTGGCCAGCGCGAGCTCGTCATCGGCGACCGCCAGACCGGCAAGACCGCGATCATTCTCGACGCGATCCTGAACCAGAAGGCCATCCACGATAACGGCCCGGACAGCGAAAAGCTGTTCTGCGTCTACGTCGCTATCGGCCAGAAGCGTTCGACCGTTGCCCAGTTCGTCAAGGTTCTCGAAGAACGCGGCGCAATGAAATACTCGATCGTCGTCGCCGCGACCGCTTCGGACGCTGCTCCGATGCAGTACCTGGCACCGTTCGCCGGTTGCGCCATGGGCGAATACTTCCGCGACAACGGCCAGCATGCCCTGATCGGTTACGACGACCTTTCGAAGCAGGCTGTCGCCTATCGCCAGATGTCGCTTCTGCTGCGCCGCCCGCCGGGCCGCGAAGCTTATCCGGGCGACGTTTTCTATCTGCATTCGCGTCTCCTCGAGCGCGCTGCAAAGCTCTCCGACGAAATGGGCGCTGGCTCGCTGACGGCTTTGCCTGTCATCGAAACCCAGGGTAACGACGTTTCGGCGTTCATTCCGACCAACGTGATCTCGATCACCGACGGCCAGATCTTCCTCGAAACCGACCTGTTCTACCAGGGCATTCGTCCGGCCGTTAACGTCGGTCTGTCGGTTTCGCGCGTCGGTTCTGCCGCTCAGGTCAAGGCCATGAAGCAGGTTGCCGGCTCGATCAAGGGCGAACTCGCCCAGTATCGCGAAATGGCCGCCTTCGCCCAGTTCGGCTCCGACCTCGACGCCTCGACACAGCGCCTCTTGAACCGCGGCGCACGCCTGACCGAACTCCTGAAGCAGCCGCAGTTCTCGCCGCTGAAGACGGAAGAACAGGTCGCGGTGATCTTCGCTGGCGTCAACGGTTACCTCGACAAGGTCGCGGTCAACCAGGTCGGCAAGTTCGAGCAGGGCCTGTTGTCGTACCTCCGTTCCGAAGGTTCGGCGATCCTCGACACGATCCGTAGCGAAAAGGCCATCAGCGACGATACGAAGGGCAAGCTCACTGCTGCCATCGACAGCTTCGCGAAGTCTTTCTCGTAATCGGACCCAGTTAGGACGGATCACGGATGCCTTCACTTAAGGATCTGAAAAACCGGATCGCCTCCGTCAAGGCGACGCAGAAGATCACCAAGGCGATGAAAATGGTCGCCGCGGCGAAGCTTCGGCGTGCGCAGGAGGCGGCCGAGGCCGCCCGGCCCTATTCGCAGCGGATGGGTGCGGTTTTGGCGAACATCGCCAACGCCGTCACCGACGCGGATGGTGCGCCGGCTCTCATGACCGGTACAGGCAAGGATCAGGTTCACCTGCTCGTTGTCTGCACGGCTGATCGCGGTCTCTGCGGCGGTTTCAACTCGCAGATTTCCCGTTTTGCCCGCGATCATGCCCGCAAGCTGACCGCAGAAGGCAAGACGGTAAAGATCTTCACTGTCGGCAAGAAGGGCTACGACAGCCTGCGCCGCGAATTCCTGCCGCTCATCGTCGAGCGCAAGGAACTCCGCGACGTCAAGCGTGTCGCCTTCGAAAACGCCGACAGCATCGGCAAGCGCATCATCGAGATGTACGAAGCCGGTGAATTCGACGTCTGCACGCTCTTCTATTCCGAGTTCAAGTCGGTGATCTCGCAGGTTCCGACGGCACAGCAGCTGATCCCGGCTTCGGCTGGCGAGGCGGTTGCCGAGGACGCGGCACATGCGGGCGCGGTCTACGAATACGAGCCAGATCCGGCATCGATCCTCGAGGATCTGATTCCACGCAACATCTCGGTCCAGATTTTCCGCGCGCTCCTCGAGAACGTCGCCGGCGAAATGGGCGCCAAGATGAGCGCGATGGACAATGCGACGCGTAACGCTGGTGAAATGATCAACAAGCTGACGCTTTCCTACAACCGTCAGCGCCAGGCTCAGATCACCAAGGAACTCATTGAAATCATTTCGGGCGCGGAAGCGCTCTGAGGTAAGGGAAAGAGGGTAAGAAGATGGCTAAGGCAGCTACCCCCAAGAAGGCCGCGGCAGGCTCCGCCGGCAAGGTTACGCAGGTTATCGGCGCCGTCGTGGACGTTGCCTTCGAAGGCGAACTGCCGGCGATCCTGAACGCACTCGAAACCACGAACGGTGGCAACCGCCTCGTGCTCGAAGTCGCTCAGCACCTGGGTGAAAACGAAGTCCGCACGATCGCCATGGACTCGACCGAAGGTCTGGTTCGCGGTCAGCCGGTCTCCGACACGGGTGAACCGATCACGGTTCCGGTCGGCCCGGAAACGCTCGGCCGTATCATGAACGTCATCGGCGAACCGGTTGACGAAGCCGGCCCGCTGGTCACTTCGGGCAAGCGCGCCATCCACCAGGACGCTCCTTCCTACGTCGACCAGTCGACGGAAGGCCAGATCCTCGTCACCGGCATCAAGGTCGTCGACCTGCTCGCGCCTTACGCAAAGGGCGGCAAGATCGGCCTGTTCGGCGGCGCCGGCGTCGGCAAGACCGTTTTGATCATGGAACTGATCAACAACGTCGCCAAGGCGCACGGTGGTTACTCGGTATTCGCCGGCGTGGGTGAACGTACCCGCGAAGGCAACGACCTTTACCACGAAATGATCGAATCGGGCGTCAACAAGCACGGCGGCGGCGAAGGCTCCAAGGCTGCGCTCGTTTACGGCCAGATGAACGAACCGCCGGGCGCCCGCGCTCGCGTCGCGCTGACCGGTCTCACCATCGCTGAAGACTTCCGCGACAAGGGCCAGGACGTTCTGTTCTTCGTCGACAACATCTTCCGCTTCACGCAGGCAGGTTCCGAAGTGTCGGCTCTGCTCGGCCGTATTCCTTCGGCCGTTGGCTATCAGCCGACGCTCGCCACGGACATGGGCCAGATGCAGGAACGCATCACCACCACGACCAAGGGTTCGATCACCTCGGTTCAGGCCATTTACGTTCCCGCCGACGACTTGACCGACCCGGCGCCGGCAACCTCGTTCGCCCACCTGGACGCAACGACCGTTCTGTCGCGCTCGATCGCCGAAAAGGGTATCTACCCGGCCGTCGACCCGCTCGACTCGACTTCGCGCATGCTCGACCCGATGGTTGTCGGTGAAGAGCACTACGAAGTGGCTCGTAAGGTTCAGACGACACTGCAGCGCTACAAGGCTCTCCAGGACATCATCGCGATCCTGGGTATGGACGAACTGTCTGAAGAAGACCGTCTGGCCGTTGCCCGCGCCCGCAAGATCGAGCGCTTCCTGTCGCAGCCGTTCTTCGTCGCCGAAGTCTTCACCGGTTCGCCGGGCAAGCTGGTCGCGCTCGAAGACACGATCAAGGGCTTCAAGGGCCTCGTCAACGGCGAATACGATCACCTGCCGGAAGCAGCCTTCTACATGGTCGGCTCGATGGAAGAAGCCATCGAAAAGGCCAAGAAGCTCTCCGCAGCCGCTTGATGCATTCACTTACGGCGCGCAGGGATCGTCCCCGCGCGCCGTCTCTCGTTTCAAAGACAATCAAGAAGTGAAACGTCATGGCTGACAATTTCAATTTTGAACTCGTATCTCCGGAGCGTCTGCTCTTGTCCGAGATGGTGACCGGAGTTGTCATTCCGGCAACCGAGGGCGAGATGACCGTCATGGCGAACCACGCGCCGACGATGACGACCATCAAGCCTGGCGTCGTGAGCGTCCGCTCCGCCAGCGGTGTCAAGAAGGACTTCGTGGTGTTCGGTGGCTTCGCCGACATCCTGCCGACCGGCTGCACATTGCTCGCTGAATCCGCGATCCCTGTCGAGGATGTCACCAAGGACGAACTCGATCTTCGTATCGAAGCCGCCAAGGCAGAACTCGAAGATGTCCAGCATCACGAGCACAAGTCCAAGCTGGAACACTTCATCATGGAAATGACGCACCTCCAGGGTGTCGTCAACAAGGACTGAGCCTTGTCGCTCGGACTGTCATCGAAGCGGCCGCAAGGCCGCTTTTTTGTTGGCCGGCGCTAGGGCGGTTGATCATTGGCGGATGCAAAGGCTATCTTCTTACCGCGCCGGATCCTGATCGGTTCCGCCACTGATGGGGAGGGTTTGATGTTTCATCCGAAGTTGTTCGAAAACCGTAACGTGGTGGTCACGGGCGCTGGCCGCGGAATCGGGCTCGAGGTTGCGAGGCAGTTTCTTGATTGTGGTGCGCGGGTACTGGTTCACACCGGCCGCGACGGCGAGCGGGCGCTGCCTGACTTTCTGATGACGGCCGAAGAAGATCGCCGCGCCATTCTGGTCGCCGGCGATTTTTCGACAGGCGAGGGGTGCGAGGCCTTCACCAGCAAGGTGCTCGGCCATTTCGGCAAGATCCACGCGCTCGTCAATAATGCAGGCACAATGGTCGGCCGGTTTCCTGCGGGCACGCTCACTGATGCGCAGTACGGTCAGGTGGTGCAGCTGAACCAGACCTCGGTGGTCGAGGTCACGCGGGCGCTGCTGCCGGCGCTGAGGGCAGCGGGCGAGGCGGCGATCGTCAACACGGTTTCGATCTCGGCACTGACGGGCGGCAGCCCGGGCTCGGCGATCTATTCGGCCTCCAAGGCGTTCGTCTCGACTTACTCGAAGGCGCTTGCACGCGAGCTCGCGCCCGATAACATTCGGGTCAATTGCATTTCGCCGGGCACGATCGAAACCGATTTCCACCAACGCTATTCCTCGGCCGAAAAGCTCGAGCAGACGCGCAAGAGCATCCCGCTGCAGCGGCTGGGCACGGCCGAGGATTGCGCGCCGGCCTATCTGTTCATGGCGGCACCGTCGCTGTCGGGCTACGTGACCGGCCAGGTGCTGGAGATCAACGGCGGCCAGCTTATCTGCTGATTACGTGACTTTTTTTGGCATTTTAGGAGATCCAAACTGTCCAGCCTTGCGTACATGTTATGAGGAATTATCATTTTTGATATATATGCAAGCAGAGACATAACATGCACTTGCCGACACCTCGATCGGGTATGGCCGATCACGAATTGCAGGGGTTTTCGACGAAAGCTCGGGCAGCAAGTGAACTTCTGAAAGCGCTGGCTCACCATACGCGGTTGCTCATCCTGTGCATTCTCGCGGAAGAGGAGAAGACTGTCGGCCAGATCGAGGAAATTCTCGGCATGCAGCAGGCGATGGTCTCGCAACAGCTGGCCCGCCTGCGTCTCGAAGGGTTGGTCAATACCCGTCGCGAGGGCCGCATGATCTATTACAGCGTCGGCCATTCGGGTACGGTGTCGTTGCTCAAATCGCTGTTCGTGATGCTCCCTGATGGGATCGAGCAGCAGGGATAAAGGCTCGCTGGGCTTTTAGGCGCCCGGCGCCCAGCCGGGTGGCGCCATCTCGAAGCTTGAGAATTCGAAGCCGGGTGAAACCGTGCAGCCGACCAGCGTGTAGTCGCCTAGCGTTTCGGCCGATTGCCACCAGTTGGCCGGGATGATCGCCTGCGGACGCTGACCGCCAAGGATGTCGGGCCCGAGCATCAGCGTTTCGCTTCCGCCGCCATCCTCCGTGCGATGCAGCGCCAGCGGCGCGCCGGCATAATAGTGCCAGACCTCGGCTGCGTCGTGGACGCGGTGCCAATGCGAACGTTGCCCGGATTTCAGCAGATAATAGATCGCCGTCGAGTGCCCGCGCTCATCGCCCGCACCGTCGCGGAAGGTCTGGATGTAGAAGCCGCCCTCGGGGTGCGGCTGCAGGTCGAGTTCGCGGATGATGTCGTCGGCGGAAATCGGCGCCGATGTCATCAGAAGTTATCCTTGCGCTTGCGGATCTCGGCGAAGACCTCTTCGTTGGTCTTGGTCTCCATCAACAGGTTGCGGCGGATGGCGGGGTCGCCGGCGCGCAGGAAGGGGTTGGTTTCCTTCTCCAGGGCGAGCGTCGTCGGAATGGTGAACTTGCCTTCGGCGCGCAACGCCTCGATCTCGGCGGCGCGGGCCTTCAGCCGTTCGTTACCGGGGTCGATGGTCAGCGCGAAGCGGGCGTTCGAGAGCGTATATTCATGGCCGAAGTAGATCGCGGTTTCATCGGGAAGCACGGCGAGCTTCTGCAGCGAATGCCACATGTCGGCCGGCGGGCGTTCGAACAGCCGGCCACAGCCAAGCGCGAACAGCGTGTCGGCGGCAAAGAGCAGCTTGTCCTCGGCAAAATGGTAGCAGATGTGGCCGGCGGTGTGGCCAGGGGTCTCTATGACGCGGACTGGGTGTTCGCCGAACAGGAAGGTGTCGTCGTCGGACATCGTCATGTCGAGACCGGGGATCGCCACCGCCTCGTTGATCGGGCCGACGATCTCGCAGCCGTATTTTTCCTTCAGCGCCAGATTTCCCTCGACGTGATCGGTGTGGTGGTGGGTGGTGAAGATGTGGCTGATCGTCCAGCCGCGACGGTTCGCGGCGGCGATGACGGCTTCAGCATCGGGGGCGTCGATGGAGGCGGTGAGGCCGGTCTCGGGATCATGAACAAGCACGCCGAAATTGTCGGTGCGGCAGAGAAAAACGCCTAAATCCAAAGGTTTCATAATCTAAAGTGCCTCTTTATCTCGGACTGACCCCGAATGTAGAGGCTGCGGCCTTGAAGTCCAACCGCCCACTGATAACATTTGTCGCAATGCACGCAGATATCGTCGACCTACGCCAGTTCTATCATTCCGACCTCGGCCGCATCGCCGAGCAGTCGATAGCCATGGCGCTCTCGTCGCTGTGGGTGCGGCTGCCGCAGGAGCGGCTGGTGGGGATCGGCTATGCCGTGCCGTTCCTCGACCGCTTCCAGGCCGATACGGAACGCACCTTCGCATTCATGCCGGCGGGACAGGGCGCCGTGAACTGGCCGATGGGATCGCTGTCGTCGACGGCATTGATCTTCGACGAGGAATTGCCGCTGCCGGATTCGTCGATCGACCGGGTGCTGATGGTGCACTCGCTGGAGTTCGCGGAAAACCCGCGCGAGACGCTGAAGGAACTATGGCGGGTGCTGGCGCCGGGCGGGCGGCTGGTGATCGTCGTGCCGAATCGGCGTGGCGTCTGGGCCCGCCTGGAACACACGCCTTTCGGCTCGGGCCGCCCCTATTCGCGGGGCCAGCTCACGCATCTGTTGCGCGAGACGAATTTTACGCCCGGCGCCTCGGCCGAAGCGCTTCTGTTTCCGCCGTCGAAGCTGCGCACCATGATGCGACTGCGTGGCGCGTTCGAACATCTCGGACGGGCGCTATGGCCGGCGTTTTCAGGCGTCATCATCGTCGAGGCGCAGAAGCGGCTCTACCAGGGCCTGCCTGTGGCGGTGCGTGCGTCGCGTCGCGTCTTCGTACCGGTGCTGTCGCCGCATGGGGTGCCGACGACACGGACGCGGTAGGCACCCCATGCGGCATTCCCTTCTCCCCTGGGGGAGAAGGTGGCCCGAAGGGCCGGATGAGGGGGCTCCAGGTGCTTCGTTTTCTGTTCTGCCATTACTAGGGAAGTGAAGGTTGTGCCGCTTGGCCCCCTCATCCGCCTGCCGGCACCTTCCCCCCGCTGGGGGGAAGAGACTCGTGGTGGGCGCTCGCCTCAATTTCCCCGAGCGGAGGGTAGGTGCGGATCTCCCTCCACCACTCGACAACGCCCCGTTTCCGTTCTATTGCCTCAAGGCAATTTCCAGCCGGACACCCCGGCCTTTTCCAAGGTTGATCCCATGAGCGTAGAGACGAGCAAGCCTGTTCCCCGTGCCGGTATTCTTGATATCGCGGCCTATGTGCCCGGCAAGGAACATGCGCCGGGCGTGGCGCGCGTCTACAAGCTCTCCTCCAACGAAACGCCGCTCGGCGCCAGCCCGAAGGCAATTGCCGCCTATCGCGCCGCGGCCGACAATCTCGAGCGTTATCCGGATGGACAGGCCGTCGAGCTGCGCGAGGCGATCGCTTCGGTGCATGGGCTTAACCCGGCTAATATTCTCTGCGGCAACGGCTCGGACGAGCTGCTCGGCCTGCTCTGCCACGTCTATCTGGCGCCCGGCGACGAAGCCATCATCACCGAGCACGGCTTTCTGGTCTACAAGATCCAGATCATGGGCGCCGGCGCCACCGTCGTCACGGTCAAGGAGAAGGAAGCGACCGTCGATGTCGACGCGATCATCGCTGCGGTGACCGAGAAGACCAAGATGGTGTTCATCGCCAACCCCGGCAATCCGACGGGGACCTATGTTCCCGTCAGCGAGATCCGCCGCCTGCACGCCGCCCTGCCGAAGAATGTCGTTCTTGTTCTCGACGCGGCCTATGCCGAATATGTGCGCCGCAACGACTACGAATCCGGTATCGAGATCGTGTCGTCGAACCCGAACGTGGTGATGACCCGCACCTTCTCGAAGGTCTACGGCTTGGCGGCACTGCGCGTCGGCTGGATGTATGCGCCCGCCGATATCGTCGATGCGCTGAACCGTGTGCGTGGCCCGTTCAACATGAACATGGCCGCGATCTCGGCCGGTGCTGCTGCCATCCGCGATCAGTCCTTCATGCAGGAAGCCGTCGCCTTCAACCAGATGTGGATCGACAAGCTGACCGGCGCCTTCGAGGCGATCGGGCTGAAGGTCACGCCGTCGGTCACCAATTTCGTGCTCATCCATTTCCCCGATGTGGACGGCAAGCGTGCCGACGAGGCCGACGAGTTCCTCACCAGCCGCGGCTATATCCTGCGCGCCGTGAAGGGATACGGCTTCAAGAATTCGCTGCGCATGAGCGTTGGCCCCGAAGAGGCCAACCGCGGCGTCATCGAGGCGCTCGGCGAGTTCATGACGCGCCAGAACCCAGGGCAGAACAAATGACGGTCCAGTTCGATCGCATCGCGCTTATCGGCATCGGCCTGATCGGCTCTTCGCTGGCGCACGACATCAAGCGGCTGGGGCTGGCGAAAGAAGTTGTCATCGCCACCCGCAGCGCCGAGACGCTGAAGCGGGCGGAAGAGTTGCAGCTGGGCGATCGCTATACGACGTCTTCGGCCGAAGCGGTCAGGGATGCGGACCTCGTCATCGTCTCGGTGCCTGTCGGTGCTTCGGAGGCGGTTGCCAAGGAGATCGCCGGTAGCCTGAAGCCGGGCGCCATCGTCACCGACGTCGGCTCGACCAAGGCGTCCGTCATTGCGCAGATGCAGCCGCATATGCCTGGCAACGTCCACTTCATTCCCGGCCATCCGCTGGCAGGCACGGAGAAGTCGGGTCCTGACGCCGGCTTCCCTGGCCTTTTTGCCGGCCGCTGGTGCATCTTCACACCGCTCGAGGGGACGGACGGGACCGCGCTCAAGGCGCTCAGCCGCTTCTGGGAGACGCTGGGCTCGAAGATCGACGTGATGGATCCCGAACACCACGACAAGGTGCTCGCGATCGTTTCGCACCTGCCGCACCTGATCGCGTTCAACATCGTCGGCACGGCCGACGATCTCGGCACGGTGACGGAATCGGAAGTGATCAAGTATTCCGCCTCCGGTTTCCGCGATTTCACGCGTCTGGCGGCCTCGGATCCCACCATGTGGCGGGATGTGTGCCTGCACAACAAGGATGCGATCCTGGAGATGCTGGCGCGGTTTTCGGAAGACCTCGCCTATCTGCAGCGGGCGATCCGCTGGGGCGAGGGCGACAAGATCTTCGACCTCTTCACCCGCACTCGCGCCATCCGCCGCTCGATCATCGAGGCCGGCCAGGATGTCGACGCGCCCGACTTCGGACGGCCGCATACGCTGGACAAGAAGTAGCTTTCCTCAAATCGGCGGGATCTGGCCCAGCGGGATGAAGCCGCTGACGGTGGCGTTGCCGCGCTGGACGACGAGGTCGACGGAGACCGTGCCGCCGCCGCCGGCCATCGCCTTCAGGAGCTTGGCTGCGGTATCGACGGTCTTGGCGATATCGGGGAAGCCCTGCTTGATGCTGTCGCGCCAAGCGTTGACGTCCTCGATCTGCAGCTTGAACTGGGCGGTCAGATAGCCCTCCTCGTCGAAGGAGAAGGGGCCTGACAGCGTCATCACCTTGCCGTCGCCAATATCGGCCACCAGCTTGCGAAGCTCGCCGCTGGCGCCGTAGAGGCCCTTCTTGTCGCTGCCGTCGATCATGCCGGCCTTGCCTGCAAGAGTAACGTCGGCGCTGGTCGAGAGCTTGGGCAGGACCTGCGGCCAATCCTTGATGACGGCCTGCGCATCGGTGAGGGATATCGCTCCGTCGAGATCGGCGCCGTTCTGGCGCAGGTGCAGCTCGGTGTGGGCGGCGTCGAAGTTGATCGTCTGGCCGGTAGCGGACGAGACGGCCGTCGCCTTCAGGCCGTCGATTGTTGTCGAGGAGTGGTCGATGCCCTTGAGTTTGGTGACGAGGCTCGACTGCAGGTTCGTCCACTCGGCGTTGACGGAGAGGCCATGCGCGGTGCGGATCTCGGCCGGCGAATCAAGTTCCCAGACGATATGGCCGGGGGCGTAGACCTGGGCCGCGGAGCGCAGGGCGCCGAAGCTTGCCGATACGCCGTTGACGTTGTCGTCGACATCGACCTTCGCGCAGTAGAGGCCGATGCGGAAGGGGAAGCCGCGGAAGTCGATATCGGCGCATTCGCCTGATACACCGGCGTTGTTGCCGGGGCCGATCGCCGTCAGAACCGTGCTTTTCAGCGTCGAGGCGGCGTAGAACCAGCCGCCTGTATAGAGTGCGACCACGAGAACGATGCCTGCTCCGAGCAACCAGAATTTCTTGCCGCTACGGGATTGGCTTGACGCTGCCATGATGTTCTCCAATGGTTATCCGCAAAAGGGAATCTCGGTCTGGCTTGGGATATGGACGAATTTTGGGTGTTTGGCTACGGATCGCTGATGTGGAATCCGGGCTTCGCGTTTGTTGAGCGGTCACAAGCGCTTATTCATGGCTATCGGCGATCTCTCTGCGTTCGCTCGTGGGTGCATCGGGGCACCGAGCAAAATCCGGGGCTGGTGCTGGGGCTCGATCGCGGAGGATCGTGCCGCGGCATGGCGTTTCGCGTCGCGGGTGAGGATTGGGACGAGGTCATCACCTATCTCAGAGAGCGCGAACTGGTGACCAACGTTTATCTGGAGCGTCAGGTTCCGCTGCAGCTTGCGGGCGGACGCGGGGTCCAGGGCGTCGCCTATGTCGTCGACCGCGACCATACCCAATATGCCGGTTCGCTGGATACGATGGCTGCGGCGCGTATCGTGCATCAGGCGCAGGGAAAGTCCGGGCCGAACGACGCCTATGTCTTCAACACGCTGGCGCATCTGAAAAAGATGGGCATTCGCGACCACTGGTTGGAAAGCGTGGTCGACGAGGTGGAGCGGCTGCGGGCGGATTAGTTGGCTATGCGCAGTTTTTGGGCCAAGGCGCTGTGTGCCTGGAGGGCCAAGCCGCTGCACGCCCTAGCCGACGTCAAGCCGTCGCAGCGTTCTGCTTGCGCAGTTCTTCCAGGCGCTGGAGTGCCGTGGGCGGCAGCGGCAGGTCTGGGTTACGTTTGGCGGCGTCGATCAGGATCTCGTCGCTGGCGCGTTCAGTCACCTCGATTAGATGCGCGAAGAAGGCGTCGGGGTCCATGCCCGGTTCGATCGGCTTCAGGATGCGGACCTTGTAGTGTCCGGGATAGCGCATGGTCGAGCGGCGCGGCCAGAAGAGACCGGGCTGCATGGCGACAGGGACAACGGGCAGCTGCAGGTCGCGGTACATGCGGGCGATGCCGTATTTGTAGACCGGCTCGGCGCCCGGCGGACGGCGGGTGCCCTCGGGATAGATGATCAGCTGGCGGCCGGTGGCGAGCTCTTCCTTGGTGCGGCGTAGCGCCTCGACCATGACCTTGCCGCGGGCGCCGCGATTGATCGGAATCATCCGCTGCTTCCTCGCGTACCAGCCGAAGAGCGGGATCCACATGAGTTCGCGCTTCAGGATATAGACCGGATCCTTCAGCCAGGGGAGCAGCGCATAGGTATCCCAGAAGGACTGGTGCTTGGGCGCCAGAATGTAGCCGCCCTCGGGCAGGTTCTCCAGACCCTCGATCTCGAAGGTGGTGCCGACGATCTTTTCCATCAGCCAGTGGTTGGAGCGCGCCCAGTTCTTCGGCACCCTGTAGGCCGATTTGCGCGGCGCCAGGAAATAATAGGGCGAGAACACGATCATCCGCAGAATGAGATTGGCGTAGAAGATCGTGTTGAAGAGAACGGAACGCAGGGCGATCATGAAGTTTCCCGAGGCCAGTATCCGCCAGAGCGGCGGCTCAGCCGTCCTACACGATATTCATGCTTATAAAAAGCGCTGAACGGACTCTAGGTGTCGCCCTCGGCCGAGCGCAGGCCAGGGTGGCGGAAGAGGCCGGTCAGGTTGCGGGCGCCGGCGAAGAGCAGCTTGCCATATTCGGCCAGCATGACGCGCATGGCGTTGGGATCGGTGAACCAGTTGCTGTTCTTGAGGTCAGTATTGACCACGGGGTAAGGTACGAACTGGGTCTCGGGATCGACATAGGCGAGTTCGGCGAGGCTGCGCGGCATGTGGTAATTGTTGGTGACGACGAGCACGCTCTTGTAGCCCTTGGCGTGGATCCAGTTGGTCGCTTCCTCGGCATTGCCGATCGTGTCGAGCGCGTCGTAGCCGATGTCGACGCAGCAATCGAAGAGATCGGGTGCTGCCTGCGTCATCTTGCGGATCTGGTTGCGGGTGGTGGTCGGGTGCACGCCCGAGATCAACAGGCGCTTGCCGGCGCCCTTCTGCAACAACTCCACGGCCTGGTCGATGCGCTGATAGCCGCCGGTGAGCACGACGATGGCGTCCGCATGCGGATCGAGCGGCGGCTTCAGGGTGGTGACCGAATCCGCGAAGAACAGAAAGCCGCCGAAAACCAAGGCGATAGCAAGGACGACGGCAACGCCGCCCCAGCGCAGCATGCGGCGCACAGGGCCACGGCGCGCGGGTTCGCTCTCGGAGCGGGAAAGCTCCGTTTTGGGGCGAATCGGGTCGTGCGACATGCGGCTCATGCTCATGAATCGAAAAATATACGCAGATTAGGGCGGCGAACAGACGCTTTCATGGCAAAATGCAGCCCGTAATCTTAATTCGGAAGGCCGTCGGCGCGGGTGGGATCGGAGCGCAGCGTGTCGATTTCGTAGATGGTGCGCATAACCGTTAGCCGGGCAGTGAAGGTGGTCAGGAGGGCGATGACGATCATCGTCGCGAAGATGCCGGCATAGCCGAGCGCGCCCACCGAGAAGGTGCCGAACAGCGCTGTCGCCTGGTCGGTCTGCGGGGTGGCGAGCGTGCGGCTCTGCAGGAAGCCGGCGCTCATGAAGAAGAAGGCGGCAAGGGCACTGCCGACGGCCGATCCCTTGAGGCTGATCTTCAGGAAATGCTTCTGGAACTCGTTGGCGACGAAGGAGCTCTCGGCGCCGACGAAATGCAGGACTTCGACGATGTGCCTGTTGCCGGACAAGGCGCCACGGGTGGCGAAGACCACGGTCAGCACCATGGCGGAGAAGACCAGCAGCAGTACGCCGGTGCCGATCATGACCGTCGTGTGGGCCATCGAGACGAGGCGGTCGACCCAGGTGCGGTGATCGTCGAGCGAGGATTGCGGAATGCTGTCCTTCAGCATGGCGCGCATCGCATCGAAATCGGGCGGATTGCTCTCGTCGATGGTGATGATGACGAGACGGGGAACAGGCAGTTCCTTGATGTCGAGGCCGGTGCCGAGCCAGGGTTCGAGCAGGCGCGCGGTGGCGGCCTCGTCGACGATCTGGCCATCCTTGGTGCCGACGAAGGTGAGCGCGATGCGGCGGGCATCATTCAGCGCCTTGTCCATGTCGAGGCCGTCGTCGGGCTTTATCTGGATGGTGATCTCGCGGGAAATCTGGCTTTCCCAGCTTGCGGCCGTCGAGCGCACCATGGAGACGCCGCCGAGCGTGAGGCAGGCGAGAAACGCCATGATCGCGATCACGACCATCAGCGCGTTGCCCTGGATGTTGGCCGAGGGCAGGATCGGTGCTGTCGGGCGCACCTTCATCTCTGGGCGTTTCTGACCCTTGGAGGCTGCGGGCGCTGCGGGGCGGGCGGTTGGCTCAGTCATGGATGTCGAGGTGCCCTTCCGAGAGGATCATCCGGCGGGCGTCCACCTGGTCCATCAGCGTCAGATCGTGGGTGGCGATGACGACGGCGGTTCCGAGACGATTGAGTTCGAGAAAGAGGTTCAGCAGGCGGCGCGCCATCGGCGGATCGACGTTGGCGGTCGGCTCGTCGGCAAGCAGGATCTCGGGGCGGTCGATGAGGGCGCGGGCAATCGCGGCGCGCTGCTTCTCGCCGCCTGACAGCACCGGCGGCAGCACGTTGATGCGCTCGCCGAGCCCGACCCATTTCAGCAGTTCCAGCACGTCGGTCTTGTAGGAGCTCTCGTCCTTGCCGCGCACGCGCAGCGGCAGCGCCACGTTCTCATAGGTGGTGAGATGGTCGAGCAGGCGGAATTCCTGGAAGATGATGCCGACGCGGCGACGCAGCAGCGGCAGCTCGGCGCGGGGGATATCGGAGATGTCGCGGCCAAACATGCTGATGAGGCCGCGGGTCGGCTGCAGCGACAGGAAGAGAAGCCTGAGCAGTGTCGTCTTGCCGGCGCCCGAGGGACCGGTGAGGAACTGGAAGGATTTCTTCGGGATGTCGAAGGTCAGGTCCCGGAGAATTTCCGGTCCCATTCCGTAGCGCAAACCGACATTCTCGAAGTGGATCAACGGGCCGCTCAGTTTCTTGTTGTTTCACCGCATGACTTGTTAACCAGATCCGTTAACACCAGGTAAATTTCGCCGGAAAGACGCCTGTTTGATGGCGGTCTTTGCGAAGCATTAACCAATAAAATTTACGAGTAGAGAGGATTCGTTTCAATGCCCGCCTCACAGGCCGGTCGTGAAAGCAGTGGATACCGGAAAGGCGGTCGTCATGACATCCTCCTCGTTCAAGCGCCAGACACCCGGGCGGGCCTACGATTTCCTGCCGCCGGATGCCGTGAAGCGCGAGCACCGGCAAAGCCGTCCCGCAGATATCGCCGACGCCGAGTTCGTCGTCATCGGCAAGCAGCGCGCGCCTGATTTCAATGATCGCAGTTTCAAGGGCCGCAGCTTCAACGACAACAGCCGCAGCGGCGGCGCCTGCCCATCGCCGCGTACAGAGAGAGCAGCGCCGGTTCAGGCGCCATCGCTCTTTCACACGGCGGAAGCGTGGCTGCAGCAGGCGTCGGCCAAGCATTTCTCCGTGCTTGTCGTGGCGCTCTGTGTCCTCGTCTTCGGTCTGTCCGGCGGGTTCTCCGGCCTGTCTGAATCCAACGCGGCCGTCGATACGGATCCGCTGCACTTTACCCATGTGACGGCGACGCCGCGCGATGCCAATGGCATGCGCGTCCTTCTGATCAACGGCATCATCGACAATGCCACCGGCACGACGCAGATGGTGCGGCCGATCCGCGCCAACCTCTATGCCGACGAAAAGCTGGTCGCTAGCGTGGTGATCAACGCGCCCGCCGATGTGATCTATGGCGGGCAGAGCCGTGGCTTTTCCTCCAGAATACAGTATCCCGGTGGAAAAACGCCGGAGGTTCGGCTCTCCTTCATGCCTTAAGGGCTGTTTCGCCGCGCGGTTTGTGGTAACGGCTTGTGCTTGTTTTCAGGGAGCAAGCCTTCATGCCCGTGGTGCGCGGTAAGAATATCGATCCTCTTTTCACGGCCGAGATGATTGCCGAGCGCAATCATGCGATCGCAAAGGAGATCGCCGCCGGTCCGACCAAGGACCTGCTTGTCATCGCCATTCTCAAGGGCTCGTTCATTTTCGCGGCCGACCTTATCCGCGCGCTGCACGACACCGGGCTTGCACCAGAGGTCGAGTTCATCACGCTGTCGAGCTACGGCACCGGCACGGTTTCGCAGGGCGTCAGGATCGTCAAGGATATCGACAGCGAGGTGAAGGATCGCGACGTTCTCCTGATCGACGATATCCTCGAATCCGGCCGCACGCTGAAGTTCGCCAAGGAACTGCTCTATGAGCGCGGCGCCCGCAATGTCACCATCGCCGTGCTGCTCGACAAGAGCGTCAAGCGCAAAGAAGAACTCGAGGCGGACTATGTCGGCTTCGAATGCCCCGACTATTTCGTCGTCGGCTACGGCATGGACGTGGCCTATGCCTTCCGCGAGCTTCCCTTCGTCGGCGTGGTGACGGGCGACGCGTAGTCACCTCTCACTTGCGCCATGTCAAGACGGGTTGTTAACCATCCCGTCCATCGCCCGGATCATTGCCCTCGACCGTTTACCACTCGCAAAGGAAAGTCGTGTGATTTGCGGGTAGGGCATGAAACGGAGCAATGCACACCATGGCAAGAATTCTGATTACGGAAGACGAAGATTCCCTGCGTTCTTTCGTAGCCCGCGCTTTGCGCCTCGACGGTCATGAGACCGAAGAAGCGGCTGACGGTGCGGAAGGGCTGGAGAAGCTCAACATCGGCGGTTACGACCTGCTGCTGTCGGATATCCGCATGCCCGTGATGGACGGCATCGAACTCGCGCACCAGGCGAAGTCGGCCTTTCCGGCGCTGAAGATTCTGTTGATGACCGGCTATGCCGAACAGCGCGAACGCGCCGATGACCTCGCCGAAAAGATCGTCGATGTCGTGTCGAAGCCGTTTGCGCTTCCCGATATCCGCAAGGCGGTTGCCAGGGCGCTGGCTGCCTGAGGGCATCGCCCGAGGCAGGTCGATCGTATCCACAGCCGGCGGTTCTCGCCGGCTTTTTCAGTTTTGCGGCTGAATGAACTTGCCCTCGAAGCGCACGCGAAAATTCCGGCGCTGCGGGTCTTCCTTGAAACAGACGAAGATCAGTTCGATATCTTCGGCATGGTCGCGCTTGTCGAGCAGGCTGAGGGTGACCACGAGCACGCCGTCATAGGCGCGGGTGACCCTGAAGGCGGCGTTTCTGATGTCGTTGGCATCGGGATCCTTGCGGTCGTCGCGGCGCTCGTAGACGACCCAGAAGGGGCAGATGTCCCAGGTGGCGCGAAAGATTTCCGTGACTTCAGCCTGGAACTGCTCGGCATGCATGTTCGGCCCCCAGGTGAGCGTTTGCTCACCTTCGTCGGCGACGACGTTCAGATAGCCGTCGTAATCGTTGCCATGCTCGGACAGGGCATTGCCGATCATCTGGAATGCCGTGTTTTCGTCGATTACCGTCTTGAAGAGAATTGCCATCGAATCGCTATCGTTCGTCGCCTGCCGCCGCGACATTACGAAGCTTCCGCGGTTCTGGAATAGCCCCATACGGGTGAAAATCCGCTGTTCGGGGCATGTTTGGAATCAAGAATATTTCCTGCGTCTTATTGAATATCGAGCAGGCGTTCAAGATAGCGCCGTTCCATCTCCTGTGAAGGGTTGTTGCCGAGTTTTTCTCTTATGGCATCAAGGATTTCGCGGGCGCGCTGCACGTCGATCTCGTCGGGCACCTTCACCTGGTCGCCGAAATCGGGACCGTCGGCGCGGCGCGGCCGGCCAAGCGGATCGCGGCCGTTCTGGTTGCCCTGGCCGACCTGCCCTTGCGGTCCCTGACCCTGGCCTTGCTGACCCTGCTGCGCCTGCATCATCTGGTTCATCATGTCGCGGGCACCCTGGCGCAATGCCTCGAGCGCGCGGCCCTGGCCCTGGATCGCCGGCTCGCCGCGGCCCTGGCCGAGCTCGCGGCCGGCGCCTTCCATCTCACGCTGCGCCTGGCCGAAGCCCTGGCCGGGCTTCATGCCCATCTCGCCGAGGCTCTTCTGCATTTCGCCAAGCTGCTTGCCGAGCTGGTCCTGGCGCTCGCGCAGCTGCTTCAGCGCCTCGCGCAGCTGTTCGGCCGTCAGCTCGTCGGACGGGTTCTGGCCCTGCTGGCCTTGTTGTCCTTGTTGCTGGCCCCGCTGGTTCTGGTCACCCTGCTGGCCCTGCTGCTGATCCTGCGGCATGCCGTCATTGTCCATCGGCATGTCGTTCAGAAGCGGGTCGTTCATCCCTAGATCGGGGTTCATGTTGTTGGGATCGCCGCGCTGCATGCGGTCCTTCAGCTGCTGGTCGAGCTTGAAGGTCTCTTCCATCAGCTTCTGCTGGTCGCGCAGGATCTGGCCAAGCTTGTCCATCTGCTGGCGCATCTGGCTGTTGTCCTGGCCCTGCTGCTGCTGGCCGCGTTGCGGGCGGCCGGCCTGCATGTTGTTCATCATCCGCTGCAGTTCCGACAGCATCTGCTGGGCGGCGTCGCGGTTGCCGGAGCGGGCCAGGTTTTCGATCTGGTCCATCATCCGTTCCAGATCCTGCTGACGGATGACGTTCTGAGCGTTCTGGTTGGGCTGCATCGGCGCATTCTGCATGCGCTGCGCCAGTTCCTTCATGTAGTCCTGCATCGCCTTGCGCAGCTCGTCCATGAGCTTCTTGACCTCGGCGTCGGGCGCATTGCGCTGCAGGGCGTCGGCGAGGTTCTGCTGGGCGTTGCGCAGGTTGCGCTCGGCCTGCGAGAGGTCGCCGTCCTCCATGCCGATGGCGATCTCCCAGAGATAGTCGGCGGTGTCCTTCAGCGCCTCGTCGCCTTTGGCGAGCTTCATGCGCTGGCGGGCGGATTCGATCAGCAGGTAATTGGTGAGATTGGGGATCGTCTCTTCCGGGCGGAGCGTCAGCGCCTCGTTGAGCGCGATCGCGTCGGGCATCTTGCGGGTATCGAGCGCGAAGGTCTGGCGCTGCTCGGCGACGGCAGCGGCGAGCGGCTCGTTGAAGGGCCGCGCGGGCAGCGTCATCTCGTGCGGCGGGCTGCGGCCCGTCTGGCCGGCGGCGTCCTTGGCGATCAACGTGATGCGCACGCGCTTGCCTGCGAGGGGATGCTCGGTCAGGTTCTTGCTGGTGAGGCCCTTGGCGTCGCGGGCGTTGCGGCGCGGAATGTCGAGCTTGTATTCGGGCAGCGGATAGAGGGGCGTGGCGCTGCTGTCGGCTTCGACAGGTACGATTTCGGCCGTTGCTTCCTGCACGCCGTAATCGTCCTTGATCGTGTAGCCGATCTCCAGCGCGCCGTTGATGGTCGGCTTCGGAAGACCGTTGAAGGCGATCTCGGGCGCCTTGTCGGGAATGACGTCGAAGGCCCATTTGCGGCCGTTGACCTCCAGCGTGCCGTTCTCCTCGAGCTTCATCAGGTGCGTGGAGGCGTTCTGTTGCTGGGCCGGCGCCGTTGCGGGCTGCTGGCCATCGGCGGTTGTCGGCGCAGGTGTCGCGGGTGTTCCTGAAGCGGTGGCGTTCGGCGCGGTAGCGTGGTTTTCCGCCGCGGCTATCTCGATCTTCTTGCCGTCCTCGCGGGCAAAAACCACCTTCTCATCGGCCTTGCCGCCAGAGACACGCACGGTGAGGTTCGATGATTGCGGAATCTTGATCGCGGCCTGCTCACTGCCGGTCGCCGTCAGGTAGACGGGAGCGCGACCAGTGTAGGCGGGCGGGGTGACCCAGGCGTCGATGCGCACGGCCGGGTCGCTTGCCTGCGCCTCGGGCCGGGGCTGCAAGGCATCGGCGATCGAGCCGCCATTGGTCGACAGCGAATAGCCGAAAGCGATGACGATCAACAGCGCCGGAGCGGCGCGCAGCGCCCAGCGGTCGTGGGCGGCGATATCAGGCTGCGGGAAGCCGGCGTCCAGCGTGGCGATCTTCTCGGCCATGCGGGTCTGGTGCTCGCGCCATAGCGCGCGGGCGAAGGGGGTGTCGAAGGCCGGCTCGTCCTCCTGCACGGCGACCGGTTGGTGTGGCAGGCCGTTGCGTTCCTCCAGCAGCCGGTCGGCGGCGGCAGCGCCCGGCCAGTGCAGCTTGCGGAGTGGGTAGAGGGTCGCCAACAGCCCGAGGCCGAAGCCGAGCAACAGCACGATGCGCAGCCAATCGGGAACGATGCGGAAGACGCCGAACCAGGAGGCGGCGAGATAAAGGGCGACAAGCGACAGGATCGGAAGCGTCAGCGGCAGCAGCTGTTCGAACAGCAGCACGCATTGCGCCGTCAGGCGCTTTACCGCGACCAGCCGTGCGAGAGACGGCTTCAGGGCAAAGGCACCTTTCCTCTGGCTGTCGGTGCTGTTCTTCAATCCGGTCTCCGCGATCTGGCGTTGTGGGCAGAGGGGGCTTCCGGCGATTGCTGGGCAATTCGCTCTTAGCCAAGGATAACAGTCTTTGTGGCGAAGGCGAGGGCAAGCACCGGTTAATGCCGGTTTTTCGCCCTCGGTCGCCAAAAAGTGATTGTTATCCTCAGTCCAACCAGGCAGGGACGCTGTCGAGCGCGATCAGCTCCTCGTAGGTGCGGCGCGGGCGGATGACGTGGAAATCGCTGCCCTTGACCAGAACCTCGGGGACGAGAAGGCGGCTGTTGTAGGTGCCGGCCTGCACGGCGCCGTAGGCTCCGGCGGACGAGACGGCGAAGAGATCGCCCGATTTCGGCATCGCCATCTCGCGGTCGAGCGCCAGATAGTCGCCGGTCTCGCACACGGGACCCACGACATCGGCCTTGATGCGCGGCGCGTTGGCAGCCGAGATCACCACGGGGCGGATTTCGTGATAGGCCTCGTAGAGTGTCGGGCGGATCAGGTCGTTCATGGCGCCATCGACGATGACAAAGGTCTTTTCGCCGCCATCCTTCACATAGAGCACTTCGGTCACCAGGATGCCGGCATTGCCGACGATCAGGCGGCCGGGCTCCATGACGATCTTGCAGCCGAGTTCGCGCAGCTGGTTCTTGACGATCGCGGCATAGGCGTCGGGCAGCGGCGGCGGGTTGTTGTCGTCCTTGTAGGGAATGCCGAGGCCACCGCCGATATCGACGTGGTGGATCTCGTGGCCGTCGGCGCGCAGCGTGCTGACCAGTTCGCGCAGCAGCTTGAAGGCGTCGTCGAAGGGCTGCAGCTCGGTGATCTGGCTGCCGATGTGCATGTCGATGCCAGTGGCCTCGATGCCGGGCAGCGCGGCGGCGCGGGCGTAGACGGCGCGGGCGCGTTCCCAGGAGATGCCGAACTTGTTTTCCTTCTTGCCGGTCGAGATCTTGGCGTGCGTCTTGGCATCGACATCAGGATTGATGCGGAAGGAGACGGGCGCTTGTCTGCCGGCCTTGACGGCGCGCTGGTTGAGGATCTCGAGCTCCGGCTCGGATTCGACGTTGAAGCAGTAGATGCCGGCTTCGAGCGCGTAGTCCATCTCATGCGCGGTCTTGCCGACGCCGGAGAACATGATGCGGTTGGCCGGAATGCCGGCTGCCAGCGCGCGGCGCAGTTCGCCTTCGGAGACGACGTCGATGCCGGCGCCGAGATTGCCGAGCGTCTTCAGGACGGCCTGGTTCGAATTGGCCTTCATGGCGTAGCAAACCATCGAGTCCACATCGCTGAAAGCATGCGAGAAGACCTTGTAGTGGCGCTCGAGCGTTGCCGTGGAATAGACGTAGAAAGGCGTGCCGACGGCCTTGGCGATCTCGGGAACGGGAACGTTCTCGGCGTAGAGGATGCCGTCGCGATACTCGAAATGGTTCACTTTAGTCGCCTGTTACAGAAGAGGATCGAGGAAGAAGTGCCGCTCCTTGACGCCGGGCTGCTGCGTCGGTTTCGACGAGTCGCCCTCCTTCGTTGCCTGCACGCTCGGCGGATCGAGGTCTCCCTTGCGCCCGCATCCGGCGACGGCAAGGCCGATCACGGCGAAAACGACCGTCAGGCGGATGATCTGCGGGAAGCTGGTCTGCATGGAATTCCTCTTGGGAAGCGGCACGGATGGACACCTTCATAGCGAAGTTTATTCGCCTTGTGCACCCTGATTGTTGAGGTCTCGCGCTTTGCGAAATCGAAGGGGCGAAGCGGGTTGCGCTCCGCCCTTTTCGCGATCAGTTGCGGGTGCGCCAGTAGGCGATCTGCTTCCTGACTTCCGACGGCGCCGTGCCGCCGAAGCTCTTGCGGCTGGCGACCGAGGCCTCTACGGTCAGCACGTCGTAGACCTTGTCCGTAATGGCGGAGTTGATTGCCTGAAGATCGGCGAGAGACAGGTCGGAGAGATCGCAGCCCTTGCTTTCGGCCAGCGCCACGGCGCGGCCGGTCACATGGTGGGCGTCGCGGAAGGGCAGGCCCGCTTCGCGCACCAGCCAGTCGGCGAGGTCGGTGGCAGTGGAATAGCCGGATCCGGCGGCGGCCTTCATGCGCTCGGTGTTGATGCTGAGGTCGCGGACCATGCCCGTCATCGCTGATATGGCGAGTTCCAGGCTCTCGGCGGCGTCGAAGACCTGTTCCTTGTCTTCCTGCATGTCCTTGGAATAGGCGAGCGGAAGGCCCTTCATGATCGTCAGAAGCGCGATCAGCGAGCCGTTGATGCGGCCGGTCTTGGCGCGCACCAGTTCGGCGGCGTCGGGGTTCTTCTTCTGCGGCATGATCGAGGAGCCGGTGGAGAAGGCATCCGACAGGCGCACGAAGCCGAATTGCGGCGTCGACCAGATGACGATCTCTTCGGCGAGCCGCGACAGGTGCATGGCGCAGATGGCAGCCAGCGCCAGGAATTCGATGGCGAAGTCGCGGTCGGAGACGGTGTCGATCGAGTTGCGGGTCGGCTCGCGGAAGCCGAGCGCCTTCGCCGTCATGTGGCGGTCGATCGGGTAGCCGGTGCCGGCAAGCGCTGCCGAGCCGATCGGGCTCTCGTCCAGATGCTCGATGGCGTGGCGCACGCGCGAGCGGTCGCGGCCGAACATCTCGACATAGGCCATGCAGTGATGGCCGAAGGTGACGGGCTGCGCGGTCTGCAGGTGGGTGAAGCCGGGCATGACGGTGTCGGCATGCTCTTCGGCGCGGTCGAGGAAGGCGGCGATCAGGCTGGTCAGCAGTTGCTCGGCCTTCTGCAACTCTTCCTTCACCCAGAGGCGGAAATCGAGCGCCACCTGGTCGTTGCGCGAACGGGCGGTGTGCAGGCGGCCGGCGGCCGGGCCGATCAGGGTCGCAAGGCGCGCCTCGACATTCATGTGAATGTCTTCGAGCTTGCGGGAGAATTCGAAGTTGCCGGCCACGATCTCTGACAGGATCGTGTTTAGCCCTTCGACGATCTTGTCCTTATCATCGGCCGAAATGATGCCCTGGTGGGCGAGCATGGTGGCGTGGGCGATCGATCCGCGAATATCCTGCGCAAACAGCTTCTTGTCGAAACCGATCGAGGCATTTATCTCCTCCATGATCGCATCTGGGCCGGAAGCGAAACGTCCGCCCCACATCTGGTTGGAGGATTTGGTGTCCGTGCTGTCGGCCATGAAAGATGCCTGCCTTGAAGAACGCGTGTCCGGGAGAATGAAATGACAACAAGAACGCCCTTGCGCCTGCCATCCCTGAAACTGATCGGGATCGCGGTCGTCGCAGGCATCATTGCCGGTGCGGCAGCGGTTTACATTAAGGAGACGGGGTCTGGCAATGGCGGCGCGGACATGGCGGCGGGCGAATGCAAGGCCACAAAGGACATAGCGACCCGCATCAAGCCGTTCCTGAAGGGCGAGGTGGCCGCCATGGTCGCGCCCGAACAGCCGCTTCGGATGACATCGATCGCCTTCAAGGACAGTGAGGGCAAGCCGATGACGCTCGACCATTTCGCGGGCAAGACGGTACTGTTCAATCTGTGGGCGACATGGTGCGTGCCCTGCCGCGAGGAAATGCCGGCCTTGAACGCGCTGGAGAAGGAACTCGGCAGCGACAAGTTCCAGGTGGTGCCCGTCAATATCGACACCGGCGACGACGAGAAGCCGAAGACTTTTTTATCGGAGACCGGCGTCGATGCGCTGAAGCTCTACCGCGACGACACGATCGCCGTGTTCAACGGACTGAAGAAGCAGGGGCTGGCGTTCGGTCTGCCGGTGACGCTGCTGATCGACGACAAGGGGTGCCTGATCTCGGCGATGAACGGGCCGGCGGCGTGGGACAGCGAGGATGCCAAGGCGCTGATCAAGGGGGCTGTGGGGATTTAGTTTTTGGGGTAGCCGCGACGTTTGCGCCTGTGGCCCCCTCATCGCCTCGCTACGCTCCGGCACTTCTCCCCGTTGGGGGCCGTTGCAAAATCC
>UCJD01000066.1 GCA_900472605.1 Hyphomicrobiales bacterium | reverse complement strand
GAAAGGGATATGGCAATGGCGGCCCGCACCAGGGAACACAGCGAACGGCCACAGCTGATCAGCAATCTGCCCAAGCCACGACAAAGATATGCACAATACTCGACGACATCCGACCAAGGTCCGCTTGCGAGAGAAATTCGCCGCGATAGAGTTGCCCCGCGAATCATCGCCTGGAGGACATATGGCAAAGCAGACGAAACCGTTTGTCGTCGAAATCAAGCAGTCCCGGAAGCTGAAGCCTTCCGCTTCTAAGCCATCGATCTGGGGAACGTTGGATTTGAGCAGCCCGGAAGAGCTGGCCCCAGGTGACACGTTGGCAGAGACGGCCACCGCGGAGCGCGGTGACCAGCCGTAAGCCTCCCTGAATCCTCAAGCGCTCAAGCAGCGTCCCGCCGATCGGCTGCCTCCGGCTGTAGTCCATGAAGGAATGCCGTCGCGCGCTGCGCATGGGCGGCCGCTTGGAAGATTGCCCGCTTGTCGTCGGCCAATACCTCCAACCAAGACTGAAGGTACCGCGCGTGATCAGGCCTCGGTTCGAGCTCTGGGGCGATCCCAAGGTCCGCGCAAAGGAAACAACTGCCAAGCTCTGCAACAAGCTCTTCGCGAGCACGTTCGCTTCTATCCTTGGCATAGCGTGACAGGTCGCGGCCGACGCGGTTCTCATCCGCAGTCCAGTGGGTCGCTTCATGGCTCAGCGTGGCATAGTAGCTAGCCGCGTCCTTGAAGGTCTCGAAGGGCGGCATCTGGATGACGTCTGGACCGGGTGCATAGAAAGCCTGATTTCCGCCGTGGCGGATCACCGCGCCGGTGTTGCGAAAAAACCGATCCGCCTGCTCGATCCGTGCAACGGGATCGAACACGATCTCTGGCCGGCTATAGTAATGCACGGGCAACCCGTCGATCTGCTCGACGTTGAACACGGAATAGGCTTTTAGGAAAGGAATCTCTCGATCGACCTCAACACCGTTTCCGTCCGCTTCGGATTTGGTGAACCGGCTCGCGAAGACGACCGTCGATCCGGTCTCGCCCTTTCGAACAGCGGCGCCGAGTTCCAACGCCTGCTTGAATGTCATCCACATCGAGGAAGCAAAGCCACGCGACATCCGCTCTGACCAGAGCAGGAGGACGTTCATGCCCGAATAGGGTTGGCCGTTGTGGCGGAGCGGGCGAGTGATCCGGCCATTGGTATTCGTAGCATTCCAGGGCTTCATCCACGGGCGGACCCCACTGGCGAGCTCCTCGATGATCCGATCTGTAATCCGGGAATAGAGGTCGGCGCGCTGGCTTTCTGTCTTCTTGCTCATTTTTCATCTCCACTATTTGGAGCCGCGCCAATCGCGGCCCTGTCGCGGAGGCCAAGGGCAGGAGCCTTGAGCACACGGTTTGCACCGGAACGGCCGAAACGAAGTAGAGGACGGCGAAGCCGTTGCCTGACGTGGGCGGCTCCTGCAGGTCCTACGCCCGAGACGGGCCGCAATGGACCGATCAATTTTCCTTTTCCCGCTTCCTCCGGCACTAGCCGGCATGAAAAAGGCCGTCTCAATGGGACGGCTTTCAATGATAGGGAAGGCGCGGATCCCACGCGGTGTGTCAGTCGAACGCGGGGACCTTGGCCACCTTGCGGGCGAGGGAATGGCTGCCGTTTTCGATCGGGCGATCGGTCCAAGGTGCTCATTTGAATTGAGCCCTCCTGAGCGCGCCACCTTCAACCCTGACGTGGTCGCTGTGTCATCGCTGCCGTGCGTATGGCGGAGCGCTCCTGTAGGGTTCAGTGCATTGGCTCCAAAACCCAAACATTGTGTTGATGGCCATCAGAAACAGACGACATCCTCGCGCCTGGTAATCCACCTGTCGAGTGCCAGGGAATGTGACGTCTCGTCATCGATTGGCGTCCAGTCGACGATGGAGGCGACCGCTACTTCCAAATCGCAAGTTCCCTTGCGGACAAAAAGTGTCTCACCGTCGCATCGAAGCGCTTCGACCACCAAAGCACGGCATTTTCCCTCCGGGTCGATGTGTCGATAACAATCTGCAAAGCCGCCTCTCAAATTCACGTTATTTCAGCAACTTGTCGTTTTAATCTTGCCTGAAGCATGACTAACATTAGATTTAAGGTCGGAACTTCCACTGTTTGCGGCAAACGCTGCAGATCATCATCTGACTGCTGCAATCGATCACGTTGAAATTCTTTGGTAGGCCCACGGAGACCTGTATGTTCCAGACGACATCGAACCTTAAGATCCTCCGCGAGGCTCTTTCCGCTCACCTGGAACTTTCCCAGTACTTTCTCGGAATTCACACGTTCTTTGATGGCGAGGTCATTTTCGCGCGAGACGAGGTCCAGGTGAATGTTGACCTTGGACCATTTCCGGTCGACTTTGCGAATGTCTGGGAATGGTTCAGGGAGCAGCTAAGCGGGCCGGCCAGCCAGGAGACCTTCGCGTATGAACTCCCATTTGCCGTCCAGGCGAGTGATGATCCGATCATGGAGAAGCTGATCGAGCTCACAACCCTGGCGCCGAAGACGATCTGGATGATCGACCTATCCAGTCAGGGGGATCCTGAGACCGGGCGGCGCTTCGTAATCGTCACCGTGCCCGATAAGAGACACGCAAAAGCGTTCCGCGAGACCTATCACGGAAAGCCCGTACACCCAGATTGAAGAAATGACGGCCTCGTCACATCCCTTGCCGACAAAGTTGTCGCATGCATCGGCGTGAAGTTCAGGAAGTCGTGTGTACGTCGTCTTTGAAATGCCAGCAGCGCGCTGTGATCATGCAGATGTCGAGATCGTCGCGGTTCCCGCCGACGACACGGTAGCCCCGCCGCGCGAAAAACGACACCAGTTGGTCATGCAGAAGGTTCTCGATGTAAAAACTGTAGGTCGGCTCATACCTTTCCAAGAACGACGTCAGCGATCCACTACCTGGCACGTCCGCTTCCATCGAAGCGAGTTCGTAGTCTGCATTGTGGCCAAAGCCTGTCGGCTTGCGGATGTAAATGGAAATGCCGGGTTCACGCACCCATGTGTTTCGCATCCGCGGACCAGCAGAAACAAACTCTTCAAATGTCAATTTTGCGCTCCCGCATGACCACCGGTTGCCGATCTGGAAGGTGAATATCAAAGTGCCGGCGAAGGTCAATCTCAAGTTGCTCGTGAGGTCTCCGGCAATCACGGCGAGGGTATGCAAGCCATGCGTCAGCCATACCTTTCGTCCGTCGCCAACCTCGACGACGCCTCAGGGCGGCCACCTTACGCACGTGACGCTTTGCGTACACTCGTCTTGAGCTGAGTGCACCGACTAGGATGATGGACGAAGAGCGATCCGCTAGCACGTCTGTTGAGCATATGGTCGCATCAGACCGATGCCAGAAACGCGACAAGAAAAAAGGGCCGACGTCGGAAGCCGCGGCCCATAAAGTTTGAAGGTCAATCAACCTCCAGAGGGGAACAGCCAATGCGACGGAACTGGGAGAAGACCGCCATGTGCATCAGCTGTAGGCGTTATCCCTGAATATTGACCACCAGGAAAACATTTATTGTGCAATGCAGCTATGCAGTGGCCGCTAGGGCAAAGGCGGGCGCCATGTGAGGCGACGTATTTCAAGGACCGGATGAAGCAAGTTGCCGGTTGCCGGGATCATCTACAACCCATAGACTGTAGCAATCACATGGATCACCGAAATCCAACCAGCGGGAGTCCTCCAATGACCCAGCAGTCAATCTTCGAGCTTCGTCGGCTTCGAAACATTGAAGCCAATCTCGGCACGTTGCGGGTGGTGGTCGCGACCCTGCCGATTTGGATTATCGGCGTCCCGCTGGCGGATTTGTTTCCTGCCCACGGCAAAGGATTTGCATCCGCAGTCTTTGCGATCACATCCATGTTTTTCATTCTGGCAACTGCTCGTCACGTGCTTTGCAGCTGGATGGTCGGCCCTGAACATCGATTTTTCAACGACGCTCGGCGAGTTGCAGCCATCATCGATCGCACAAGAGAACGCGGCTACATCCCGCTGCGCGGACCATCTGAGTTGTTCAAGTTTAAGGTACTCAATCTGGTCCTCTTGCTTATCGGTTGGGCAACCCTGCTGTCGTTCATCGTTGGTGGATACCGATATCTAATTGACGGCTTGAGCGCCGGGCAACCGTGGCCGCCCTACGCCGGATTGATCTTCGAATGGGGAATGCCGGCTGCCATGCTGAGCTGCATCTGCCTCGCAATCCGCGGCAGTGTTCGGGTGGTCCGTAGCACCGACGCCGATGATCTTCCAATCAATCAGGCTCGAAACGACCCGAACAGAAACTAACGGGTTGAAACGGCTCGTCGATGCCTCAGGATAAAGGGCCGCAATGGAGGCGGCCCGTAACAATGAAAGGCGGGGCGAACCCCGCCGCATTGTGTCAGTCGAACGCGGACATCTGGACCGCGGCAGCCTTGCGGTCGACAGAGTGTCCGGGGTTTTCGATCGGGCGATCGAACGGCTTCCAGTTCTCGCCGACGATCTGCTTGTAGGCAGCGACAGCACCTTCAGCTGCCATCCGCAGTGCGTGGGCCTGAATGCCCATGTCGGCGGCGAACTCCCGCTTGCGGTGGGAGGCACTATCGTAGCCGACGGGACCGTCAAGATCTTCGTCTCGCGCCTCGTTTGCCGCCTTAGCGGTAGCATCGCGTGCCTGGGTGACGGCATTGCTGTAGAATTGACCTGCGCCGTGGGCGGAGCCGACATAGGCGCCGACGATCCGCTGCAGGTGTATCTGCATGGCCCTGTCACCAAGGCCTTCGCTGAGCGCATCCGCGGTCTCGATGATGAGCCGTTCGTGAAGATCTCGGATCCCGCCGCTGTCGACAACAGGGTTCCCGAAGCTTTCGGCGATCTTGATCGCCTGGGCGCTGTCTGGGCAGGTAAAGCGGACCATTTCGAGGGTGGCACCCTTGCGGAGCTGAACGATTCGGGCGGTCTGGCGAGGATTGTTTGTGGGCTTAGCCATGTCTCTTCCTTTCGAGCCGAAGCGGTTCCGGCCCCGTGCCGGCTTGCCCTTCGGTGCGGTCGCCACGAACCGGCGGAAGACGGGCGCTTCAAGGTCCGGACATGACAGGCCAAGCGGAGCCGATGTGCGAGCAAGCAGGGATTGACCTGCGAAGCCGAGCGGAGCTGCTCCGCGCAGGACGGCAGGTTCAGGCCGCCTGCGGCGCGATAGCGGCCTTGAAGCGGACGGACGCTGGTTCAGACCGCAGCAAAACCGAAGGGCAAACCGTCACGGTGCCATCACCGGACACGACATGGATATGGCTCCAGCCCGCTTTACTCCTGCCTTCGCCGGCGCCCACGTACGAGACCGCTGCGATGCCATCGGACTGCCCTCCCAGTGCTGCTTTCGGCAACTGGTAGGATTGAAGCCATGTGGGACCATGGGTGTTACGGAGACCGCGCAAGATCCCGCCATCGTCGTGAGGCAGCCCACCCATCCAGACTGCACTGAGGATGCTCTTCCAGCGTCGGCCATGCCTGTCGGCATATGATTGCAAAGCACCCTTCTGATCGTCGCTCAGAGCCGGCCATCGCTGACGCCGGGATTCGCCAGTACGCAACTCCGTCCCTTCTTCGCGTTCTGCGATCATGCGCTTGAGCGCGGCCACGCCAGCATTGAGGCACGCTTTTCCGTCGAGATGATGAAACCGCAGCCAAAACGCGGTACGCTCAACATCGGAAGATCCAATCCCAGCCCTGCGCTCGAGGTCGCCTATCGTTGCCATGTCATCAGCTCCCCTTGTTCGCGTGTGGGCTGGCAGAAGACAAGCGATCGTGCAGCGCTGCTATCGCTGCGTCCTGTCGAGCGAACTTCCTCGATAGCGCTTCGGCCTCTGGCTGACGCTCTGCGGTAAGCCCGGCAAGGTTGACGAAAAAGTTGTGGGTCCGTTCATGGCCGGGCTCCTTGTTTGAAGGTCCCGAAAAGAAAACCGCCGCCGGCATGACCGGCGGCGCTTTTTGAAAATCTGGAAGCGATTGGTGCTTATTCGGCCGCGATACCGTAAGTTGGTTCGTGATCGTCGAGCGTGCCCGCTTCTTCATCGGAGCCGACCACGTCGAAGGCGTCGACCTCTGCATGCGCGTCATCAGAAACGGCCTCCTCGGTTTCGACTTCGTCTTGCTGGCCGGTGTCGTGATCAAGGTGGTTGAGGAGGGCGAAGACCTCCATCGGCTCCGGCGCGAACCGAGCTGAGGGATGGACGAGGTTGGCGTCGCTTTCGAAGTGGGTGACGAGCGCTGAGCGGGTGTCGCGGACGCGTGCCCCCGGCTCAAGGCCGGCATCCTTGGCGACGCTTTCAAGCGCCTGACGCGAGAGGGATGTGAGGAATTCCTCGCTTCCCATGTTCGGCAGGTAACTGTCCGCGCCGATTGCCTCGCCGACGATACGCGACACAACGCCGCTGTTCGAAATGCCGCGCCGGCACGACAGCACATCGATCAGGGCCGCTCGCGCGGCACTACGAACTGTATCCATGTCAAAGGACAGCCTGCCGTCCTCGGCGAGGAGGCGAGCCGCATGGCGGCCGAAGCGCGCACCACCATAGAGGCCACCTTCTGCGCCGGAGTCGACGCGGACATTCTGGCCGGCGAAGGCCAGCACAAGCAGCGCCATCAGCATATCATCCTCGATCGGAGCACGGCCGAGGGCGTCGTGCAGGGCGTCGGTGCGAAAATCGCCAATCATGTCCTGACCCTTCTGGGTGACGTCAGGACGCGCCTTCGGTGCCAAGCCGGTCTCACTACCTTCGACACCGTCAGCACCACTCGCACCGTTGCTTTTCGCCTTGCTCGCATCGGGCATGCGATAGTGAACGGTCTGGACCTTGCCGTCGCGATCGAGATAAAGGCCGGCTTGATCGGATTTCGAGGGCTTGCCGTAGACTTGGCTGGCCTTCTTCGGCAGTTCCGGCTGGCCCCAGTTGTTGACCTCGACGATCGCGCCGCGTTTCGGCAGATTGTTGGTCATCCACTCATGTTGGGCGCCGAGAAAGCCCTCCACGTTGGTTGTGTAGCGGCTGTCCTGATCGGCCGGTGCGAACAGGTCCTCTGCCCACTCGATGCCGTAGGCCTGGCGCAGATCGTCGCCGAAGCTCGCATCCTTGGCGTACATGCGCTTCTTGGTCAGTGCATTGGCGATCGTCCACCAGGCTGCAGTGTCGCCCTTCTTCGGCTTATTCGCCTTCCAGACCTCCTTCTGCTCGCTTTCGCAGGCGGCTGCAATGATCCGAAGCTGCTGCTCGGACGGCATGTCGCCCAGGGCCATCTGTTCCAGCATTGCCGGCAGGACGTTTGCAAGCAGCTGCAGCTTGCGGATCTGGCGCACGGGAAGTGCCAGCGCGACGGCGATCGCTTCCTCGGTCCAGCCGAGTACGACCAGCCGCTCGATACCGAGCCATTGGTCGACCGGGTTCAAAGCTTCGCGCGCGCTGTTTTCGACCATCGAGCGCATGGCGCCGTTGTCGTCTGAAGTATCTGCGACGAGGATCTCGATTTCCTCGAGGCCGGCTTCTATTGCCAGGCGCACCCGGCGATGGCCGGCATCGATGATGTAACCATTGCCACCATCCGCCTCGGGCGCAACGATCGGCGGCTGGACGACACCGACGGCCTTGATCGTTGCAAGCATCAACGCATCGGCCTGCGGCGAGGATTTCGTCTGGCGCATGCGGTCGGGGTTTTCCTTCAGAGCGCGGGGATCGATCGTCTTGATCTGCATGGGACTGTCCTTTCGAGAGATTTTCGGGCCAGCGCCTTGCCGACCCTTCCTGTCTTCATTTTTCCTCGAAGACATCTCCCGGACCGCGGGGCGGCCGGACTGCCGCAACTGCTGCCGAGCAGCCCTGCTGGGCAGGACAAGCGGGGCAACTGTCCTGCGAAGGACGACCAGCCGGGATTGCGCAGGCGGCGATTGAGCGAAAGCGACGACAGGAGGACCGATCTGCGACCGGTTCCCTTTTCATTGCTCTTACTTCATCATTCTCTAATTCATTTCGCGGCGACGACCGGGCAAAATGGCGCGAGGGGACATCAATGACGACGCAGGCCAATCACGAACATGACCGGTCCGGAAGACCTAAGGACGCCGCTTCATAAGCGAAAACGCGTCAGCGATCATCCGCTTCAGCGTTGCCTTTCGATCGGTCTCAGGGACCGACGGTGGGGGAGGGGAAATGGCGTGGATCGGCCCGGCAGCTTCGGGATCGGCAACCGGGGCTGCGCGAGAAATAGCTGGTTTTGCAGGAACGACGATGTGCGAGACGGTCGTCTCATCGGACTTCACGGTGACAGCGACCTTGTCGCCGGAGCGGATCTTGTCGACCGCAATTTGCGCAGCGGCGTGCTCGTCTTCTGCTTCGATGAGAGAGGTTTGGGTGACAAGATAAAAAGGCATCGATTCCCGCATGTTTTCTCTTTTGATTTCATCGAGTTCGAGCATCGGTCAAGGCATGTAAAGCGAAAAGGGCGCTCGACCCGCGTGGGGAGCGCCCTTTTCTTGATCCCGGACGATATCGAAAGCCGCAGGTGGAGCCAGCGGCAGGACATCATCGAAACGGGAAGTGATCTTCAGATATTGTTGATAGCGTCGGATTTCAAGTCGCGGCTTTTACAACCCGCTGATAGATCTCGCCGCCCACCCGATCACTCCCAAGTCGAGGCAAGATGAGCACGGACCCCAGCACCCGGAAATCCATTGCGCAGCGTGCCATCGATAGGGCGAAAGCCCATGGCGTGGCCATCGATGAAGATCCGGCCTTCGTTGCGCTTGTCGACGAATGGTTTCGCGGCGAGATCGATATCAAGCAGATGCGCGAGCGCTACCTCGACAGTCTCGCCGCCAGGGAGGCGGAACAACGCGACCGCCTCGCGCGCAGGCGAGCACGGCCAGAACCAAGCGAAGCCTGACGGCCTTCGGTCCCAGCCGGGCATTTAGGCGGCCTCCAGCTTGGCGTCATCGGCGGCAGCGGTCGCCAGTTCCTCTTCGATGCCACGGAGAAGGCGGCGCTTTTCGAGAAGCTCATTGGCAAACTGGAACGTGCCTCCCATTCGGGATCGATAAGACGTCAGGCGTCGCTCGGCGTCATCCAGGCGCTGACGATAGCGGCGCTGCTCTTCCTCGAAACCGTCGAGGCCATGCTCCAACCGTGAGATGGCGCCCAGTGGAGTGACGGGAATGGCAAGCTCGATCTCGTAATCGGCGCCCGTGCGCTGCAGGAGGGTCTCGTAGCGATATCCATCACCCTTGCCGAACCGCTCGCCCTCATAGACGAGATCGAACCCCCCGATGACCGCCAGATGCACCTCGCCCTCTTGTTGTAGCTGCAGAAGCGTCAGGATCTCCTTCATCAAGGCGCGGCCGGCCTCCTTGCGTTCGGTATGGACCTCACCGAGAACCGTCATGCTGAAGGCATCGCCTGATGTGGGCTGAAGCTGTTCGAGGTCCTTTCCGATCTCGCCGATGCGCCGGGTCGACACTTCGATCTCACGCTCCGCGTCTCGCATCTGCCGGCGGACAGCATATTGATCGTCCTCATGGGCGGCGCGCAGCCGCTCCAGCCGAGCGATGTCAGCCTCGAGCCCGGCTTTCTGCATCAATCGCTCGTCGCCGGACGCGATGGCCTTGGCCATGGCGAACTGATTGGCGGCGCCTTCGCCGACATCTTCCAGGCGGCGGATCGAGGTGTCGCCCGAGAGAGCGGCCGCAATGAAGCGAGCCTTGCGCTCATTGTTCTGCCACATGGAAGCGTCGAGCGAGCCCTCGGTGGCATAAGCGAAGATATCGACCTCTTCATGCTGGTTTCCCTGACGAACGATGCGGCCTTCACGCTGTTCGATCTGCGACGGCAGCCAAGGGACATCGAGATGATGAAGCGCTTTCAACCGCAGCTGCGCGTTGACGCCGGTGCCCATGGTTTCCGACGACCCGATCAGGAAACGGACCTTGCCGGCGCGGACATCGCCGAACAGCCTCTGCTTCGCCTCCGTCTTCTTAAAGTCCTGCATGAACGCGATCTCGGAGGCCGGCACGCCGAGCCGGACCAACTCATCGCGGATGAAGCGATAGGCCGAGAAGCCACGGCTCTTCTCGACATTGATCGTACCGAGATCGGAAAAGATCATCTGCGCAGCACCGGGCAAATCGAAGTCCTTGCCATCAGGGCGGCGATAGATCGTTTCGCCAGTTTGCTCCCAGATGCGATGCGCATTGCGGACAAGGAGGTTGAGCTTGTTGTCCACCTCATTGTCGGCCGCTGGCATGACGAAGCGCAGGTCGATCGCCGCATGGCGGCCATCGGTGATGACGGAAAGCAGGATATCGTCGCCGGGCTTGGCCGGACCCTCGCGCTGCTCGATCATCTTGATCCTGCTGGCGAGGGTCTGCTGGTACATCTTGAATAGCGCTGTCGGCTTGGCGGTCAGGATCTGCCGTCGGCCGGTCGAGATTTCGGGCACCCTGACATACTGATGGAGGTCATCCGGCATGACCACATCGGCAAACGAGCGGAACATGGCGATCAGTTCGGGGACATTGACGAAGGAGGCAAAGCGGCTAACCGGCTTGTATTTGCCGGATGGCTGGATTTCGAGTTCGGTGGTCGTGTCGCCAAAGCAGGATGCCCAAGCATCGAACTCGTGCAACCCGCGCTCGGCAAGCGCTGCATGGCCGAGCAGGCGCTGGATCGAGAACATCTCGCCGAGCGTGTTGGTGATCGGCGTACCAGAGGCCAGCACCAATGCCCGGCCGGGATTCTTCGTCTCGATGTAGCGGGACTTCACGTAGAGATCCCAAGCACGCTGCGAGCCATTCGGATCGATGCCCTTCAGTGTCGACATGTTGGTGGCGAAGGAGAGCTTGCGGAATTCCTGCGCCTCGTCGACGACGATCTGGTCGACACCGATCTCGGAGATCGTCAGCAGATCGTCCTTGCGGGTCGCGAGCCCTTCGAGCCGTTCCTTCAATCCTTCCTTCAACCGCTCGAGCCGCTTGCGCGAAACGCGGTCCTCGCTATCGACCTTGGTTAGCAGCTCCTCGTAAAGCTGCAATTCGTCCTGGATCATCTGCTGTTCGAAGGCCGACGGCACCGCGATGAAGCGAAACGCCGAATGTGTGATGATGATCGCATCCCAGGTGGCGGTCGCTGCCCGCGACAAAAACCTCGCCCGCTTGTCTTTTGTGAAGTTGGTCTCGTCGGCGACGAGAATGCGGGCATTCGGATAAAGTGCCAAGAATTCTCTCGCAGCCTGTGCCAGGCAATGGCCCGGCACCACCAGCATGGCCTTTGCGATCAGCCCGAGCCGTCGCTGTTCCATGATTGCCGCTGCCATGGTCATCGTCTTGCCGGCGCCGACAGCATGGGCAAGATAGGTCGAACCATCGGCGATGATCCGCCAGATCCCGCGTTTCTGGTGCCCATAAAGAACAAAGGCGCCAGAGGCGCCGGGGAGTTTCAGATGGGAGCCGTCGAATTTTCGCGGCGCGCTGTTGTTGAAACGATCGTTGTAGTCGCGCGCAAGCCGGTCGGTGCGATCGGGGTCCGTCCAAACCCAGTCCTGAAACGCCTGCCTGATCTTCTGCAGCTTGTCGCGCGCCGCCTCCATGTCGACGACGTTCAGCACGCGCCGCTCGCCATCGAAGTCTTTGATAACGTCGAAGATCTGCGTGACGCGGCTGTTGAGCGCATCGGCAAGCAGCTCGCCGGCATGCCGACGGCTGGTGCCCCACTCGGATGTGCCGGCCGCCGAATAGCCGAGCTGCCGCGCTTCCACTGTCCATGAGCCAAGTTCCGGCATGTGGTGGATGCGGATGTCGGCCGCCATCCTTTCCTTGACAAAGGCAACGACGTCGGCGGCCGGGATCCACGGTGCGCCAAGACGTGCGGTAATGTCCGACGGACGCAGGTCGACCGGCTGGACGTCCTGAAGCGCGCGAACGTTGCGCTCGTAGACCGGATCGAGCTCTGCAGCTGCCTGGGCGGCAGCCAGCTTGGTGCGGACGGATCCGGAGAGATAGGCATCAGCCGTCTTCCAGGAACCATCGGCGGGATCGTGGAACACCGTGTCACCGAGTTCATCGATGACTGTGGAGATATCGCAATGGAGGAGCTCAGCGATATGATCGAGATCGACATGGCCGCGCTCATTGAGTACCACCGCCAGCGCATCAGTCGCATTGGTGATGACAGGCGACATCGGCGGAGCGATCACACGGGTGGCGAAAATCGGACCCGGCTTCGCCGTGTCGGTCTCCAGATCATAGTCCTCGATCGAGGCGACGAGCCAGCAATCGGGATCGTCGCGGAAGGGCGCGAGGTTCGGCTGGCGATGCGTCTCCTTCACCTCGCCGGTCTCCGGATCCTCCTGGACCGAAACGGTCGTGTGGTTGATCGGACCGAAATCGCGGACGAATGCCGACCAAGCGAGACGCAGACGCACCTGCAAATCACGCCAGGGCCGGTCCGTCTCCTGCGCTTTCAGCACCTCTCGCACAGCATCGCGGATTGGGATCAGCTTCGAGATGATGCGGACATGCTTTTCGGAGATTCCGTCGCCGGTGCGGCCCTTGCGGATCGCCACAGGCACTGCCGCACCATCCAGCAGCTGCATCAGGCCCTTCGCACGGTCGATGAAGAAGCTGCCTTCGCGAACCGGGCTGTCCTTGGGGCTGAGATCGGCGATCTCTGCGAGCTCGTCTTCCAGATCGATATCAACAGCAGTGGGCTCGCCGTCATACAGGCCGGTTGGAAGAAGATCGATCGCCGCGGCGAGGGCGGTTTTGAGATCGGATCCACGGCAGGGAAGGCAGGTGTAGGTCTCGCCGAACGGCCCAGAGGTAAGGGCATGGGTGCCGAGTACGAAGGCAGGATGGCGGGCGAACCAGCGATTGACGCGGATCGCGCCCTCGTCGCCGGTGGCGCCCCGAACCTCATCGATATCGAGCCAGGTCTGATCTCCTTCCGGCTCTCCCACCTTGCGCTTGCGGAAGAAGAGGATGTCGACGACGACATCGGTGCCGGCATCGCGGCGAAAGCTGCCTTCGGGCAGACGGATCGCCGCGATCAGGTCGGCGGAACTGGCGATATGCTCGCGCGCGGTGGTGTCGGTCTTGTCCATCGTGCCATGCGAGGTGACGAAGGCGGCCAGCGCCCCGGGCTTCAGCAGGTCGATCGAGCGGGCAATGAAGTAGTCGTGCAGGCGCAAGCCAAGTGATCGGTAAGCCCGGTCTGAGCGGACGGTGCGATCGGAGAACGGCGGGTTGCCGATGGCGAGATCGTAGATCGGCGCCAGATCCGTGCGCGCAAAGTCGCCCTCGATGATCCGAGACCGCGGCTGCAGCAGGCGGACGATGCGGGCCGTGACCGGATCGAGTTCGATACCGGTGAGATAGGCGCTGTCGCGGAACTCCTCCGGCATCAAGGCCGGGAAAAGTCCTGTTCCGATCCCCGGTTCGATCACGCGTCCGCCGCGCCAGCCGAGCTTGGCGATACCGGCCCAGATTGCCCGGATGATGAACTCCGGCGTGAAATGGGCATATTGGGTGCAGCGGGCCAGCGAGGCATAGTCGGCCTCCGAGACCGCTGTTTCGAGCGAGGAACCGAGCGCGTCCCAGCCGTCGCGAAAGTCGACCTCGCCCGGCCGGCGGAACATGCCATTGGCAAGCTCGCTGGCGCCAAAGCCCGTGAAGCGGATCAGCTGGGTCTGCTCCTTGGGCGTGGCCGGCCGCTCCTGCTTCGCGATGCCTTCGGCGACCAGGATTGCCGCAACGTTGGCACGAGCGCGGTCCTTCCAGGAAGCGCCGAGGCCGCGATCGCCGTCGAGGTAGAAGTTCTGGCGCCGGCCGCTTCGCCCTGCGGGCGTAACCGCGACCGGCAAGGCCGGGGCGAGGGGCGGCGGCGTGGGGTCGGGCTCATCATCATTCGCCGCCATTGGTTCGAAGCCGCCAAATGCGGTAACGCCAAGCCCGAGGCCGGACGACAGGGCAGAACTGCCGAACATATCGAACGTGAATGGATCATTGCTCATCGGAATGTTCCTTTTCGGATGTGCGCTATCGCTCACCCGCCGCGATAAGCGGGCCGAAGGCGCTGGAAATGCTGTTGGAATTGGCGGCGCTCAGGCCGCGACTACGGGCAGATGCCGCATGTGAACAGGCAGTTTGGCGGCGATCTCGTTGTCGGTGAGGTCGTCCAGCAGCTTCAGGATCGTGCCGTTCGTCCCGTTCCACAGCATAACGGTGCGCTTGCCCTGCATCGCCGGCGGAAAGCGATCGCCGGCATAGCCTCGATAGGCGTCGGCGGTGCTGCTCCAGATATGTTCGAGCCGCTCTTCCCGGGTCATGGCCCGGACGGGCTGGGTTTCCCGTTCGAATATCGCCACCCGCATCGTCTCGACTGAGGCGAGATCAGACAGATCGCAATAGCCGTGGAAGTACCGGCTCCTTCCATCGATCCGAAGCGCAAAAAAGATGCTGGTGACCGAGCCGGTCAGGAATTCGCGCAGCGCGAAGATCGGGCCGCGCATCCACAACGGCGGCAAGATATCCAGCATGTAGTCGTAGAGCGTCTCGTCAATCTCGAACCATTCGCCCCTATGAAGCGGCGCAGCATCGACCTGCCACCGATCAGGGCGCTGGTTATGGCGAGCAAAAAGCCGGAACATTTGCGGGCGCGTTGCGACGCCTTCGAAGATTTTTCGGATCGTGGCAGGGGTGTTCATCTCTGGCTCCTTCAGGGTTTGGGGACTTGGGCGTGGCCACTCCATCACCTTCTCTTCAGTCCCTCATGACACCTTCCGGGCCGCCGGCATCCCGCTTGATCGGGTCAAGGGCCGGCTTCAGCCGGGCGCAGCCTCCCTTGATGCGGTCGACGGAGATGCGGCACGCCGCCCTTCTTCTCCCGTCTTCATCTCCTCCTTTTTCCTTACCTGCAAAACCTCGTTCCAATCATTCGCCGGCGGCCGCAGGCGCAGGCAAGGGCGATTGACCTGTACCGCCAGAGCCTGAAGACGACGAGCGAAGGCATCGCCCTGGTCATTGGCATCGGTGGCGCATAGGAGCTCAGCGCCAGGGCGAGCGAGAAGGGTAACCAGCGCCGCTTCGGTTTTGGGCGACCATCCACCCCCGGTACTGAGGTAAAGGCTGTCGTCCCGCAGGTCTTCGATCGCCGCGAGGCTCATCGCGTCGATAGCGGCCTCCGTCACGCAGAGACGGACAGCGTCTTGCGCACCCAGTCGAAAGAGGACTTTACTGCCGCCTGTCGAGAAGCCGCGCCAGTCGGGGCCGCGCTCTTCCCACCCTACCACCAGGCCAGCGCTATCGGTGTGAGCAGCCCACATGCTGCCGAGTGGGCCTTCCCTGACGATCCCTTGAGCAATTGCCGAGCGCAGTATGGAGATTGGGACGGCACGCGACCAGCATAGGTACCGCCAGGCATCGGACCCGGTGTCTGGAAGACGACGACCTTGCCACCGCGCCAAAATATCTGCAGGCTCGACCTTGGACGGCGGCTTCTTCCAGAAAAAGGGGGCAGACTTGTATCCAATGAGATCGCCAACCCGGCCGACAGCCTCTGAAAAACCTAGATGCTCAAGCAGGCAGGCGAGGGCGAAGACGTCGCCTTTGTCGTCGCTCAACGGATCAAACCAGCCACGACCTTCATGGGTTACGATGATTATTTCCGCGCCTCGGCGAAATTTTACCACCCGGCGCGTGCTTTCCTTCACGTCGACCGCGAATCCTGCCTGCTCGAGGACAGCAGCACAGCTCACCGCCTCGCGCAGTTTCTCTATTTCTTCTCTTTTCATGATACTTTCCGATCGCCTGCGATCGTCCTTCAATTTGACTCCCCGCATAATCGGCGGGACAACTTCCGGCCGCCGCGAAGAGCAGAGGGGGCAAGGGCGCCGGAGGCAAGGTGCAAATCTGCACCGCCCGCGGCGAAGCTTCCCTTGCCGCCGACTGGTCGCCAGTGGCACCCGGAACGGCAAATGCCGGCTCAATGAGCCGGCCAGGGGAAGAACTCGTGCAGGATGTCGAGGTCGTCGCTTGCGTCGATTTCGTAACAGGGCAGCACGCCATACTCGCCGTCGACTTCAAAGACGGTGACCGGGACCATCAGGTCGCGGGAGAGCTGGAAGGCGTGGGACTGAGCAAGGGAGCGGGATTGAACTGCTGACAAATCATTCCGAGCGTTGGCTCGCGAGTTTGACCTGTCGCATCGCCCTCCCAATGCACATCCACATGGCGCAACCCAACCCTGCCTTCAGGGTGGGCCGAGGCTGGATTCGCAACTCTTTGAAAACCTGTCTTCCCACCGCCGAAGCGCATTCGATTGCTGGGGTTACCCGTCATCGCTCGATGAATTGCTGAAGACTATCACACACCTACCAGCCACAGTTGGCCCTCTGCTATGCGAGGCGAAATGCATACAAAGGATCTACGCCGAATGTGATTCCCTACACATTCAAATGCTGTGGGTCATCCCATCGAACCAATCGCACGCCCAAGCGTTGAGCGATATCATCACCTACGGCATTGAAATCAAAGTCGCTTCCGTCAGGATTCCCCGGTGACCTATCCCCAACTTCGCTCCAACGATCCTGAGCTGGCGACTGAAACGCGCAGCAGTCTCCCCTCATTGGTGATGGCAGCACTTGGTGTGGTATACGGTGATATCGGGACCAGCCCACTCTATGCGTTTCGCGAGGCGCTACATGCGACGGCGGGATCGGGAACTCACCGCGAGAACGTGCTCGGAATTCTTTCCCTTATCGTGTGGGCACTGACCATCGTCGTCACTGTGAAGTACGTGACGTTCGTTCTCAAGGCGGACAACCGCGGTGAAGGCGGAACACTCTCGCTGATGACGCTCGCGCGACAGAGCTTCGCCGAAAAGCCAGCATGGATCCTCGTCCTCGGTGTTGCGGGCGCTTCACTGTTCCTTGGCGACGCCATCATAACGCCCGCAATCTCGGTCTTGTCGGCTGTCGAAGGAATTCAGGTGGTCGCACCTGGCTTGTCGGCTTGGATCGTTCCGATCACCGTTACCATCATTGCGGTGCTGTTCTTCGTTCAGCGCTTCGGCACAGGCGGTGTAGCGACGGTTTTCGGACCTGTCATGGCAGTCTGGTTTCTAGTGCTCGGGGTTAGCGGCGCCATCCACATCCTCGACGACCTCGAAATATTCCACGCGATCAACCCGCTCTATGGTGTCCTTTACGCCTCCCACAATGTTGGGCACGCCATCGCGGTTCTGGGCGCGGTGTTCCTCGCGGTTACAGGAGCTGAGGCGCTTTACGTTGACCTAGGCCACTTCGGCAGACGGCCGATTGTGATAGCCTGGTTTTCGCTGGTCTTCCCGTGCCTCCTTCTCAACTATTTCGGACAGGGCGCCTTCGTCCTCGCAAACCCCGAACTGACAGACCACCCATTTTTCGGCATGCACCCGGAATGGGCACGCGTGCCGATCGTATGCTTGGCAACCGCAGCGACGGTGATCGCGAGCCAAGCGGTCATCTCGGGAGCATACTCCCTCGTCAGGCAGGCAATGCACCTCAACCTGCTGCCGCGACTGCAGATCCTACATACCTCCGAGACGCACTCCGGCCAGATCTTCATGCCGCAGGTGAACGCGTTCCTGTTCGTCTTCGTCGTCGCGCTCGTCCTTTATTTCCGGAGTTCGAGTGGTCTGTCGGCCGCATACGGCATCGCAGTCACGGGCGAGATGCTGATCACCAGCGTGCTGTTGTTCGTCGTCATGAAACACATCTGGAAATGGACGACGCTGAGTACGACGGCGGTTATCGTTCCCCTCTTCGTGATCGACGCCGGGTTCTTCATCGCGAACGTTGCCAAGTTTCCCGAAGGTGGCTGGGTTCCAGTCACCGTTGCCTGCACGATGGGTCTCATCATGCAGACCTGGATGGCTGGTCGACGCCTGCTCGCGGCCCGGACCCGCGCCGACGAGGTTCCGCTCGAGGGCATCATACAGCGGCTGACCAGAAAGCCGCCGCCGACCGTACCCGGAACGGCGGTCTTTCTGACGAGCGACGTCGAAGGCGCACCGACCGCGCTGCTGCACAGCCTCAAGCACTATAAGGTTCTTCATGAGCACAACGTCATCCTGAGCGTGGTCACCGCGACGGAACCGTTCGTGCCCGATGACGAGAAGATCTTCCTTGAAAGCTTCAGCCCGCTGTTCAGCCGGCTGGTGATTACCTTCGGCTATATGGAGACGCCGAACATCCCACGCGCTTTGGTGCTTGTGCGCGGCTTGGGCTTGAAGTTCGACATCATGTCGACGTCGTTCTTTCTTTCCCGCCGTACAATCCTTCCGTCCAAGAAAGGCGGAATGCCGTTCTGGCAGGACCGGCTGTTCATCGTGCTCGCCCAGAACGCTGGCAATGCGACCGACTATTTCGGCCTGCCGAGCGGACGCGTGGTGGAACTCGGCCTGCAGACGGTGATCTGATCGACGTAGCCGTGGGTCGGCGCGTGGCTGGTTTCTGCCCGAATTTCCTTGTGGAACCGCGAAGGGAGACGCTACGTTTTCGCAGCGGAGGAGATAGTCGATGGCAAAGCACAGCGAGACATCAACTGACGCGTCGGAAGTCGACATGGCCCGAAAGGTCGCGTCTGAAGCGCATGACGGGCAGACGGACAAAACAGGTCAGCCTTACGTGAGCCATTGTGAGCGAGTGGCTGATCGCGTCCAAGGCGCGAAGGAAAAGACCGTTGCGCTTCTGCACGATGTTGTCGAAAAGTGTGACGGCTGGCATTTCGATCGCCTTCGACAGCTCGGCTTCAGCGACGATGTCATTGACGCGATAGACGCCCTTACCCGCCGGCCAGATGAGACTGACGATCAATTCGTGATCAGGGCAGTCGCGAACAAGCTCGCCTGCCCTGTGAAGATCGCCGATCTTCATGACAACCTGCAGCAAGCCAACTCGGTTGGCTCAGATCCCGTGAAGTACAAACGAGGCTTGGAGCTTGTTACGATGGTCCAGGCGGATCCCAATTTGACTGGTCTGACCTAATTAGGCGTGAACGTCACAGCGGAAATTCCCCGTGGAAAATTCGAACAATGGCCTCTTGAAGCGCACTCAATGATTGAGGCGACTCACCGTGGACGCCAAAATACGAGCGATAGTCATATCTCGTTTTTCTGATATTGTTGCCGTGTAGCGTAGGGAGTAGCGTTATGAAGAGTTTGGTTCCAGACGAATTCTATTGGGCGCGATCGAGCAAGCATGCCGACGGCCGGACAACGATCGTGCAGGTTTCCACAATCTTCGGCGAAGATCCTGATTTCTGGACGTTGGCTGTCGTGGGCTCGGACCAGCACCACATGGTCTCAGACTTCGAAATCATCGCCGTCGTTGAGCCGCTCGAAGGCTACTCGCTCCGGCACGCCGCGGAGTGATCTGCGCCTCCACTGCAGTTTCGAATCGCGCGACAAAAAAAGCCCTCGCAGGAGAACGAGGGCTACAGCAATCGTCGCAAAGGGGATGACGGTAATGCACACGTTTTTCTGTGTGCGATCATATTCAAAACGCTTAATGAAATGTCAGTTCCAATCGACCACTACGCAGCTTGAGTGCCAACCTACGGGTTGCGGCGGGTTAGCTTTCCGCGTTGTCGTTAAAGGGCAAACCCCTAGACCGCCATTCGTCACGAAGGATATTTTCGAGCTCTTCGACAGAGAACTCATTGAAGTTTGCCCAGAGCTGCACGGCCACTCCCTTCAAGTCGGCTATCATTTCCGGATCATCCTCAGCCTCTGCGGCAAGACGAGAAATTTCGGCTCGTAGTTCATCGTGCTCTGTCATGGCGCCACTCTCAGTTCATCGATTTCAGTGGGTATGCCGTGAGAGTGGAAACAGTTCCAAAACCTCGCGTGCACGCCACAATTGCCCCAGTCGCTCAGTCCGATGATTTCGCTAGCACGGCAGTCACGGACAGGCCTGTCCCGGATCCTTTCTTACGCGTGACGCGACCACCGTGGAGTTCAGAAACCTGCTTGGCTATCGACAAACAAATCCATCACCCGGCACGGCCTCGTCCAGGCGTACTTCCTTGAGGCCGCCATTGCCGCTTAGCACCATCGTTCATTCTGGGCAGCTTCCCCACCTCTCGGTATGGCAGCAAGTAGCCCGTGAAGCGCTCGACGCGCTTCACGTCAAACATGATCTGCCATATCAGCGGAGGCGGCTGACCTCGGAGAAGGATTTGCGGCGCGCGATGATTTCGCGCATGATCGGCGGGAAGAAGGCTTTGCTAAAGCGGCTTATCGGTGGTTCCGGCTCAAGGTAGAACTTGCCGACGCGGTAGGGCGCAACCCACCACACTTTTGCGGAGCGCATCTCAAGCATATCATTGTCTCGGCCTGGATGGAAAACGTATAGCCTCGCTGACCACCCGACAGGGCGCTGTCACCCCTGGTGCCAGCACTGTCGACGCTTATAGGACCGAAACGTTTTCGGCTTTAGACTTACCGGTCTTGCGGTCCTGCCCAATGTCATAATCGACCTTATCGCCTTGGCTAAGCGATCCACCACGCGTAAGAGCCGATACGTGGACAAACACGTCCACACCACCATCGTCCGGCGTGATGAAACCGAAGCCCTTTTCGTCGTTGAAGAATTTTACGGTGCCTGTTGGCATAAAATCACCCCTTACTGCATTCTGTCGAGGTCGCGACTGTCTCGCGAGATACGCTGTAATCGATACAGCACGAGCTTCCAGAATCAAACCGTGCGGCGCTAGATATTGGTATGGAGCAGCTAAATGCTTTCGTTGGCAAAGCCAATCCAAGATGAGATCAGATGAGCCCAGCCCATCCTGCCGAGCGGCGTCCGCCGCGAACCGGAACAAGACGATGAAGAGTATCGGAGAAATCAGCATCGCGCCGCCCTGGCGGGATTTCGGGAATTCTCGCCGCGGCCGGACGGAGCCAGGGCAGCCGCAGGAGCCTTAGCATAGCGCCGCTGCAGCGGAAGGCGGGACCGACTGCCCCCGTCCGGGCGCTCCGTTTACCTGCAAATCGCCCCTAGGAACTCTGTAAAAGAGCCCCATTTTCCTCGTCAATAAGTTGGAAACCATATCTCACGCATACTGACTGTGACTAACTATGGTCGCGAACGATCTATCGATCTCAAGGATTACGCCGATGGCTGACGAAACCAGCATGTCCCCTGCAGCCGATACCCCGCCTGTGGAAGCGCCTGCAGCGCCCAAGGAAAAGAAAACCCGCACGCCTCGCAAGCCGAAAGCAGCCTCAGAGGCAGTTGTCGGTGCATCGGTAAGCGCGCCTGCGAAGAAAACCCGCGGCCCGGGCAAGAAGAAGCCAGCGACCAGTGAGGTTACCGTCAGCGCACCAGTGGCCAAGGCGCCGGCTGCTTCAAAGAAGCCTGCCGCCATAGCTAACGCCCAGCCAGCCAAGCGAGGAGCAAGCAAGGCCGAGGCAGCACCAGCGTCTGTCGATGGTTTTTCGGAACTGCTAAAGCTTGAGGAAGAAAACCAAAAGCTTCGCAAAGCGCTCTCGGAAAAGCTTCGTGCCGAGAACGCCGAGCTACGCAAAAAGCTCGGAACGGTCTGATCCCAGACGTTCGCCCTCCAGGTGAGCGTCTGAAGCCAACGGCATAAACAGCCGGGTTTGCCTTGCAAGCTCGGCTGTTGGCTCGGTACAATTTGTCACGTTAGCGAGTCGGGAGTTGGGTCGATGAGATCGCCATGGCAGGTTTTGAAGAGCTTCGCATCGCGCGGGAAGCCCGTTGAAGCTGTATCTGATGAGCCAGCAACTCGTCTGGCGACCACAGCAGAATCGGTAATCTCTCCTGTCGATGAAACCGAACAACCGCGACCGGCTTCGGTGGAGCCCACGATGCCGTTGTCGAAAGCGGGTGTGAACACCAGCCACGACGAACCTATTGGTGCCGTCGTAAAGTCCCTCGACGAGCCGATCCCGAGCAGATCTGCTCCAATCAAAGCAGCCGGCCCAAATGCATCCGCATTTGCTGAAGCTGCCCGGCCGTCGCAAGCGTCAAAAAAGCGTTCGAAGGCAATCAAATTGGGCATTGCGGCGGTGCCTCCTGAGGACGTCGAACCGTCGGCGCTCGAAAGCGGAATCGCCTCAGATATCGAGATCCAGCAGCTCCGGTCACGGCTGGGAGCGAAGCTTCGCGAACAAAACAGTCAGATGAAAACCTTACTGGACCGCTACGAAAGCAGGTAGTCTAGGGAGGCCATGCCGCTCAAACTCCATGCGCTGAAGGGGCCTGACGTCTTCGGCGGCGCCGGTATGGCGCGCAAGCTGCTTTCGGCCTGCAACTCGGGCCGACATGATACTGTCCGATGGATCGTCATCACCAGTCATCGCGTGCCAGAATGGGGCCGAGCGGGCGAGATCCGAAGTGAGGGCGTGCCGTCAAGGTGACGGATGCCGAAAGCCAGACAGTCGCCCTGCATCAGGGGCTCGACATGACGACGCTGCCGTGCTTCGTCGGCGACGCCGACCCGCATCTGGTCAGGGTGCCTACCTATGTACAGGACGCTTTCGATCCTGACACAGGGGGAGACGCGCGAGACGAAGCGGGGGCGGCTCAATCGCCGACAGGCTCGCCTCCTACGCTCCGCATATCACTGGCTTATCGCCGGCAGACGCCTGATCAGCGTGAGGCCAGCCTAACCCCGGCAGCGCCTCCATAAGCAGGTAGATCGCGTATTGCACCCACTTCGGAGAATAAGATCTGAGGAATATTCTGAAGCAAGCGGAATCAGGTCTCCGAACAGGATCCGCCGGTGGACGAGTCCAGAAGGCAGCCAGGTCAGCCCCGATCTTTTCGACCGCGGCGTCCGCAGTGGCTTCGATGTCGTCGAGCACCATGTGCGATGGCGGGAGACCTTTCTTGTCGCGTCCGCTCTGTTCGACATCTAGGACTTCGTCCACCCGATGCGGCCAAGGCGATGACGTCGTCATCGCAGTCTCCTCGTGGCTTCACAAACATGACCAAGCCCATCGGGGTCACGCGTGGCGCCGATCTTGGATTGGTGGGTGCTGGAGTCGCTGGGGCAAACTACAGTGAGATCGGATCCTCGCGGTATGAGATCGAGAGCGACGTGTTCGCTCCTGACAGTTTCTGTCACTGCCGTGGGCTAGAGGTCAACCAGTGCAGTAATCATGGCTGCGTATTAGAGGAACTATGAAATGGTGGCTTTCTCACTCGTCGCGTTCGAAGCCTTCCTGGCCGAAGAGGACGAATCCCCCGTCGTCATGCTGAACCTCATTCGGCTGAAGCCCGATGGCGGGCGAGGTAGATATCTCGAGTACCTACAGCAGGCCAAGCCGATCCTGGTTCGTTTCGGCGCGAAGATCCTGTTCGGCGGAGACGGCATGGCGGTTCTCACCAAGCCGACGGTGGATGGATGGGACGCCGTCGCGGTGGTTCAGTATCCTCGCCGATCCGCGTTTAAAGAAATGGTAGGCGATCCGGAATATCAGGAAGTCTTCAAAATCGGCGTTTCTGCGATTGAAGACATCATCCTGCAGCCTTTAAAGCATTTCGACGCGCTGGAGTAGGGGCTTCAGTGGCGCATCTGGAATTGCTGATGCGAAGGACGGCGGCAGGGTCCCCGAAGGTTTAGAACGATTTCGTTGGCGGCACCGACCCGCGTCTTTTCTCACGGATGCACCCAGTGGTTTGCTTCGAGCCTTGATGAGAACGATAGCCTCCTGCGTGCGTTATACGCTTATCAACATCAGGAGACCAAAACATGGGCACGAACGACACCAACGCGACCCCCGAGCAGCGCCGCCCCATCGACGTCCATCCGACAGCATCAAACCCGGAGCCTGCCGACGAGGAATCGAAAGCGCCTCCGGCCGTCCAGCCGGCAGGTGCTAAGGACGAGAGCGAGCGCCCCATAGTCAACCCAGTTACTGGCGCGGCAATGTAGGGAGTATTTTCAGGTGAACCGCTACGGTGACGCAGGTGCGTGATTTTGAGAAATCGCGCGCCGCCTGAATGAATGCACTGAAAGCATCCGGTGGATTCTTTCTCCCAGGATAAGACAGGGATAAAGGGGCGAGAGACGGTGTCCAGCCCGCGAGAACGCGCACCAGCTGTCCGGCAGCAATGTCTTCGCGCATATCCGCCTCCATGACATAGCCGAGCCCGACACCATTGCGGGCCGCTATCTTTACAAGACTTGATTCCTCGAGCGTGATCAAGCCTTGGACATCGATCTGGACAGCGTTGCCGTCCTTTTCAAATTTCCACCGCAACAACGCGTGGTTAGAAAGACGGGCACGAATGCAGCGGAATCGGTATAAGTCAGCGGGTATGAAGACCGAGGACTGGAGAAGTGACTTAGTTCTGAGGCTCGAAGATTTTGTCGATTGCTTCGTGGTCAAAGGTGCCAAACACAAGGACGTCTACGACGCGATAAAAGCTGAGATCGAGAACTTGCCGGCAACCTAGCAACTTGATCCCGAGCCGGCGGACGACGGTGCGGAGACGTTCGAGGAACCCGCGAACGACTGGCTTGCAGCCGACTGAATTCTCCGGCGGAACTAAATTGCTTCAGTCGGGTTTCCTGCATGGTCGTCCGGCACTCGTTTCCCTCAAGCGACGAGACCTGGCAGGTCCGCCGGACGATCGTACAATTTTCAACAAAGGGGACAGAAATGGAAAATGCAGGCATCGGCTGGATCGCAGCCATCATCATCGGCGGCATTGCAGGCTGGCTGGCCGAGATGTTCATGAAGTCCAACATGGGCGTTCTGATGAACATCTTGCTGGGCATCGTCGGAGCGATCGTCGCCAACTTCATCCTGTCGATGTTCGGCGTCGTGCTGGGCGGTTGGCTTGGATACCTCATCGCCGGATTCATCGGGGCCTGCATTCTCATTGCCCTTGCACGCATGATCCGACGGACGGCGTGACTTTCCTGACGCGGCGGTCGCCCAGGCCGCCGCCTACAAGACAACCGAGGGCGGGGCAGCCACGAACGTGAACACATCCCTCACCCTACCTTCGATCCAATGAACTCCTGAATGCGTCTAGCGAAAGCGTTCATATCGAAGGGTTTCGTGACAACCTGCATGCCGCGATCAAGGTCTCCGTCGCTGAGGACGGCCGTCTCGGCGTACCCGGTCACGAACATTACTTTGAGGCCGGGACGCAGTTCACGGGCCGCATCAGCGACCTGCCTTCCGTTCATCCCATTGGGCAGGCCGACGTCGGTGATCAACAGGTCAATCCTGGCATCGCTGCGCAGGATCTTCAGCCCCTCCGGACCGTCTCCTCCTTCGAGCGCTCTGTATCCCAACTCCTCCAGCACATCGACCACGAGCATACGGACCAAGGCCTCATCGTCGATCACCAGCACCGTCGCCCCGCCGTTCACCGGAGGGCCCGCTTGTTCAGCTTCGACTTCGGCGGAGAGAGCCTCTTTTACAGCATGTCTCGGCAAAAGGATCGTCACGGTGGTGCCTTTTCCGACCTCGGAATGAATTCTGACCTGTCCACCCGATTGGTTCACAAATCCATGAATCATTGACAGGCCGAGACCCGTCCCGAGTCCTATCGGCTTGGTGGTGAAGAACGGTTCGAAAGCGCGCTTCACGACCTCGGGCGTCATGCCAGCACCGTTATCCGAAACCGCCAGTGAAACGTAGTCGCCCTCGGGAATTCCTTCGATTACCCCCTCGTGTTTATCGACCGTTCGGTTTGCCGTCTCGATCGAAATGATGCCGCCGTCCGGCAGGGCGTCACGAGCGTTGATGCAAAGGTTGAGGAGGACGTTCTCGAGCTGATTTGGATCGACCAGCGTCGACCAAAGCCCTTCTGTGCCGCGGAATTCGACCGCGGTCGGCGGGCCCACCGACCGACGGATCATGTCTTATCGACGTGAAATGTCGTTCAATTCTCAGCCGTCAAGATGCCCACCTTGAATGGCGCGCGGGCATCACCATCTCAACTCCAATCCCCCGGAGCCAAACATGGACGACCTAATTCTCACGACGATGACATGATGGAAATCCTGCCGCCGAAGAGGGACTCATGTTTTGCTGGAGCAGCGTTGCGTTGTGACTGCTGCGGGCGCCCTGCCGCGATGGACGAAGACTGTTGCGGTATCTGCGAGGATTGCTTGCTGCCATGACCAAGCGGGATGGCGAGGCCATTACGCCGGGGTTCGAGCGGGCGCTAGAGGCGTTTCCCGAAGGATATGTCGAGGACTACTTTCAGGGGCGAAGGTGGAGAGCGACCGTCAAGCGGTCCGACGACGGTCGGCGTGTCTGGCTTTTCGCGGAGGAGCTGGGCGGGGAGGAAATCGTCTCCTTCAATCTCTACGTTGTCTCTGGAGGGCGGCCGGCTTTGAAATCTTGCGAGATGTCCTCCCAAAAAGTCGTCCACTTTGTCATCGGCTTGCAGCCGGACGTTCGGTTGCCCGCCGACGAGGTCGTCGACGGGTAGCTTTTGGCTCTTAAAGTTACACCAGCGGTCCGCGGGTGGTGAGAAGGATGTCTTCCTCCTCATCTCGCTGCCTGCCGCCTAGCGCTGCTGCGGCACTGGCGATGAACGCGCCGATAAGAAGCGAAATCGATCCGACAAGCGCCGTGGTGGCGGCTGCCTTTCGAGCCTTGTCTGCAGCCTCCTGTGCGGCGACCTTGGCGTCGTCGATCTGCTTCAGGACGGTATCTACGCGGGTGCGGGCGTCCGCCTCCGACAGTCCGGTACGGGCGGCAACGATGCTCGAGATGTAGGTCTTGTCACCGACGGGCACTTCGCCCTCCGCGGCATCATTCAGAAGGATCCGCGAAATCTCTGCGGAAGCCGAGCCGCCGTCCCTCGAGACATTGGCGCTGACGCGCTCGGGCCGTAGAAGGGCGTCGGTGAAGTATGATGTCGAAAGATCAGGCATTGTCGATGTGGAGGACGCCGCAGCCGCCGTGCCTGCAGCTCCAGCCGCCGTCGCAGCCGCACCCGCAGCAGCCGCGCCGGCACCAGCAAGCGAGGTCAGCGACGATGCAAGAAATCCGACCACGAACACGGTGGCAACCGCCCAGCTAATGAAGCCGTGGGCCGTGTCGCGGAAGAAGACCTCGTCCGTGTGGACCGCGGCCCATTTCGTCCGCAATCGTCCGGTCAGATAGCCGCCGAGGGCGGAAGAGAGCCACTGGACGACGACGAGCCAGATTGCGGCCGTGACGCCGACGGTTGCCGCCGAGCTGCTTTCACCCGACCAGGGCGAGACCATCGTCAAGCCGACCCCCGAGCCGAGAAGTAACAGTATGAGCGTAACGCCCACCGCCGCGAAGGCGCCGCCGAAGATCGGGCCCCATGACATCGCGGACTTGGAGGATTCCACTGGAACCGCTTCCTGTGTTTCGGAAAGTGACATCGCAGCCTCCTATCGCACGAACAGGGCGAGAAGGATGATGATCGGCAGTGGAACGCCGAGAAGCCAGAGAAGAATGCCGCGACCCATGATGAAATCTCCGTTTGAAATTAATAGTTTGCGACCGGGAAACGTCGAAGTTGCGCAATGGTTCCGTTGGGTTATCCGGGTTGAGTTGTAGGAGTTGGCCGGGAGGCTAGGGCAGCACGCTTCTGCATCGTACGATCGAAGGCCCGCTCGCTGGAACCATCGAGTATGACCGGGCCAGGAGCGGCATCATCGTGGATCATGCATAGCCTCAAAGTAGGGGGCTGCCTCGGCCCCTTGCCTCGGACTCGTTGAGGTCCCTAGCCAGATCGGCGGCATCTCTGCGCCCAAGCTGGACAAGGTCTCTGCCGTTCGTAGCGGCAGGAAGCCCGCTCATCGTATCGACGACCTGCCAAGTTTCTGCGACGTCCTCCCGGACCTCATATCTGGCGGGGGAGGGCGAGGATGCGGTGGGCGGAACAAGACGCTTGGGTTTAGAGGACATGAGATACCGACATCGCGATTGTCGTCAAAGCGACCATTCCGGCAACTAGTGAATAGAGAACCGCCTTCACGCGAGGATCGACGCGTAGCGCTTGTGTGTTTACATCACGGCGTGTGTCGGGTGTTTGGCTATCCTCATACTGCATGGCGACGCCTCCTGGCATCCAGTGAAACGCTGCGAGAAGGCCGCTGTTCCACTTCGTGCGTTTTGTCTTCGATCGCCACCTGCGCAAGCGCGTAGGCGAGAAGAACGATCGTATTTCCGCTAGATATGGTGACCGGTTGGCGCTGTCGCGCCTTCTGCCGGCCGCCCAAGGGCGGCCGGGCTTTCGTTAGACAGCCTTTTCGGCTTTCTGGTTGACGACCGACGTCGCGATCGACGTTAGAGCAAAATCGGTGGCCTGCTCTTCGTCGAGCGTCGTCTGCAGAAGCTTGGCGGCATCCTTCATCCCAAGCTCGAGCGCCCATGTGCGCAACGTGCCATATCGCGACATCTCGTAGTGCTCGACTGCCTGTGCGGCCGCGAGGAGGCCGGCGTCAAGAGCTGGCGTTCCAGTATACTCTTCCATGATTTCGGCGCCTTCCTTGACGATGCCCATCATGGCGTCGCAGGTCTTCTGCTCCGGCTTTTTGCCGATGATCTTGAAGACCTCTTCGAGACGTTCGACATGCACCTTGGTTTCGCCCAGGTGTTTGGTGAAGGCATCCTTGAGCTGCTTGCTCTGGGCGGCTTTTTCCATTTTCGGAAGCGTTGTGACGATCTTGTGTTCGGCGAAGTAGACGTCCTTCAGGGTGTCGTGAAAGAGGACGTCCAGCGTTTTCGGTTCTTTGGCCATGGTGGCTCCTTGCGTCGTTGGGTCTCTATTTGGATCGGTGGCGACGTCACGGCCGAGGTGAGAGCCTCATTCGGGCTGCAGCGATCTGGACACATTGGATGCGCCAAGAAAAACGTCGTGCGATCGGTGGGAGAGACTTTTTCAGTCGCGAGAGTGTCACGACCGTGACCAGACAACCGGACTGCAGACGTTAAGTTCCAAGCTACCTCGCATTTATCGCGTGTCCCGCTCGAGGCCCTGTCCCGACCGCAACCAAATGACCCTGTCATTTGTCACCCCCCATCCGGCATCCATTCAAGTCCAGTTTCAGAATTTTGGAAACATTTCAGAAACTTGGAACAAGGGCATACTTTTCCGTGCGAGCCACGGTGAGTCACAATGCGCCCAACGGCTGGCCGGCCATATACGGTCAGAGTTCCAACCTTCGGATCGTCTCCAACGTTGCCGCCATCTTCCGTGATCTCATGGGCGGGATGTTCCCGGCGCTGCCGCATTGCGAGATGATGGTGACGGGTCCTATCCTGTAAGGGAATTCAGATTTCGCGGTCCTCTACAGCTAGCCCCTTACAGTTCACCCGCTATGCACACCTCCGGTCTTTCGGAACCTAGTCGTCGAACCGTCGTTGATCAGCGCTATTCCGCCGCTCGCCACAATAACACGGTTCATTCAAATGCCAGCAGGTTCGAAACGCCACTATAGCTTTGCAAATCCGTCGTTCATTGCCAGTGAGCTCGCGCACCGCGTTGGGGCCGCCAGTAGCGAGGACATCGTTTTCGTCGCGCGCTCGGACGGACGTGCAAGGCGTATCTTTGACGCCTGCAGCGCCATCTCACTCGGGGGCAAAATTGTTTATCTGCCGGCGTGGGACTGCCTCCCGTATGACCGCGTGCCACCATCACGCTCATCGATGGGAATGCGAATGGACGCCTTGCGTGAATGGGTCACAACACCGCGGGGTGGAAGGCTCTGTGTGACATCCCTTGAGGCCATGCTGCAGCGCGTTCCACCGATGGAGGTTATACAATCTGCCTACTTCGAGGTGGCTGTCGGCAGCGCGTTTGATCTTTCCTTGTTTGAAGCGTTCCTGGCGATGACGGGCTACGCAGTGGACGGCATTGTGGATGAGCCAGGAGAGGTCGCAATCCTCAAGGATGTCATCGACATATTTCCCGCCGGCGGTATTCTACCGATGCGATGCTACCTCAACGAGAACAGTACTGTTGAGGAGCTTTGGTTTTACGATCCGGCGACGCAGCGTACGCAAGCAAGCGTTGAAATGATGCTGTTCGGGCCAGCTTCCGAGATCATTCTGGCATCCTGTGAAACAGATAAAGCCTTCGCTGCCCAGACCATCCACACTCAGATGCTTGGCAACTACGTCGCGCTCCAGACACTTTTCGAGCCGTTCAAATCGGCTATCGTTTTGACAGAGGAGGGGGTAGACGACAGAGTGGATGAGTATCTCGACATCATAGAGGACGCCCGGATATCGACAGGGGTGAGTTCGACGCAACAGTCTCTTTACCTCGACCGAAAGTCTTGGGACAATGGCCGCTCTTCGCCAAACTGGTCGGTTATGAGCACTGATGGTTATGCTCCGTTACCATTACGTCAACAGGGGTTCAAAGCCCTCAAAGAGCTGGTAAACGACGCCGCCAACGCCGGCACATTGGTTGCAATAGTTGGAGACGAGCCTCGGTTAACCCGGCTGTCAGGTCGATTAGACAAATCGTTGGACATGGAGGTTAGGCCCGTCGCGACATGGAAAGAACTTTTGCACTCCGGACCGGGTGTAAGGAGCCGCAGTGTTCCATGGACCGAAGGGTATGTAGATCGTCGGCGAAAATTAGTCGTTGTGGCCTGCAACGACATTCTCGGCCCGTTAGCCAGCGACGAGCGCGGCTCCGCGAGTTCAACGCTGAAGGCTCCGGATCTTAAAATTGGTGACGTTGTGGTCCATGAAGAGCACGGTGTCGCAGTCTTCCGTTCGATCGAAACCACCTCTGTCGATGGGGCTGAATTCGATTCCGTCCGGCTCGAATATCATGCTGGAGCTTCGATCCTCGTTCCCATGAGAGACTTCGGTCTACTCTGGAGATACGGCGCTGAGGCGTCATCAGTGACCTTGGACCGGCTTCAATCAGATGCATGGGCTAAAAAACGTAAAATCCTCGAGCAGGATATACAGTCTGCTGCCAAGCACCTTGTCGGCGTTGCAAGCCAACGATCACAAGCAAAAGCGAACCCGTTGGCGCCGCCGCAGGACCGATACCAGAGATTTGCTGCTCGCTTTCCCTACACGCTCACGCCTGATCAAGTGACTGCAATCGATGCATGTGGTGCCGATTTCGCGAGTGGCCATCCAATGGACCGGCTGATCTGTGGCGATGTGGGATACGGAAAAACCGAAATTGCACTCCGGGCTGCGGCGGCCGTGGCGATGTCCGGTATGCAGGTGACAGTCGTGGCGCCCACGACCGTGCTGGCCAGGCAACATTATGATGTATTCAGAAAAAGATTTGCGTCGTCTGGACTTCACGTCAGCCTGCTGTCGCGTGCCGTCAGTGATGCGGAAGCCGAGAGCACCCTAGACGCGATAGCTGCCGGGACGATAAATATCTTGATAGCTACGCACGCAGTACTAGGTAAGCGAGTGAAATTTCAGAAGTTGGGTTTGGTGATCATCGACGAAGAGCATCGCTTCGGCGCTGCCGACAAGGCTGCCATGCGCGCTCTTTCACCAGACGTGCACGTTCTGGCTATGTCGGCGACTCCGATCCCTCGTACACTGCAAGCGGCTTTGATCGGCGTTCAGGACGTAAGTCTGCTGGCGACGGCACCAGTTCGGCGTCGCCCGGTTCGGACCTCCCGATTACAAATCGACACAGCGACGATCCGAGCCGCCTTGTTGCGAGAGAGACGCCGCGGCGGGCAATCCTTTTTCGTCGCGCCACGGGTCGCCGACATCGCTCCGCTTCAAGCTATGCTTGCGGAGATCGCACCGGAGCTTGAAGTCCTTGTGGCACACGGCAAAATGCCAGTCGACAAAATGGAAGACGCGGTGGTTCGCTTCTCCGAGGGTGAGGCCGACATTCTGCTCTCGACGAATATCATTGAAAGTGGCCTCGACGTGCCCCGCGCGAACACGATCTTCGTCTGGCGTCCGGACCGATTTGGCCTGGCACAGCTTCATCAATTGCGAGGGCGGGTTGGAAGAGGTCGATCACAAGGGCTCGCTTACATGCTGACCGAAGCGGACGAGAAGGTCAGCGATGAAAGCAGCCTGCGTCTTTCATCTTTGCTTAAGCTCGATCGTCTCGGATCAGGAATTGACGTGGCAATCAATGATCTGGAGTTACGTGGTGGTGGGAGCGTGGCAGGTGAGGAGCAGGCCGGACATATAAAGGTTCTCGGAACGAGCCTGTATCAAGAGCTACTCGCGAACGCGATCTATTCGTTACGAGGCGGAGAAGATGCCGCGCCCAAACTTCCTGATTTCGAAATCGGCGTGACCGGCTTTATACCGTTCGACTTCATTCCCGATCCAACAGTGCGACTGAGCATCTACACCCGTCTTCTGAAGATGACGCTCCCGGAAGAGTTTGATGAGCTGGAGGACGAGATACTGGATCGCTTCGGTGACCTTGCCGATCCTGTTGTGATGTTGATTAAATTTGGTCGTGTCCGGGCACGGGCCGGTCATCTCGGTATCTCTTCGGTCCGTGCCGGGCCAGACGGAATAGCGATCGAGTTTCACAAGCGGGTGAATGCCTCGATATTGGCTGACCGCAAGACATCCGCAAATGCAAGGACACAAGGCAAGAAAATCGTGTTTGATCTGAAGACCGAGCCGGGTGAGCGCATGCTGTTTCTCGAAGGCCTTTTCTTCAACGCCGGCAACACGGGTGCAAAGGGAAGGAACCATGAATAACCTTCCTGGCCAAGGCGGACGGCGGCTGGTGGTTATCAGCGACTACCAAGAAGGACATTTCCGGGATGAGGCACTTCCGTCGATAGTTGATTACCAAGCCAAATGGTTGGAGCACGGTATCGGGCCGCCCCGTTCAATCATCAAGCTCACTGAGACATTCGATGTAGGAGGCAGTTATATGGAACGTCTCCCGCTTGCTTGTTTGCGATCAGGGCTTGTCGACAGCGCCGAGATTTGGACCCACAGCCGCGAAGCCGAGCCCGTTTCCATTGACCACGACAACGGCCCACTGAGGCGCAAAGCATTTAGAATGAACGGGCCCGCAGCCCCATTCGCCTCGAACGACATGTTGGGCCACATCGCTGCTTTCGGTGCCCCCGACATCTTGTGCGTATGGGGGCTTGGCGTCAACGAAGAGATTATGCGCGCCTGCAGCGACAGCTTTAAGATCTACAATTCGATCGACGCGCCGGCGTTGCGGATACCCCCTGACGTCAGTCGACATTTCGATCTTGTCCTAACGGGTGCGGACTGGCAGTCCATGGAGGTGCAGCGTATCCATCCCGGAATGGCAACGCTGGTGCTGCCACTTGGTCCTGAGTTCGCGTCCGAGACGATGTTCAGGCCACTGGGACTAGACAAGATCTATGATGTCATCTATGTGGCCGCCGCGCAGCCGTACAAATGCCACGAGGTTCTCTTCGTGGCGTTGGCCAAAATCCCCGTGCCGCTCAAGGCCCTCTGTATTTGCGGCTACGGAGAAATGGTCGACGCTTTCAAGTCTCGGACAGCGGAACTAGGAGTTGACGTTGAATTCATCGGCCCGCCAGGCGTGGGCTACGAGGAAGTCAACCGTTACATGAACCAATCGAAAATCGGGGTCGTGTGTGGCGTGAACGATGGAGCGCCGGCCATTCTCACCGAATACATGCTCGCGGGCATCCCCGTACTCGCAAACGAAAAGCTCGCATGCGGCCTTCAATATATCACCAGTGATACTGGCATGGCTTTCGACGGGGACTACTTCAATCTGGGCATTGTTGAAATGCTGGGCAGATTGGAAACATTTTCTCCTCGCAAGACTGCATGCGAAAGCTGGCTCTGGCCGTCTTCGATGGAGAAGCTGGTATGCGCAATCCAATCAACCGAGAGGGGTCACCTTATTTTCCCGAACGAGGAACTATAGTCACAAATGCAGGTTCACCAACGCAACATAGCGTGGGGTTCTCGCATGAATCTTCTAACAGCTTTCAAGACGCTTGATCATCGTTCGCCAATAGTCTGCTTCTCTCACCTGCGCTGGGATTTTGTCGTTCAGCGACCACAGCATTTGATGGAAAGATTCTCTTGCGATCGGCCGGTAATATTTTTCGAAGAGTTGATTCCGACCGACCATCATCTGGCATATTTCGAGGTCCATTGCTTCGACGGGACAGCCGTAAGGGCGATAAGGCCTCGCGTGCCACATTGGTGGTCAGACTCGGAACGTCAAACAGCGCTCTTACGGTTGCTCAACGAAGTTCTCTCCTTGTTTTGTTGGAGCAAGCCGGTTTTGTGGTTCTACACCCCGTTGATGTACAGCTTCGCGCGGCACGTTGACGCGGAAGCGGTTGTCTATGATTGTATGGATGAGCTTGCCAACTTCAAGTTTGCGCCCCCTGAACTCAAGCATGCAGAGTGTGAGCTTTTAGACCGCGCCGACGTGGTTTTCACCGGAGGGAAAAGCCTCTTTGAAGCCAAAAATGATCGCCACGCTAACGTTCACTGTTTTCCCTCCAGCGTCGATGTTGCGCATTTTGGCGCAGCCAGGGTCTGCGATGCTGTCCCTGCAGATCAGGCCTCGATTGGTTCGCCGCGCTTCGGCTATGTGGGTGTTATCGACGAGCGGATCGACCTGGAACTGGTGGCCAGCGTCGCCCGAATGAGGCCAGACTATTCGTTTGTCTTCGTCGGCCCTGTTGTGAAAATTTCGCCGGCAGACATGCCTCAAGCGCCGAATCTCCACTATCTCGGCCGAAAAAGCTATCTCGAGCTTCCAGCATATCTGAGCGGCTGGGACGCAGCTCTTATGCCATTCGCCCACAACGACGCCACCCGGTATATCAGTCCGACCAAGACACCTGAGTATCTCGCAGCGGGTATTCCAGTCGTTAGCACGCGTATAGCGGATGTCGTGTCAGGCTATGGTCAAACACCGGGCGTCTTTCTCGTGGATGGCGCGAAACAGTTTGCCGAAGCTTGCGATGAGGCCTGTCGGATGGATCCAACCGACACGGCATGGCGTGCGGTAATCGATGACAAGCTTTCCCAGTCGTCTTGGGATCAGACTTTTGCGAGGATGAGAGCGTTGGTGGAACGCGCTGTCGCGCGAGAACTCCATGGTTGACGCCAAACGCGTGGTTATCGCGACCGACAGCCGGGAACCGTCGGGTCTGGGTGAGCACATGCTGGAGCTCGGACAAGGTCTACAAGAGGTGTTCGACGTCACCTTTGCAGTCGTAGGGTGCGATCTTACTGGCTTGCTTTCGCGAGCAGCCAGGCGCGGGATGAAAGTGAAGTTTGCAGCGGACGATGAGGCGTTCCAAGACTGGCTAAACCGCGCTGGGGCGGACCTTTTGCATGTGCACGCAGGAATCGGCTGGGAGGGTCATGAAATTGCGGCGGCTGGTGTCGCTTGCAATATTCCGGTTATCCGAACCGAGCATCTCCCATATCTCTTAACGGACCTGGAGCAGAAACGGCGCTATCGCTCAGCGACGAAGTCTATATCCCACCACATTGCCGTCTCTGAAGCGTCGAAGGCGACCTATCTCACAGAGGGGATATCAAGCGAGCGGATAACCGTCGTTAGGAACGGCGTCCAGGCTATGAAGCAGACAAAAGTGTCGGGTTCGATAGCTGGAGAGCTGGGGATCGCCGGGAAGATAGTCCTGCTGACAGTTGCGCGGTTCACCCTTCAAAAGGATCACGCTTCTCTTATCAAAGCTTTTCCAGAGATCCTAGCGGCGGTCCCGGCTGCCATCTTGCTGCTCGTGGGTGCCGGCGAAGAGCAGTCAAATCTTGAAACTCTCGTCGAAGATCTCGGGCTGAAATCCCTCGTGCTGTTTCTAGGAGCAAGAACCGACGTCGCTGACCTGATGCACGCGGCAGATGTGTTCATTCTCCCATCGCAGTTTGAAGGCCTTCCTCTAGCGGTCCTCGAGGCCATGTCGGCCAGATTGCCAGTCGTCGCGACCCGCATTGGCGGGAGCGTCGAGGCGTTGGGCGAAGACCACGCCTATTTCGCCGAGCCTAGAAGCGCTCAGTCAATTGCCGAGGTCGTGATCCGCGCGCTCACCGACGCCGATGGCCGCAAAGCTGTTGGCGAGGCCGGGCTGGAACGGTTCGAGCGCCAGTTCACGGCCTCTCGGATGGTGCGGGAGACAGTCGATGTCTACCGTCGACATATTGTCAGCAATCAATTTTTGGAGGATCACACGATGACGAAGACACGCCTCGGTTTTATCGGTGTTGGCGGCATTGCTCAACGTCACTTGAACATCCTTGCGAGCTTTGACGACATCGAACTTGTTGCCTTCGCCGATCCGGACCTTGATCGCGCGGATGCTGCCGCCTCCCGCTTCGGCGCCAAATCCTATCGTGAACACCGGGAAATGCTCGACGCTGAGGAGCTGGATGCAGCGTACATCTGCATACCCCCGTTTGCACATGGACCATCGGAGTTCGACTTAATTGAACGTTGCATTCCGTTCTTCGTTGAGAAGCCGCTGACAAGAGACATCAAGCTTGCGGAAGACATCGCGGCCAAAGTGAACAAAGCAGGCCTCATCACTGGGGTGGGGTACCACTGGCGTTATCTTGATACTGTCGAGGAAGCACGCGGATTGCTCCACAATAACCCGGCGCAGCTCCTCTCCGGATACTGGTTGGATTCGACGCCACCGCCCCAATGGTGGTGGAAAGAAGACCAATCTGGCGGACAGATGGTCGAACAAACGACCCATCTCCTCGACCTTGCCCGGTTCCTGATCGGCGAAGTCACGGAGGTTTACGGGCGGACAGGCCATATGGAGCGCGGGGATTACCCTGGCCTTGACGTCCCGACCGTAACGACCGCTAACCTGACCTTCGATACTGGTGTGCTAGCCAACATCTCCTCGACCTGTTTGCTGGGTTGGAGCCATCGTGTCGGACTTCACATTTTCGCAGACAAACTGGCGATCGAGCTCAACGACCATGAAATCATGGTGGACGTAGGTCGCGGTCGCCCAGTGCGAGCGGCGGAAGGCGACCCGGTATGGAGAGAAGACAGGGATTTCATAGATGCCGTCCGCGGCGGTCCCAATAACATTCGTTGTCCTTACGGCGATGCGCTGGTTACTCATCGTCTCGCTCTCGCGGTAATTGGGTCGGCCAAGAGCGGCGAAGTCGTAAGGCTCCCGCCGGCGAGTTTTGATCGAAACGCCCTATCGCCGCTTCAATTTCAGCACGCGGAAGATCATGTCCCGACCTTGCCAAATGGTCACCGGATTGTTCGATCCCTTGGTGTGAAAGGCCCGTCAGAAGCCTATCTGTTCGATTATGAGGAGGGGCCGACGCCCGAAGGCCAAGTCAGGCTGGAGACGCTGTATACGGGGCTGTCAGCCGGGACAGAGCTGACGTTCCTCAAAAATACCAACCCCTACTTTCACTCTCGCTTTGACGGGGGACGGGGTGTCTTTTTGCGGAATGAGCCGGATCTTCATTACCCCGTTCCTTTTCTTGGCTACATGGAAGTGGCAAGGGTCGCCGAATCCAAGACCATCGGATTTTTCGAGGGGCAGATTGTCGCTGGGACTTTTGGTCATAAAAGCGGACACACGGCTGACCCCTACCACGAAACGCTCATCGCCTTTCCCGACGACATCGATCCTATCTTGGGGATCTTCGCCGCTCAGATGGGTCCAATCGCTGCCAACGGAATTCTTCACGCTGACGCGGAGGTGTTTGGATCCCAGTTAGCATCACTCGGATCTGGCATCGCGGGGCGGCCCGTGATCGTCGCTGGGGCAGGGCCGGTCGGGTTCATGGCCGCCCTGTTCGCTCGAAAGGCCGGCGCTTCCGAGGTCGTCATCACCGATCCGTCCCCGTTCCGCCGCGAAAAGGCCAGCGCGATGGGACTGATCGCGATGACCGAGCACGATGCGTGGCAGCACGCCAAGGCAAGATGGCACGACGGAACTGTAGGCCGAGGCGCCGACTTTGTGTTTCAGACCAGAGCGAACCCAGAAAGTCTGCACCTCGCGATGAAAGCCCTGCGTCCCCAGGGAACTGTCATAGACCTGGCATTTTATCAAGGTGGTTCGCCCGAACTTAAACTCGGGGAGGAATTCCACCACAACGGTTTGAGCATCAAATGCGCTCAGATCAACAGGGTGCCACGATCCCTCGCTGCAAGTTGGGATAGGCGCAGGCTGGCGGCAGAAACCATCGAACTTCTTCGTTGCGATGGACCGGCGATCCGGCAACACTTGATAACGCAGGTCGTACCGATGTCGGACGGTCCCGCATTCCTACGAGACTTGATCGATAATCGGCCAGACTTTATACAAGTCGTGTTCGAGGCCAATCAATGACAGGTGAGGAAAATTTTTCACCTGTGCGCATTCTGTTCGTCTTCGCCTGGCTCGTGGTCGGAGGTGAGGAAACAGAGGTCCGTCTCCTCGCGGCCAACCTTGATCCTGACCGGTTCAAGATCGATGTTGTTGCCTGCTTCCGTAAAGCTGGCATGCCGGAACAGACGCATCAGCAACTCAAGGCTCTTGGAGTCCACGTTGACACCGCGCCATACGACCTCTCGTTCGAGGACACAGTCTCGTATCTTGCAGACAAGGTGGCAGGGTATGACGTCGTCGTCTCATGCCAGAACGTTGCCGACATCTACCCCGCTCTGGAACGGTTGAAGTTGCGCCCGCCGCTCATCGAACATGGTGGACTGGTATCCGAAGCTGAGGCAGGACCAAAACACTTTACTTCGCGGTACGTGGGTGTGTGCCGCACAATCACGGAGGCCGCGGCAGCCAGAATGCCCGGACGCCAACACCATGCGGTCGAAATACCGTCCATGGTCGATCTACGCGAGTTCGGTGGGGGCCAACGGGACGCGGTGCGGTCATCCTTGGGAATTGATGAAAGCGACGTCCTGATCGGTTGGGTGGGAAGGCTTGATCCCAAGAAAAACGTTGATGACTTCATCAATGCGGCGGCCTCCGTCCAACGGAGCTGTCCTAAAGCCAGGTTCGTCGTCATCGGCGGCCCCGATGCCTTCCATCCAGAGTATGCTGTTGCGCTCCGTCAACTTGCGAACGCGCTGGGCCTTGGCGCGACGTTGTCTTTTTTAGGCGACCGAGCAGATATTCCTGACCTGTTGTCTGCAATGGACATCTTTGTCTGGCTTTCCAGGGGCGAGGGGATGCCGCATGTGATCGCAGAAGCAGGCGCTGCATCTCTCCCGGTGATCGCAACGCCTGACAATGGCGTCCTGCAGCAAATCGAAGACGGGGTTTCCGGAATACTGGTTCCCCATGGAAATCCGGGCGCCGTAGCGGTGGGTATCCAGCGCCTGATCGATGATCCATGCGAACGCAATTCCCTGGGGCGGCAACTGCGATCAAAAGTCGAAAAAAACTATAGTGTCTCGGCAGTCGTTCCATTGTGGGAGACGCTTTTTTACGACGTGTTGCTGGAACGAAAGGCCGGTCAACCCAAAAGAATTTTCAAGTCTTTTCTACAGGGCGGCTTCGAGTGCTCGACACACCGTTTGCGCCAACGGGACGGCGAACCGCAGGGGCGTCGCCTAGACCTAATTCAGTCGACACAGCACGACAACCATGCGTACCAGGATTATCTTCGGCTACAGCATTTCGGAATACGAACAGTCCGCGACGGGTTTCGATGGCATCTGATCGAAAGGGCCGGCGGTTACGATTGGTCGAGCGTGCGCTCGATGCTCAGGGCGGCGTCAATCTCGGGCACGCAGGTGATTTGGGATCTGCTCCATTATGGTTGGCCCGACGATCTGGACATCTGGTCCCCGGCGTTTGTCGAGCGTTTCGCAAAATTTGCCGGAGCATGTGCGGCGGTTGTGCAAGATGAAACCGACGTTGTCCCGTTCTACTGCCCCGTAAACGAGATCTCATTTTTCGCATGGGGTGGTGGTGATGCGGCCTATTTGAACCCTTTTGCCCGCCGCCGTGGATTCGAACTGAAGGTCCAGTTGGCAAGAGCCGCGATCGCGGCCATGGATGCCATCCGCGCCGTCGATGTCCGCGCCCGTTTCGTCCATTGCGACCCGGTTATCAACGTGGTCGCTGATCCCGTCCGCCCTTGGGACGCGGGCGCCGCGGAGGGCCACCGGCTTGCTCAATTTCAAGGTTGGGATTTGATAGAAGGCAGGATCTGGCCACAGATCGGCGGGCGTCCCGATTATCTGGATATTATTGGCATAAACTACTACTTCAACAACCAGTGGATCCATAGCGGCTCTCCGATCGATATCGGACACAGGCAATACAAGCCGCTTCGAAACATACTTGCGGAGACGTACGCGCGCTACGGTCGCCCAATGCTGATCGCCGAGACAGGTATCGAGGGCGATCGGCGAGCTTCATGGATCGCGTACGTAGCCGGGGAAGCATCAGCGGCCATCGCGGCCGGTGTGCCGCTAGAGGGCGTCTGCCTATACCCGATCTTGAACCATCCAGGCTGGGACGACGACCGTGACTGTCAAAATGGCCTTTTATCAGCGTCAGTTAGCTCAAACTTCAGATCCGTTTCTGACGAGAAGTTTGCCGCTACCATCGAGCGCCAATTCTCGCGTTTCTGGTGAAGGACCCTCGCCTCGGGGGGCGGAGCAAGACGATCTTCAAGCGTGAAAAACCCGTGAACAAATCCGGATAACGTCCTTCCGTGTCGGCAAAGGAGAGAGCGCTGAGCTGGTCGGGCGTCGTAAACAAAGCTTTCTTCTCCGGCGTTTTCCACTCGCGCTCGTGCGCGCGGTAGCCGCGATAGAAGCCACCGGGCTCAGACATGCGGGAATTGTAGTCCTTGAAGTCGCTCGGATAGCTATACTCGATCAGATCACGGACAAGACCATAGTCACCGGTCCAATCGTCCCACTTCAGCTTCGGGTGCGGTGCAATCGTCACCTTGGCGATTCCCGTCACGATCGCGAGCTCGCTCTTTAGCGCTTTCGATGCCGACGTGCGCTTTCCGACGGAGCCGCTAATGTGGGAGAAGCTGTCTTCGGTGGTAACCGCCTGGTTGCCGGTCGCCTGCTCGGTCCTTGACAGGCAGGGTAGGATATATTGCGACCTTCGCTGGAAACAGGTGGCTGCGGTTGAGTTTCGTGCTTGGCCAGTAATGGCGGCCCGCACGAGGGGAAACCCTAGTCATCCCTCCTGCGGCAATTTCCGATCACCATCATTTCGAGGCGCTTGTTCAGCGGAGCGGCGTCAGGTCCGGTCTTCATCGAACTGTTCGGCGCCCTCGATGGGCACTAGCCATTTCTCCCGGCGCTTGACCCAAAGTTCGTAAGTCGGAGCGAGCGGCGTAGGTGGCTCGGTGAGAATACCTAGCTTGATTTCCGCCTCGTCAGCGTTCGCCGAGAACATCCTGGAACCGCAGTTCGGACAGAACCTCCGCCCCTCAAACTCGCCTGTCTCCCCCTTGAACTCGAATCCGGCTGCGGGCCAGACTGCAAAAAACGTGAATGCGGATCCACTCTCTTGTCGGCAATCGGTACAGTGACAGATACCAATCCTGACCGGGGAGCCGCGAACGGCAATCCTCACGCTTCCGCACTTGCAAGAACCGGTCAGCGTCGTCATTTCGTAGCTCCCGCACTGTCGTCCACGACTTCGGTATCCGGTCGATCGCCGCCATCGACGTGCTCGCTCTGCCAGCGACCGTCCGGGAGCTGATAGGATATCTCGGCGTTGCTGCCCTCTACGTGTTGTCGCTGTGCTGCGGACTTCGCCGCCGATAGGGCCGCATCGTGGTCCGTGAATGTCTCCGACCACACGTCCCCCAGCCTGTAACCGTAACCGCCGTCGTGCTCGCCGACATGATAAGTAAGTTTCGTCATCACAGTTTCCTCCGTTGGACCGAAATAGCTAGGGCGAGCGGATGCATGTTCCAGCTCGCTACGATGACCAAACAGCAGCAAATTGACGGAGGTCGGCGATGGGTTCATCTGGCTGTTTGCTGGTCTACGCGCCTGGGCCGGGGACCAACTCGTTCGCGGCCGGTCAGGAAGATAGTAGCAAGTTATCGTTCGCATTTTATTAAATATGTTCGCAAACAATGCGCTGCGAGGGGCGATCTAAATCTGGGAAAGCGAGTTGATCTCGCAACCAAGAAGCGGAGACTGCCGATGTATCAGCGTACGGTTCTTATCGTCGAAGACGAATTCCTCTTGAGAATGGCGCTTGCCGACACGCTTGCGGACCAAGGCTACCACGTAGTCGAAGCTGCGAACGTCCTTGAGGCTGTGGCTGCCCTAGGGCAAGGCAAGATCGATGCGATGGTTACCGACGTCGACATGCCGGGCGGTCTGAGCGGACTTGATCTGGCAAAGATGATATCGGCTACGCACCTTGGTGTGCCGGTCATCGTCGCCTCAGGCAGACATCGCCTGCGGGACGACGAGCTGCCAGGTGAAGCAGTCTTCATTCCCAAGCCTTACGGAATGGATGTCATCGTTTCCAAACTCAGAGAAATGATCGAGCACACGCAGCGGAAGATGGTCGGCTAGCGAACTCACAATCACTCGAGAAACCTTCCGATAATAGCTCCATTGGTAAGCGCGAGTGGTTGATGGAGTGACGCTCTTCGCCCGTACTATCTAGCTCGTATGATTGCCCGAAGGCGGCGATAATCGCTGGCAAGCCACTGCTGGATCGTATTCTTTCGGAAGAATTGATTCTGATGAATGTGTCGCTGCTCTCCTGAAATCACAGACCGGTTTTTGCGTGAGTGGCGCGAGGCTGAAGTTGCGCCACTGTCAAATCAACACACGGATCGTGAAATTTAGCGGGTAATTGCGCCAATAGGTGTATGGCGAGCTAGCTCAGGATTTTAGCGAAGGATCACGCTTCTACTAGGAAGGATTTTTACGCTCCAGCTTGCGGTGGAGGTGCGGCGCAATTTCAAAAGTACGTCTGGCTTGGAATTATTGTGTACCAATTGGAACAGAAAGGACGTCGCGGACATTGCCGGTATTCCAATGGGAGAATTTCTGATGCAGCTGGTAAACACAAATGTCGCTAGCACCACGGCCGGAACGATCACTGTCGAATTCTACGGCGAAGGAAACGAGCTTGTGAGCGTGCGAATGGCGAAAGATGCAACGACCAACGATGGAGATGCCATCCAGCACGCGAAGCAAATGATGGTTCAGCTGGCCGCGTTCGGGGAAGACTTGGGCGATCTCTCGGTTCAGGGGGAAGGTGCCAGCATAAAGGAAACGTTGTCCGCCGAAAATAGTGCTTCCGCCATCAGGATGGATTAATTGCGCCAGTTAGGGGCTACGGACTATAACTGTGAAGCTCGCGGGGTGTCGCCCGATAAAAGTTGATCTCGTCGCGATTATTCAAATCTTAATCAAGGACGACCAGGGTATGGCAGTCGGAGACTGGGCTTAAGGTTCCTCTTCGCCATACCATGGATGGCCATCTGAGGCTCGCCTCCCTCACGCCTGGCGAGCCCTTCTCTCCCTCAATCTGCATTGCATCGGAAGTTATTCATGGCCGATTCCACCACCGACCTCTCCGTACTTCCGCAGAGCGAGCGCCGTCGTTTGATAGTCATAAAGTCAGTCGCGAAATATCGCGAGCTTGGTATCAGCATCGACGGTAACCCCAGGTTTATGGAGTTGATCGAGCAATGGATCCATGGCCGGATTGAAATGAATGAGGTTGCTTTAGGGTCCAGGGGCTCGGGCTTTATCAAGTCTTCACCCCCGGTAGTATCGACTACGGACGCCCAGCAACAGGCTTTACGAAACTCGGACGCGGTTGCCTTGCTGGGCGATGAAGACGTCAGCATCGAACAAGTGGCTGATAGAGAACTGCAGCCACCACTGTCCCAGGATAATCTGCTCCGTGCGATTGATGAGCTGGTCGGCCACATCGCTCCACTCGATCCAAACACTTTCGCCACTGAGGATGGCGTTGGAACGCCGGAAGCCGAGTTCGTTCAACCGCGGAGCTGAATCGGACGGCGATGAAAAACGCGGCAGCAGCGCGAAGTCAGGCAACGCTCGGGTCACCACAGGCGCAACTTCCACTATTGCAGCGTTCGCTCGGCGAGCAGACGTTTACCGTCTTCCGTAAGAACGAGAGTCGGCTCCCCGCTAAACGCAATCTCCTTAACAAGGGACTTTTGTTCAAGACGCGCGATGGCGGCCGACGAGATTCGCTTGTCGCCAACCAACCACCCCCGACCAGACCGACGTTGGTGGCGAAACTTCGCGATGGCGCCCAACGCGTCGATATGACGTTTCGAAACAGAATTATTGCCGGTCATCTGATCCATCCTTCCTTTCGGATCGTTCCGTATATGTTCATGTGGATATCACTATCGAGAGTTTCAATGCGATACGAGCGAACGCGGGTGAGGGAACCAAAATCGGCTCGCGTGGTTGTTCAGCATCGCATCGGCAACGTCCGCCCCGTGTGCAGTGTTCAGGTAGATCGACGCGACCTAGCGCTCGGGCAACAGGACTGCTGGCGGACCTCCGCCATTTAAGTTGACCGAAGCGACAGAGCTTGGAAGCTGAAAACGGAGGAGTGCGGCGCTTTTGTCTGAGACGGATTTCAGGGCGTTGCCAGGAGTATGCTCGTGATCGATTTGGCCTGCGGGATCTTTATTAAAAACGGATTGCTCCTCTTGGTGAAACGAGCGCTTCACAAAGATTGGTATCCAGGCCGTTGGGACATCGTAGGAGGCCACGTCGAAAAGGGCGAAACCGTCCAGAACGCTCTCGTTCGCGAATCTATCGAAGAGGTAGGTCTCAACCCCATAGTCTACTGTTCTTTCGCCCAGCTGCCCGAGCCCAAAGAGACTGGCCATAAGCCAGCTCGTTACCATATCTATCTTGTCACTGAGTGGGAGGGCGGAGAGCCAAGGCTATTGGGTAATGAGCATAGCGAGATGTGTTGGATAGCTCCTAGTATGGCCGCCGCGTTGCCCGACCTGTCTCACCCGCAGTACGCCAGTGTGTTCCGAGCACTAGTAGGAAGGTAACTGCCTATTGGCCAGGCCCGACTGGCGCAAGCTTTACGGGTCGCGTCGGCTGGCTCGAACGGGCTCTTCAAGGGTGCTCCCTTCCGGCTGACCAGCGTTCCTCGACAAGCTACTCCGGAGTGCGGCCTCTGTTAGCTTAACCTTGTTGTGGGCCGCAATAAGTTCAGCGTGCTGCTCCTCGGCAACGGCAATTGCGGACGGATCGACGATCCCAAGCTCGCGAAAAGGGCGTGGATCGGGTCTGTCGTCCGTTTAGCGCTTTGGTCCGTGCTCATGCGTTCGACCTCCGTGGGCGTGATTGCCTTTGGTACCTGAACCTCTGCCAAGGCAGTTCGTTCCGCACGTACTTCTTTATCCGCAAGCTTGTCCGCAGGTGGAAACCGGGAACTCGGATAAGCCGGACGCGTTCAAAATAAGCAGTTGAGGGAGAGAGCATGCGACACCGAACATCGCGACTTGGGTTTCCAGTGAGGTCATGCTTCGCGATGATCTGAAGAGTAACGATGCTCGCAGACCGGCAAGTATGCCTCATCTGACGGTGTCACTCGAATACGTGGATCAAATTTTCGATCACTTGGCTCAGCACAACATATCGATGTACCGAATGTCATCGGATCTAGCGCCTTATGCCACCCATCCGGAAATGCCCCAGTTCCACACGATGGTCGAGGAGAGCAAAGCCGAGCTGGCCGCTCTCGGCAGTAAGGCGCGAAACCTTGATATCCGTTTGTCCTTCCACCCCTCGCAGTTCGTCGTCTTGAATAGCCCAGACGCTGACCTCGTCTCTAGAAGCGTGTGGGACCTACTTAGTCAGGCTGAAATGCTAGATCTCATGGGACTAGGGCCAGAGGCAGTTCTGGTCATCCACGTCGGTGGCACGTATGGCGACATTCCTGCAAGCAGGCAGCGTTGGGTGGACACATGGCACAAACTTCCCGAACCAGTGCGCCGCCGCCTCGTCCTAGAGCATGACGATCTTCGGTTTTCTGCGGCGGACGTGCTGTGGATACACGAGCACACAGGTGTGCGCGTAATCTTCGACCATCAACATTTTTGGTGCTTGAACCCAGAGCGAGCTGACCTTGTCGATACCTTCGCGAAAGTGATGGCAACGTGGCCGTCTAGTGAGCAGCCGAAGATCCACTTCTCGTCGCCTCGAACGGAGATGCGCGAGAAAATAGTAGCCGACAAGGCAACGAAGAAGAAAATCGTGAAGCCCATGGCACCGGTTTTCACAGGCCACGCTGACTTCTGCAATCCATTCGAGTTCGCAACCTTTATGCGGCAGGTCGCGGACTTCGATTTTGACGTAATGCTGGAGGCAAAGGCAAAGGATCTTGCTCTGCTCCGCCTTCGCCCTGACCTTCTTCGCTACGCACCCGACGTAGCGGATCGCTTCGGTATTCACCCTGCGGAAATGTCGCAACTCTCGGCCGAGGAGACAGGAGCAATCGAACAAGACGATAGTCAGCCCGATCCTTGAATGTCCCGCTCAATTGCGGCTTCAGTGTTCGACGCGCCGGACAATTGAGCTTCAGCGTTTCCTGGTGAGTTGATCAGATTCCCTGATAAATGCGAAGGTAACACCTCAAAAGCCAGCTGTGATAGGTTGCAGCGAAACGTATCATTGTTCGGCCGGTCGAACCCTAGTCGTTCATTGTTCGGCGCGTCGAAAAATCTTCTACGCATGTCAAGTAGTCTCAGACGGCTTCATTTCTGTCAAAAGTTAGTGGATTGCTGTGAGAACGTAGTGAATTGGCCGGGTACGCCCTCCCGATATCATATCTGAATCAATGCAATGACCCCCTCTCCGAAATCTCGGAATCTATAGAAATGAACGGTCGGGGGCTGAAAGCCTGCTCGACGTCTGAGATGGACGTGTTTCGGTTCCTGGAGGCTGACGGCTTAGCCTTGGAACATTGACGCCCCCCTAGCATTTCGACTCTCGATTAAGATCGAGAAAAGCCATGGCCGACAATCTCACCAAGTACCGTGCTAAACGCGATTTCAAGACAACGGCCGAACCGAGCGGTGAAGCCTCTGTCAAACCGTCAAACCGGCGGCGCTTTGTCATTCAGAAGCACGACGCAACTCGTCTACATTACGATCTTCGGCTTGAACTTGATGGGGTCTTCAAGTCTTGGGCAGTGACCAAAGGGCCCTCGTTAGATCCAGCCGACAAGCGGCTCGCAGTCGAAGTCGAAGATCATCCATTGGACTACGGCGATTTCGAAGGCACGATCCCGAAAGGTCAGTATGGCGGAGGAACCGTTATGCTGTGGGATCGCGGCTACTGGGAGCCTGAAGGCAACAAGAGCCCGGAGCAGGCACTCGCCAAGGGTGACTTCAAGTTTACTCTCGAGGGCGACCGGCTTCACGGCAGCTTCGTGTTGGTGCGGATGCGCGGAAGGGAAGGGGAGAAGCGCACGAACTGGCTACTGATCAAGCACCACGATGACTATTCGGTCGACGAAGACGGTGCAGCGGTGCTTGAGGACAACGATACCTCTGTCGCCTCCGGTCGTACCATGGAGGCCATCGCGTCAGGTAAAGGTAGAAAGCCCAAGGCGTTCATGACGTCAGTTGGCGCGGTCGAAGCCGATGCCGTGTGGGACAGCAGCGAAGGGTTAGCAGCGGAAGAGCGAAAAGCAGCCTCTAAAACGAAGCATCGGGCACAAAAGACAAAGGCTTCGTCCGAGCTGCCCAGTTTCATCGAGCCGCAACTCTGCGAAACCCTGGAGCGGCCGCCATCGGCCAAAGGCTGGATCCACGAAATCAAGTTCGATGGATATCGCATTCAGATGCGAATTCAGGACGGAGAGGTGACGCTCAAGACTCGAAAGGGTCTGGACTGGACGGCCAAGTATCGTGCGATAGCCGAGTCAGGGGCAAATCTCCCTGACGCGATCATCGACGGCGAGATTTGCGCTCTGGACGAAAACGGTGCGCCTGACTTCGCGGCGCTGCAGGCCGCGCTGTCCGAAGGAAAGACCGACGATTTGGTCTATTTCGCATTCGATCTCATGTTCGAAGGTAGCGAGGACATTCGAGAACTGCCGCTGACCGACCGGAAAGAAAGGCTATCGACATTGCTATCCGATGCTGGCGACGACCCGCGCCTTCGCTTCGTGGAGCACTTCGAGACCGGCGGCGACGCTGTGCTGAAATCTGCCTGCAAGCTGTCGCTTGAGGGTATTGTTTCCAAGCAGTCGGGTGCGACCTATCAGTCTGGCCGAACGAAAACGTGGGCGAAATCGAAGTGCAGGGCAGGGCATGAGGTTGTCGTCGGCGCCTATGCCACGACGAACGGCAAATTCCGTTCCTTGCTGGTTGGTGTCAATCGCGGCGATCACTTCGTCTACGTTGGTCGCGTTGGTACCGGATATGGGGGCAGCGTTGTCGACAAGCTGCTACCACACCTTGAAAAGTTGAAGTCGTCAAAGTCTCCGTTCACCGGCATTGGCGCTCCTAAGAAGACCGACGACATCGTTTGGTTGAAGCCGGAGCTGGTCGCTGAAATTCAATTTGCCGGTTGGACCGCGGACGGACAGGTTCGCCAGGCTGCCTTTAAAGGATTGAGAGAAGATAAGCCTGCTGACGAGGTCGAGGCAGAAAAGCCCGCCAAACCCGCGACAACAGATGTGCCTGACCCCACGACTGAGGAACCAAGGCCGACGAAACCCGCGAATTATCGGAAGGGCGCGAAGGTCGATGTGATGGGAGTGCTTATTTCCAGCCCTGACAAACCGTTGTGGCCGGATGCGCTCGATAACGAGCCGGTTACCAAAGTGGACTTGGCACAATATTACGAGGCCGTTGGCCCGTGGCTCATCGACCATATCAAGGGGCGACCGTGCTCCATTATCCGCACCCCCGACGGCATCGGTGGTGAGCAGTTCTTCCAGAGGCACGCGATGCAGGGTTCGTCCAACCTTATCGAGCAGGTGAAGGTTAGCGGCGACAAGCAGCCCTATCTCCAGATCGACCGCGTCGAAGGGCTCGCCGCCATCGCGCAGATCGGCGGCACCGAACTCCATCCTTGGAACTGCGAACCAAACCAGCCTCAGGTTCCCGGGCGGTTGGTCTTCGACCTTGATCCTGGTCCTGATGTGGAATTCGACACCGTTATCGAGGGTGCTCGTGAAATCCGCGACAGACTTGAGGAGTTGGGCCTCGTTAGCTTCTGCAAGACCACCGGCGGCAAAGGTCTGCATGTGGTAACGCCGTTGTTGGTACCGAAAGGAAAGAAGCTTTCCTGGGATGAGGCAAAGGGGTTTGCCCACGATGTTTGCCAGGCAATGGCAAGAGACAACCCAGATCTCTATTTGATCAAGATGTCCAAGGCTCAACGCGATGGCCGCATCTTCCTCGATTACCTGCGAAATGACCGGACATCGACGGCCGTGGCGCCGTTGTCGCCGCGTGCCCGTCCGGGGGCAACCGTCTCAATGCCCTTGAATTGGACGCAGGTCAAAGCGGGTCTCGACCCGAAGCGCTTCACGGTGAGAACAGTGCCGGGTCTGCTAAGGAACAGCACGGCGTGGCAGGACTACTGCGATGGGCAGCGTTCGTTGGAACAGGCCATCAAGCGATTGAACAAGGGCAAGAAGCCAGCGGCGTAAAAAAGGCGACCAGCAAGGTTCAAGAACCCGTGACAATCCTCGATCTTCCTCAAATCCGACCTAAGTTGCTGGTTATTCAGGAGGATCGCATGCGAGTTTTGATAATCGAGGATGAAGCGTTCATTGCGATGGAGCTTGAGAGGATCGTCACAGAAGGGGGGCATAAAGCGGTCGGTCCGGTCGCGACAGTTGAGCAGGCGCTTGCTCACGCGCCTCGCGTGGACGTCGCGCTGGTCGATCTGGGCCTCGCCGACGGCATGAGCGGTGCAGCACTGGCCCGTCGTCTCATAGACCGATATGGAATAACCGTTGTTTTTGTCACAGGAAGCCCGCGCGACGTCGGCCACGGCCTCGACGGTGCAGTCGACGTTATCGGGAAGCCATTTACCGACGAGCGAATTAGGCAAGGCTTGGCAAAGGCAAATGGCGCATCGAAGGGACGGGCTTTGAACGTCGCGGCTGATTGGTGAACTCGAATATATCCGCGTAGATTGATCGGCAAATTGGGATCACCGTGTGGGAGGCCAACCGGTTATCCGGATCAAACATTCGCTCTATCGGCCGTCACCGCGCAACGCCGAAAGAGCGTCCAGTCATTGACCGTTGTCGATCTCGTAGATCGCTGCATTGTCCTGGATTTCCCGCAGCCCCTTGTAAGAAGCGTGACGAAGGTTCCCGTCGTCAGTCCAACCGCGAAAATTGATCTCGGCAATCAGGGTGGGTTGCGCAAATACCAGGTTTTTACCTTTCATCAGGACCGCCGGACGCTTCGTCTTGAGCTTATCGAGGGTCTGCTTCAGGTGGATGGCGTCGCGCTCCTTAAACCCAGTCCCGACGGAGCCGACAGATTTCCATTCGTGTCCCTGGCGAGCGGCGAGCAGTAAGCTACCTATACCGCCTCGGGCTACGCTGCTCTCTTCATAACCAATGACGACGAAGCTCTCGCTCTGCACGCATTTGATCTTTAACCAGTCGCAGGTGCGACCGGACCGATATTTGCTGCCACGGTGCTTTGCGATGATACCTTCGAGCCCGTGAATACAGGCGCTCTCAAGCATCTTCTCACCGTCTCCGTCGACCTCTTCGGAGAGCTGAATCGCGCCGGTGCTACCGTCCAAAAAGTCTGTCAGCAGATGGCGCCGCACGGACAACTCGGTGTTCGTCAGGAGATGGCCGTCAAAATATAGCAGGTCGAAGGCGAAGAACACGGCTTCACCAGAAACCCGCTTGCCACCTCGGCCGCCGAGGGAGCGCTGGAGTGCGCCGAAATCCGACCGCCCTGTCTTGTCGAGGACGACCGCCTCGCCATCGAGGATCGCCGAGCCGATGCCAAGCTTTTTGGCTGCGTCGGCGATGCCCGGGAAACGGTGGGTCCAGTCATGGCCACCCCGCGTTAGGATGCGAACACCACCCGGTTCGATATGCACCGCGAGCCGATATCCATCGAATTTCACTTCAAACGTCCAGTCAGGTCCGCTGGGCGCCTTGGATTTGAGAGGGCAAGGACAGGCTCGATGCGGGCGGGCATCTCATCGAAGGGCAGATTGGGTTGCGCCGGGTCACGCGGCCGCATGGGCTTTGATTTTGCGACCTGGTTTTCGCGCAGAAGTGGCTTGGATCGCCTACGCATATATGACCCCTGTCGATGACTTACCTTACGGCGACTCAATTGTTTCGGGCGCGATTCGTTCCAGCACGCGAACACCGCCGCCTGGCCTATTGCAGTGACACCTCCTCAAGTCAGTCCCTCAGCATCTGCTTGAACGTAAACCTGTTGTCGCCCTTGCAGCCGCACCGCTTGCAGTGGAGGAAGCGGGCGAGTTCACTGGTCCGGGACGACGGAGGAAACTTCGCCCGCGTCTGTTTGATGTTAATCCCGCGAAAATACCCACACTTGCAAAAGCCGAACAGGATGAACCACTCGGGCACATCTGCGAGAGCCATGTCCGGCAGAACGTACATATCTGCTGGCAGTTTCAGAGCGTCTATACGAGAGGGCTTGTCGTTGGCCGACTTGAATGAGCTATATGGGATTTCCAGTCGGCAGCCCATATGTCCACCCTGATCGACACGCGGGCATTTCATGGCGCGAGCCAATGTGACGGCTAGGCTGCTCACAGCAACGTCTCCAACCGCTGTTAAGATGCGCTCGACCGAACGATTCTTGCTGATCCCGCATCCCGCGCACCGGATCTCGACGCTGCAGCCGTTGTAAAACGAGATCCACCGTATCCCTCTGCGCCAGCTTTCATTTCTATCTTCCATGTCAACGCGGGCGAGGGGGGCTTAAGCAACTTTGCGGGATAGCGCCTCAGCGATCTCGGCGGCCTCTAAGCGAGAGGACGTCTTGTAAGGATAATGCGTCCAGCACCACCACGTCTCTTGTTCGCCTTTGCCAAAACCAAAACCAGCCCAGTCACCGCAACTGCATTTGCGGGCCACAAGAATGGGAGCACGCTGTAGGGTCGAACGATCAATGTCACTCATCGTTGCTCCTTGAGTCTTTTGCCGTTTTCTTGGTGGTCAAACGTCATTTGCGTTCGCCTTCGCCAGCGAAGTTTAGACATCCACTCTTATGTTCCTATTTTGTTCTTTTCGTAGTAGGAGTCAAGGCGATCAAATTGCGGAAGTACAGGGTGACCGGAATGGCGAAGAAACTGACGATCTCAACGATTAATCGAGGCTGGCCCCATCAAGTCGCACTCTTAGTCGATTCAGCCCGTGACAGCTTGCTTGCTGAACAGGCAAATTTCTGCGCGCGGCTGCTCCGTTGCAGCGAAATCCTACCAGTGACGCATGAAGGTCAAATCTATAACGTGCATTGCTTCGTCGCGAAGGCGGGAGCGTCTGCGTTTATGGAGAGGTTTGGCGGGATATGGTTTGATTCAGGAGAGCGAGGTCGTGGTCCGGATGCAGATCAATGGCTTCGGAAAGCTACAACAACCCCAGCGTGACAGGGCATTTGTAAGCGGCAAAGGCCCGGACCTACACAGGCCGGGCCTTCCCTTGCATCGAAGCGAGGCGGCAATCTCTTAGTCAGGACCACTTTCAGACGCAACCCGGATATTGGTGGTTTAGCCGCGTGGCGCCTGGCCGGATCTGACCAGACCCGGCTAGATCATAATCTCACCGCCGGTCACCGGGACGACGGCCCCGGTCATGTAACTGCCAAGCTCCGAGGCCAGCAGGACATACGCACCGGCCAACTCAGCGGGTTGGCCAGCGCGACCGATCAGCGTCTGCTGGCCAAACTTGGCCGCCTTTTCTGCTGGCATGGTTGAGGGAATGAGTGGGGTCCAGATTGGGCCAGGCGCCACGGCGTTCACACGAATACCTTTCTCCGCGACCATCTCCGCGAGGCCTGCGGTGAAGTTCGATATCGCACCCTTAGTCGACGCATAGGCGAGTAGCTGAGGTGACGGCTGGCGCGACTGGATCGATGTCGTGTTGATGATCGAACTGCCCGGCCTCATGTAAGGGATGGCAGCCTTCGAAAGGAAGAAGGGCGCATAAATGTTCGTGCGAAAGGTGCGATCCCACTCATCGACCGGTATCTCGACGATGTCTGAATATGTCCGCTGGAAGGCCGCATTGTTGACCAAAATATCGATACCACCAAGCTCGCGGACGGTGCGCTGGACAAGGTCGTTGCAATGCTCTTCCAAGGTGATGTCGCCCGGAACCGCAATGGCTCGACGTCCCGCGTCTTCAACCCATTTAACTGTATCGGCGGCATCCTCATCTTCGCTGAGATAGGAAATCAGGATATCCGCGCCCTCGCGAGCAAAAGCTATCGCGACAGCCTTTCCGATCCCCGAGTCTGCACCGGTGATCAGGGCAACCTTACCTTCAAGCCTGCCGTTGCCTTTGTACGATTGCTCACCGTGGTCTGGAACCGGCTGCATCGCCCTGGTCTTGCCTGGTGGTTCCTGATGCTGCTCAGGATAGGGTGGGGTCGGATGGTCGGTGTGTTCGGTCATATCAATCTCCGTTTCGCTGCAAGGCAAACCAAGAGGGAGGCTCACGGTTCCAACGCCAGAGGAAAACCAACGCGTGTTTCCCGGGGTATGGCTGTTTTTGATTGTCTCGCCATGGCCAACAAAGAGGCAGTCAAGCGCCCCCGTGTCCGCCGTGGTGCCGTCTCTCTGGAACCAAGCAACTCGGTGAACGTTGCCGTCATGCAATCTAAACAAGGAGAAAACACCATGATCTCTGCAGAACAGGTCCGCGAGCATATGGAAGTCATCGGCGCCGACGGTATGCATGTTGGCACAGTCGATCATATGGACGGCACGTCGCGCATCAAGCTGACGAAGTCGGACTCTGATGATGGTCATCACCACCTCATTCCCCTGGACTGGGTCGACCACGTCGATGAGCACGTCCACTTGACCAAAAACGCGGAAGACGTCCGCAGTCAGTGGTCTTCGGTCAACTAACAGTTTCAGGAGCCGCTTCCGAGCGGCTCCCCATTTATTCTCTCCCGGCCGCCCCTCCATTCGGGACTAATCAGCCACTATGCCAAGAGTTGCCATTATCGGATCTGGACCCACCGGTATCTATACGCTCGCCGGATTGATCCCGAGCACCACGCCGCTGTCTATCACGATCTTCGAAGAAACACCTGATCCGGGGAAGGGTACGCCTTACCATCCGGCAGTCAACGACCGCGCTATGCTGGCAAATATCGCGAGCATCGAAATCCCGCGAATTGAGCAAACACTCGTCGAGTGGCTGTTGTCGCGGAGTGATAGCGAGCTTCAAGAGCTAGATATAGAAAGGTCAGGGATCGGCGAGCGTGAGTTTTATCCTCGGGTCGTTCTCGGAGAGTTCCTGGCGTCACAGTTCTGGGCGCTGGTGAACCGAGGCATCTCTCGCGGCCATTCCATCGATGTGAAAGGCAGCCATCGTATTCTCGATATCGAGCTTGGCAAGAATGACATATCACTCAAGTTCAAGAGGCATGGCGGGAATGATGCCGAGATGGCCTTCGACCATGTGGTCATGGCCACAGGTCACGATTGGCCCGAGAATACTGAAATATCGCCAGGCTATTTTGTGTCGCCATGGCCTGCAGCGGCGATCAAGAGGATCGGCGCGGTCGATGTCGGTGTCTTGGGCACCTCGCTCAGTGGCATCGACGCAGTCGTCTCCGTCGCCACTGCCCATGGCATGTTCCTTCGTGATGACGATGGAGCATTGCGATATGAGCCTGATGCCTCAAGCTGGGGCCTTTCCATCACCATGATGTCGCGCAAGGGCCTGTTGCCCGAGGCGGACTTCTATTGTCCGATCCCGTACGAGCCCCTCAAGTTCTGCACAGAGCAAGCCGTACGGTCCCTGATCGAGCAAAAGCCGGAGCGGCTTCTCGACGAGATCTTCGAGTTGTTCCGGCGAGAGCTTGCCGCCGCCGATCCCGACTACGCGGCCAGCATCGGGCTCGCGCTGGCATCGGTTGAGGACATTGCCGAGCGCTACTTCCGAGCCCGACAGGATGCAGATCCATTTGTTTGGGCAGCACGCAACCTGGCTGAGGCCAAAAAAAACAAAGCGGAGCGGAAAACAGTCGGGTGGCGCTATGCAATTCTCAGAATGCACGAAGTCATCGGTCTCGCAATTCCTCGCCTCGCCGACCGAGATCTAAAGCGCTTCCACAAAGACTTCAAAACAGTTTTTGTAGACGACTACGCGACGGTTCCGCACGAATCCGTCGAACGGCTCCTTGCCTTGCACCAGGCGGGCAAGCTGTCTGTGAGGGCGCTAGGCGACGGCTATGACATTCGAAGGGATGGTGAGCCAGGTGCCGTTGTGATCGTTGATGGCAGCGAGACGCGTTACGATGCCTTTATCGATGCCACCGGACAGCACGCGCTTTCCGCCTCCGACCTTCCATTCCCTAGCCTTCGCCAGCCGGGAGCGATCAGGGAAGCGAAGACCCGAAAGGCTGACATCGATGCGAAGGACGAAAACCGGCGAACTGGCGGCATAGAGATCGACGACAATTTCCGGCCACGCGTGGAAGCAGGACTGTCCAACAATCTCTACTGCGTGTCAGTTCCGTTCCTGCTTCACAAGATGCCATTCGTCCAAGGCATCACAAGCGCTCATGAAATGGGAAGTAAGGTGGCCGCCGCAATCATTGATGCGGTGGGAAACTGGGATTTACTCGTGCGGTCCTGGTAACGCTCATTCCACCGAGATGCTGTCTCCGATGGAAATGACGCCATCAGAACCCACGTCGGCATACACTCCTAGACACCGCTGGCGGCTCCTGACAATCGTGCGGAGGATTTCAGGGGCTTCGGGTAGGTCCGGCTGCGCGATCATAGTCATACGGCAGCGTTTGGTTTTCTCCGTGACCCTGCCACGATACTCACCGATGACGATTTGCCTGCCGATCCAGTTGTTTTCGTCCTCGTTTGTGTTCACGACAATATTCGGGCGGAATCGTTGAACGTTCACGACTGACTGTGGCAGGAAGTCGGACATGTCCGAAAGCGATCTGGTTGAAAGCAAATGGAGAGGGCTGGCCTCATAGCGAGGGTAAAGGGTGACTCCGCCCTCGTTCGTGGGGAGAATGCTCCCAACTCGCCGTATTCCACAGCGAAAACCCAAATGCGCAGATAGCGCGGCGTCCAGCTTGCAATCATCGACCCCGATGGCCCATTCCTTCGACGAGACTACGACTTCACTGTCGGAGATGCGAGCATCAAGCTCCAGTGCAGGACGCCAGCGAGGCATTTTTTCCGGTGCAGCTATCTCTCCCGAGACCAGGTCGACGAGGAGATGCCCGCGATCTCCAAGAACGCCGCCGACTGTGATGGTCAATGCGTTCACGCGCTCGCCACGAAGCGAACAAACCGGATAGCGCCACAGATCTTGAACTGCCGCCCCGACCGCTATCGAGTCGCTCCCCAGATCCAGGCGACCGCCGCAACGATACCGACCGCAGCGAGCGGCCGTTCCCTGACGAGGTCTTGGACGCTCTGGATAACTGATTTGGCTTCAGCCTTCTCAGCCGCGACGGCACCGCTGGCGACTTCGGAAGCTTGGTCCGACAGACGGGATGCGTCTCGGCGGAGGGAGTGAACACGGCCTTGACGTGTAGCGCCGCTTAGCTCTCCGGTAGACTTCAGAGCTTCCTCGACAAGCGGATACTCCAAACGTTCTTCCGCGCTTTCGGCATCAATGGAGCTAGCGATGGAAGTCTGGGTTGCCGATACGGGATCGGAAGCAGGGAAGGTGTCTTCGAGGCCCTTATCAAGACCGTCTGGGTCGGTAGAGCGCTGCCGGGCCTTCTCTGCGTTAAAGGACTGGACCGCGGGCGATTGCTTTGGACCTGTCATATTGTCCTCCTGTATGGGTGAGAACATTCAATTGCGATTTCAGTTCCAATGTAGCCGCCACCGTCACGCTGAAAGGCAATCACGCCGCACCCAGACGCTGACGCTGCCTCCATTTGTTGCGAAGTCTGCCCGACCATGACCGTCGGTGGCGATTTCACCCTCGTAGTGCGCCAAGAAGTCGATAAACACGGCGTTGGAATGGTTCGAGCCGAGATCAACCGATAAATGACCTGCTTCGCCGTTGGACATAACGACGACGCAACCGGGCTCGCTCTCGGTTCCCTGGCGCGTGAACCCGATCAAATTTGTGTCTTCGAATTGATCGATCTGTGGTCCATTCGCGAACCGCTGACGTGCTTCGATCAACTTGGGCAAGCAGCCGATGGCTGGCATTTCGACTTTCTGCTGGCTCCCGTCCTCGCCTTTGTCGCTGTATTCCGCGCCGTACAAATCCGGGTAGAAGACGCAAGGCGTTCCCTGTTCGCGAAGAAGGATCAACGCATATGCGAGGGGCTTGAACCACGGCTCGACTGTCGCTTCGAGCGACTGCAGCGGCTGCGTGTCGTGGTTGTCGACCAGGGTCACGGCGTGATCTGGAATGGACGAAACGAGCGATCCATCGAAGATAGTGCGCATGTCGAAGTTTCCACCTGCCTTGGAGGCATCATGGAAACGGTGATGTAGCGCAACGTCGAAAAGCATCAGCTGTTTGTCGACGAGTTCCAGATAATTGGCGAGCGTTGCCATATCGGGATGCCAATACTCGGCGACGACAAATAGATCGGTGCTGATCGTGTCGCGCATATGGCCAACCCAATCCTTGAAGAACCAGGCTGGGATATGTTTGGCTGCATCAAGGCGGAAGCCGCCAACCGGCACCTGCTCGGAAAACCAACGTCCCCAGTATTTAAGCTCTTCATACACAGCCTTGTTGCGAAACTCGACATCCGCTCCCATCAGGTAGTCGAAATTGCCCAACTCATCATCGACTTCGTCGTTCCACTGACCTTCGCCATACTCGTTCATGAGCCGGAACACGCCCGTCTCATCAGGCTGTTCAATCACGTCAACTCCACTGAAGCACTGCTTGTCCCATATGAACTCGGAGTATTTCCCGTGCCTGCCCGGGAAAGTGAACCGCGTGTAAGCGAGAGCGGTGACGTCGTCTTCTTCGATCTGTGTCCGGTCTTCTGAATTCACCCGTCTGACAACCACGCTTTCCTTTTCGTCCGCTCCCATTTTGTGGTTTAGCACGACGTCATGAATCGGCCGGATTCCATGGTCGGTAAGGCTCCTGCAGGCGTGTTCGAAGGCGGTCCTGTGACCGTACTTGGTGGCCACGCTTCCTTTTTGGTCAAACTCCCCAAGATCGAAGAGATCATAGATGTCATACCCAACCGAGGCAGCCCCCGAGGCCCCTTTATACGCGGGCGGGAGCCAAACGTCGGTGATGCCGATCCGTGCAAGATCTTCAGCTTTTTTGCTGACCTCTCCCCAAACATGACCTTCAGCTGGCGAATACCAGTGGAAAAATTGAAGCAGCGTGCGATTGTTCATGTGGTTCTCGGAGATGCTAGAGATTTCTGCGGGACGACAAACGCGCCGGTGAATTTAGGCGAGCAGACGCTCACGCTGAAAAGCACCTATCTGTGTTCTCGCGGGATGCGACTGTTTGTTAGCAACTCTTGCAGCGTGGCGAACTGACCGAACAGTTTTAAAAGGTCACGTCGTTGTTTTTCGTCTAGACCGTGCCGGTCGGCGAAATCTTCGACGCAGTAAACTTCACGAAGCCTTTCGGCCTTGTTGAAGTCGCTTTGGAAATGAGTGCTCATGAAACCCCTCGAAATTGCGCGAGGGAAATGTTCTTCTTAAGAGTTGGTTCCACCACCGTGCCCCAAATTCCAAGGCTCGCATCGACCAACTTCGTCGTAACGGTCAGGGTTCAGCGAACCCATCCGCTCGCACAGTGATCGTCTTGCCGGTTGGATCTTGCCGGAAGATCATACCGCCTCTGGCTTTCGAATGGCCGGGGACGTAATCCAAAACCGTCTCTGTACGTTCTAGAACGGTCTCTCCGTCCGAAATTTCACCTTCGACATTGACTTGGGACGCGGTCGCGCTGGACTCATTAAGGATTTCAAAGAGAACCTGAACGCCATCGCTGCGCTTTTCCGTCTTGAGAACTACCCCTTTAAGATTGGGTGTCGCGTCTCGGTCCGCTATCGCGTCTTTTCCGATCCAAACGATTACGGCAAAAACGATAAGCGCAGAAACCGCGCCCGTGGCCCACTCGATCCAATGCGGCTCGCTCGCTTCGATATTCTTGTCGTCAGAGATTTTGGTCATGGTGCCTCACAAAATCAGTCGCGCGGCCGCTGCGCCGATGGCGCCGGGAAAGCTCAAAATGACCACAGCCATGAGAATTTGAGTGGATCCGACGTCATCGGTTCTGTGAAACGTCCAAAGGCAATAGGCGCTGATCAAACCCGCGATCACATAGCCGGGGAGGGTAAAGCGAACGAAAGCATGCCAGCTTGGTGTACCCTCGGCGAGGTCATGGCTGCCTCTGAACGAAAGCGCGTACACAAACCCATGCATCAATGCCAGTGACGCGGCGATGATAACCAGGGCGTGCCACGGCGTCATCTTGTAGGAGAGGAGGATCATCTCCTCTGTCGGTGCGACGTTGAGGTTCAGAAAGAGGGCGCCAACCGCCATAAGAAAAAGCTCACCCGCGTAGCTTGTTTCGCGTTCATGGACAGGATCAGCACTGTCTCTATCCTCGTCGTCGCCATTACCATCATCTGACTGCCCCCCAAGCTGGCTACGACCCAGCATCGCGCCGATGCTGGCGGGGACTGCCTGAACCGCGATCATGCCGATAATTTCGTGTGTTGATTGACCCGTTTTCACCACACCCATCGCAACAAGTATCAGTCCGCTGGCCACAACCCCGAGCGCGTAAGCGATGCTCGCGTCGCGAATTGCCTGTCGCCAAGTCGAGGTCTCCTCGAAGCCAACCTTATCGGAAAGTATGATCAACAAGGGGATATTAATAATCAGGAGCAGGAGAAGGCGGTTTCGATCCATGTAGAAGCCGAGTTCCCACATTTCCATCGTCATCAACATGGGCAGCGCAAATAGCAACGCTCCTGCTACGCCGCGTGCGATCCCGGCAAAGAACTTGCTGCTATCAAAATCGTCACGGGCATTCGCGATGGCCAAAGTTCTTGTCCTCCTACACCAGGAATTCCCACCATCCGTAGACTGACGCGGCGGCATTCAAGGCGCATGCCCCGGCCGCGGAAGCGCGTGTCGGGTGAATAAGCACCAACGCCGCCGACAGCAAAGCAGTCATGGACATCAACGTTGACATGGTTTCCCTCAAGGCTTGTTACCTGTGAGGTAACGGCAGTTCGGATTTCACCTTGGAAAAGCTCGGTGTGGATACGGTTCGATATCGCGCTTCGACAAGATTGTAGATCCCAAAAGCGGCAAGGCCTATTGCAACCGCAAGATACAATACCCTGCCAAGCGGAAGCTGCCTCACGAAAGTCAGTGCATCACTCATGCTCCCAGCTTGATTAGGGTCAACGCTGAATGCTGCGTAGCAGAAGAAAACCCCGACGATCACGAAGACGATACCGCGCGAAACCAGGCCGTAGACACAAACCAGAATGAGCGGTCGGCTCTGACCAAGCTTCAGGTACCTTTCGAACTTTCGAGAGATTCCCTTGAATGCGGTCGCTATGCCGCCCACCACAAATCCAGCTCCGATGACACCGGCCAGATACCTACCAAATGGTTGCGACATTGCCCACTCGGCTAGATCCTTTTCGCCACCACCGTCTACTGATCCAACTCCTACCGCGCCTTTGAAAGCGTAAATGGCCAAGCCGATATAGGTGACGGCACTTCCGAGAAGGGCAGCTCGGATCAGATAACTTTTTGCGCTTGCGTCGTGATTATCGGCGTTGGCAATTGATTGGGCAAGTCGCCAGGCCACAAACCCTAACAAACCAAGACCTATCAGCCCGAGCCATAATTTGCCAAAGGGTTGGTCAAGCACTGCGTCGAGCGCCGATCTGGTGTCCGTCTTGCCACCGCCAAAGCTCGAAAACAGCGCCAACCCTGCAACGAGCAGAAAGACAATCCCCCTGGCGCTGTAGCCTGCCCGAGCAAGCCATTCAAATTTTGGTTCGTTCATTTTTCGATCTCCCCGCCGCCGGTAAACGAGCACACCGCTAAACGGTTCCCGAGTTACTGAGTCCTTTAGGAGGGTGACGACCTGAACGACTGGCGCCTCCTTGTTGCGGATGTGCCATGCTGCGTCCCGAGCTAGGCAATGTGTAGGGAGGCCACTAAAAATGAGACGGGAGCGGCACCTTGACAACGAAAACGGAAGCCGAAAAGCGTCGCAGCCGCTATCCCGCTATCCCGCTTTTCGCGATTTCAGCTCTTTCTGAACTGATTTCTTCAACGCATCCATGATATCGACCACATTGTTCGGCTTTTCGGACTTGCCCGTTTTCGACTTGGTGGCAGTCCTCTTCGCTGGCGTCCTCGCCTTTTTCTTGGCCGCGATTAGCTTGAGCAGGCTTTCCTGGATTGGGTCAGAAGCCATGTCAGGCGACCACTCCTTCATCCGCTTTTTGATCACCTTTTCTAGGGCGGCGACGCCGTCCGCGTCCGATTTCTTATCGATACCGCTAAAGTAATCGGTTTCGGGCCGCACCTCGTCGCCAAAGCGCAGCGTCCATACAACGATCCCGGCTCCGCGTGGCTCCAGGATCACGGCCCGCTCGCGGCGGCCAAGGACGACGCGCGAGACGCCAACAACGTCCTGCGCCATCATGGCCTCTCGTATGACTGCAAACGCCTCATCGCCGATTTTCTCGTTGGCCGTCAGGTAGTATGGGGTTTCGAGATAGATCCACTTTATTTTGTCGCGGTCGACGAACTTTTCGATGTCGATCGTTCTGACTGTCTCCAGTTCGACGGCTTCCAGGTCTTCGTCTGTCAGAATGACGTAGTCGCCTTCGCCGCGTTCGTAACCCTTCGCTTCGTCTTCGTCCTTCACGGCCTTACCAGTGACGCTGTCGATATACTGCGAAACGACGCGATTGCCTGTATCCTTGTTCAAAGTGTGAAAGCGAACCTTCGCGCTTTCTGACGTTGCGGGGACCATAGCGACAGGGCAGGTGACGAGTGAAAGCTTGAGATAGCCTCTCCAATACGGACGACGCGGAGCCATGATCAACTTGCTTTCCTTTGGGTGGTTTTCGACTTGGTGCCGGAAGGTTTGTTTTTCCCGCTGTTGGCGTTCGCGGCCTTCGGCTTTTTGGCCGAACCGCTGTCCATCCCAGCGCTGTCCCGAAGTGCTTTCAGAAGATCATTTGGCTTCGACACCTTCACCGGCTTTGGTTTCGGCAGCGGCTTGCCTTCGGCTTTCGCCTTCACGAGGGCGGCGAGGGCGGTTTCGTACCGGTCGTCCGTCTGTGCGGGATCGAAATCCCCCTTTTTGGTGTCGATGATGTGCTTGGCGAGATCGAGCATCTCTGCTTCCACCTTTACCTTCCGCACGTCTTTAAAGGCGTCCTTCGAGGAGCGGACCTCGTAGTCAAAATTTAGGGTCGTCGCGATCAGTCCTTTGCCGTGCGGCCGTATCAGCACGGTACGAATTCTCCGAAACAACACTGTCCGGGCTATCGCGATGGCGTTTGTTTTCACCAAAGCATCTCGGATGCAGCTGAATGCATCGTTGGCTTCATCGTCGACAGGAACCAGATAATATGGCTTGTCGAAATAGACGTCGTCGACGCTCCCGCAGGGTATGAACGCTTCTGCCTCCAGCACTTTGTCTGAGTCCGGCACAACAGCCGCGACCTCTTCCGGATCGATCATGATATAGTCGCCGCTGCCAGTCTCGAAACCCTTCACCTGGTGGTCGCGCTCGACCAAATCCTCGGTTTCGCTGTCGATGAACTCTCGCTTCAATCGATTGCCGGTCTTCGAGTTCAGCATGTGAAAGCTGATCCGATCAGCGGTCGAGGCGGCAGTGTACAAACCCACTGCGCAGCTGAGTTCGCCGATTTTCAGATGGCCTTTCCATTGCGCTCGATGAGCCGTCATCGCTTTCCTCCAAGCTGTCGAGGTGAAAACTTAAAATGCCCTGGGTTAGTTCCGAGGGGTCTTTTTGCTGAGGAGCTTTCCAGGCAACAGGCAAGCCAATGCAATCCCGAAGGTTGTCGCAACCGCTCTTTTGTGAGACATTGCGAATGTCTAAAACAGGTTAAAGCCGGGAAGGCTGGCCCGACGCCGCAGTGATGCGGTTCCTTCCGTCGCATGGTCGGCGGCCCGAGACCTTGCACGTAGCGCAACGGTGTGCTGCGAAATAAAGGTTTTGGTCATGCAACAGCAAATCTCAGCAGTAACCCTTGGTATCTCGGACCTGGCTCGCACCCGGAAGTTCTACTCGCATGGTTTCGGATGGACGACTGTCTTCGAGAATGAAGAAATCATCTTCTGGCAGATGAACGGCTTTGTTCTCGGCACATTTAAGGCGAATTCCCTTGAAGAGGATATGTCGCGAAAAGCAGGCTCCGCTCCATCTGCCTATTCGCTGTCTCACAACGTGGCGAATGAAGCCGATGTCGAGCCGCTTATGGACCGTCTGGTCGAGGCGGGTGGAACGCTTCTCCGAAAGGCAGACGCCCCCGTGCACGGCGGCTACCGAGGCTACGTCGCCGATCCGGACGGCCATGCATGGGAGATCGCCCACAATCCGGCCTGGCCGATTGACGACGAGGGGCATGTGGCCTTCGGGGTCTGAGGTTTCACAGGCGGGGTGGCAACCATCCCGTCTGCTTTCAGATAGGGTGCTCGTTTCGGGCATTGCTGCACCGACCCCCCGACCCTCAGTGGGCCGCCATTGATTTGGCGACCTTCAACCTGTTCATCTGCCGTCGTTGACGACTTCGGTATCCGGCCGATCATCGCCGTCCACCGACTGGGTTTGCCACGAACCATCGGATAGCTGGAAGGTGATCTCCGCCGGATCGCCGCCAACTTGTTGGCGCTGAGCCGCCCACTTGGCGGCAGCGAGCGCGGCATCGTGGCTCGGGAAGCTCTCGGACCAGACGTCGCCAACGCGATATGCGAAGCCTTTATCGTGCTCGGCGACGTGGTAGGTGATCGGCATCGAGAATCCTTTCACAAAAGCTCAGGGCTACTTGCGGACCGCTATGGACAGCCATCGAGCGAATGCATGGTCATAAAAAGAGTTCCGGAGACGGCTCACCATTCAATCCGGCTGCCGTCGTACGCAAAGAAGCCGCCGGTGTCCGAACTTTTTAGACCGTCAATTGTCGCCAGCATCATCGCGGCCGCGTCGACTGGCTGAGTCGCCTTGTGGTTCGCGGCATATGGTCGTGATAGTGACGTATCTACCGTTCCCGGATGGATCGAGACTATCACTGCCTCAGGCCGTTTCCGAGCTACCTCTATCGCAGCTGTCCGGACGATCTGGTTCAGGGCGGCCTTGGCTGATCGATATGATATCCACCCGCCCAGCCGATTGTCGCCAATTGAGCCGACCCGGGCCGACAGCAACGCACATGCAGACCGCTTCGAAGGTGCCAGCAGCGGTGTGAAGTGCTTCAGGATCAGGGCAGGGCCGATGGCGTTCACAGCGAACTGCGCGGCCATGGCGTCTGGCGATATCTGCCTGATGGATTTCTCCGGTCCGATGCCCTGTATGGTCAGGGCTCCAATGGCGCAAATGATCAGGTCGAACCGTTGGTCGGACAGTTTGTTTGCTTGTTCCTCTATGCTGGCTTCATCCAATAAATCGAAGCCGTCCGTGCTCCTGGACAGGCCGACAACGGTACCGCAGGCATCATCCTGCCTTAGCAATCCGACCAGCGCCTGACCGATGCCGCCGCTCGCTCCAATGACCAAGGCACGGTAATTTTTTCCGAATGACTTCACTGGCAGGCTCCGCAATGGTTGTCAGCCTGTCGACTTCGTCAAAACAGGCTCGGCTCATCCACCAACTCGCCTTCCCGCGATACGATGGTGGAACCGTAGGACTCGCGTGACGTCACGGTGATGCAATCGTCAGGTAACGGTCGTGCCAAATGCTGTGCTTCCTCCCACGGCGCATTCATCCAGACCTCGGTCTCTTCTCGCGTCAGCAAGAGCGCGGGCATCGCTATTTCGTGGATCGGCTTTACGACGTCGTTGGGGTCAGTGGTTAAAAACCCGTAGAGATCGTCGATTGTCAGGCCATTTTTCACCTTGCGGACGCTCTGCCATGCCGGAACATGAATCCCCGCAAAAAACATCAATTCCTTGCTGGGGTCTTGGCCAAACCAGGCGTTGGGCACTCTGCCGCCGGGCTCCTGACTGACCGGATCAGGTTCAGCAAATGTCGTCGCCGGGACTATGCAGCGATGCTCGACGGCGAACCAACGTTTCCAGTGCGGTAAATTCAGCTTCCGGACGTTCGTGAGGCCCCGGTCCGGCTCCATTCTGATTAGCTCACCCATATCGACCAGCTTTCCCTTCGCTGCGAGCTTGGCGGCTCGGGCCTCAGCTGCCTTCTTCTGGACGAAGATCGGAGACGGTAGACCCCAACGCGCATGGACGAGCTGCCTTCCGCCATCTGCGGTGCTTCTAACAATCGGGCCGATCTGATCCGGATTCATTTGGTACGCGGGCATCAAATTTATGAGGCTTTCAGCATTCTGAGCCCATTTCGACACCCAATCCTTGTCTTCCATTCAATACAGATTGCACATCGAACAAGGTCCTCCTGGGACGGAGAATATCCGTTATTTTTTGGTCCACAACTCCACGATGCCGCCAGACGAGCCGAGACCGGGGTCGGTTTCGGGAACCGGGAGAGACGATATCCTGACTAGCATCTCTGAGGTTGCTGCCTGTGTCCGGATATCCGCATGCTGTCCGTGCGGATAGGCGCCGACGACTTCGAAATCAGGTGACGAGCCCAAGTTTTTGTGGCCGGTCCCAGCCGGTAACACCAGGCAATCTCCTTGAGTCACTTTAAGCGATTGGCCCTCTGGTCCACCGATCAGCAGCGTTGCGCTACCTTTGCCAATACCGAGAACCTCATGCGCCCCCGAATGGTAGTGCTGGTAGTCGAATACGCCGTTCGTCCAAATACCAGTCCAGCGGTTCTCGGCAAAAAGGTGTCTGAACCTCGCTGAAGAGCTGCCGTCTTCGAGGGCATCCCGATAAATCAGCACCGGCAGGCGCTGATTATTCGGCACCCAGCCGCTCAAAGGGAAGGTTATTTTTTCGATTTCCATTGAGCAGTTACTCGCGACCGGGTTCATCACTCTCGTCGTTGAGCGACGGAAGAAAAGATTCGACGTCCCGTCGGTCTCGATCCGAGAGCGGCGCAATCTTTTCCTTCCAGAATTTCGCCGCTTCTGGCGGGTCGCCGTCCCAGTCTCGCGACGAGCCGAGGTTGTCGTCGATGACTGCTACGCGTCGCCCACCAAGGCGTCGATATTCATCGGCAAGGTCTTTTGAAGCGTTATCCATCAGTCGTCTCCGTTTGCGATGATGCCGATGTTAACTTTTGCGGATAAAGGCGGTTCCTCCTGGCGCCATCTTTGCGCGTCCTATTACTCCGACCCCGATTGCGGGCCCGTGTATTGTCCGGGATGGTGAGATCACCCGGTTGGCTCATAGATTGACGCAAACCAAGCCGCGTACGGCGTGTTTTTCGCCATATACCGATTGAGGTCAGGGGCGCCATCATTCCACCAGACCGAACCGCGCTCTCCCAACTCAATCTTGGCATTATCGACGCGCGCCCTTGCCAATCGAAGGGCCTCTGGATCTCCCTTCGCATTTCGCACAGCGCGTCTTGCTGCCATCAGTTGACTTGTCAGTTCCGCTTTCACCATGACGTCGAGGTTTGGGTTTGTTGTTCGCCACAGCCGACCCCTGACGACGAAGTACCGGCCATCGGGGGTCACCGGATACCGCATCTCGAAAACATCTCCATCTCGTCAAAAACCAATACCGGCTGTCCCGTTCGAAGAGAGCTGCTCCACCGTACCCAAACGTACCGTTCTAACTGGGCACGGAACATCGAGTTCTCTAATGCCGTTGCCACTTAAGAGATCGCAGCTTGTGTCAACCGGACATGACGGGGATGGTGGACGCAGGAATTTTTCCGGTTTCTTCCTGCGGGCAACGAAACGCCAAACGAGCGCCCAACTCGTCCAAGCTGCGATCTCGATCTTCTTCACCACCTAATTTAGCGTCATTGGAGAAGCTAACCCAAGTGCACTATGCCTGCGCTTTAGGGTAGGGGATCACCCTCCTTCGTGCAAATGAGCCATGAACACCTCGGCCGGCGTCCTGTATCCAAGGCATTTGCGCGGTTGATCGTTGATATGACGCGTGAGGTGGAGAAGGTCGCGCTGTGACTCGACTGCCAGGTCTGTGCTGCCTGGCAGGAAGCGTCGAATTCGCTTGTTGGTATTCTCGACGGCCCCTTTTTGCCACGGTGCACTCGGGTCGCAGAACCAGCTACGCGCGCCGATCCCCTCCGCCAAAGCCCTGAATCCAGAAAACTCGGTACCGCGATCAAACGTGAAGCTCTGACGCGCAAAGGCCGGCAAAGGGGAAAACGCTCTGATGATCTTGTCCATGATTGGGCGTGAGTGGCGGCTTGGATTCTTGATAAGAACGGTGTAGCGGCTCTTGCGCTCCACGAGCGTGGTGACATTGGCATGGCCGAGTGGGCGCTCGAAGATGAGCAGGTCTCCCTCCCAATGCCCGAACCGTGATCTATCTCCAACAAAATCAGGTCTTTGGGATATCCGGTGGGTGACGGGAAACGCACCGTCGCGCGGCTTCCTCGAACGCATTGGGCGACGTTTGCGGCGAGCCTCAGGCAGATACTGATAGAGACCACGCGCGTAATCTTCCTTGCTGTAGATGAAGCGGTAGATTGTCTCCTTGCATGCGCGAATACGAGCGAAGCCGTCCGACTGCAGACGTCCGGCAATCTGTTCCGGGGACCAGTGAGCTTCCAATTGGTTGATGATCTCGGTGCGCAAAGCCGGATAGCGCCGCAGCTTCCTCAGCCGGCGTCGACGGTCCCTGGAAATGTCGTGCGCAACGGTGCTGTAGTAGCCGTCGTAGTCCGGCAGTTCACGATCCCGAAACGTGTTGCGCGTGATCTCGCGGTAAATGGTCGAGCGATGACGGCCAAGCTGACGCGCCATCTCGTTGACCGGAGCCTTTGCCGCCACCAGATGATGAAGACGGCGGCGATCGGCGAGGGTAAGCCGTGAATAGCATCGGGACATACCAAACTCTCCAAAACGAAGCCATTGAAATCATTGGCATGTCGCACTTGGAAATAGAATGTACCCGTGTGAGTTCATGCCGAAGCGCGACTTGCGGGCGTTTCAAGCTAACCTGCGTGCCGCATCTGGGCGAGCAGTTTCTTTCGGAAGACTTCCGCCGGCGTTTTATAGCCAAGGCATTTGCGCGGCGTGGCATTGAGCTGATTACAGATCTCAATGAGGTCGGCGTCGGTCACCGAAAAGGGATCGACCTCTCTCGAAAGCCATTTCCGCACCCGCCTGTTGGTATTTTCGACGGTTCCTTTTTGCCACGGCGATTGCGGGTCGCAGAACCAGGTCTGGGTACCAATGCTCGCCTGGAGGTAAGGCCAGTCGGTGAACTCCGTGCCACGGTCGAACGTAATGGAACGACGGGCGAGGTGGGGCAGGGCCTGGAGTGCTTGCACAAGGCCGTTCATGACCGGTCGAGACTGCCGATCGTTGTTGCGTAGAAAGATCGCAAAGCGGCTGACCCGTTCAACGAGTGAAGTCACGTTGGCCTTTCCAAACTTCTTTCGGAACTGGATCAGGTCGCATTCCCAATGCCCGAACTGCTTGCGATCGGCGACCACATCCGGGCGGCGCAGGATGTTGAGTTCCGGGCTAAACCATTGGCCATGCTTACGTCTGGCATGTCGCGGTCGCCGCCGAGCGCGATGCTCCGGCAGATGCCGCCACAGTTTGATCGCTTGGCCGTCGGGAGAATACGCGAACTTGTAGATCGTTTCGTGACTGACCGATATCGGATGCCGCTCCAAGCGCATCCTTCCTGCAATCTGCTGCGGCGACCAACCGTGCTTGATCCGATCAATCACCGACTGACGGACGCGCGAGAAGCGCACCAGCTTCCTCAGCTTGGCGCGTCGTTCGCACGCCATGTCATGTGCCGTAACACAGTAATAGCCGTTCAGATCCGGGACGACTTCGTCGATGAACATATTGCGCCGGATCTCTCGGAAAATTGTCGAGCGATGGCGACCAAGCTTCTCGGCGATGATGCCAACAGTCAGGCCCGCCATGCGCCAGCGGGCGATCTTGCGTCGTTCATTCATGTCAATATGGGAGTAGGTGTGTTTCATTGCAGCTTCCTTGCGAGGGACAACCTATTGGTATCATTCGCAAGTCGCACTTCATCCTTGAACCCACCCGTGCTGGTTCCAGCTTGAATGCAACGCTACTTCGAAAGCTACACGCATTGCCTTTCCAGAGCCAATAGATGTCTGCTGAACATCTCCCTTGGCGTTTGAAATCCCAGGCACTTGCGCGGCGTGTCATTCAGCCGGTCACACAAGGAACGGATCTCCTGATTGCTGACATCCAGCACGATCGTTTCCGGCGGCAGGTATCGTCGAACACGCTTGTTTGTGTTCTCGACCGTGCCCTTCTGCCATGGCGCCTGGGGGTCGCAGAACCAGGCGGTCGTTCCCATGCCGTGCTCGAGCTCGCGCCATGATACGAACTCCAACCCTCGATCGAATGTCAGGCTTTGCCTGGCTTGGACGGGCAGGGGTGCCAGATGCCGGATCAACTGGCTCATGATCGGTTTCGAGCGCCGGTCATTGTTGCGAAACAGCAGGGTGTAACGGCTCTTGCGCTCCACGACGGTGGCGATGTTTGCGGCGCCATGCTCCTTTCTGAAGATCATCAAATCCGCTTCCCAGTGACCGAATTCACTTCGGGAATTGATGATGTCAGGTCTGTTGCGAATGGCGCATTCCATTGGAAAGACGAGGCTTCTGGGTTTGCGTGCATATCTCGGTCGCCGTCTGCGGCGTCGTTCAGGCAGATGACGCGCCAATTGCTGATCCTGGCCTTCCCGGGAATAGACATACTGGTAGATTGTCTCATGGCTCAGCCGGGTGGCAACACCGCCGGCAAGCCGCAGCCGCCCGGAAATCTGTTCCGGCGACCAGCCATCCTTCAAGCGATCTATCACGGCGGCACACAGACCAGGATCGCGCAGCAGCTTGCGGTATTTGCGCCGCCGGTCAGACGCCATTCCATGCGCCGTGACATGCCAATACCCTTCGGCAATCGGGACCTCGCGGTCATGCCAGAAATTCCGCCGCAGCTCCCGGCAGATCGTCGACCGGTCGCGACGAAGGGCGCGGGCGATCTCCGCCTGGCTGATCTTCTTCTCATGCATCCGCGCGATGATGCGGCGTTCATCCAAACTCAACTGCACAAAAGAGCGGGCCATTCCATCCTCCTGAAACCATGGCCATTATTGTCCTCGTTGCATTTGAAAATGGAATCTGCCCCGGCTACATGCGATGGTCGCATAAGATAGATTATGGAACATTGGCGCCGTTTCTGTGCAGCGGACAAGGATACAAACGCCACTGGGCGCTCACCTACCTGCGCCGAGCCGCCACGTTCCATGATGACAATTTATCTTCGAACTGCAGTTACTAGATGTCCTCGCTTTCCGGATGAACCTTGGCGGGTGCTATGGGTTCCACCGTGAAAGCAACTTCGAATACCAGCCCTTCCGGTCGGTAATCCGGCCTGCAACGCGCCTTTGCTCCACGGGGAAACGCCCGCTCGATGAGAACGGAACCGAATCCCTTTCGCGTCGGCGGCAAGACCGTCGGCCCGCCCACTTCGGTCCAAAGAAGGTAAAGACGTGAATCGCCGTATGTCCATTCGATGGAAACTCGGCCGTCTTCACTTCCAAGGCTGCCATACTTAGTGGCATTCGTCGCTAGCTCGTGCACGACAAGCGATAATGGTAACGAAACATCCGCAGGCAGGACGACGGTTGGGCCATCGAGCCTGATGCGCTTGTGATCGTCGCCGGCATGGGCGCGGAGCGCGGTCTCGACCACCTCCCACACGGTGGAATCGCTGGCGTCCTTTGACAGTAGGAGATCGTAGGTGGATGCGAGAGACGACAGTCGACCGGCAAACGAATGATAGGCGTCCGGGTTCGCTTTCCCGAAGCTCTGGCGGGCGATGGCCTGCACGAGAGTGAAGCCGTTCTTGACCCTGTGTGCGAGCTCCCGGACTAGAAGCGTGCGCTCTTCTTCCGCCCGCTCGTTTTGAACGCGGCGGCAGTCCAGTTCGTCGAGGAGGGAATCGAGCGCGGCGCCGACGGCGTGCATTTCGTCCGTTGGTCTCATTCTGGTTCGGGCCGACAGATCGCCTGCGCGCCAGCGGTCCATGACTCCTGCAACGGTGCCGATCGGTGACAGCAGGAAGCGGTTTCCGACGAAGAACGCTGCCAGGAAGGCAACGAAAACTCCTCCCGCTATCGCCAAGACGTTGATGGTCGTCGCCCGGTTGATCGGAGCGAACGCCTCGGCCTTGGAAAAGCCGGCGCTGACGTAGAGAGGGTTCCCTTCCGGTGCGATGGGCCGATAGCCCAGAACGCGCTCGGTTCCATCCTGGCTAGTAACTTCGATCACCCCAGGCTCGTTGGCGTGGACCAACTTTTGAAAATCGTCCGGGATTACGGTGCCTACGAAACGGTCGGGCTGGGGCATGCGCGCAAGGATGGTGCCGCCGCTGTCGGCGATCGTAACGGCGTTGCCTGGAGCGACGCCGCGCTCGGCGACGCGGCTCTGAAGCCAGTCAAGCTTGACCCCGCTGACAAGAACGGCCCTGGGCGCGCCGTCGACGACGACGGGCATCGCGACTGGAAGCACGGCGGTGTCAGACATCCGGCTCCTCGTGTATGTCCCCACGACGAAGTCCCGGCCTGCCATAGCGGCCTTGAAGTAGTCGCGATCGGCGAATTCTACGCCCGCGGGTGTTTCGGCGCTGCCGCAGATGGGTCTGCCTCGTGAGTCGACCACGAATATCATGCGAATATTGGGAACACTCGAGGCAACCGACCTGAGGGACGCATTGCACACTGCCGCGTCAAGATTCTGGACCGCCGGCATTGAGCGAACGGAGATCAGCAAGGAGTGAAGTCCCTCGACGATGCGATCGACTTCGGAAGCGGCCTGGCGGGCCGCTTGTGCCGCCTGTGCGCGCACTTCGGCGTCGCGCTGGCTCCGCATCGCATACTCGTTGTACCCAAGCATCGCGACGACCGGAGCAAGCGCCGCGACAGCCACCGCGACAAGCTTCAACCTCATGAGATTCCCCTCAATCCGACGTGGTTAGCACGCCGAATGTCGGTTTACCATAAGGCTTCCAGTCTTGCTGCGGAAGGTCCCGCAGCGTTGGTAGAGCAATGCGCGACACGAGCCATCTCTCTTTTAAATCTGGGGGAGTTCCGAAGATATGCCTCATGGGGAAGGCGATGAAGCCGGTAGTTTCTTCCTTCCTCAGGCTGTGAAGCTGACGCGAACAAGGCGACACCACAGACCACCCAATCGGTCCTTGAAAAGGATAGGACGATAAACAAGCCGCGTTCCCATAATGATCTCGCGGGGGCTTGAAGTTACCTTTCTGTAACCGTTGCGTACTTCCAATTTACGCCGTTCCTTTGGAAGGATCGCCCGGGCACACGCCTTCGACAAAACAAGGAGAACGCAGAATGGCCTACGAAGCCCGCAACGAAGGGAGGGAACTATGAGGAAGCTCTCGAAACGTCGTATCCTCGGAGCAGGCGCTGCCATCGGGCTCGCTCTTACCTCGACCGCCCTCATTCCACTTCCCGCGCTGGCGCAGACGACACCCGCCACGACGGCAGCTCCGGCGGCGGCCACAACTTCCAAGCCCAATATCCTCGTCATCTTTGGAGACGACGTCGGTCAGACGAACATCAGCGCCTACTCCTTCGGCGTCGTCGGATACGAGACGCCCAACATCGACAGCATTGCCAAGGCTGGAATGATGTTTACGGACTATTACGCGGAGAATTCCTGCACGGCAGGACGATCCACTTTCATCACCGGACAAACTTGCCTTCGAACGGGCCTTTGCAAGGTCGGTGCACCGGGAGCGCCCGTTGGGCTTCAACCGGGCGACATCACAATAGCTCAGGCGCTGAAGCCTCTCGGTTATGCTACGGGCCAGTTCGGCAAGAACCATCTCGGCGACAGGGATGAATACCTCCCAACCAATCACGGCTTTGACGAGTTCTTTGGCAATCTTTACCACCTGAACGCTGAAGAGGAGCCGGAAGCGCCATATTGGCCCAAAGATGACCAGCAGTTCTTGAAGGCTTATAATCCGCGCGGCGTGGTGAAAGCGTCGGCCGATGGCAAGATCGAGGACACGGGTCCGCTAACGAAAAAGCGGATGGAGACGATCGACGACGAAACGACAGCCGCAGCCATCGATTTCATTGGACGTCAGGCAAAGTCTGGGAAGCCGTTCTTCACATGGATGAACACCACGCGCATGCACGCTTTCACGCACGTGCGCGAAGCGATGCGCGGACAGAGCGGTATGGTCGGCAACGAATATGCCGACGGCATGATCGAGCATGACGGCGACGTCGGTAAATTACTGAAGGCGCTCGACGACCTTGGAATTGCCGACAATACGATCGTCGTCTACACGACGGACAACGGTCCAAACCAATGGTCATGGCCGGACGCCGCTACGACGCCGTTCCGCAGTGAGAAGGACACCAACTGGGAGGGTGCGTTCCGCGTCCCGGCCATGGTGAAGTGGCCCGGTCATATTGCAGCGGGCCAAATTTCCAACGAGATGGTCTCCGGACTCGACTGGTTTCCGACCTTGCTTGCGGCAGCGGGCGACGCCGATGTGAAGTCCAGACTGCTGAATGGCTGGCAACCTTCCGGCAGCAGTACGACGTTCAAAAACCACCTCGACGGTTACAACCAGCTCGACTACATCACAGGCAAGACCGACAAGAGCGCCCGAAAGGACTTCTACTACTTTGACGACGACGGTGATCTGGTCGCGACGCGATATGACGATTGGAAAGTCGTATTCAAAGAACAGCCCGCGCCTGGCGGTTTTGCTGTCTGGCAGACGCCGCTTACGACATGGCGCATTCCTAAGCTCTTCAACCTGCGGATGGATCCCTACGAACGCGCTGATGTTGTATCCGACCAGTATAACGACTTCTTGGCGCGAAACGACTATCTGCTCGTCAAAGGACAGTTGCAGGCGGCAGCCTTCCTCGAGACTTTCGTGAAATATCCGCCAAGTCAGCGAGTAGCCAGCTTCAACATCGAAGGCGTCCGCGCTGAGGTGGACAAAGCAATCGACCAGTCCTTTAGGGACCGTGGTATCGAGAAGTAGCCTCCCAGGCAGGACGCGCGCCGTTGGAATGGCGGCGCGCGTCCATCCTTCCTTGAAGCACCAGCATCAGATTGTGCAGCTTCATCACACGGTAGACACGCTTGGCACTGGGTCATAAACGCCTCAGTTTCCGGGCACTCCGACGCAGGACGACATGGACACGCGGACAGCCGTGCGACGGCGACCACGGCCTTGATTTCCTCTACCAACCCACAATCAGAAAGTGGCGGGCGTCCTTTGGCTCTGGAAAGGGAGCCTGCGGCACGCGCGGCGATATTCGAGCGGGCGGCACCTAGAGTTTCGCAGAGGGTCTTCATCCAAAATCCCCATCTTGGAAGAGAGAGCGAGCCTAACAGATTTTTTTGGGCTACCAGCGTTTTCGAGAGCTTCCTTCAGGATTTCGCTCTCCATCGTCTTCTTGCCCAACAAGCGTTGCGTCCCTCTCATCTGGGCCCGAAGCGCCGGTATTCGGAAGCCGGAACGACCTCTTCTACGGCGGCCCTCGCTGTCAGAGCCCCTTGGGATGCTAGCTCGCGCCAGGCGAACAACTGGTTTGGCTGGATGCCGTGCCGACACGCGACGATGCTAACCGTCGCGTCCGCCGTGCCGCAGGTCCCCGACTGCTGCCGACTCTTCCCGTCGTCGACCTCCCGATCATCATAGCGACCATCCCCTGTTCGAAGCCAACGGTGCATTTAAGCCAACGAACGAGTTTCGCCAAGCAAAGCTAGAGTTGTTACGTAAGCTTTTACCGTAACGTACTTACACGGCAACAATACCACTGACATCATCCACACGCTGCGCTTCTTATAAGCGTGCTGGTCGTGGCCATCCCACTCAATCCGCCAACATCGGAGACTCGAAAATGAATTTTCCTGGCCGGTTAGCGGCGCTTGGACTGCTGCTCGTTAGCAGTACAGCGTACGCGCAACAAACTTCAAACGCGCCAACGGACAGGCCGAACATACTCGTCATCTTCGGAGACGATATCGGTCAGTCTAACGTGTCTGCGTATACCAGGGGCGTAATGGGATACCGCACCCCAAACATTGACCGAATAGCTCACGAAGGCGCGATCTTCACCGACTATTACGCCGAGCAAAGTTGCACTGCAGGCCGCTCGACCTTCATCACCGGCCAGTCGACACTTCGCACTGGTCTTTCGAAGGTCGGTTTGCCAGGTGCCCCGATTGGGCTCCAGGCAAGCGACCTAACGATTGCTCAGGCCCTGAAGAACGAGGGCTACGCGACCGGGCAGTTCGGGAAAAACCATCTGGGCGATCGCGACGAGTTCCTACCCACCAACCATGGGTTCGACGAATTCTTTGGCAACCTCTACCATCTGAACGCAGAAGAGGAACCAGAGGATCGGAATTATCCGCAAGATCCGAATTTTAGAAAACAGTACGGCCCGCGCGGCGTCATCAAAGCTTCCGCCGACGGCAAAATCGAGGACACGGGCGCCCTTACTCGCAAGCGGATGGAAACCATCGACGACGAGACGTCAGCAGCTGCAATTGATTTCATGAAGCGGCAACACACCTCGGGCAAGCCGTTCTTCACTTGGTTCAACACGACGCGCATGCATGCTCGAACCCATGTCCGAGAAGAGCACCGCAGTCCGCCAGGCCTTACCGCTCCTACCGAATATGCCGACGGAATGGTGGAGCACGACAACGTCGTAGGCGAGGTCCTGAAGTCGCTGGACGAAATGGGGATCGCGAATAATACGATCGTAGTCTACACCACTGATAACGGCCCCCACGAGAACACTTGGCCGGATGCGGCAAACACCCCATACCGAAGCGAGAAGACCACAAACTGGGAGGGTGCATATCGCGTTCCAGCCATGGTCAGATGGCCGGGCCACATTAAACCAGCGACTGAGCTCAACGGCATTGTCTCCGGCCTTGATTGGTTCCCGACGCTACTCGCAGCAGCAGGCGACACAGATATCACGGAAAAACTGCTGCAGCAGACAACGATCGACGGCAAGAAATTCAAGAACCACTTGGATGGATACAATCAGCTCGACTACCTCACCGGCAAGTCCCCAACCAGCGCTCGCAAAGAGTTTTTCTATTTCAACGACGATGGCGATCTGGTTGCTATGCGTTACGAAAACTGGAAGCTGGTCTTCGAGGAACAGCGTGCGATCGGAACATTGCAGGTTTGGGCCGAGCCCTTTACCAAACTTCGCCTTCCGAAGATGTTCGACCTACGTGCCGATCCCTATGAAAAGGCAGACATCACGTCGAATACGTATTGGGATTGGGTCTTTCAGCACGCCTATCTCGTGGTCCCCGCCCAAGCAGAAGTCGCAAAATTCTTTGCGACGTTCAAGGATTACCCGCCGGCGCAACGCCCTGCCAGCTTCTCGATCGACCAGATTCAAGAGAATCTCGAGAAGTCGTTCGACGCGATGGGCGGCGGTCAATAGCCTATAACGTTAGATGCGCCCGCATGGCTCATGCGGGCGCAGAGCCTACCAAAGGCTAAGTGCGGGCATGGGAAGTAATGCGCCCGCTAGCTTTCGCTTCGAAACGCTCCTGCTTGTTACCGTACAGTATCGCCTGACTAGGGAAGTATGGTGCCAAAAAACACGCAAAGGCAGTACCTATGCGACAGATCGCCATGCTATTTCTGCTCCTCGCGCTAAGCGGCTGCGGCCATCCCAGTGGCGTGATGACCCCAGTCTCGCTGACTGCTTCGACCCCGAAAACCGCCAGGATAGACATGCTGGTGGCAACCACCCGGCAGCCCTCGGGCGATCCCGCGACGCTTTTTAACGGCGAACGTAACCCGAAGCCCTCGATGACCCACGTAGCGGTCTCGATCCCGCCAAAGCGCGAGGCGGGCACGGTCCAATGGCCGAAGAAACTGCCCGCCAATCCCGCAACCGATTTTGCAGTTACACATGTGAGGCAAATCCAGACGGTTGGCGAAGCAAAGGCTTGGTTCAGACAGCGCGTCGACGGCGGCCATGCGCTGGTTTTCGTCCACGGATTCAACAACACTTACGAAGACAGCGTCTTCCGACTCGCGCAGATTGTTCACGACAGCGGGATGCAGGCGACGCCGATCCTGTTCACTTGGCCATCGCGCGCCCAATTGTTTGCTTACGAGTACGACAAGGAGAGCACGAACTATTCGCGGACGGCGCTGGAACAAGCGTTGCGGGTACTTGTGGAGGACCCGGACGTCAAGGACATAACCGTTCTCGCGCATTCGATGGGGACGTGGCTCGCGGTGGAATCCCTCCGTCAGATGGGCATTAGAGACGGACGCGTCGATCGCAAGATCAAGGAAGTCATACTCGCCTCGCCCGACATCGACATACAGGTCTTTGCCAAGCAGTACGCCGAAATGGGAAGCCCAAAGCCGAAGTTCACGATATTCGTCTCACAGGATGACAGAGCCTTGGCGGCTTCGAGCCTGATCACCGGGCGAGTGGCGCGTCTGGGGGGTATCGATCCGACTGCGGAGCCCTATCGATCGAGGCTCGAGGAAGCGGGGATTACCGCAATCGATCTAACTAAAGTGAAGACAGGGGACAGGCTCAACCACGGCAAGTTTGCAGAAAGCCCACAAATTGTACAGCTCATCGGCCAGAGACTGATGACGGGGCAGCCTTTGACTGATTCCAAAGTCTCCCTCGGACAGGGTGTTGCAGCGGTCGTGGGGGGAACGGTGCAAACGATCGGCACGGTTGCCACCGCCCCGCTCAAGATCGGGGAGAAGCCTGCTTCGCGACAGACGGGCGAAGACGTCAGCGACGCTCTCAAAAGCGACCCTCGCGCGAACGCCCTCACCCAATAGGTCGGACACTGATTTTTACGTTAGGTTTTTACCGTAACGTACTTCCACAGCAACCTGACAACATTCACTTTGATCGCGCGACGCGGTTCACAAACCCGAGCACCGCGCGGATTGCCGATGGAGATCCTATGACCTCACGTGACGATATTCTAAAGCTGGGCGAACGCATCGGCCGGTCGATCATCGGTCAGGAGGCGATGGTCGAGCGACTTTTGCTCGGGTTGCTCGCCAACGGCCATCTGCTCGTGGAGGGCTTGCCGGGGCTGGCCAAGACCAGAGCGATCAAGAGCCTTGCCAAAAATCTCCAGGCGGAACTCTCGCGCGTGCAGTTCACGCCGGATCTGCTTCCTGCCGACATTACTGGCTCGGAAATCTATTTTTCCGAAGGCGGCAAGGGCGAGTTCAAGTTTCAGCAGGGACCTATCTTTGCGAACTTGATACTGGCCGATGAAATCAACCGCGCCCCCGCCAAAGTGCAATCCGCATTGCTGGAGGCGATGGAGGAGCGGCAGGTGACGGTAGGCGGCAAGAGCTATCCACTGCCGGAGCTGTTCATGGTGATGGCCACGCAGAACCCCATCGAGCAGGAAGGAACATATCCACTTCCAGAAGCACAGCTTGATCGCTTCCTGATGCATGTCGAGGTCGGTTACCCCGATGAGAGGTCGGAAGCCGCCATCATGCGCCTCAACCGTGACGAGGAGAATGCGTCCCACAGCTCCGGAAAGCATGAAGATGCCGCTCGAATGGATCCGCAGGTCGTGTTCGACGCTCGGCGCGAAATTGGGGGCGTGACCGTTTCCGAGCCCGTGGAGAAGTACATGGTCGCCCTCGTCTTCGCAACGCGGTATCCTGATCGATATGACAAGGACCTTGCGAAGCTTCTGCAGGTGGGCGTGAGCCCTCGCGGCGTCATCGGTCTCGACAAGGTTTCTCGCGCCTACGCTTGGCTGAAAGGACGCGACTACGTGACGCCTGAGGACGTACAGGCGATCGTCAACGACGTCTTCCGACATCGACTGATCCTCTCCTACGAGGCCCACGCCTCGAACACCACGCCGAACACAGTGATCGATCGGATCACAGAACTGGTCGCGGTCTCATGAACGAAACCGGGGTTTACGTCACGACGGACCAGCTTGTTGGACTGGAGGGCTTGGCGAGAGATCTCACTTTCGTCCAACAAGCCCGCAGCCATCAACAGCTCGAAGGCCGGATGCAGTCGGCCATGCGCGGACGTGGCATGGTGTTCGAGGAGCTTCGCGACTACCTTCCCGGTGACGACATCAGGTCTATCGACTGGCGGGTCACCGCTCGGACGGGCAAGCCAGCCGTGCGGGTCTATGGGGAGGAGAAGGAGCGGCCCGCGATATTGGTCGTCGATCAGCGGATCAACATGTTCTTCGGAACGCGGCGTTCGATGAAGTCCGTCACCGCGGCCGAGGCCGCAGCACTTTGCGCATGGCGCATCCTCCGCTCCGGGGACCGTGTAGGCGGCTTTGTATTCAATGACAGTAGGATCGAAGAGATTAAACCTCACCGAAGCCGTAACGCGGTGATTGCCCTCGCCGACAGGATTGCCAAGCAGAACAGGGAACTGCGTGCGGACGCCGCAGGTCCCGCCGGCGTAGGGCAACTGGATGCCGTCTTGACCACCGTGGCCAATGTCGCTCGCCACGACCATCTAATCGTGGTCATCTCCGACTATGACGGCCATTCAGCACTGACGCGGGACATGATGTTGCGGCTTTCCAGCCATAACGACGTCGTTTGCCTTCTCGTTTACGATCCCTTTCTGCTCGAACTGCCGAGTTCTGGCGGAATTGTCGTTAGTGGTGGCGGCCCCCAGGCGGAACTCGCGCTCAGGACATCAAGCGTCCGGACGTCCATCGCTGATTTCGCCCAAAACCGGGGACGAGAGCTGCTGGCATGGCAGCGGGAACTCGGGCTGCCGATGCTACCGATCTCGGCAGCCGAAGAAACCGCTCCGCAGCTAAAACGCGTGCTCGAACAATCAGCGTGGCGACAACGGAGGCGCTGATGGAACCGCAGGCAAAGCCCGACCCGATAACGGAAGCTGCATTGCGATCGCTGCATGACATCGCGACGCCTCCCCCCGTAGCCTGGTGGCCGCAGACCTGGGGATGGGCGCTGGTCGCGCTGCTGGTGGTTGCTGCCCTTTGCCTATGGCTCCTCGCGCGCGTTCGCCGGTACCAACGGGAAGCCTATCGGCGCGAAGCCCTTCGACTCCTCGATGAAATCGAACCAAAACTCCGCCAGCCAATCACCCGGAAGCAAGCAGTCGAGGATCTCGCAGAGATCCTGAAGCGGACGGCGCTCGTTTCATGGCCGAGAGGTGATGTCGCTTCGCTTTCGGGGAGCGCTTGGGTTCGTTTTCTCGACCACCACGATGAGGACGGATCCGCACATGCCCTCGAGCGCTTGCTTGATGACCTGGAATATACGCCTGCGGGCACGGAAGGGTTCTCGTCGAACATCTGCAGTGACTTGATCGTCGCTGCGCGCACCTGGATCGAGAGGCACAATGTATCAGCTTGATCTGCCGTGGCTGCTTCTCGTCCTACCGCTCCCCGTTCTCGTGTGGTGGGTGGCTCCCGCTCATCGTCACGCCTCAGCTTCTGTTCGCCTGCCTTTCTTCACGGAGGTCGCACAGGCAGCGGGCGTCGTGCCCACAGAAGGGTCGATCGTGGAAAGGCGTAGCTGGCCGCAGCTTATATGCGAATCCTTGGCCTGGTGTCTGATCGTCGTCGCGTTGTGCCGGCCCCAGTTTGTGGAACCACCGATCGAGAAGATCGAACCCCAGCGGGACTTGCTTCTCGCACTCGACTTGTCGCAGTCGATGGATACCAAGGACTTTCGCTCGCCGGCTGGCGTTTCCGAAGCGCGAGTCGATGCAGTACGGCAGGTCGTCGCCGATTTCGTCGAGCGTCGCGCGGGCGACCGTATAGGTCTCGTCGCCTTCGGGGATGCCCCCTACCCGCTCTCTCCCTTCACTATGGATCATGCTTTGGTCCGGGAGATGATCTCCAATGCCCTCCCCGGAATGGCCGGGCCACGCACTTCCCTTGGCGACGCCTTGGGATTGGCGATCAAGATGTTCGAGAAAACAACCGTCGAGGACAAGGTGCTCATCGTGCTCACTGATGGGAATGACACCGCAAGTCGGATGCCACCATTGAAGGCGGCCGAGATCGCCAAGACCAAGGGAGTTGTTGTGCATACCGTTGGCATTGGCGACCCGGCGGCAACCGGGGAGGACAAGCTGGACACGGGAACGCTGCAAAAGATCGCAGAACGAACCGGGGGGCGGTATTTCTTTGGCGCCGACCAGACGCAGCTTGCATCGATCTACGAGGTATTGGACCGAATAACGCCCGTGGATCAGAAAAATCTGTCATGGCGTCCGCGTATTGAGCTGTTTCACTTTCCCCTTTTGGCGGCGGCGACACTGCTTGGCGCATACTACGCAGTGACCGGGTTGATGTCGGGGTTTAAACGGAGGGCCGCAGTGTGATCTCCGACTTTCACTTCCTCCGACCCCTGATCCTGTTAGCCCTTTTTCTTCCAGCCCTGCTTGCGTGGCTAGCGCACCGCTTGGCCAACGTCCGCGGCCAGTGGAAGGAAATGATCGCTCCCCATCTGCTCGACAGGCTCGTGATCGACGCCGCCGGGCAGTCGCTGCTGCGACCATCCTGGTTTCTAGTTTCGCTTCTGGTATTCGCCATAACCGGAGCGGCCGGTCCAACGATGACGCGGGAAGCGCCGCCATTCGTTGAGGACACGGCGCCACTTGTCATCGCCGTCGACCTGTCGCAGACGATGGACGCTATTGATGTTACTCCTTCACGTCTGGAACGCGCCAAACTTAAAATAAAGGACGTCGTCGCTGCGCGTAATGGTGCCCGCACCGCAATGATCGCCTACGCTGGCGACGCGCATTTGGTCCTCCCTCTGACAGAAGATGCCGCACTGCTTGAAAGCTATTCGGACGCGCTAGAAACCCGCATCATGCCAACACCTGGACGCGATACCGACGCGGCCCTGTCGATGGCCGGAGAGCTCCTCGCGAAGGAAACGGCAAGGGGCACGATCCTGCTTATCACGGACGGCGTCGAGCCCACCGCGTCGGAGGCGCTCAAGTCTCAAGACAACGGAGTAATCATCCTGGGAGTCGGAACTGCTGCAGGCGGACCGGTTAAATCGGCCGACGGAAGCTTCCTGGCGGATGCATCTGGAGGCCGGATATTTGCTAAGCTCGACGTCGCGGGGTTAAAGGCACTTGGCTCCGAAACGGGCGCGGACGTGGCCACGATTACCGACGACGATACGGACGTCCGCTGGATCGCACAGAGGATACAATCCAACTTCTCCCGCAAGCAGGCCGCCGAGGGAGATCGCTGGCACGACCTCGGATGGTGGCTCGTCATTCCGGCCGCGCTGCTGTCGGCGCTCTCATTCCGGAAAGGGTGGGTTTTCCAGGCGGGAGCGCTGCTGGTGGCAATTCGCTTTCTTACACCAGATATAGCTTCGGCGCAGGGACTGCAGGACATGTGGCTGACCCAAGATCAGCAAGGCCGCGTCGCTTATCAACGCGGGGACTTCGAGGCCGCGTCAGCTCTTTTCTCTGATCCGATGTGGAAAGGTGCCGCGCTCTACCGCGCTGGCAGGTACGCCGAAGCCGTCGATGCGTTAGCCCCAGTCGATACTGCGGAAAGCTGGTATGATCAGGGCAACGCTCTGCTTCATCTCTCGAAATTCGACGAAGCGGTGGTGGCTTATCATAAAGCGTTGGCGACCAGGAAGGGCTGGCCCGACGCGCAGGCGAACCTCGCGATTGCGGAACAACTCTCTAAGGCGAAGAAAGAAAAGGAGGACGACCAGCCGCAGGATCCCAATCAGAAGGCCGACAGCGTGCAGTTCGATGACAAAGGGAAACAGGGCAAGCAGGGCCAGATGAACATTGCGGAACAGACCTCAGAGATGTGGATGAAGAACATCAACGCCAGTCCGACAGACCTCATGGCGCGCAAGTTCGCTATCGAGGCTGGCAGGAGATCGCGATGAAGATCTTTACGCTGCTCTTTGTGATGCTGTCGATTGGCCGGGCAGAGGCGGCGGAGCCTTTCGGCCGGGCGTCGGTAGAAGATGCGGGGCCCATAGTTCCCGGCCAGCAAGTTCACATTTCTGTGGACGTCTTCGCACCAGGCTTCTTCGTTTCGCCGCCGCAGTTTCCGCTGTTCGACGTTTCTGGAACGCTCGTGACGTTGTCGAACGAGCGCGCGCAAAACCTATTGCAGACGATCGACGGCGTAGAGTATGCCGGCATCCGCCGCACTTATTCCGTCGTTCCTCAAATTTCCGGCGCGTTCGAAATGCCGGAGATTTCGATCGAACTTGGCTACGCAAACGATGGTGCCCCAACCAAAACGGTAGTGCGCCTACAGCTCCCCGGCTTCGAGGTGTCCGCGCCTGCGGGCCAGAGCGCCGCTCTGCCCCTGCTGGCTGCCACTGGCCTGACCATTTCCCAGTCCTTCGACCGGGATCCGGCTAGCTTGAAGACCGGAGACGCCCTCGTACGAACGATTACGGTCGAGGCACAGGACACACAGGCCATGCTGATGCCTCCGGTCGAACTGGAGGCTTCGCCTGGCATCACTCGGTATGTCAAAGCACCGATCCTGAAAGACGGTATCGAAATCAAGACGGGCGTCGGCCTTGGCCGCAGCGCGAATCTCGGTAGCTCTCGAACGGAAACCGTCGTCTACACGGCCGCAAAGCAGGGCAGTTTTCGGATTCCGGCCGTGTCCTATCCGTGGTTTGATGTTGGCACCCAGGCCGCAAGCGAGGCCACCCTCGCAGCAACCGAGGTTCACGTTGGAAGGGCCGATGCCACGACCGAGCGCATCGATCCCAATCTACAGTCGCAAGAACCGGTCTCCCAAAGCCATAACTCCACGATCGCTTGGTGGTCCGGAGCCGGAGCCGCAGTCGCGGTCGCCGCAGCATTCTGGTTCGGGTCGTACTTTGCGGCATCTGTTGCACGCCTAGCAAGACGACAGGCCGCTCGCCTGAAAAGTTCGCGACGCGCAAGACTCGGTCGACTACGAGCCGTGATCAAGGCGGGGTCGGACGCTGCCGTCTATCAGGCGCTACAGGAGTGGAGCCGTAGTCTGGGCTATCGATCCCTCACAAGCTGGATCGGTTCTGTTGGAAAGCCGCAGCTTGCTGCTCAGATCGCAGTTCTCGAACAACGACTTTTCAATTCAGCAGAGATAGGTCTGGATCGCGTGGTGCTCGCCCGTCTTGTCGACACCCAAACACAGCGCCCTTTCCATCGCGAAGTAGCTCTTCCTCCGCTCAACCCGACCTCTGCGGATTGAGAAAATGCAATCACTTCGCTGAGCAATGCATTAAACGTACAGTAACGGTAAATTCCTATCCGATTTACCGTTACGTACTTCCCATTTACGTTTTGTCGGCCGATCTTGCCCCCGTCAACCGGAGGCAGCCATGACACTCGCGTTCGACATCTCAGAAGATAAGCTCCCAGTCCAAGGAATGGTGTTCATTCCCGGCCGCACGTTCACAATGGGATCCAACGATCACTACCCCGAGGAGGCACCGGCCCATCCGGTGACGGTGGATGGTTTCTGGATCGCGGAGACGCCTGTTACCAATCGACAGTTCACGCTCTTCGTTCAGGCAACCGGTTACGTGACGGTGGCCGAGAGGGCGCCCGATCCGAAGGACTATCCAGGCGCGTTGCCGGAGATGCTGAGAGCCGGTTCGCTTTTATTCGAAGCGCCAAGATCGGTGAGCGGTCCAGACATATCGCAGTGGTGGAAGTTTAAGTTCGGCGCCAACTGGAAGCGCCCCCTGGGGGGCCTGAGCGACCTTAGAGGTAAGCTCGATCATCCGGTCGTGCACGTCGCCTACGCCGACGCCAAAGCCTATGCCGATTGGGCCGGCCTTGATCTTCCAACCGAAGCCGAATGGGAGCTTGCCGCCCGCGGTGGGCTCGACGATACCGTGTATGCCTGGGGCGACGACTTCATGCCCGGAGGCATGGCTATGGCCAACACCTGGCATGGGAACTTTCCGACCAACAGCATCAAGCCGAAGGGACGGGAGCGAACCACGCCGGTTCGTTCGTTTCCTGCCAACGGGTACGGCCTCTACGACATGATCGGCAACGTCTGGGAGTGGACGGAGGACTATTGGTCGACGCGCCACCCAGAACCCGCGAAGCACTCCTGCTGCATCCCCAGCAATCCTCGTGGCATGGACGCGACGGGGAGCTTCGACCCCGCGCAGCCGCGAATTCGAATCGCGCGTCGGGTCCTGAAAGGCGGCTCCCACCTGTGCGCTCCCAACTACTGCCGACGCTACCGCCCGGCCGCCCGACATGCCGAACCCGAGGACACGTCGACCAGTCACGTAGGCTTCCGTTGCATAAAACGCCCTCAACCATAGGAGAGCAGGATGTCACAAAAACCCTACACTGGGAGAGAGGATCTCCGCAGCATTCTCTATGCTTCCGCCGTGGTCGCGCTCGTCCTACTTCTCGCCGGCGCCATTTTTCCTAGAAGCGTGTTTGCACAGGCCGCGCTCCCGTCTTGGAACGATACTGCGGCGAAAAGCAGGATCATGGAGTTCGTCAAGGCTACGACCACCGAAGGCGGCGATGGGTATGTCGCGCCGGAGGATAGAATCGCGGTCTTCGACAACGACGGGACACTGTGGTCAGAGCAGCCCTACTATTTTCAGCTTGGTTTCGTCCTCGATAGGATCAAGGCGCTAGCGCCGGAACATCCAGAATGGAAAGAGAAGGAACCTTACAAGTCGGTTCTTTCAGGCAACCTTGAGGGAGTCGCTAGGAGCGGTGAGATGGGTATTGTCGAACTCGTGACGTCGACCCACGCGGGCATGACGACGGATCAGTTTAACAAGCTTGTTACCGACTGGTTTGCAACTGCTCGTCATCCAAAAACCGGTAAGCCGTTCTATGAGATGACCTTCGTCCCCATGGTCGAACTTCTGCAATATCTGCGCTCTAACGGCTTCAAGACATACATCGTCTCAGGGGGCGGCATCGAGTTCATGCGGCCCGTGACAGAGAAAATTTACGGCGTCCCGTCAGAGCAGGTAATCGGTAGCACCATTACCACGCAGTACGCGCTCGTAGACGACGTTCCGTCGCTTAAGCGTTTGCCGAAGATCGACTTCATCGACGACGGTCCAGGCAAGCCGGTTGGCATAAATCAATTCATTGGGCGCCGTCCGATCTTTGTAGCTGGGAATTCGGACGGGGATTACGAAATGGCTCGCTGGGCGACCGGGGGCCAGCAGCACAGCTTCGCTCTGTTCATCCACCACACCGACAGCGATCGCGAGTTTGCTTATGACCGGAAATCCGCTTTCGGGAGACTGGACAAGGCTCTGGACGAAGCTGGTCGCCGAAACTGGTTGGTTGTTGACATGAAGGCTGACTGGAAGCGCGTCTACGCGTTCGACAAGTAGCCGGTCGATTAGGGCGAAAACCAATGAGGCTTGAAGAGCGATCTGCCGAGAGCCGAGCGGGCTGGGCTCTCAGACTTCGCCGTAGTCACAGACGTCGTCAGCATGATCCCCCGGAAGAAAGAAGTATGGCCGCTTTCCGTGGCCGTATCACCCAAAGCACCTGCAAAACTTTTCCAATCCTCAAGGAGTAATGAGATGACCAGGTCACCCAAGGACGCCCATCAAGATGAAGACAAGACGATCAACGTCGACCGTCGAAGCCTGCTGCTCGGCAGCACAGTTCTTGCTGCGACAGCACTTGCGGCCGGTGCGGGAGGGTTCTCAGGCGCCAGTGCGCAGCAACAGCCGACAACGCCGCCGGCAACCGGAGCTAAGAAACAGCCCAATATTCTCGTGATCTTTGGCGACGACATAGGCATACCTCAGATTAGTGCCTACACGATGGGACTGATGGGCTACCGAACGCCTAACATCGACCGCATAGCCAAAGAAGGCGCGATCTTTACCGATTCTTACGGCCAGCAGAGCTGCACGGCAGGACGAGCCTCGTTCATCCTCGGACAGGAACCGTTCCGCACTGGCCTACTAACGATCGGAATGCCTGGAGATCCTCACGGTATCCAAGACTGGATGCCGACGATCGCCGACGTCATGAAGGCTCAGGGATACGCAACAGGCCAGTTCGGCAAAAACCATCTCGGCGACCAGGATCAGCATCTGCCGACAAAACACGGATTCGACGAGTTCTTTGGCAACCTCTACCACCTCAATGCAGAAGAGGAACCCGAAGGATACTTCTATCCCAAGGATCCGGGCTTCCGCCGCCAGTTCGGTCCACGCGGCGTCATCAAGGCGAAGGCAGATGGCAAGATCGAGGACACGGGGCCGCTCAACACGAAGCGGATGGAGACGATCGATGAAGAGTTTTTGGTTGCTGCCAAGGACTTCATCGACAGGCAGGCGAAAGCGGAAAAACCATTCTTCGTCTGGTTCAACTCAACCCGCATGCACGTCTTCACGCATTTGAAGCCTGACTCGATGGGCAAGACCGGCAAGGGTGTCCATGCAGACGGAATGGTGGAACACGACGGCCATGTGGGACAGCTTTTGGATCAGTTGGACGCTCTTGGCATCGCCGACGACACGATCGTTCTTTACACGACCGACAACGGTGCCGAGCTTGCTCTCTGGCCCGATGGTGCGCAGACCATGTTCCACGGAGAAAAGGGCACGACCTGGGAAGGCGGCTTCCGGATTCCAATGATGGTCCGCTGGCCGGGCGTCGTCAAACCGGGAACCGAGATCAACGACATCGTGACGCTGATGGACTGGATGCCCACGTTCGCCAACGCTGCGGGGGTGACTGACTTGAAGGAGCAGATGAAAACCGGCTTCAAATCGGGAACGAAGGAGTTCAAAGTTCATCTCGATGGCTACGATCTCGTGCCTTTGCTCAGAGGCGAGACGGACACGGGGCCGCGCGACGTGGTCTACTACTTTGACCAAGGCGGCAATTTGAATGCCATTCGCTGGGAGGATTGGAAGCTTAGCTTTGCCGTCGCAAGCCACGGCAATATTGCTACCGCGACAAGAGAAGTCACATCTTGGGCGGGCATCGCCAATCTTCGCATGGATCCCTACGAAAGGGGAATGGAGGACGGCGGCGGAGCACTGGAATTCGTAGCCCGCAACATGTGGCTCCTGGTACCAATCCAAGGAAAGATCAAGGAATTCTTCTCAGACTTCGACAAGTTTCCTTATCAAGAAGGCAGCACTCTTAATGCCAGCAACATCAACTATGGGACCTTGCGGCAGCAGGCTGCGTTGCAGCGCCTGAACGAGTTGGAACGTCTTGCTCCGCAATAGGAATCACGGCCGTTGGAGGTTGAAAGCCTCCAGCGGCCTTATCTGTTTTTTGCATTCATCCCAGGGTCAATATGTCGATGATTTCGATGCCGTCGAGCGAGGATCCGAGATCAACACCAAAATGCTCGAAGCATTTATCGACAAGAACGTATTTCGGGCATCTGGACTGGGACCGCCAAGTTCGTCAAACGCAGACGTGGAGCGAGTGTGAAATTTCTCGCGCAATCCGATGCTAATAGTCGCTTGCCTTCCCTTCTCTTTCAAAGAAATTTGTCTATTCGGCTCGAGGAAGGCCCGCCTGATTTCGCTCCTCCATGCGATCAACGAGCAGCGAATATGCCACGTAGTATTTATAGATGTTGCTGACGTACTGCACCGTCTCACGGCCAACGATCGCAGCGGCGCCATTTTCGACATTTCCAAACCAGACGTCAGGATCGAGCCCCATCGTCTTCGCCTTCTCCCGAAACTTTCTCAGGTTTCCGGGGCCGGCGTTGTAGGCAGCGAAAGCGAAAAGCTGCCGTTCCTTAGTCGTTAGCGCTTCATCATCGATGTATATCTTGATCAGATGGCGCAGATATTTTGCGCCGGCCTCGACGTTGCGGTCCGGGTCCTTGTCGATGCCACTGATCGCAATCACCTTGTCCTTCGCCGTCGACGGTAGCATCTGCATGATGCCTACAGCCCCTCGAGCAGAACGCCGGGATTGATCGAGTTGCGACTCCTGGTACCCTTGAGCCATCAGCATGAGATAATCGAAGGAATAGCTGTCGCCGTACTTCCGAAAGATTTCAACCAGTTTCTGAAAGCGTTCGACATCTGAAGGCGAATAGGCGCGTTTGACGATCTTGTCCTGCTTGAAGTAGCTGTTTCGCAGGATGTTGCCGAAGGTGGTGCCCACCTTGTGGGTTGCCACGAAGGCATTTAATTCCGCCATCAGCTCAGGGCTGTTCTTGCGGATCGCCCAGGCGATCTTCCCCTGAGACGACAAGACGACATCATCGCGTACCTTGATGTCAGGGAAGACATGCGACCAGATATCAGCCTTGTAGCCATCGACGATGGTGAAGGGCAGCAGGTCGGCGTTGACCATCTCCATCAGGTCTTCGTCCTCGAGGCTCTCGTCCATGGGATCGATAGCGATCTCCGGTTTGCCGGCGGCCGCCAGCTCCCTGTTCTTTGCCAGCAGATGCTCGTGATAGCTGCTCGATGGCCTGACCGCGACATGCTTTCCCGAGAGGTCGTCGATGCCCTCCAGCGCTGGGCTTCCTGGGGCGGCGACAACGACCTCCTGCGCATCACTATAAAGTGGATCAGTGAAATCGACATCCTTGAAACGATCGTCAGTCACTGTCAGGTTTGCCATGACGATATCGCCGAGGCCCTCGTTCAGAGCGGGCAGCAACCTGTCGCGCGGCATGGGCACGAAGACGATTGTGATATGGTCGATCTGCTTCTTGCGGTCCTTGTTCAGGACCTTCTCCAGCTCCCGCCCGAATTCGACCGCCGTGCCGAACTGGCGTCCCTTGTCGATGAAATAGACCGTCTTGCTGAACGGGACGAGCACCCGAACGATGCGGCGCTCCTTCATCGCCTGAAGATCGATGACATGCCTTTCGATCAGTGCAGGCTTTGCGGTTGGTACGGGGGTTTCGGCCCGTCCGATCGCAGGGGTGTAACATGAAACAAGCACTCCAAGCAGAAGCGACCAGCCGCGGTGTATTGCCATCTTTCGCCTCCAGCGATGATCAAGGTTTCGGTTAGCACGTGATCTGCGTATTCACATGCGGAGTTGAACAGAGCCTGCGGGAAGCCAGCCCACTTCCCGCGCCCTGGGAGGGTCTTCGAATGCTTAGACGAGCAGAAGCTTTTTCAGGACAGAAAACACCTCCTTGTAAGGTAGTTTTGATGCGCCAGCGATTGCGAATGGGATCAGGGCTGCCGAAGCGACGGGCAGCAGCGTCTTGCGGTTAACGAGCATCGAAGACAACTTGCGGGTCTGCTCATACTGCTTCGAAAGATCGACGGGATCGATTGTCTGCTCGGCTTCCCTTGGATCCGGCACGATGACATTCTCACCGATCGCCTTGCGTTCGGAAGCGCGCTGCTGGGTCGTCGCGCGAGCTGACATGATCAACAGTGTTCGGTCCTTCATATGCCGAAGCGGTCGCGAAAAGGCCGACAAGGGATAAGCAAAAAACCCGAGCACGATCAGCAGCCAGCAGGCCATGATCGTCGTCAGTGTCGTGGCCGACAGATCAGTCTGTAACTGGTGCTTGGCGACGGCGGCTGCCATGCCGCAACTTACACCGAATACAAAGAGAACGTAGGCGTTCGGATACTCCCCGACGAAGGCAAGCCCGCCTTTGCCATCCGGATGGGTCGACACCAGCCTCAAATCGAGACGCGAGATGGCTCGGAGCAGCTCGGCCCACACGAGATGCCGCCAAACGCCTCGAGTGAAGAGAAAGATGAACAGCGGAATGCTGATGAACACACACCACCAGCCTGCAAGGGTAAGACGATGAAACTCGCCTGTCACCGTTGCCGCCCAGCTTGTCGATGGCGCCTGCTTGAAGGTCGCGAAGGCCAGAAACGCGGAAATGACCGCAAGCGCAAGACAGGCGGTCTCCGCAAGGACCGAGTTGCGGCGCCCAATAGCGTTGTCCAGCGCGACCATCGCCGATTTCTGCGACGCGGGCGGGATCAAAGGCGCACGGAGAAACTGACCAAGCTTGCGTCGCAGACCCGCCTCGACGGCTTGCTCGGCGGCGAGGAATGCCGCGATGCCGACGAAAAAACGGGCCCATGGGCCAGGGTCTGTCAAATAGGCCTGCAGCGTCGGCGTGTCAGACACCAAAGTCGGCAGCGTAAGAAGGAGTGGAACAGCCCATGCGGCGGCCACGAACAGGACGATGCGGCGGCCTGTGTGAAGGTTTCGATCGTGCACAAGATTAAGCCGCTGCTGAAGCTCGAAGAACGGACCACCATGCGAAGCGAGGTATTCTAAGCTATCCTCCTTTAGGACGACTTCGGTTGCCGATTGCGCCGCAAGCTTCGTCGTCTCCATCCCTCTAGTCCTCAGTCACGGACCAACGGTCACCGGGATTGAACTGCTTCATGGTACGCGCGATCTTGTCCGTGTCCGCACCGAGATCGGCCTGATAGACGATGCCATTGCGGTTGACCACGAATGTGTTCACGCCGGTGTCGCCATACTTCACTGGCCAAGCGACCAAGGCAAACCCGGCGATCATGTTGCCGTTGACCACGTAGTCATAGGGGCCGCCGGCGATGTTGCCGCCCTGGCGGGTCAGGACCTTGTACCGGTAGCCGAAGTATCCATTGTTGTCCTTCGACTTATCGAACTGGACATAGTCGAGATAGGGAGCCGCGGGGCTTTCGCTTAGACCGTCGCTCTCGGGCCAGTACAGGCCGTCGGCCCTTCCAGGGCTGCTGACAAGCTTTTGCGCATATTCGAGCACGCCGTCGCCGTCATGATCGGCGCTCGCATATTGCTGCTGCGCATCGACATAGCCGCGCACGGTTTCGATCGTCTGGATTTCGTTCTCGCCGATACGGCGGTTGATGATTTCTTCGATCCCGATCACAGGGTCGAAGGCAAACTTGCCGTTCTCGCCCTTCACGATCGGAAACGGAAACGGCCACAGGATCTCCCCGACATCGACGATGCTTTGGCCGTTTCTTTCTTCGAGGCCGATCCGCTTTCCGATCCCGTCCTTGATTGTCGCCAGCGTTTCCGTCACGCCGGCGGTCGCTTTGAGGTGCGCGCCATCGACTCCGAGGATCGGGGCTAGTTTATCCAGATCCGAGGCGATGACCGCTTCCTTAAACGCGGCCAACGCAGCGTCGGCGCTGTCGTACTCGGTCGGCAACTGTTTCGACACGAGATCGACGAGGTCTTTCTCGGCCGCAGACGTGCATGCCGCCGAGAGCAGGACCGACAGCGCTGCAGTCACGATCAAGCGAAATCCAATGCGAGGGTGATGAGCACTCATGACGATTACTCCGTTCGGTTCGATTAGCGTCGACGTCCACCATGGGGAACGCGAGCGTGTCCGCCGCCACCGCGACCGCCACCACTGAAGTGCGCACCGCCACCTCTGCCACCGCCGCTAAAGTGGGCACCGCCACCACCTCCGCGATGCGCCGCGAACTCGGGCCGACTGGCGTGGTGTCCGCCACCCATGGCGCGTCCTCCACGCTGAGAGTGGAGATTGGCAGCACCTCGCGAGCGAACCTCGCCAAGACCGGACGGGCGCTGGGGGCGCGCATCCCGTTTCCCCGCCATCGCGTGCTTTCCGATGTCCCGATTTCCGCGCTGACCTATTTCGCCACGGCGGTCGCCAGAGGGGCGATTGGCGGCGCGGTCGCGCAACTCGCCACCGCCACCAGCGATCTTGTTGGCCCTGATGTCCTTGATGGCCGAGGGTGTCACTCGGGCGTGGCCGGCGTTGGCGGCTCTCGCCTTGACGGACTTGGCCTTCGTGCGGATGTCGTTGTTTCCGCCGGCTTCGAGGCGGTTGCGGATGTTTGTCTTATCGATGTTGGCGAACTGATTGTGATCGAACTTGATCTTGCTACGATCGACGTTCTTCCAGTCGACGTCGTT
>UCJD01000009.1 GCA_900472605.1 Hyphomicrobiales bacterium | reverse complement strand
CGCCTGCCGGTGTATCCGATAACGGGACGGGGAAAGTGTAGGGCAACGTTTGTCAGGCGGGGAAAACGGAAACGTCATTTACGGTTAAGTTATTGATCTTTCGAGACTGCGCCATCGACGCTGTCCCCTTGCGCATGCTGCCGTTACGGGCTGGAGAAACGCGCTTCGGCGAGATCTGCCTCACGCACCAGCTTTTTCATCAGCTCTTCCGAGAGCTTGCGGTTCTTCGCCAGCCGGAAGAACTCGGCGCGCTCGGCCTTGACGCCGGCGAGCCTCAGCTTGCGATCGATCTCTTCGCTGCGACGGGCGAGCATGGCGTCGTCGCCGGTCTTGGAGCGGCCGGCGATGCGCTGGCGGTATATGTCCATCAGGCGGGCGCCGGCGTCGGCGTAGAGATCCGCATCGGCGCGGCCTTCGCCCATGTCGTGCTGCAGCTGCTCGATCGCCTTGATGGCGGCTTCGGCGCCGCGAATGCGCGCTTCGTCCTCCTCGCGCTGATGGGAGGGCTCGGCGGGGACTTCAAGGTTCTTCAGCAGGAAGGGCAGGCCGATGCTGGCGGCGACGAGGGAAACGATGATGACGCCGGCGGCGAGGAAGATCGACAGGTCGCGGCCGGGGAAAGGAGAGCCGTCGCCCATTGTCAGCGGCAGCGTGAGAACGCCCGCGAGCGTGATGGCGCCGCGAGCGCCCGCGAGCGACGTCGCAGCGACGAGGCGCCAGCTCGGGCGGGTGAACTCTTGGCCGCTGCGGGCAGCGCGATAGAGCGTGAAGCGCAGCGACACCCAGACCCATGAGAAGCGCAGCGCGGCGAGCGCGACGTTGATCGCGACGATATAGACGATCAGCCACAGCGGGTCGTAATGCCCGGTCTCGCGGACGATATGAATGGCGCTGGAAGCGATCTGCGGCAGTTGTTCGCCGAGCAGCACGAAGATGACGCCGTTCATGGCGAACTGGACCGTATCCCAGACGGCGGTGCGCCGCACGCGGGTGACGGCGGATGCCCGACCGCTCTGCTCGCCGTAGCTCATGGTGATGCCGGCTGCGACGGCCGCGAGAATGCCGGAGCATTGCAGATGTTCGGCGATCAGATAGGCGGCGAAGGGGAGCAGCAGGCTGATGAGAATCTGCGATCCGGTTTCCTCGCCGAGCCTGCGGGTAAGGAAGCGCTGCAGCTGCATCACCAGCCAGGTGACGCCGACGCCGATGGCGATGCCACCGATCGCCACCCAGAAGAAGGTGCCGACCGCATCCGTGAGCGAAAAGGTGCCGGTGAGGGCGGCCGCCACCGCGAAACGCATGCAGACGAGGCCGGACGCATCGTTGAGCAGCGATTCACCCTCGAGAATGTGCATCAGACGGTTGGGGATCGGCACGCGGGCGGCAATCGCCGAGACGGCGATCGGATCCGTCGGCGAAACGATGGCGGCGAGCGCGAAGGCAACCGCGAGCGGCATGGAGGGGATGATCAGGTGGATGAGCAGGCCGACGCCAAGGACGGTGAAGATGACGAGACCCAGCGCCAGCTCGAGAATGACCACCTTGTCACGCAGCAGCCCTTCCTTGGGGATGCGCCAGCCGTCGAGAAAGAGCAGCGGCGGCAGGAAGAGAAGGAAGAAGAGATCCGGATCGAGGCTGACGCCGAGATCGGCCACCGAAGCGATGACGGCGCCGAGCGCGATCTGTACGAGAGGCGGCGGGATCGGGATCGGGGAGAGCCTGGTGAGTGTTCCGCTAACGACCACTGCAAAGAGCAGGATCAACGAAACGCTAATGCTTTCCATGAAATGCCATGTCCTTCGTTCTTACCGTCGAAGTCCGGTTTGCGGGTTTTTGGCCGTCGTTGCAACGGTGATGGACCCAGTTTTCGGCCACCTGCGACATCGCGCCATCGGCGCGCGCGGCGGTCAAGGCCTTGATGAAGGTGGATCCGCTTGCCCGTACACGGCCGGCGGTATCGCGAAAGCAGGCGGTTTCGGCTCCCCCGGCGGAGCCGTTTCGCTCAGGCGGTCTGCGTGTTGTCGGTATCGGAGGCGGGCGAGGAGCCGTAAGTGGTCTGGTAGGCGCGGATGGCGGTCTGCATGTCGGTGAGCACCTGCGTGACGGCGGTGTTGTCGCCGGCGCCTGCGCTCGCGGCGATCTTCGACGGATCGGCAGCGAGAACTTCGCTGGTCGTCAGCTTGCCGTCGTTGTTGCTGTCCATCAGCGCCAGAATGCCCTTCGGGCTGTTGCCGGAGGGACTGCCGTCATCGCTGGATCCGTCGTCGCTTTCGCTCGACTGCTGCAACTGCAGCATCAGCGAAAGAATGTCGGCGGCGATCTTCTGGGTGACGCTGGCGCTGTCTGCGGTGCTGTTCGCTGTCGAGGCCTTGGCCGTTGTCGCGGTCGTGCCGCTGGCGACGTTTGCTGCGGCCAGTTCGTCGGCGGAGATGATGCCGTCGCCGTTCTTGTCGAGGCTGGAAATATACTGGGAGCTACCGCCGCCCAGGGAGGAAACACTGGTCACTTGAATCTCCTTTTGCGAGTCCATCGTGAAAGCCGTCCTTCATGGACGAACAGGGACGGGCTAAGGTGATTTGGCGGTGACGTCAAAAGGGGAATATTGTGATGAATTTCAGCCGATTGACCGAGGTCGACAAGCGGGATTAAGATTTCGTTTACCCTATGTGTGCGCTTGATTCGGGCTGGTGGCTTTGGCTCGGCGTCGTCCTCGACCATCATGGCGAGGATCTAAGCAAGTCTCCGAAAGTCCTAAGATGCGGATGCCCGGCGTGGCGCCAAGTGTCCGCTACCATCGCCCGAGAGGCACCGTCGGCAGATGCTCGGCACAGGGCCGAGCATGACCTCGAGGGTGAAGCCGCCGAGTCCGGTGAGGCGACCTCTCAATCCCCATGACTTTCGTGGAAGTCGGCCTGTCCGCGCTTCCAGTAGCCGGCGGCCTTGATCCATGCCTTGGGGTGCCCGCGCTCCTCGACCATGACGACACGCAGGCGCTTGGCGAGCACGGTTTCGCAGGCGATCCAGACGTAGCCTTCTCCCTCGGGCAGCGCGATATCGCGCAGCAGCAGCTCGAGGTCATCCGTGGTGCCGGCGGGCTGCGCGCCGCGATGTAACCAGGTGACGGAGAGGTCGGCCTTGCTTGTGAAGGCCTGCTCCTCCTCGGGGCCAGCGACTTCGGCGACGACGATCGCCTTGGCGCCCTCCGGCAGCTGCTCGAGGCGGCGGCCGATGGCCGGGAGCGCGGTCTCATCGCCCACAAGCATGTACCAGTCGAAATCGGTGGCGACGACGAAGGAGCCGCGCGGACCGCCGAGGCCGAGCTTGTCTCCGGGCTTGGCATTGAGCGCCCATTCGGTGGCCGGACCGGCCTCGTGCAGGGCGAAGTCGATATCGAGTTCGCCGGCCACGGGATCATAGCGGCGGGGCGTGTAGTCGCGCAGCGACGGGCGGTTTTCCGGGTCGATCAGCAGTTTTCCCTCGGGGCCCATCTCCGGAAAAACCGGCTCCTCGCCGGGGCGAGGCACGAGGATCTTGACGTGGTCGTCATGGCCGAGGCTGGCGAAACCTTCCAGATCGGCGCCCTCGAGCGTGACGCGCAGCATCTGTGGCGTGACATGCTGGACGCGGCGGACGGTCAGCACGCGTCTCTTCACGTCATAGCGGACGCGTTCGATCAGATGGCGCTTTTCGGTGGTTGATGGCGTGGGATTTGCCGTCATATCTGGTTCCTTTTCAAGAACCGGGACGCTCATGACGCAGGCACGCCGCGCCGCTCGCACCCCGGCTTCGGGTTCGATCAGCGCGTTGGTTGACGTTAACGCTTACGTGCGGCGCCACTCTCGAGGAGCGGATGCGGCAGATGTGCTTCCTACCTAGCCGGGACCGAAGGAACTGGCAAGATTAAAACATGATTTTTAAATGAAGCTTTTGTAATATTCGGCCGCTCTTGCCGTTTCATCTGATTTCTGCCTTGCTTCGGTGAGCTGTTCAATCGAGAGCCAGAGCCATGCCCGAGCCGGATCCGGACGAGAAGATCGACGCCACCTTCCGCAACGGCTCGCTGACCGCCGCCGGCATCATCTTGGGCTTCTGCCTCACCTTCATCAGCCGCTGGGTCTCCAACCCGAACGACTGGAGCCGGATCGACATCCTGCCGATGCTTCTGCTTACCGTCGGCATAGCGCTTCAGGTGAAGGTCTTTGCCGATCTCCTCGCGCGGGATTCGCTCAACGCGGCCAAATACGACCGCTCGCGGCGGCTGTTTCTGATCGGCCTCACGATCGTGGCGGCGGGGATAGGGCTGGCACTGCTCAACGATATATTGGGGCTGGGGTCTATGCCGATCTTGGGGTGAGGGGCGTTTGAAGGCCAGAAAGGCGATTGGCTGCGCAGTTTTCAACTAAAATGCAGGGTTGTTTTTTGCCGCAAACTTTTCTGATGGTGTTCGAGGTCTCTTGGGAGCAGCCATGCACGATTTTCTTCAGCGTTTTTACCATGCCGTCTCGGCCGCGGGTGAGGCGATCGCGGGCGTGTTTCGCGACACCTCTGGGCAGCACGCTGTCAAGACAGATACCCTTGAGGCGGCGGTTTTCATCGCCTTGTTGACTGCGCTGTTCGGAGTCGCCGGCTACTTCGGTAAACTGTTCGTGGAAGGCGTGCTGCATTTCCGAGAAGAGAGGCGGAAGTATAGGTCTGCTCTCATACGCTACGTCTATGATACCGATATCTGGAAAAATGACTTCGCCAAGAAATTCAGCAGAGACGAACTCGACAAGCTGGTTACGCGGATCATAGAGGGCCCTGATGATCTAAAGCTCGGGTTCGCGGCGTCCAAAGACGAGGACACCGGCGATGTGATGACTTATATCCACTGGCTCAGGGCAGATGAGATATACTCAATCAGGCTTTCCATTGCCTACGGTGAGCTGTTTGAGGGCATGTGCAAGAACTTGTCCGGCGACGCTTTCGGGGGCTATGATCGTGCACGGAAACTAAATGCGCTTATAAACACGCAGCGCGTTGGCCTCGATGCGCATAGTTATGCCACTCAGTCGCTTGAGGTCCTTAGAAAAAAGGATCGCGCGTTGCTGATGCAGTTCGCGGCCCTTTTATATGAGGGAATGGCCAAACTGGTCCGGCCCACCGAGCGCCGACATCTTCACTTGAGCATCAAGCTCAATGAGGAAGACGAAACTAACTACAAAATACCCGCTAACGCTCCCGGCAAATGGGCCGGGACGTCAATCGCGGACTATCAAAAGGCCGCAGAACAGCGCCTTTCGGCAATGTCAGAGGAGAGGCGGCAGAGGCTTGGACATTTGGCGTTTCCCTTCTTCGAGCAGCCTCAAGATAGGTGATCGGCACCGTCGTATCAACGGCTTTCGATCAAACCGCCTCAACAAACCCATCCAGCACCCGCTTTTCGCCGGCCCTGTCGAACTCGATCGTCAGCTTGTTGCCCTCGATCATCTTGATGTTGCCGTTGCCGAACTTCATGTGGAAGACGCGGTCGCCGACGGTGAATTTCGAGGGCTGGGTGGCTGTCGACTTGGCGACGAGTTCGCCGTCGATGGTGCGGGTCTTCGGACCGCTTTCGCCATAGCCGATGCGCTCGACGGAGTGGCCGGAGCGGGAGCCCCAGTTGTCGCGGGTGGCGTCGTTGCGGTTGGCTTGGGCGCGCTTCCAGCCGGGGGTCGAGTAGCTGTTGGCGAAGGGTTCCGCCTTGTCGAAGCGTGACTGGCCATAGCCGCCGCGGCCGTAACCGCCGTAGCTCTGTTCGACTTCCGCCACTTCCACGTGGGTTTCGGGCAGTTCCTCGATGAAGCGCGAGGGGATGGTCGATTGCCATAGGCCGTGTATGCGACGGTTTTGGACAAACCAGATATGGCAGCGGCGCTTGGCGCGGGTGAGCCCCACATAGGCAAGGCGGCGTTCTTCTTCGAGACCGGCGCGGCCGGTTTCGTCGAGCGAGCGCTGGTGCGGGAAGAGACCTTCCTCCCAGCCCGGCAGGAAAACGGTATCGAATTCGAGACCCTTGGCAGAGTGCAGCGTCATGATCGAGACGGCGTCGAGGTTCTCGTTCTGCTCGGCGTCCATGACCAGCGAGACGTGCTCCAGGAAGCCGCGCATCGATTCGAAACTCTCCATCGAGCGGATGAGTTCCTTCAGGTTGTCAAGGCGGGCGGGCGCGTCGGCGGTCTTGTCCGCCTTCCACATGTCGGTGTAGCCGGACTCCTCGAGAATCTGCTCGGCAAGCTCGGTATGTGACGTGTTTTCAAGCCTTTCCTGCCATCTGCGGAAAGATTGAATCACGTCGAACAGCGCCTTGCGGGCCTTCGGCTTAAGCTCGTCGGTCTCGATCATGTCGGCGGCTGCCGCCAGCATCGGGATGTCGCGGGCACGGGCGTAGTCGTGCAGCGCGCGCACGGTGGTGTCGCCGAGGCCACGCTTGGGAGTGTTGATGATGCGCTCGAAGGCGAGGTCGTCGGCCGGCTGGGCGACGAGGCGGAAATAGGCCATGGCGTCGCGGATTTCGAGACGTTCATAAAAGCGCGGGCCGCCGATGACGCGGTAGTTGAGGCCGAGCGTCACGAAGCGGTCTTCGAACTCGCGCATCTGGAAGGAGGCGCGCACGAGGATCGCCATGTCGTTCAGCTTGTGCTGATTGCGCTGCAGCTGCTCGATCTCTTCGCCGATGCCTCTTGCTTCCTCCTCGGAGTCCCAGGAGTTGTGCAATTGTACCTTGATGTCATCGGGGTCGCTGCGGTCGGTGAACAGCGTCTTGCCAAGGCGGCCTTCGTTGTGGGCGATCAGGTGGCCGGCCGCGCCGAGGATGTGAGCGGTCGAACGATAGTTGCGCTCGAGCTTGATGACCCTGGCGCCTGGAAAGTCCTTCTCGAAGCGCAGGATGTTATCCACTTCGGCGCCGCGCCAGCCGTAGATCGACTGGTCGTCGTCGCCGACGCAGCAGACGTTCTGCAGCTCGCCCTTGGGGCGCTGGGCGAGCAGGCGCAGCCACATGTACTGCGCGGTGTTGGTGTCCTGATACTCGTCGACGAGAATATAGCGGAAGCGCTGGTGGTATTCCTTGAGCAGATCGGGCGTCTTCCGGAAGATCGCGATCGGATGCATCAGGAGATCGCCGAAATCGCAGGCGTTGAGCGTCGACAGGCGCTGCTGATAGGCGAAGTAGAGCTCGCGGCCTTTCCCATTGGCGAATGCGCGGGCGTCGCCCTCGGGAATGTCGGCGGGGCCGAGGCCCTTGTTCTTCCAGGTGTCGATCATGCCGGCGAACTGCTTGGCCGGCCAGCGCTTGTCGTCAAGGCCTTCGGCCTGGATCAGCTGCTTGACGAGGCGCACGACGTCGTCGGTATCGAGAATGGTGAAATCGGAGCGCAGATTGACAAGCTCGGCGTGACGGCGCAGCAGCTTGACGCCGATCGAGTGGAAGGTGCCGAGCCAGGGCATGCCCTCGACCGCGCCGCCGACCAGATGCGCGATACGCTCCTTCATCTCGCGGGCGGCCTTGTTGGTGAAGGTTACCGCCAGGATCTGCGAGGGGAAGGCGCGGTTGGTGTTGAGAATATGGGCGATGCGCGTCGTCAGCACGCGCGTCTTGCCGGTGCCGGCGCCGGCGAGCACAAGCACGGGGCCTTCCAGCGTTTCGACGGCTTCGGTCTGCTCGGGATTGAGGCCGTCAAGATAATCCGGCCGCTCTCGAGCGCCGCCACGGGCGGCCATGGCGCGGGCGGCGAGACCTCCCGATGCCGGAGCCGAAACGGGCGCTCCTCGTGCGGGAGCTGCGGGGGCCTGCTGCTTGCGCGGCGCTTCGCCCGGCTCCTCGTCGAAGAAGGGCATATCGTCGAAACTGTTGCTCATGGCGCGTAATGTAGTGATTCGGATCGGAAAGACCAGAAAAGATGTTCTGCTTTCATTCCCGGCCCACGGGATGTTTGCCGTTGTGGTGGGAAGCGGGTGATGTTGAGCGGCGCCTCGTGTCCATTCACGTCGAGCAAGACGAGGGCTTGGCAGGTCCTCGGGACAAGCCCGAGGACGATGGTCGAGGGTGGATCACCCCTTGATGAACGCAAGCACGTCCGCGTTGAAGCGTTCCGGTTCGACCTGGGCGAGGCCGTGGGCGGAGCCTTCGTAGATCTTCAGCACCGCGCCCTTTACGATCTTGGAGGACTTCAGGGCAGCTGCGACGATGGGGACGATCTGGTCGTCGTCGCCGTGGATGAAGAGGGTCGGCTTGTCGATCTTGCGCAGGTCGTCGGTGTAGTCGACCTCGGAGAACTCGTGGATGCAGTCGTATTCGCCCTTGATGCCGCCGGCCATGCCCATCAGCCAGAAGGTCTCGCGCAGGCCTTCGTTGACCTTGGCGCCGTCGCGGTTGAAGCCGTAGAAGGGCATGGAGAGATCGCGGAAGAACTGCGAGCGGTCGAGGGCCGTGCCCTTGCGGATGCCGTCGAAGACGGTGAGCGGCAGGCCCTCCGGATTGGCGTCTGTTTTCAGCATCAACGGCGGAACGGCGCCCACCAGCACCACCTTGGCGACCCGCTTGGTGCCGTGGCGGCCGAGATAGTGGGCGACTTCGCCGCCGCCGGTGGAGTGGCCGATCATGATCAGGTTCTTCAGGTCTAGCTTCTCGATCAGTTCGGCCAGATCATCGGCATACTGGTCCATATTGTTGCCGTCCCAGGTCTGGGAGGACTTGCCGTGGCTACGGCGGTCGTGGGCGATGACGCGGTAGCCGTTCTGGCCGAAGAACAGCATCTGCGCTTCCCAGGCGTCGCCCGACAGCGGCCAGCCATGCGAGAAGAGGATCGGCTGGCCGGTGCCCCAATCCTTGTAGAAAATCTTCGTTCCGTCCTTGGTGGTGATCTTCGGCATGCTCGTCATCCTCTTTGCGTTCGCGTTTGAATGAATGGAGCGGCGGGCGCTTTCGGCCCATTGCGCGACGGGCAGAGAACATCGGAACGGCGCGAAACGAAAGCACTATTTGCGGGTTCGTCGGACATTTGCCCACTTCGCCGGCCATCTCGTGGCGCCGACACCGTCCGGGCGCAACGGCCGATCTCTGCCGGTCACCAACAGTTGACATTACAATGCTGTAATGGGCGGCCAATTCTCTTGCCGCTGACCTGCAATCGGACAATAATCTCGTGTTGCGCGGCGATTTGCCACGTATGCGCCTCTGTCGATCGACCCTGGACAACCTCGAGTCCCTCTGGAGACGTGAATGTCATTTTGGAAGCAGTTTGCGATCTGTCTCATCGTTATCGCCGCTGGCGTTACCGGATGGGCTTTCCTTGTGCCTGGCGCGCGCGACACGCTGCGCAATGCCGGCGTTCCCGAAGCGCTTGTCGGCAAGGCGATCGATCCTGACAGTGCAGGCCGCGCTGTACCTGCCGCTGGCGGCGAGCAGGCTGGCAATCGCCGTCAGGGTGGCGGTAGCGGTGGCAATGGTGGCGGTGGCCGCAACGGTGCGGTGCTTGTCGTCACGCAGGCCGTCGTCCCCGGTGTGGTCAACGACCGGCTGGGCGCGATCGGCACGGGGGACGCGATCCGCTCGGTGGTGGTGACGCCGCAGGCGAGCGGTCTCATCCGCGAAATCCTCGTCAAGTCGGGCGATCGGGTGAAGCAGGGGCAGATCATCGCCAAGCTCGATAGCGAGGAACAGGTGATCGCCAAGGGGCAGGCGGACGTCGCGCTGAAATCGGCGGTCGAGAAGTACAGCCTCTACAACAATATCAAGTCCAGCGTGTCGCGCATGGACGTGTTCGATTACGAGATCGCCGAGCAGAATGCGCGGCTGCAATTGCAGGCGGCGCAGCTCAACCTCGATCGCCGCAACATCCTTGCGCCAATCGACGGCATCGTCGGCATCATGCCTGTCAATATCGGCGACAATGTCTCGACGACGACGCCGATCGTGACGCTTGACGATCGTACGGAAATCCTCGTCGATTATTGGGTGCCGGAGCGTTTCGCCAATACGGTCAAGGTAGGCCAGGCGGTCGAGGCGACGTCGGTCGCACGGCCGGGGAAGGTGTTTTCCGGCGCGGTCGAGGCGATCGACAATCGTGTCGATCCCGCCAGCCGTACGCTCAGGATGCGGGCACGTATCGACAACGCTGCCGACGAATTGCGCGCCGGCATGTCGTTCAGCGTCGGCATGCGGTTCGACGGCGACCAGTATCCGGCGGTCGATCCGCAGTCGGTGCAGTGGGATTCGCAGGGCTCCTTCGTGTGGCGCGTCGCGGACAAGACGTCGCACAAGGTGCGGGTCAGTATCGTGCAGCGCAATCCAGACTACGTGCTTGTGAAGGGCGATCTCGACAATGGCGACCTGATCGTCACCCAGGGCCTGCAGCGCGTACGCGAAGGCGGTCCGGTGCGCTCCGAAGGGGGCGAGCTTGCCGCCAAGGAGCCCGTCACCTGATGAGCGACAGCGGCACCCACAACAATCCGCCTTCGGGCAAGCAGACATTTACGGCGCTCTTCGTGCGCCGGCCGATCCTGGCGCTGGTGTTCAACACGCTGATGATCGTCGCGGGTCTGGCCGCCTATGTCGGCATCGAGGTGCGCGAGCTGCCGGATGTCGATCGGCCGGTCGTGACCGTGCGCACCACCTTCGACGGCGCGTCGCCGCAGACGATCGACCAGGAGGTGACCAAGGTCATCGAGGGCGCATCGGCGCGCGTGAGCGGGTTGAAGTCGATCTCGTCTAGCTCGCAGTTCGGCCAGAGCCGGGTGACGCTGGAGTTTTCGGATACGGTGGACCTCGCGGTCGCGGCCAATGACGTGCGCGATGCGATCGGGCGCATCACCGACCGGCTGCCCGACGACGCCGACGCGCCGCAGATCGTCAAGGCGGATTCGGATTCGCAGCCGATCATGCGGCTCGCCGTCACCTCGACGAAGCTCAACATGGACGACCTGACGCTGCTCGTCGATAACGAGGTGATCGACCGGCTGGCCTCCGTCGATGGCGTTGCCGATGTCGAGAGCTACGGCGACCAGGAGAAGGTGTTTCGCGTCGATGTCGACCAGTCGGAGCTTGCGAGCCGCGGGCTGACGATCGGCGATCTCACCAATGCGCTGTCGAATGCGGCGCTCGACGTGCCGGCCGGCTCGCTGAAGAGCCCGACGCAGAATATCGTGGTGCGCGCCACCGCCAGCCTTCAGAAGCCCGAGGATTTCGCCAACGTCATGCTGCTCGACCGCGTGCGGCTGGGCGATGTTGCGACCGTGACGCTTGGACCGCGCGACGGGCAGACGGCGCTGCGCTCGAATGGGGTGCCCGGTATCGGTCTCGGCGTCATCCGCCAGGCGCAATCCAATACGCTGAATATCTCCAACGGTATCAAGGCCGCGGTGGAGCAGCTGTCGAAGACGCTGCCCGAGGGCACGAAGATTGCGATCACCAGTGACGACGCCGTGTTCATCCAGGGCGCCATCCACGAAGTGGTGCTGGCCCTGGTATTGGCCGCTGTCATCGTCACCGCCGTCATCTATCTCTTCCTGCGCGACTGGCGGGCGACGATCATTCCGGCGGTCAGCATGCCGGTGGCACTGATCGGCACGCTGGCGGCGATCTATATGGTCGGTTTCTCGATCAATATCCTGACGCTGCTGGCGATCGTTTTGGCGACTGGTCTCGTGGTGGACGACGCCATCGTGGTGCTTGAAAACATCGTGCGACGGCGTGCGCAGGGCATGGGGCCGCGTGCGGCTGCCGTGCTCGGTACGCGCGAGGTGTTCTTCGCTGTTATCGCGACGACGGCGACGCTGGCCGCAGTGTTCATTCCCCTGTCGTTCCTTCCGGGCCAGGTCGGCGGGCTGTTTCGCGAGTTCGGCTTCGTGCTCGCCTTCTCGGTCGGCCTGTCGTCGCTGGTGGCGCTGACGCTCTGCCCGATGATGGCGTCGCGGATGCTGACCCGGGAGATGAAGGAGGATCACGGCATGCTGGGCCGCTTCGGCGACCGGTTTGCCAGCGCCTATCAGTGGGGCCTGCAACGCTGCCTGAATGCCCCTTTCGTCGTCATCGTGTTCTCGGTGATCTTCGCCGGCGCCGCCGTCCTTGCCTTTACCGGCGTGAAGAGCGAGCTGACGCCGAACGAGGACCGGGCGATGGTGATGATGCGGCTGACGACGCCGCAGGGATCGAGCCTCGAATATACGCGCGACAAGCTGCAGCTGGTCGAGGAATATCTGCAGCCGCTGGTCGACAGCGGCGATATTCGCAATGTATTTTCCATTTCCGGCCAGAACGGGCAGGCCAACAGCGGCTTCATGGTGCTGACGCTGGCGCCCTGGGGCGAGCGCGAGCGCACGCAGGGCGAGATCGTTTCCGACATCAACCGGGCGGCGCTGAAGGTGCCGGCGCTGCGCGGCAATGCCATCCAGTCGAACAGCCTGCGTATCCGCGGCGCCGGCAACGGGTTGCAGATGGCGCTGATCGGCAGCGACTACGATGCGCTGACGCAATCGGCGCTGAAGCTGGTGCAGGCGCTTGACGCGACCGGGCGCTACGACACGCCGCGTCTCGCCAACGAGCCGACGCAGGCGCAGGTGTCGATCTCGATCGATCGCGAGCGGGCGTCGGATCTCGGGATCAACATCACCGGCCTGTCGACCGCGATCCAGTCGCTGCTGGAAGGACGCTCGGTGGTCGACGTGTTCGTCAAGGGCGATGCCTATCCGGTGCTCTTGACCTCCAACACCCGACCGCTCGACGATCCGACCGATCTGGAGAACGTGTTCCTGAAAACCGGCGACGGCAAGATCGTGCCGATGTCGGTCATCGCCTCGCTGGAAGAGGGCGCCGTGGCGCCGCAGCTCAACCGCGAGCAGCAGCTGGCTTCGGTGGCGATTACGGCGGGTTTGAAGGACGGCGTGTCGCTCGGCGACGCGGTCAAGGAAGCGGTGACGCTGGCCGAGCCGCTGCTGCCTTCGGGGGCGCGGCTGATGCCGCTCGCGGAAGCGGCGACGCTGGAGGAAAACGCCAACGGCATGGCGCTCACCTTCGGTTTCGCGATCATCATCATCTTCCTGGTGCTGGCGGCGCAGTTCGAGAGCATGCTGTCGTCGGTGATCATCATGTCGACGGTACCGCTTGGGCTCGCCTGCGCGGTCTTCGCGCTTGTGATTACCGGTTCCAGCCTGAACATCTACAGCCAGATCGGTCTGGTGCTGCTGGTCGGCGTCATGGCCAAGAACGGCATCCTGATCGTCGAGTTCGCCAACCAGTTGCGCGATCAGGGCGAGGAGGTCAGGGCTTCGATCGAGAAGGCCTGTGCCCTGCGCCTGCGCCCCGTGATGATGACGATGATCGCCACCATTCTTGGCGGCGTGCCGCTGGTCTTCGCGCATGGCGCGGGCGCCGAGGCGCGCGTGGCGCTCGGCTGGGTGATCGTCGGCGGGCTTGGGTTCGCGACGCTGGTGACGCTGTTCATCACCCCAGTCGCCTATCTGCTGATCGCCCGCTTCGCCAAGCCGCATGCGCATGAAGAGGCACGGCTGCATCAGGAGATGGAACATGCCGAGCGGCCGACGATCGTCGCCGCGCCGGATCAGCTCGAAGCTGCCGAGTGATAAACGCCGCCCGGCGACCGTGCCTTCGGGGCGGTTGCCGGCGGTATTTTCGTATCCTTTCCGAATGGTTGCATAACAAGCTAAATTAATTGCGACTTTTAGATGTTTTTTAAGCATAAGCCGTAATCATTGGCATCGATACCGATGGTCTCCCAGCGTTTCGGGAGGCTGCACGGCGCCACTGTTTTGGGCGCCCCCGAACATGAGTGTTCGCGGCACCGGTTCATTTGTAGCTGTTGCGTATTGTTGTGTTCGGAGTTCAGTATCCGTGAGTATTTATCGGCGCACTTCGGTGGATGCCGCGCTTTATGTATTGCGCGACATCGGGAATAAGCTGACGACGACCCAGAGGCAGGTTTCTACCGGCCTCCGGGTCGAACGCGCCTCGGACAATGGCGCCTATTGGGCGATCAGTTCGACCTTGAAGAGCGATCAGAAGGCGCAGTCGGCGGTGCGTGACGCGCTGGGGCTGGCCGCCGCGACCATGGATACGGCCTATACGGCCGTCGGCGAATCGACCGAGCTCGTCAGCCAGATCAAGGCCAAGCTGGTGGCTGCCACCGAGGACGGTGTCGACAAGGACAAGATCAATCTCGATATCACCCACCTGAAAGAGCAGTTGCGGGCCGTTTCCGGCGCCGCGAGCTTCAACAACGACAATTGGGTGGCGATCGACGATGCCGACGATCCGGCCAAGCCGCGAGAGATTCCGGCGTCGTTCACAAGGCATCCCGACGGCAGCGTCGAGATCGGAACGCTGAGCTACGAGGTCGATATCGCGCCGGTGGGATCGACGACATCCAAGGATGCGCGCTACCTGATCGACGATCGAACCACGGGGTCGGGCGAATATGGCGCGCTGACATCGCAATATTTCGCGACAGAAGTCGGAGCCTCAAAGAACTATGTGATGCTGTTGAGCGCCGGCAATACGGCCGGGCAGGTCGAGATCGGGGTGTCGTCGAGCACGACCACCGCAGAGGTGAAGGAGATGGTCTCCGTCGTCGACAAGATGCTTGGGCAGATGACGACGATTGGCTCGTCCTTCGGCGCGCTGGAAAAGCGCATTGCCCTGCAAAGCGACTTCGCGCAGACCTTGGGCGATGCCTTCGCGCGGGGGATGAGCAAGCTGATCGACGCGGACATGGAGGAACAATCCAGCCGGCTTGCGGCGCTGCAGACGCAGCAGCAACTGGGGCTGCAATCGCTCAACATCGCAAACGCCACCTATGACACGGTGCGGCAGCTGTTTCAGAACTTCTGAGGCCGCATAGCCTGAGTGGTATCGCGTTTTTCGAACGCCAGCATCGGCCCAGCTGATGCTGGTGATTTTTTCGCGAGTTTGGGCTTAAGGCTGTGCAATCCATCGATTTTCCAGTATTCAGGGCGCGCGCTTCATCTTCTTGCCGCATTCCTTAATACTGCTCGCATCACCATCGAATTGGAGATACGCCTGTCCATGATCAAGAAATTCATCCTTCTGGCCGTTGCCGCGACATACCTCAGCGCCTGCACGACGACAGATCCGTATACAGGCCAGCAGAAGATGTCGAACACATCGGGCGGCGCTCTGCTCGGCGCCGGCGTCGGCGCACTTGCTGGTCTCGCGGTTGGTGGTTCGCCTGTGGGACGGCGTAACGCGGCGCTGATCGGCGCCGGTGTCGGCGCTCTCGCCGGCGGCGCGATCGGCAACTACATGGACCAGCAGGAATCGGAACTGCGCGCGCAGCTCCAGGGCACCGGCATCTCGGTGACCCGCAATGGCGACAACATCATCCTGAACATGCCGTCGAACATCACCTTCGACGTCGACCAGGACGCCGTGAAGCCGGGCTTCTACCCGACGCTGAACTCGGTGGCCATCGTGCTGCGCAAGTTCAACCGCACGCTGATCGACGTCAACGGTCACACCGATTCGACCGGCAGCCTGCAGCATAACCAGGAACTGTCGCAGCGCCGTGCCGAGTCCGTCGCCGGTTATCTCGGCGGCCAGGGCATCGACCAGCGCCGCATGTCGGCCGTCGGCTTCGGCCCGTCGCAGCCGGTGGCTTCCAACGCTTCGGAAGCCGGCCGCTCGCAGAACCGCCGCGTGGAAATCCAGATCGCACCGATCACCCAGAGCTGATCTGTCTTGATCGAGAGTTAGGCGGCCGGGCTCGAAGCCCGGCCGTCTTGCGTTTACGGGTGCATAACAGCGCCCTTGGTGATCTTGTCGACGATCTTCTTGTCGGCGCGTATGGCGATGCCGACCACCTTGGCGTCATCGGGCGCATATTGCTCGAAAACGGCGCGGTTGGCGGCGTCGTGGCCGGTCGCAAACATCTCCTCGATGAAGAGCGATGCAGTGATGCCGCGCTCCAGCGTGCGGCGGTGGATGGTGGACATGGTCTCCTCGGGGGCTGCGAGGACGATGATCGGCTGGATCGAGAGCGGGTTGTAGAGATTGCCCGATCGGTCCTTGTAGGCGTCGCCGATGATCTCCGGGTTCTGGCCGGTAATGCCGCTCATCAGGAAGGCCGTGACGTTCAGCGTCTGCCAGGATGGAAGATTGTTTCGCAGCACGATCGCAATTTTGGTATCAAACATTCCAGTCTCTCTTCATGCGGGTTTTGACGTCGGTTGGAGCAAGATCTAAGCCATCACGCCCTTGAGGGTCTTGAACGTTTGTGCACGGAGCCGGGCGGGGACATTGCGCCCGGGCACAACATTGCGCCCGGGCACAATCTTGCGCCTGGGCACAATCTTGCGCCCGGGATAGTCACTGCGCCGGCATTTCCCGGGATCGAGCGCATAGAAGCGCAGTTCGCCGGCAACGCCTTCGAGCCGCATCGTCACGATACTTATGCGCTTGGGGTGACGATCAGGGGCGTGCAGACCTTTTCCTATCGCGGCGAGCGGCGTTTCAGCCTGCCGGGGCAGGTCATCGTCCTGCATCCCGACGAGGAGCATGATGGCGGGGCGGGGACGGATCACGGGCTGCAATACCGCATGCTCTATCTTGAGCCGGCGCTGCTATTCGAGTGTCTTGAAGCGGCGCGCATCGGCTTGCCCTTCGTCGATCAGCCTGTCGTCAACGATCCTGTTCTTGCCGGCACGCTTCTGGCGGCGCTCGGCGAGCTGGATCGGGAACTGGACGAACTCTTCGTCGACGATTTCGTGTCACGCGTGGCGGGTGGCCTGGCGCGGCATGCGGGCGCTTCGCCTCGACCGCTTGGCAGCATTGCCTGGCAGCGCGCGAGACTGGCGCGGGACTATCTCGAGGCGCATGCGACACGGCCGGTGACATCGGGTGAGCTGGAGGCGGTGACGGGGCTCGACCGGTTTCAGCTGGCGCGACATTTCCGGGCGGCGTTCGCGACCAGCCCGCACCGCTATCTCCTGATGCGGCGGCTGCAGCAGGCGCGTGCGATGATCGGCGCCGGCGAGGCGCTCGCGGAGGCGGCGTTCGCCACCGGCTTTGCCGACCAGAGCCACTTCAACCGGCATTTCAAGAAGGCTTACGGAATGACGCCGGGGCAATGGGCCGGGCTGAGGCGAGATCTCTTCTAGGCGGGATTTTCCGCAAGGCCGCTGCGCCGCGCAATGAAGCGGGCAAGCATGGGGCCCGTGAACAGGATGATCAGGAAGCGGCCGGTCTGCATGGCCATCACGAAGGGGACGTCGACATCGCTGGAGGCAGCGATGATCGCAACGGAATCGGCGCCGCCGGGGCTGGTGGCGAGATAAGCGGTCAGCGGATCGACACCGGCAAACACATGCAGCGCGTACGCCATGCAGCCGCATAGCGACATCAGAAGCAGGATCGAGCCGGCGACGCGCGGCAAGGCGCGGGCGGCATGGGCGATGATGCCGCGCGTAAAGCGCAGGCCGATGCTCCAGCCGATCAACGCGTAGCTGATGGCCAGCAGCCACATGGGCAGCTCGATCTTCAGCAGGCCAAATCCCTGCAGCAGCGAGCCGGCGATGAGCGGCACGATGATGGTGCCGCCGGGGATGCGAAAACGGATGGCACAAAAGGCCGAGGCGATGGTGAGCGCGACGGTTGCGGCCAGCGCCGGCCAGTCGATCGGTGGAAACATGACGAGGGGCGGCGGCTCGCCGCCATCGGCTGCCACCCACAGGCGGGCGACGACGGAGGCGGCGACCGCCACGAAGACGACACGCAGATATTGCATGAAGGCGACGAGGCGCGCGTCCGCGCCATAGGCTTCCGACATGATGACCATGGCCGATGCTGCACCCGGCGACGAGCCCCAGACCGCCGTCGTGCCCGGCAGCACCTGCCAGCGGGTCAAAAGCCAGCCGAGCAGGCCGGCTGCGGCAATGACGGCGAAGATCATGGCGAGGAAGAGCGGCGCGTCGGTGGCCATGGTCTGCAGGATATCGACAGTGATGGCGCGGGCCATCATGAAGCCGACCAGCGCCTGGCCGAAAAGCAGCGGCCAGCGCGGAACGCGCAGCGATCCCTGGCCGATCGAGACGGCGAGTACGATCGCGGCGACCATCGGGCCGATCAGCAGCGAGGCGGGAAGGCCGAGCATTTCCAGGCCGACGACAAGAATGGTGGAGAGTGCGAGCAGCAAGGCCCAGCGCGGCAGGCTGGCGGTTCGGAGTTGGCGGCTGGCGTCTTTCAACGGCTTATCCGATGCATGTCTTGCCAATGCTGATGACGCGTCGATGCGACGTCTGGGGGAGCGGCAGAGGCTTTGCTGGAAAATCGGCGGGCGCCGATGGCGTGCCGTGGATATAGGTGCGGGCAGGGCCGGGGGTCAATTGCGAATTCTTGAGCTTTTACATCCTCACATTGGCGGCGAGGAAATCGAGCAGGGCGCGGACCCGCGCCGGCAATGGGCCGCCCTGGCCGATATAGACGGCGTGAAATTCCTCGGTGTCGCCGGGATTGAACTCTTCGAGAAGCGGGATCAGGCGGCCGGCTTCGATATCGGCACGGACCGTGAAGCGGGCGAGGCGGCCGAGCCCTGCGCCCGACAAGGCCATGTGCCGCATCGCCTCGCCATCGGCGACCTGGATGCCCGGTGTTGAGGGCAGGCGGAAGACGTCTGCGCCATCGCGCATGGGCCAGCCCTCGACGCTGCGGGCATAGGAGAGGCCGATGCGGCGATGACGTTCGAGATCGGACACGGAGCCGGGTGTGCCGTGTGTTGCGAGGTAACCGGGCGAGGCGACGATGACCATGTCCGTTGCGCCGAGCTTGCGAGCGATCAGGGTGGAGCTCTTCAACGGTCCGGCGCGGATGGCGACGTCGGCGCGGTCGTCGAGCAGGTCGACGACCCTGTCGGTGTGGGAGATATCGAGCGTGACCCTGGGGTGCAGCGCGAGGAAACCGGCGACCAACGGCGCCAGGATATGGTTTCCGAACGAGGCGCTGGTGTTGATGCGGACCGGGCCCACCGCAAGTTCTCCCGATGATGCGGACCGCTCCGCCTCGGCGATATCGGCGAGGATGGTGACGCTGCGCTCATAGAAGGCGCAGCCCTCAGGGGTAAGTTGCAGCTTGCGGGTGGAGCGATTGACGAGGCGGGCGCCGAGCCGCGCTTCGAGGCGCGCGACGAGCTTGCTGACCGCCGATGGCGTCATGCGGCAAGCACGGGCTGCGGCGGTGAAGCCGCCGAGTTCGACGGCGCGCACAAAGACTTCCATCTCTCCGGAGCGGTTGATGTCCTGTCTGCTCATAATGACTTCAATTCATGAATTGTATTCCTGAGGGCAATCTATTTCATCGCGAGCGGAGTGTCTATCTTCCTCGAAGCAACAGGAGACACACGATGGAATACAGACAGCTTGGAGCTTCCGGCCTGCGGGTGCCGGTGTTGAGTTTCGGCGCGGGTACGTTCGGCGGCGCGGGGCCGCTGTTCGGTGCCTGGGGCAATACCACGGGAGAAGAGGCGTCGCGGATGGTTGATATCGCGATCGAGGCGGGCGTGACGCTTTTCGATACCGCCGACGTCTATTCGGCGGGCGCGTCGGAGGAGGTGCTCGGCCATGCGATCAAGGGCCGGCGTGATCAGGTGCTGCTCTCGACGAAGACCGCTTTGCCTGTGGGTGACGGACCCGGCGATTGGGGTACCTCGCGCGCGCGGTTGCTGCGGGCGACGGATGCGGCGTTGAAGCGGCTGGGTACGGATTATATCGACCTCCTGCAGCTGCACGCTTTCGACGCATCGACGCCGATCGACGAGGTGCTGTCGACACTGGATCAACTGATCGATGCCGGGAAGATCCGCTATATCGGCGTTTCCAATTTTTCCGGATGGCAACTGATGAAATCGCTCGGCGTGTCCACGCAGCACGGGTATCCGCGCTATGTGGCGCATCAGGTCTACTATTCGCTGGCCGGTCGTGATTACGAGTGGGCGTTGATGCCGCTGGCGGCCGATCAGGGCGTCGGGGCGCTGGTGTGGAGCCCGCTTGCCTGGGGACGGTTGACCGGAAAGATCAGGCGCGGGCAGCCTCTGCCTGATGGAAGCCGGCTGCACCAGACGGCGGAATACGGGCCTCCCGTCGACGATGAGAAGCTCTACGATATCGTCGATGCGCTCGACATCGTGGCGGAGGAAACCGGCAAGACCGTTCCGCAGATTGCGCTCAACTGGCTGATCGGTCGCCCGACGGTATCAAGCGTGATCATCGGCGCGCGCAACGAGGAGCAGCTGCGACAGAACCTTGGTGCTGTCGGCTGGTCGCTGTCGAAGGAGCAGGTCGAGCGGCTGGACAAGGCGAGCGCAATCAGCGCTCCCTATCCGTATTTTCCTTATCGGCGACAGGAGGGTTTCGCGCGCCTGAACCCGCCGCTGGTCTGAGGTCCGAAAGGCCGTACCGCTGCGACCATCTTGCACTAGACAGGCGTCATCTCTTGTCTCATACCAACTTGCCCCCGGGGCAACGACGGTAAGGAGATCAAAGAGATGGCGCTCAAAGACGCAAAGGCCGGCACACGCAACGAGGCGGGTATCGCCAGCGTTCTCGGCATCCTGAAACAGAGCTTCGGCGAGCGCTTCCAGACCGGCCAGTCGTTTCGCGAGCAGCATGCGCATACGACCACCTATATTCCCTCGCAGCTGCCTGACGGCGTCCTCTTCGCCGAGAGCGCCGATGACGTGAAGGCAGTGGTGAAGCTCTGCGCCGAGTACAAGGTCCCTGTCATCGGCTTTGGAACGGGCTCGTCGCTGGAAGGGCAGGTCAATGCGCCGAACGGCGGTATTTCGATCGATTTCAGCCGGATGAACCGGGTGCTCGAGGTCAATATGGAAGACCTCGACTGCACCGTGGAGCCGGGCGTCACCCGTGAGGACCTCAACACCTATCTGCGCGACACAGGCCTGTTTTTCCCGATCGATCCCGGCGCCAACGCCTCGATCGGCGGCATGACGGCGACGCGGGCTTCCGGTACCAACGCGGTGCGCTATGGCACGATGAAGGACAACGTGCTTTCGGTGACCGCTGTCACCGCCAATGGCGAGGAAATCCGCACGGCGCGTCGCGCGCGCAAATCCTCGGCCGGCTATGACCTGACGCGGCTGTTCGTCGGTTCCGAGGGCACGCTTGGGATCCTGACTTCGGTGACGCTGCGTCTGCAGGGCATCCCGCAGAAGATCGGCGGCGGCGTTTGTGCGTTTCCGACGGTGCGTGCCGCCTGCGATGCCGTGATCATGACGATCCAGATGGGCGTGCCCGTCGCGCGCATCGAGCTTCTCGACGCTCTGCAGATCCGCGCCTGCAATGCCTATTCGAAACTGAACTATGACGAGAAGCCGACGCTGTTCGTCGAGTTCCACGGCACCGACGAGACGGTCGCGCTGCAATCGGCGCAGTTCGGCGAGATCGCGGCGGAGTGCGGTGGCGGCGAATTCGCCTGGACCGTCAACGCCGAGGAGCGCAGCAAGCTCTGGAAAGCCCGCCACGACGCCTATTGGGCATCGCGGGCGCTGGCGCCGGAGATGGCGGCGCTTTCGACCGACGTCTGCGTGCCGATCTCGCGCCTGGCCGATTGCATCGGCGAAACGCAGGCCGATATCGAGGAGCACGGTCTTCTGGCAATGATCGTCGGCCATGCCGGCGACGGGAATTTTCACGTGCTGCTCTTGTTCGACGACAAGACGGAGGAGGGGATCGCCGTTGCCGAGGGCTTCGTGGCGCGCCTGAACAAGCGGGCGCTCGCGATGGACGGCACCTGCACCGGTGAACACGGCATCGGCCAGGGCAAGATGGCGTTTCTGGAAGAGGAGCTCGGCGGCGCGGTCGACCTGATGCGGCAGGTCAAGCACGCGCTCGACCCCGATAACATCTTCAATCCTGGCAAGATTTTCCATTCTGCCTGAAAATCAACACTCTGTTTTGATCTTGGCTTGCTTGCGGCATGAATGCCGATAGGGATTAAGAACAGCGTACCGAATCGGAGCGCCGCCGGGAAAGCGTGGGCGTAACAAGGAATTGCGCGGTTTGTTGCCTGAAAGCGGCTTCACACGCTTCGGGTTGATGATCTAGGGTCAAAACTCGATCGGGTATCCTGATCGAGTTTGGCCTTTTGTCCGCGGTGTGGCCCGAATGGAGAATGATTGACTTGGTAGGCCGGTTTCTCGTCGTACTGGGTGGTGTGGTTGTCGTGGCGCTGTTCGTGGCGCTGTTCGCGCCCATGTTCATCGATTGGACCGGCTTCCGACAGAGTTTCGAGGATCAGGCCAGCCGTATCATCGGCAAGAAGGTTGTCGTCCACGGTGCTGTCGATGCTCGTCTGTTGCCGTTCCCCTCGGTGACGATGCACGACGTGCGCGTCGGCCAGGAGCAGGACGGCTCGCCGATCGTGCAGGTCGAGCAGTTTTCCATGGACGCGGAACTGGCGCCGTTCCTTTCGGGCGAGGCGCTGATCTTCGACATGCGCGTGGTCAACCCCAAGGTCAAGCTGCGGCTGCTGAAAGACGGCACGCTCGACTGGACGCGCGGCAGCCAGCCGGAAATTCCGGCCAAGACCGTCGTGCTGGAGAATGTCCATGTCAGCGGCGGCGATGTCCAGTTCATCGACGACCAATCAGGCCGCACACGCCTGGTGACCGGGATCAACGCCGAGATGTCGGCGAAATCGCTGGCCGGTCCGTGGCGGATCGAAGGCGACGCGGCGCTTGACGGCGAGCACGGCAATTTCCTCATATCCAGCAACCAGCTGGACGAGAACGGCATCATCAGGATGCGCACCCGGCTGCAGCCGGACAAGCATCCCGTCTCGGTCGATCTCGATGGCGAGCTGAAGCTGGTCGATCGCAAGCCCAACTATCAGGGCACCATGTCGGCGCAGATCGAACGCACGGGCACCAACCAGGCCAAGGGCAGCGACAAGAGCCAGCCGCCGCGGGTGAAGGGCAAGTTCGAACTCACCAACGAGAGCATCCGCATCCCCGAATACCGTCTCGAGATCGGGGCGCTGGAAGACCCCTATGTGGTCACCGGCGAGGCGACGCTCGATACCGGCGTGAAGCCGCAGTTCCTTCTTACGGCCGATGGCCAGCAGATCGACGTCAATCGCATCGGCAACCAGGGCTCCGGCGGCAAGACCTCGCGCGATCCGAGCCTGTCGGCCAAGCAGCGGCTGAATGCGCTGATCCAGATCGTGTCGCAGATCCCGGTGCCGCAAGTACCCGGCAAGGCGAGTGTGCGGCTGCCGGCGATCGTGGCGGGTGATACCACCATTCGTGACGTGCAGCTCGATCTGGAGCCGGCCGGTAGCGGCTGGACGATCGACCACGCCTTCGGCACCCTGCCGGGGCGCACCCTCGTCGAGGGCGATGGTCAGCTGACGTTACAAGGCCAGCCATCCTTCAAGGGCGCGATCACCGTCGCATCGAAGCAGCCGACCGGACTTGCCTCGTGGCTGTCGGGTGATGTCGATCCGGCCATACGGCAGCTGCAGCAGGCCGGGTTCTCGGCAAATGTGAACCTCACACATGAGCGGCAGACGTTCGACGATCTTGAGATCGCGGTTGGCCCGGCAACGCTGAAGGGCAGGCTCGACCGCCAGGCGGTGCCGAACCAGGCGCCGACGCTTGACGTCGCGCTTGCCGGCGATGCGCTCGATCTCGACGCGCTCCGAGCACTGACGGGCCTGTTTACCGGACAGGATGCCGGCAACAATGTTCTCGACCACAAGATCAAGGCGCAGCTCAAGGCCGACAAGTTCACGGCCTTCGGCGTCGAAGCCGGCGATGTAGAGACGAGCTTCACCATCGCCGACGGGGCGCTGGGGGTGGACAAGCTTGCGGTGAAGAACCTGGCGGGCGCGGAGTTCACGGCGACCGGCCGGGCCGAGGGCTCGCTGCTCGACTATAAGGGCTCGGGCGAGATCACCTTCAAGGCGGCCGATCCCGGCCCCTTTTTCACGATGCTGCAACAGCATCTGCCGCAGCATCCGGTCATGGACCGGCTGGTGCGCAATGCGGCCTGGTACACCAACACGGCGCTGCGCGGCGCCGTCACGCTTGGTGGCGATCAGGGCGATGGGCTTTCGGTGACCCTTGCCGGCGTGGCCAATGGCAGCCGCGTGAACCTCGACTACCGCATGTCCGACCTTCTGGCGCTGACCGGCAAGGGAACAACGAGCCTCGAGGCGACGCTCGAGAACAATGTGACGTCGGTGCTCTTCGGCCAGGCTGGGCTCGACCCGTTGCCTGTCGATGCCGATGCGAACGGCCGTATGACGCTGAAGGTACAGGCGGAGGGGACCGATCCCGCGGATGCCAACCTGACGTTTGCCACGGACCGCACCTCGTTTACCGCCGCCGGCAAGGTCGATATCCGGCCGCAAAGCTTCATGAACGGGCAGCTGGCGCTGTCGCTGGAGAGTGCGGATCTCGACCCCTATCTGGTCATGAACGGTATCGGCGTGCCGCAGATGGGCACCGGGCTGCCGTTCAAGCTGACGACGACGGCGGCGATCGACGGCGACAAGGTCGCTTTCGGCAACATTGCGGGCCATGCGGCGGACAACGAATTCATCGGCGCCATGACGCTTGACCGCAAGGCGGAGCGGACGACGGCATCGGGCGATCTGACCTTGACGAAGGCCGATGCCACGTGGCTTGGCGAAGCCGTGTACGGGCCGATGACCGATCCCGCGAACGGCAACCTGCTCGCGGCGCCGCTCGGCATTCCCGTGTTCAAGGACATGGATGTCAACCTGAAGCTTAACGCCAAGCAGTTCTGGCTCGGCTGGTCGAACCCGATCACCGACTTCACCTCCAACGTCGCCTACAAGGGCGATGAGCTGCAGCTGAACGACATGAAGGGCAACTGGGACGGCGGAACCGTCGATGCGAACGTGAAGTTCACCAATGCCGACGGAACCGGCTTCCTGCAGACCAGGCTCGCGCTTGCCGATGCCGATCTCGGCGGCGTCGTGTGGCAGCGGGACGGCGGTTCGCCAGTCGCCAGCGGCAAGTTCGGGCTGGCGCTGTCGATGGAAGCGTCCGGCAAGTCGATGAAGGATATTGCCAGCTCGCTCAACGGTTCCGGCGAGATGAAGCTGGGGGATACCAGCGTGCGCGGTCTCAATCTCGGCATGCTGGCACCGCTTCTGTCGGCCACCGACCCGATGCAGGACCAGCTGAATGCCGGCAAGGTGCATCCGATCGTCGAGACGCTGCTCAACAACGGCGAAGCGAAGCTGCCAGCGACGGCGGTGCCGTTCAATGTCACGGACGGGGTGCTTCGGGTTCAAAACGTGACTGTTGCCACCGACCAGGCGACGCTGACAGGCAATGCGCAGCTCGATCTGCCGCAGGAGCGTATCAACGCGTCGCTCGATATCAGTCTCAATCCCATGGGCGAGGCGCTTACCGGCGCGGACCCGGCAATCAGGCTAGACTTCTCCGGCGTTCTCGGATCGCCGGGCCGGGTGATGGACGTCACCGATATTACCGGCTACCTGTCGCTGCGCGCCTTCGAGCGCGAGCGCAGGCGGGTCGAGAAGCTGCAGTCGAACGTTCTCGAACAGCAGCGGCTGCGACGCGAAGTGTCGCTCGCCAAGTTCAACGACCAAGAGCGCGAGAAGGCTGCGGCGATCGAGGCGCAACGCAAGGCGGAAGAGGAGCGGCTGAGGCTGCTTGCGGCACAACAGGCCGAGCGCGACAAGGCCGATGCGGCTGCCAAGGCCGCGGCTCAGGCCAAGGCGCAGGCGGAAGCCGACGCGAAAGCCAAGGCAGAAGCGGATGCCAAGGCCGCGGCAGAGGCGGCGCGACGAGCGCAGGAGCAGCTGGCGAACCCGCCGCAGAACTCGCTGAACTTCAACACGGTGCCCGGCTTGCCCGGCGTGCAGGTTCCGCAATAGCGTTTCGCCTCGGCGGTGTCGGCTGTCAGTGAGGTTTCAGCGCCGGATCGCGCGGGCGACGATGTCGTGGACGAAAGCGGCCTTGGCGGCGGTGTAGCCGTCGCCGTCATATTCGAAGTCTTCCGCCAGCTTGAGCTTCAGCGCCTGATAATCCGAAGCGGCTTGCGGGTGGGTTCGCAGATAATCGCGAAACTGGATGCGCCGGTGGTGCGTGTCGTGGCCCTCGGGGCACAAGTAGATCCGTTGCCGGGGCGTGGCGGACCGCTTCATGAAGGCGAAGATGTCGGCGTCGTAGCGATTGCCGCGCGGCTCGTAGCCGGCCGCCTCCATCAGCGGGCAGGCGTCGATGACGTTGGCTGCGGTGGGCATTATCACATCGATATCGATGAGCGGCTTGGCGGCCATCCCCGGGATCGAGGTGCTGCCGATGTGGTGGATATCGAGCACGTAATCGCCCAGCAGGGCTTTCAGGGCGTGGGCGATTTCGCTGAAGCGAGCCGGCCATGCCGCGTCGTAGGGCACAATCTCAACGCGCTCCGGCATCCGCCGCCTTCCCACTGTCCGGCTGGTGCTCCTGTGGGGTCGGAGCGGCGCCTGTCGATTTCAGCCACGCCAGCACGTGTAGGCGGAGTGCCGAGGACAGGTTGCTGTCTGCTTCCCTGTTGTCGTCGATTTCGGAAATCAGGCCGGCGAGCGGGATGGCGCGGGCGGTGGCGATGGCAGTGAGTTCGGCCCAGAACTCGTCTTCAAGCGAGAGGCTGGTGCGATGGCCGTGCAGCGTTATCGAGTGCTTGCGGATCATCGTGTAGCTTGTTCGGAAAATGAATCCGAAAACGCGCGCAAGAGATTGATCGCGGAATCTTTTTCGCGATCGCGGGCGGTCATTCGGCGTCGTCGTTCTTGTCGATGCGGCCCTGGTCGTGCGCGCGCTCGGCTTTCTCATTCAACGCCTTGGTGAGCTGCTTTTCCTGTTTGGTGCGGCCGAACGAAATCCGGTTCTGCTCGGCCTGCTTCTCCTTGTCGGAGCGGGCCTGCTTCTTCTTGAACTGGCGGAGATTGACGATTTCGGCGCTCACGGGACACCTAAAAAGGAAAGGAGGCGATATGAAAAAGGGAAGCGATTGCTTCCCTTTGATCCTTACTGCTTCTTGCGGAATGCGTCGAGAGAGACGACCGATCCGGCTTTCTTTTCGTCGCCGTCGGCGGGCTTTGCCGCCGCATCCTCGGTCTTTTCCGCTTTTTCCGAGGCGATCGGGTAAGCGGTGATCTCGGCTTCCGGCAGCTCGTCGCTATCGGCGAGCGGCACATCGAACTCGAGCTCGAAATTGACCGACGGATCGTAGAAGCCGCGGATGGCGTTGAACGGGATGAAGAGCTTTTCCGGAACGTCGGAGAAAGAGAGACCGATCTCGAAGTGCGATTCGGTGACCTTCATTTCCCAGAACTGGTGCTGGATGACGATGGTCATCTGCTCGGGATACTTGGACTTGAGCGCCTGCGAAATGCGAACGCCGGGAGCGCCGGTCAGAAAGGTGATGAAAAAGTGGTGTTCGCCCGGCAGGCGGCCGGTTGCCGCGACTTCCGACAATACTTTGCGGATGACGCCGCGAAGCGCGTCCTGTGCCAGAATGTCGTACCGGATATGATCCTGCCCCATGCTTTCCCTGTCTTTCTCTAGTCCGTACGTCTGATCCAAGCCTATATGCCATGCTCAAGCGGCTTGGAAAAGCCCGCAGCCGAGTCATGCTTTCGCAAATCATACATGATTTGAGCTTGGGGGAGAAGGTGAAGGCTTCTGTTGCCAGGTGCCTTCGGACCCCGCCTTAAGGTGCGAACCTTCAGGACTTGATTTGAAGTGTCACACTGCGATTAAGCAGCGAGACGAGCTTCCGCATAGTTGTCGTTTGCAACTACAATTTTAGCCCGATAACGGCGGTACAATGCCGAGCAAAAAGACGATCTTTACACCCTTGTCGATCCTGTTTCGCCCCCATCAAAAGCCGGCCAACGCATTGTCGTACCGCCGGTTTTTGGTGGAGGCGCCGGGTACCGCCCTTTACATGAGCTACAACAGAGGGGGTCGACATCGAGAAGTCCTGCATCTGCGGAGGTTCCAGGTAAAGCATGTCGGCCCCTTTCCAATGAAATTGCTAGCAGCTGACGGCTTATACGGTAAAAAAATTTGGGGATTTTGGTGGAGGTTTCTGTTGCCAGGTACCTCCGAACCCCGCCTAAAGGTGCGACCCCTTAGGGCTTGATTTGAAGTGTCACACTGCGATTAAGCAGCGAGACGAGCTTCCGCATAGTTGTCGTTTGCAACTACTATTTTGACCCGATAACGGTGGTATCATGCCGAGCACAGCTTTTGTCTTTCAGCACCAGTCGATCCCATGTCGCCCCCAATCACCGATGAAACGATCATCGGGTTGTTTGGTGGAGGCGGCGGCGTCGAAGCCGCGTCCTGCATGCCTATTGCACAAAAGGTTTAGCGCCATAGACTTCTTGCGAAGCACTATGAGAGATAAGTGAGAATTCAGTGCTTTTCAAGCCTGGGCTATTTTTGTTTGGGAGGTTCGTCATCTGGTGGCGATTTTTCTCTGACAATATGGACAGCTCGCTTCGATCCTTTTTCCCGCTCGGCTTCCAGGAGGACCTCCAAGTTTGTAATTCTGTAGGTCTTTTCTCTACAGCGAGCGGACCAGTCATTGGCGGTGTCAGCCAGTCGATTATACTTGTCATTCAGCTCCCGTATTTGATCTTGAAGAGCGGCGATTTCGACCTCGGGGTCCTTCGCAGCTGCCTCTTTCAACTTTTTATTGATCTCCGCAACGAAAGCTCTAACTTTAACGCGGGTTGTATCTTTATGAGCATCGGCTTTTAGGATGTCGCCATTTTTATCCGTCCTGGCCGTTACGTCAGACATATAGATTCGTTTATGTTGACGACTTAATTTCCCGCTCGCTAGGTCGCGCCGGATCGAATCCATAGCCCGTTCGAACTCTTGGGCGGTCGCGTGACTTTCAAGGTGTTTCGATGCGCGTAGATTTTCTGGAATGTCCTTTGACGCCATTTTTGAACCATTTGATTAGTTGAGGGTCCAACTTGAGTAGTTCCTCGCGGAACTCGACCAGTTCAGGCCATGCTACCAATTGCTCGTTGACCTGATTGACAGCGTGGACCTTCTGCATCCGCGGCACGGTGTCTGACGACAGAAGTTTCCCGAGGTTGGCCATGTTTTCCTTCACCACATCCCGTCTTTCCGGCATCTGGACCTGAAAATTGCAGGCCGCGCTACAATTTGCAGGGTCAGCCAATAGGTCGCCAGAATCGATGGAGCAAAGTCCTCTCCCGAGCTTTCCACGAACGCAGTAGACTCCCTCAGCGACTTTGATCGGGAAGTTTCCCTCGGCGATGCAGTCCTCCACGAACTCCTCCTTCGTCATGCCGAGGTCTTCGGAGTTGATATCGGAGGAAAGTAATTTCTGAAGGCGCTTGCCAGCGAGTCCACCAAGTTCGGTAACGGAGCTAGTGGCCGTCTCAAACAGGGTTCCTGCCCGGCGGGTGTAGACCTGCATCACCCCGGCCTGGATTTCAGGCTGAAGCAGTGGTGAGGATAGCGCGTACCCAACAGATTCAGTTTCGGAGACGTGGCCCAATATATGCTGAAGTATCGGGATGGCCTCGGTGATCACACGTACCATGATGTCCACAACGGTTTTACGCCAAGTATAACCGGTGAGGTTGAAATCCAGGCCATGGAGCTGGCAGAACCTCTTCAGTCGATAGAGATACCGGTTGTAACTCATTTCCCACTCCGAGTTTGGATGGGAGTAAATGAAGTCGCTTTGAGCGTTCAAAGCATCTCTCACGTCTTCAATTGCGGCCTCTACCTCTCTGAGATACGGGTCAACACGAAGTTCCCGCGACGTGGGTGTCGAAACATTTTTCGTTCGGATAAATTTTATTCTGAGGTCCTGGTCGTCGGGATCGTCAAGAATCGTGACGATAAATCCCTTTCTAATAGATAGAAGCTCACTGGGCCTGAACCCAAAGTGATAACACCCTAAGTTTGCTGAAGAGACCTCCACAAGGAGATGCAAGGTCGTTGAATGCCATTGGGCATCCAAATCTTGCAGATTTGCGGGAAGCTTAGCTTTTAGACCGTTCGAAATAGCTGCTTGAGGGCTGATAGGATCGGAGAGAGCTCGAATTTCGGAACTTATCTCTGACGACAAAGAAATGTAAGTTCTGCTCAGCTTCAGGAGAGTGCCAGCCTCTTCTGCAGTCAACGGTTGAGTGCCGCGCTCGCTAGTTGTGTCTTCCCCATCATCATCGTCAACGTCGATTTCCCATTCATAGGCTCGGAGGCCGTCACGCACCAAACCTGCCTGCGAAATCAGAATGAGTTGAGAGAGAATGAAACCAAAATTGTCCGCCTTGGTAGTGGACATGAGCGCGCGGACTTGCGGTAAATTGAACGGCGTTAGATCAGAAAGACTATTTAGTCCGATGATTTTCATCGCGATGAAGAAGCGTTTGATTGACGTCATTCGCTCCGTGAAAAAGCCGCCGTTGGAAACATTGATTCGCGATTTGAGAACATCGAGCCGAAAGACGTGTACAACGCCAACATCCTTTAATTGAAGAAGCAAAAGGCTGCCTGGTATGAGACGCCCGACGGTGTTCGCGAGGTTAGCTGCTGTGAGGAAGTCAATGCCGTTCTTCTTTCGCCTGCCGGGGGTCAAATTCTCTAGCGGAAAGTACCAGCCATGGTCTCCGAAAAAACACCCAGGCGTAACCTCGAGGTCGTCGCGGTACGGCGGGCTGGCATCTAGGCTCAAGGCGTTCACGACGATCCAAAGCCTTTGGTCATCGAGTGAAATCTTAGTCCTCATTTCGCAGAGCCTCTATAGCGGCGGGGTAATCGCGCAGAATACGATCCGGCCACATCATCAGGAGGTTCTTCAATCGCGTGAGGATGCTGTCAAAGGTCCCGGCAAGCGTTGCTTCCGCACCGAGATTTCGTCGCCGCTCTTGCACCAAGGATAACATTGTCAAGACATGCGGGATACTTTCTGGAAACCAGCGGGCATTGAGACATCCATCAATGCATCTTTGACCAATACACTCGTGCCCCGGCGGCGTCCTTTGAGAGAAACCGGACGGAGGGGATGCCGGATCGGCACACCGGTTGCCCCACTGCGTCGTGGTATCTGGGTCCAGTACGTTCTCGATTTGGCGGGTCCGGAGACCTTGAGCAGACAGGCGTCGTGCAAGCGACTTGAGCGAAAAGTCATCCTCGTCGACGAGCTCCAAGCTGGCTCTGAAGACAGATTTTGCTGCCTCTTCTCTAGCCGCCTCCAACTGCTTTCTCTTTGTGTAAAGCGCTGATACGCCTTGGGCGCTGTGTGAGCCCAGAATTTGTAGTACAGCGAGATTGCTTCCTGATGCGGTGAAACCGAACGCGAGGCCGACGTCGCGAAAAGTTCTTACTTCTGTCGGCAGGCCCCAACAGGTCAATGCCTCGTTCAGCCAGCGAGGTGCGCCGTGTTCATAGGAAATCGCACTGATGCCGGTGATGCTGCTGTTGTAAAGAAAGACGCGCTCACGAATTGACTGCAGGTAAGCGAGGCGCTCCTTCTGTTGGCCAGACCGTCGCCGAATTCGAAGCAATTCGCATATTTCACGTTCGATTTCATCACGGAGTGGTTGGGTTAGTGCCTCGACGGTCTGCAGGATACGGTAGGCATGAGACCACGGCTTCATCAACGAAATTGCGTGAACCACCTTAGGCGGATCACGAGGGTCCTGTTTCCCGCGGTTTTTTTGGCCAACAATGTAGCACGCCCGATCGACGCCCATATCGTCGGCTGAAAACGGGTAGGGCTTAAACCATTTGCCTACCTCCAAGGTTGCGACAGTCTCAAAGTTGAAGAACGTCCTAATAAGCGTAAGGATCACGAAAGGCGCGATGTCCCGCCCTTCTGGATAGATGTATCTCAGATGGGCGATTATGCCTCTGACTCGACAAATTTCGCCGTTGCGCTCGACCGCGAGTGCCCCTGGGTATCTTTCCAGCTGCCTTACTACCCCAGGGAAAAGCGCATTGTACTCGTTCCATGTCCGCACTGTCGGACCAACTATATTTCGCAACGCCCACAAGCGGTTTCCAAGGTCGTCCCATTCGCCCTTCCTGCCTTGTCCACGTCTCGGATCATGGCCTGGGCCGGCGGTGTCCGCCTCTCGTTGCATTTGAATTACCAAGCGCGCTTCATGCTTTGCGTTCCAAACAGCCTTCTTCATCTGTTCTTTTGAAAGTAGGTTTTTCGACGAAGCGGCTGGCTTTTTCTGGAACGGGTCCGTCGGCCAAAGCATTTCTGGCACGCCGATGCATTTCAGTAGTCTCCGGAAGGCACTGATCACGGGTTTTCGTTCGTTATGAGGTTCGATGTACCGTATGAAATCCGCGCTGAATGCAGGATCGACGTCGTCGGCGGTGAATACCATGACACGGTGCTTCTCCGCATATTGGTCGATAAATTTTGCAATGTTTCGCAGCCGGCGTTCCGCGGCACGCTTCGTGGAAAGTGACCGTCCGCCTCCGAACAGCGCTCTCGATACCTTCGCTCGGTTCCGATAGATCAACGGTGTATTTTTGAAATCTTCGGCTTCGAAGTCGAGGTACTCAGGCACCGCAATTGGAGTGATGTTCGACTCGGGTTTTGCAGAAAGCACGCGGTCAGCTTTTAGGCATTTAGGCAGATCGCCTTTCTTAGGGCGTTTGGTCATGCGGCCTCCCGATCCTTTTTAAAGGATGCGCGCAGATTGACGCCTTCAGTGAGTTCGTCGACCTCCCTGTTGAAGGCGTTCTGGTATCGAAACGCCATTTCACGCCCAGCGAGCTGCGTTAGATACCCCATCGTCATTTCACGTTCCGCGTGGCCGAGGTGGGCTTGGAGGACGACAATCGCTCCTTCGCCACTTCGCATGAACTGCTCGTACGAGGCTGTCTTTGAGTCGATGCCGGCATTGGCAAAGTCTTCAAGAATGCAGACTTCGATGAACTTACAAGCGTACGCATGCCGGAGGAGGTGGGCCGTGACCCGTTCCTGGCGCTGGAGCGAGTCGTTCGTGCGTCGTAAAGCCAAGCTGACGTTGTCATAGTTGATAGGCTGACCGCGGCTATTAAGAAACAGCTCATGGGCGGATCGGAGTTCGGGAGATTTCCCCTTCAGAATTGTCCGGCGAGTCGTGGTGGCGTATTTCCAGAGCAACCTAAGTAGCTTGGGTGGTATCATCACCCAGCGGATTTTACCGAATTTGCCTTTGACGCGCCACTTGCATCGTTTCTCCACGTCCGGCGCGTTCGAAAAGACAACATCTAGGTCAGGGAGATAGCCCAAGGTTTGCCCACCGATAATCGAGCGGTCAACTTTTCCAAGCCAAGACGGGGGAATTTTCATGTGTTCGATGAGTTCGAACACGCGTAGGCCAAGCTCATAGAGCGACAGGCATATCAACTGCATCGTGCCCTCAGGCAAATTCGCGATCAGTCGCCTTATGTCCTTATCGGATGGCGGCAGAACGGTTCCTGGGTCCTGGCGAACATTTGTCTTCCGAGCTGTGACCAACCCGGAAGCCTGCAGCTGCTCACCAATCGCTTCGAATGACTGTTTCACCAATGCTCGCTCGCGAGCTATGGCGGCGTCACCCGGAAACTCTTCGAAGTCCGCAATGTATCCGTTCTTTTGTAACCAAATTCCGGAGAGAATGGCTTCGTCGACGCGAGGCTTCACGGTGGAGCGGTATGAGAGCGGTGAGGGTTGACCCGTTCGCCAGAAGTCTCGGCTCCAATAGCCCAAGAGGAGGGCCTCCTCATACAACTCGATCAGCCAGCGACGGGAATCCTGCCATCGAAGAGACCCGAGGCCGGGGTGCGCCGCAGAACTCTCCAGCCACGTCTCGTAGTCGGTAAGCTTTGAACCGCACTGTCTTGTTGTTTTCGGACTGAGCTTTTTGCCCCTGGGGTCATTCGGATCGCGTTTGATGCGCCCGTGAGCTCTCTCATTGATAAAGTGATTGGGACCTTCAGCTAGCCTGTCGTCGCAGGTGATAATATAGGGGAGGCGGTCCCCTGATCGGTGAACGCCTTTTCGTTTCAATCGGTCCGGGAAGTGGAGAGTAGCCATTACAGCCTCAGTGCAAAAACAGGGGGAAAATGTCGTTGCGCGATACGGACCTGGTTGTCGAGTTGGTTCTAACTAACCACCCAAACCAGGAAGTCGGGTTTTCGCCAAAGGCCCGTCAGTGATTCTGTCGATGTATCGCTTGGCGTCTCCCGCCTCGATACGGATGGGTGAGTTGAGATACAGGATCAGGGAAGCAGCAACGTCGCTCAGCGGGTCGTTGATGCGGCGGCCTTTCAAGGTCACCGTCCACTTCAAGAACGAGGTGAGTGTCCCAACGCCATGGAGTTCAGCCTGATAGTGATAGAAGGATTCCGGGAATCGAGTGTTCATTACGTCCATCGCCTGCCGAAACTCGTCGTCAAGGGACGTAAGAGAATAGGGTGCGGCGATCTCTGTGGAGTCATTTGCTGACTGCACAAACATGCATTGATGATCAGGGAACCCAGTCGCCAGCCTTTCCTTCATGAGCCGCGGCCGGATTTCTTGCATGTAACGAACCGTCTCACGGGCTAGAAAATCGCGGACGCCGCACGCGTAATGTGGCCACGGTCCGTGCCCGTCACGATCACTTTCCCTGAGTTTTCCGCGCTGACGACGAGAAACTGTGCGGAGCAAGCGGATATCGTCAGCAGTAGAGAGCCCTCCCATTCTGATCAAGGTGTCGGGCGGCATTGAACTGAACAGCGCGCTCGCCATGATCAGCGACCCTGCGGAATAGTTGCCTCCGCTGGACCCTGCAGCTCCTTCGGCTAGGAGCCTTATTGCAAACTCGCACCTAGACATGGGACTGCCAGTTACGAGATGATGACGAAGCGGATTCATGCTCTTTCCGATCCTAGAGTTGAACAGCTGCTTTGCGATCCGCTAGAGGCTCGGCATCCTACGGTCTTGACCGTAAGTGGCCCGACGCACCTATCAAAAGACAAAGTTAGCAGTGACGCGGTTGCCGACATCGAGCCACCACGCTGAGGTTTCACGTTTTCTGTCATGTTCAGCCGCATAGAAGCGGCAGACATTCGCGCTTATTGAGTTTTGTCGCTCAGGTATTCTTCGACGACAAAATCTGGCACGCCGTTGACCTTGAATCGGCACGGCACGCATTGGCACTCGGCTTGGCACTCTGTGGTGTCGAGACGTGGTCGAAAAGTGCAAACGGTGCTTGCACCGAGGGATAGCAGCTCATCGCGTTGTAATTTCAGGTGTTCAACTGCATATCTGGATCGCAGTTTTCGCCCAAGGGCCTTTCGGGCGAGATCGTCGAGGTCCCATGCCGGTGACGTCCGGTATCGATCGAGATACGCTCGCCGTTTTTTCACGATGGTCCCAAACATTTGCTCGGCAACAGTTCTGCTCATGCCGGACGAGACGATCATTTCACGTATGAAGTGCTCTTTCATGTCCTTCCTAGTCATGACTAAATTTCTCTGTCTTCTTAGGTATTCGTCTAGGGCTTCCCAGAGTTTAACCGGGATATAGGGGCGCTCTTTTTCCTTCATTCACTCCTCCAAACAGGCCAACGAGTTCATATGTCCGTCGACGAACGAGATGCTTCAGCTGTACAGGCACCGCGCCAATTTCATTCTGCGGTCATCGATTTTCCGGAATGATGAGAATGTGCCGAGGTGGTCGCTCCGAAAGGTGAGTGCCTCAATTGAACTTCGACGTCTTGAATTCTCCGGAGGAAATAATCGAAAATCCACTCGGAGTCTTGAATTATTCCGGAATTTTGATATGACCTTTGTCGAGGCAAGGCGTGCGACACTTCGCTTCGGGAACAACCGCAGGGCAACGCACCTCGTTTTCGAGCGGTGGGTGCGCGAACGATGTTCCCTCGAAGGGTCAAATTTGGTCTAACAAGTCACTTTTGAAAGGAATTGCGATCCATGGTATCATGTACTCCGGAGTGCGAAAAGGTCGCCGTCGCTCTCACATAATGCCGCAACAAGAGACTATTTTCTGTGATCCTCAGGCACCTCGGTATCACGTAGTTCGGCAGTTTGCGGTTGTCTCGTGTATACATTTCGATAATCTCCAACGGCCACCGATTTGCGTCGGTGATATGGGTGTTGTGAGTTCGGCTATGCATCTGGAATTCAAGTACCATATCATTCCGGAAGCTACAAGAGACTATTTTCGTCCGGAATCTTGTGAAATGTGGAAGGCGTTTTATGGAGCCAATGAGACGGCAAGCAATCGCAGACTATCTTTCCCAGCTTCATGCTGGTTTGGATGATTTAGTGTCGCGATCCGACAGCGCTAGAGCAGCTTTCGAGGCGGAACTCGCTTCAATGAATGGTGAGATCGCGCGATATCGCCAGTTGATTGCCGATGCCGAGCGTGAGTCCAAACAGGAAGCTGAACTCTCTCGTCGCAACCTGACTGAGGCAGAGTCGACGGCCGGGGACGCGAAGTCGAACGTTTCGAGAGCAAAGGCAACTCGATCTACGCCAGGCCGGGGCAGGCCCAGGGGCGCGAAATCTGAGCATCTTCGGCGTGCGGCAGAGGAAATCTTGCGGGCAAGCTCTCAGCCCATCAAGCGTGCCGACCTCACGCGACAGCTCCAGACAGCGGGTCTCCTTTCACAATCTGAGAATCCCATCGATCTTGTTCGGAAGTTGCTGCAAAGCAGCAGGGCGATAGCTTACGATGCGAAAAAGGGGTATTACTTAGTCGACGGCAGCTAGGCACTGACAGATTTTTATGGCGTCTCCTGTGTGTGGTCGCACGGCGAGCTTACACCGGGGGCCGTTGCCTTGGTATGGTGCGTGGATACGCGCGGATAGCAGTAGCTTGAGGGGAAGTCTTGATCCCCAATCGAATTGGTGGACCACTGATGCAATGCAGTCCCTTGAGGGAACCATCCATGAATGATGAGCTCGTTGCAGAAATACGAAGTGACTTCCCCTACATTCACGACAAGGTCTACCTCGACAATGCGACAGTGACGCCGATCCCCAAGCGCGTTCAACGGGCCGGCGATTTCTACAATACGATCATGTCGGAAGACCTCCGAGGGTATCGTGCTGCATCACTGCCTCTGTTCGACAAGGGACGGCTTCTCGTGGCCCATCCAATCGGGACCACATACGATCGAATTTCGTACGTCCAGAACACCTCCCATGGTCTCTCGCTGGTTCCCATGGGGCCGGACTAGCGCGATGGCGACAACGTCGTCATTTGTGCCGACGTCTTTCCATCCGACTTTCTATTTTGGCTCCAACTGTCGGATTTGGGTGTCGAAGTGCGACAGGTGCATTCGAGGGAAGGGCGGATAGAGCCCACTGATATCCGAGATGCGGTGGATGCTCGAACCCGCGTCGCGACGGTGAGTCACGTTCAGTTCTATTCGGGGTTCCGGGTGGACGTAGCGGCATCGGGCGAAATCTGTGCCGGCACGAACGCCCTATTGGTAGTGGATGGCACGCAGTCCACAGGCGCGATGAAGCTCGATGCGGCGGCCGCCGGCGTCGATGTTTTGGTGGCTAGTGCGCATAAATGGATGATGGGACTACGCGGAATTGGTTTTGCGGGCTTCTCCGAGCGAACCCTGAGTGGATCAAGCTGCGGATCGCTGGATGGCTCAGCGTCAACGAGCTGTTCGCCTTCAATCGTGAGCTCGACTTCCTGCCCGACGCACGTAGGTTTGAGACCGGATCGGAATAGGTATCCTTGGATTAACTGAACGGCTCCAGCAGATCGATGAATTGGGTGTCGACTGGATTGAGGATCGCATACTAACCCTCAGTGATCTCGCGGCCGGCGGCGGGTTGGAGCTCGTCTACGACTTCGAACGCCACCATCGATCCGGCGTCAACATACTTCGAAAGCCCGGTATCGCGACAGCGGATGTGCATTACACTGACCGCGAACGGCATATTTGCCAGCGTCCGCAATGACGCAATTCGTATAGCGCCTCACTACTACAACACAGCGAGTGAAATTGAACCCATCGTCGAGGTGATGGCCAAGGTCGGTCAGTGACGAGAGTGCGTGCAAACTTGGGGGTAACTAACAATCGCTCTCGCTTACGGTTGGCTTGGCCGACTACTCAGAGTATTCCGCGAACCCAACCCCAAATTGCCGGTTCAGTGGTGTCATCACATATTTTTTGACTTCCGGAGACCCGATTGCCGCAATGGCTAGTTTGATCTTGTCCGCTGGAGTGCGCATTCCGAAGTAAATAGCTTTCAGCGGAAACGGGTAAGGCACCTCGCGTCTTCCCTCGGGAGTTAGGTACCGCCACTCTCGCTCGTAAGCCCAGTGAGATGACTTCACGCCGACGAGTTTTCTCGCCCATGCTCCTGTGAAATCCAATGAGCGTTGAGAGTAGGCTTTTCCCTTCTCATCCAGCACAATTGTGCTCGTGAGGTTTAGCTCGTTGAAAGCCATAAGCGGATAATCGTCGGTATACCTCACTTGCTGCAACCTATCGATCGACTGATGATGGGGGCCAATCTCAAATTCGAGGGCATAACCTGTGTGTGAAGCAGCATAGTGGGCCCACAGCAGGAGGTTATCCACAGTCTCGCAGAGGCTGCAAAACCCGATCTTGTCGATATCTCGCTCGACATTAGCCTTCCAGGTTTCAAACGTCTGAAGATTGTCGCCACCATCAGTGCCCAGATAGCGCACTAGAACATTCCGTTTGTCTCGACCCGATTTGGCTCGATTTATGGCGTAGTAAAGCTCGCGAACCTTTTTCCTTTTCATGCCCATATAATTTCCGGTGAACATGTCCTCCTTGTTGTGTAGTTCACGCCAGATCATGGAAAGGTGAGGCAGCAAGAGAAAAGCGTAGAATTCATCTTCGAGCTCCGCGTGATAGCCAGCGATGACATCGAACTTGCAGTCGAACGGATCATTCATTTGCGATGGACTTGCTACCCAAAGCGCGCCGCGCTGGAGCATTTCCATGGAATATCCGTCGAAAGAACGAAACTTATAGAGCAACATTTAGCAAACTCTGTCTTCTACTCGGGCCAACGCATTTACAATGGCGTTGGTTAACGGGTCGTGCTTGCGCCACCCAAGCGTTGCGCTTGCCGAACGGAGAGTAGCGGTTACGTTGCAGGCTTCCCCACCGTGCACGCCAAGTCGGAGGCAGTCCATCCTTCAGCCCATCGACCCAACCATGAATTTTGACGTTGCTACCCGCCGCCCAAGCCGACTTCATAGTGGGAGTGCGCGCCAGCCGCTCTACTTGTGCTACGACCGAAGCTTCACGAAGCCTATCAAGTTTGTCGCCGGTCCATGCCCCGCATTTGAAGCGCTGAAATTGCCTGTCCGCCACGTCGCGAATAGGCTGCAGCCAGTGATCGATCATCTCAAGTCGCTCGCCGCTAACCGTCGCCCTGAAGCCGCCGCAGCCGTAGTGCCTCCAGAGCGCCCTTGCGACGTTTTCAACCAGGTCGGCAAGCTGCCCAAGGAGTGCGGCAGGCGCTTCTACTACCACAACCATTACCAGGAATTTCAGGAGTTCGGCGACGACTTCGTCTACGATCTCATCCTGAAAAACACAGACCCCGAGCTGGTGAAGCTCGAGCTGGACACCTACTGTAGTCGGGCTGAGAAGTGAAATGCTTGTGAATGCAGGACCAGTCGCATAATGCCGTTAATGTCGCCAGTCGAGGTGCTTAGAACCCCAGCCGTTCAAGCAGTTCGACGATTGTCTGTTTCGCACGTTCTCTGTGATCGTGATGAATTTGCCTCGCTTTTTCGGCGTCCTTTTGCACAAGGGCGTCAATGAGCGCTTCGTGATCCCTATTTGACTGCAGGGGTTTCGGCCGAAGTTTTAGAGTAAGCATCCGCGCCCGGTGGGCCTGTTCGACAAACTGGTTCACGACGCCGATCAACCGCTGGTTTCCGCTGAGGGACACCAGCTGAGCATGGAACCTCTCATCTGCCTTTGCCCAAGCCGTCAGATCGTCAACGGCAAGGGCGGCGTCCATTGCGTCGGTAGCGGCTCGAAGGTCTTTCATCTCGGATTCGGACACACCGCGTTTGCCCACCTCGTATGCTGCGATTGACTCCAACCCGGTGAGGATTTCGTACATCTCGCGGACGTCCTTGGATGACAGGGGCAGGACCCGCATTCCATGACGGGATCGTATCTCAACGAGCCCTTCGGTCCGCAACCGCAGCATCGCCTCGCGAGTTGGCGTACGGCTCATGCCGAGTCGCTGGCTTGCCTCTGCTTCGAGGAGATGAGAGCCGGCCGGCAGTTCGTTATCGAGGATGAGCCGCTTCAGCTCGATGTAGGCGCGCTCGGTCTGGCTGACCTTTTCCTGCGTCGATACGATCTCGTCGGCTTCATTCTGGAGAATTCGAGTGGCTCGGGGCAGGGACGCCATCAGGCAGTTCCTCAAATTGGTATGAATCTTCATATAGAGAGTTGCCCTCCAAAAGCTTCCCCGTCAACTCGGATACGAAAAGACCCGGCACTGGGCCGGGTCTGCCATTGTTCAGATGTGATACGCGAGCTGCTTCAGCCCCGCATCCACGCCGCAAACCGATCCTTCCAGTCAGGATGCCACCGCGACAGCGCCGGGCGGTTTTCGATCATGTCGCCCGCCGACCACTGAATGCGCTTTGCGTCCATATCGGTAGTCACAGTGTTGTCCGGGCAGATGATGTAAAAATCGTCCTTGAGCAGACGATCGAGGAAGTAGTCCACGAGTTCGGCCGACGTCCACGCCTCGTCTGGCTTTGCCGAGCCTTCAGGCTTGTGGGCAGCGTTCATGGGCGTCCAGGTGTAGCCAGGGACAAGCAGGTGAGCCGATACACGACCCCTCGTTTCCTTCAACAGTTCGTGCGACAGCTGCTCGGTCAGTACCTTGACGGCAGCCTTGGCCACCGAGTATGCGGCATTCCCCGGAGGGGTGGTGATACCTTCCTTCGACCCGAGGTTCACGATCGCTGACGGGCGATCCGATGCCAGCAGATGGGGAACGAAAAGGTGCTGGGCCGACAGTATGCCGCCGAAGTTCACGTTCAGCTGACGCTTCCATGCCTCCGGGTCGCCCCAAGGGCCAGCGCCAGCCGAGATGCCCGCGTTGTTCACGAGTAGCGCGATGTCGCCGAACCGATCTACCGTTTCGTCCCGCAACCTGCACAGGTCACCGACGTTGGCGACGTCGCCGACGACCAGCAGCGGCTGTTGTTTCAGGGACTTCGCAAGCTCTTCGAGCGCTTCGCCGTCGCTGTCGAAGAGGGCGAGTTCCATGCCGCGTTTCGACAAGGCGCGCGCCAATGCTTCGCCGATACCCTTGGCGGCTCCGGTGATCACGGCTACCCGGCCTTCGGCGAGCACGTTGTTCATTCTCTTAGTCATCTTTCACTCCAATGTAGGCGACGCATCGCGTCATGCAGGTTTGCGCAAGTTCTCGGATGCGAGGGCCACGACGAAAACGAGGAGGCCGAGCAGCGCTAGCCCGGCGGCGACCAGGCCCGTCGATGCCCACCCGTAGCCGGCGGCAATGGCAAGGCCTCCGGTCCAGGCTCCGATCGCGTTCGATAGATTGAAGGCCGAATGGTTCATCGCAGCCGCCAGGGACTGGGCTTTCGGCGCGACGTCCATGAGGCGTGCCTGGAGCGCGGGGACGAGGCCGAAGCCGATACCGATGAAGAACAGGGTTGCAGCCGAGGCTATCGGGCTGGATGCAGTGAAGGCGAATAGGCCCAGGAAAGTGATGTTCCAGATCAGCAGGACCACGATCGTGCCGCTCTGCCACTTGTCTGTGAACCAGCTTCCAATCTGGCTGCCCAGAACCATGCCGAAGCCCCATAGCGCCAGGTACGCGGGCACGTAGGATTCCGGCTGGCGCGCCAATTCGGTGATCGCGGGCGTGATGTAGCTATAGACAGCGAACATGCCACCGAAACCTATCGCCGCCGTGCCAAGCGTAAGCCAAACCTGCAGACGCATCAGGCCTTTCAGTTCTCTGCCCGGTGACGTCTCGGGGTCGGCTTCGACGTTCGGCACCATGGCCCAAATCAACAGGGTAGCCAGCGCACTTCCCAGGGAAACGGCGATGAAGGTCGCGCGCCAACCCAGGTACTGCCCCAGCGCGGTCGCTATCGGGACGCCGATGAAATTGGCGGCAGCAAGGCCGAGCATCACCCGGCCGATCGACTGGGCGCGCAGGTCTCTTGGAACGATGGAGGCGGCGACGATGGACGCAGTGCCATAGTAGGCACCGTGCGGCAGGCCAGCGAAGAAGCGGGCTAGCGAGACTGACCAATACTGGGAGGCAAGGGCGGTCGCCGCGTTGCTCGCGAACATGATCATGGTGATGATCATCAGGAGCTTGCGCCGATCCATGCGCGCTGTCGCGACCGCGAGGAGCGGCGAGCCGACGACAACGCCGAGGGCGTAGGCGCTGATGAAGTTGCCAGCTTCCGGAACCGAGACCGACACCGCGTTGGCGATATCGGGAAGCAGGCCCATCGTCGTGAATTCGCCCGTACCGAGGATGAGGCCGCCGATCGCAAGGGTGAGCTGGGCGAGGGCGACGCTTTTGTTTCCTGAACTGGTTGAGGCTGGGACCGCGGACATGTGAACTCCAAACGTATTCATCGCGTCGGGAGGTTTCCGCGACGCGTTATTGCAAGCTGGTTGCGTGGGGCGCTTTTTGATGAACCCAAGATAGAGCATGCAGCGCTGTGATAGAAGTGAAGGGAATTGCACGATCCGATGAGCAGCGCTCATCGATGAAGTGGACATGAGCTGTTGGTAACTGACGGCACCAGTTGCTCATCACAGCGGAGCGTCGGATAACGGTGTCATGTGATTTGGTGTTCGATGGCTCGGAAAAAATCTCCGGAAAACAGAAAGGAACAACGATCGGTAACGCCCCGGACGGCGATGCCGATGCCGTCGCTCCATCGCGAAGACCTGCTCCCGCTCGTGGCCATCGGATCGGAGAATTTCGAGGAACTCTGCCGCGATATCCTGACTGAGGGTTTTCCCGACGTGACCCGCGTCGCACTGAAGCGCACGAGAGGCGTCGAACAGTACGGAGTGGACGTCGAGGGTTTCGACCGTCTGGGATTCCCAGAAGTCGTTCTTTCGGCGAAGTGCTATAAGGTCATCAAGCCTTGGGACTTCCGCCCGTGGATACAGGACTTCATCGACGAGCTTGAGGGGCACTGGAAGGACAAGAACGTCAAGCATTTCGTCCTTGCGGTCACCGTCATGTCCAACGACGACGACATGAACGATCAAGCGCGGCAGCTCGCGATTTTTCTGGACTCGAAGGGCATCCAGTTTCACTTGTGGGATACGGTTCGCCTTACGGAGCTGCTCCGCAACAGACCCGCCTTGGTCGATCGGCATTTCAACAAGTACTGGACCGAGGCGATCTCCGCGCTGGCCGCGCAAGACAACCCGACTATCGAGCCAACCACGCCCCTTTCGCTCAAGAGCCTCGGGACCCCCCTCGCAGCGTTCGCTGATCAGCTCGCCCAAACGTACATTGCCCCGCTCAAAAATTCGATCGCCAATGAATTGGAGAGCGCTATCGGCGCGCTCGGCCGTGGCAAACGAACTCCCGTGAAGAAATGGCTGGAGACGTACCGGGGCGACCAGCTGGTCTGGAATAGCCTGGACGTAAAAACGCGTGTGCGCGGCCTGAGGCTCGTGGCGGTCGTCGACCTTGCTGAGGGGGATGCGAACCGCGCCTCGATATTGCTCGACGAGGCGGATGGCCTTGAAGACGCTCCCGACAGGAGCGCGAGGTTGCTCTACGTTCGGGCGACGCAGGGCGTGCAGGAAGCGTTGAAGCAGCTTGCCGATCCCGTCAGTGTGAGGGAACACGAGCTGGCCGCGGGCATGCTGATCGAGACCGATCGGCCCGATGAAGCCACGAAGATACTCTCGCACTTGTTGGGTGAAAGCGTTTCTGTCGAGGTCCTCCGCCTGCGGGCGATTGCCAAGGTCCTGTCCGGGGGCGACCGAGAGGCAGCGCTGAACATGGCGACGTCCGCTCTGGCCCGCGAACCGTCGTCTGCCATCGTCCGTTTGACCCGCGCGACGATCCATGTCGCATGTAGTCTCGTCGACAACGTCTTCCCGGTGTTCGGCAATGCTCCAAGCCCGTTCAGTTCCGCTCTGGTACGATCGGGGACGCGAGCGATCGACCATCTGAACCACGCACGCAGCGATCTGGAAAGCGTGCTCATCGCCGTTGACGGCGATCTCCAGGCCGAGGTCGAGGTCTGGAAGCTCGCGGTTCTCCTGCTGAACCCTGCTACATCGCAAGAAGCGCGGACCTATGCCCGCTATCTCCTTGCCCGCGAGCAACCGGACCCTTTGGTCGTCGCATGGTGCCAGCATCATGGACTGCCCATGAGGCGGGGTAGGATCAAGAAAGCCTTGGGCGACATTCTCCGCAAAAACCAGGGTACGCCAAGCCACGTCGTCGTGCTTGCGATGATGGCGTCTGCGTTCGCCACCCCGGCGGCGGCGGTATCCGTCATCGACAAGTTCGCAGGGAATTTTCCCGCTGCCCAGGGCTTTCTCCAGGACTGGCGTCAGCAGTTCACGGCGAACGATGGCCCACCCGATCAATCGTATTCGGCCGGCGTGCGCCATGTGATTGAGACGGGCGACGCCCAACCGCTCAAGGCATTCCTCGCTTCCGATCGGTCAAGTATCGAAGCCGTTTTGTCTGGCTCCGAATTCCTGATGTCTCGCGGTCTTTTCGTAGACGTCAACGATCTCAGAGCCATGCTTTCCAGCATCGACACGACACGCGCGGTCGAAATGTCGGCGTATGCGGCTCTGCGCGCCGGTGATCCCGTATCGTGCCTGGCGATCGTCGAACGGGCGCAGGAGGGGGGTCTCGAACTTCCGAACAAATTGATCCGCTTGCGTGCTGAGGCCCAGAACATACTCGGCAACCATCGCGACCAAATCAAAGACCTGAAACAGCTTGTCGAGAAGGGAGACGATCCCCAGGCGAGAAGCCGTCTGTTCGAAGCCTATGTGAACATCGGCGCGCTCGAAGAGGTCAAACTCGAGACGGAGCGGGCGCTTCGTGCGGGTGATCTTGGCCACCATGAAGCCGTCAGGCTTGCCAGCGCGTTGAAGAAGGTCTCGCCGGAAACCGCCAGATTGCTTCTTACCGACGTCGGCAAGGCGGATGTTCCGCCTGAACTCGCTGGACCGCTGCTGTCGTTGTCGGCCGAGCTTGGCCTGGAAGGGTTGCAGGATCGAATGCTTCGTCTTGTTCTCAGCGATCCGCGGCAGAACATGATCACGAAGTTCGACGACGTCGAGCAGGTGCTCGAGCACATCAACAAGCACGCGGAAGCCCAACGAAACAACGTCTCCGAATTGCTTCACGGCCGGATGCCTGCTGCAATCGCGCTCGGGAATTCCAAGGAGTACGCGCTCCTACACCTCGGTGATGCCCTTACCCGGCGCTCGGCCGCTGGCGATAGTTTCCCGATGCTGCTCGACGCGTCGACTCAACACCGTAAGATGCCCTCGATGGAGGGACGCCCCGTTCTGCGTATCGACGTCGGTGCGCTTTTGCTGGCTGACCGTCTGGGTATCCTGGAGGCTATTGATCGTCGGTTTTCGATTCAGGTCCCACGGTCGCTTGGCCAGGCGCTTATCGACATGGAAAGTCAGTTTGGCCCACTCTCGCGGCCGATCTCAGAAGGTATACGGGCAATAGCTCAGGGAAACAGTGCGGTTCAGGTCGTCGAAAGTCTGCCGGAAACGTCGGTGGAGCTGGTGGTGCTCATGGACACGCCAGAGGACGAGGAGCCGTTAAACATCATAGCCCATTTGCTCGATCAGGCATTCAAGGGCGGACACATAACGCGGACCCAGCTGACCGACGCTCGGGCGTCCATGGAGATCGTTGACGTACGTCAGGCTCCGCATCGGGTGTTCTCGGGCGTTCTGGTGGCTGGCAGCGCTCTCTTCGACCTCTTGAAGCGCGACTTGTTGGAACCTCTTGCCCGTTCGTTCCCGATCCAGGTGCTCGAGAGCGAACTCGCGCATCACCTGGTCCAGATCGACGCCGCCGAGGCAGAAGAGGCTATAGGCAAACGTATCGGGCTTTTGCGTCAACGCGTCAGTGATCGGCTTTCATCGGAATGGACGACCGTCGGTGCGTTGCCCGACATGGCTGACGAGCGGACAGCCAATCTTCCTGCCCACGTCAGGTGCCTGACCGAGACGTTCCCGCGAGACGGCGACGACAGCTTCTTCTGGATAGAAGACAGGATCATTTTGGCGCGAAGCCCGGCCAACGCCTTGAACTTGGCGCAAGTCCTTCGGGTTCTTCGTGAAGCGGGAGAGCTGGACGACCGCAGCTATCCGTTGGTCATGAAATCGCTCCGTAAGGCCGGATACTCTTTCCTGCCGCTCGACCACGATGAAATCCTGGGAATTCTGCGGAGCGCGGCGGTCGTCAATGGAAGGCTCGTCGACAACGACGACCTCAGGACACTGCGGCGCTGGCTCGCTCGCGATATCATCAACCTCCGCTACCTCGATCCCACACCCGAGGTCGATGGCGAAGGGCGACCGGGCGGCGAGAGCCGGCGGATGCTGCTGCTATCACAGTTGTCGAGCGATCTTGTCACGCGGATTTGGCAGAACACGGATATCGAAATTGAAGACGCCGAGGCGTTGTCAGCTTGGGTATGGGCCAGCCTGCGCGTCGACTACCTGCCATCTCCACCAGCTTCCGACAACGCGTTGGCGCGCCGCCATCTGGCCGCGATGAACGTCATCCATGCATTGTTTGCCACGCTGCAGTCAGACCTTGGACGGGACAAGTTTCCCGAGGATAGACGAGCGCCGTTTGCGAACTGGGTCCTGGACAACGCCGTCGCCCCGATGGTCGCGGCGGACGCGGAGATGGACGACCTGATCGCCGTCTTGTTGGCGGGCCTGATCGAGCGGCTGACGAACGGCCCCGATGACATCGAGGCCGACCTCGCGGACGCTCTCAGAGCTCAGATGGCCAAGGTCATCCACCGCTTCCTTCAGTTGCTGCCGCTCGATCTCGCCAATCGGATTGCGGAACATCACGGCATCAACCAAGCAATCGGGCGCGAGAACATCATGCTCCTCGAGGTCGGGGATACTCTCCGGATCGCGGTCCGCGACATCGAGGCGGCTTTCGCCGACGCGTTTCACGACAACGGCGGTCACAAGGTCGTCCGGTCCTACAAGGACAACGTGCCGGGAACATTGATTGTCGGCGACGGCGATACAGGATTGCCTGCAGCGTCTATTGATTTTGGATCGGGGCCGCATCCATTCGATAGCGCGACCATTGCCGCCTTGCATCCTGACCACGTGGTCCGCTCCAAGCTACTGGGGACCGTCTTGAATTCCGATGGGACCGGGCATCAGTTCAGCGCGCATCAGGTCGAGGCAATATCGAGCGAACACCGTGCCGAAAGGCGCGTTGAGCTACTGCATGATCTTCTAGGTGCGGATTTCAGTCGGAAGCTTGCCAAGCTGCGCCACCGGGTCGAAAACGGCGGCACGCTCGATCCCGACGACCTCAAGCTGCCAAGTCCGGCTGCCATGTTGGAATTTATCGGTCTTACAACGCAGTTCGATGGCGACGGATCGATGATTGTCGAAGCCGCCGCCGATGCGCTTTTCGAGCGGTTCGGTTCGGATACCGCAATCGAGCGACTGAGCAGTCTCCCGGTCGCGATGCCGGAACGCGTTTCCAAGACCATCCTGGACTTGTTGGAGCAGGACGTGGATCGGGCTCACATGTCCTGGTCTTTCGCGATCGCGGCTCTTCTTGCAAAGGCTCACGCGAAGAGCCTCGCAGAATCCGATTTCCAGCTGTTGGACCGGCTGTCGAAGCCCCGTCTCAGGCTGTTCTGTACGTTGCTGGGTGGCAGCGCCCGCCAGGCACTCGGCGATCCGGAATGGCTTTCCATCGAGCCTGAGCTGATCTTCCATCTCGTGTGGCTGCACGCCGATCAACTCACCAGCGTCTTCGATGTCGAGCAAATGCCCTTGGACGACCTGTCGGCATGGGCAGCGGGACGGACGAACCGCAAGTTGACGGAAAGCGATGACGCGCAAAGTTGGGAAGCTTGGTTGGCACGCTCGCTGCTGTCGATGACGCCCAGTCGGCTGCGAGCGGCCGCCTACGCAGAGCTGTCGCGATTGGGTGCCGATTTGCCTGCTCCGTTCGTAGACCGGGTTGGTCAGGGCAGCGGGGACTCCTGGGTGCCTTCTCCCGATCTGCTGGTGCAGTTGCCGGAATGCCCGACGAACATCTGGGTCGCTCAAGACCCGGTCCGCCAGTTCGTCGTCGCCGGATGGATGTCGAAAGACAACAGTTTGGCTGTAAGGGACAGCTCCCAGCTCTTGCTGAACATTGTATCCGAGATGACTGACCTCAATTGGCGGCCGTTGACGTCTCTCGTTGCGTTGGTGATCGACCTGCGCAACGTCAGCGATGAAGCAATTGCCAGTTTGATGGAGAAGCTCGAAGTTCAAGCGACGCCGGCTGCATTGGCCGAGGATGATATGTCGCGCAGCGCGTTGCTCGACGTCATTGCGAAGGTTTACGGACGACAGAACCGCAGGTCCGATTTCGAACGGCTTGTCGTGGCCATAGCCAAGCTTGGCGACAAAGCATGGCCCGAAAGTAAGAGCCGCAGCCGAATACCCGAAGGAGCGTATCAGCTCGGTACCGAGCTGATCAACGCGGTCTATCTTTACGAATGGGCACGCGGTGTCCCCGTGGTGGAACGGCTGCAGGGTCTCAGTGGAACTGTGCGGAAGCTTGCAGATACTTGGCCAACCTTGCGGGGTGTTGCCATCGCATCCCTGGAGGCGACCGCATCGCAGTTCGACGTGGCGACAGCTTGCGAAGGAATATGGCCGGTCTTGATCGAGATGCGGGCTCTCTAAAGTCGCTGAGGCGTTGCGAGGACACGTGCTGTTAAAAAGAGCATCCCATCCGCGGAGCGTTGGGATGCCTTAGGACTTCTATCTGAGCCTCAACATTTCCCGAACATCATCAGGCGTCGCCATCTCGCGGCCTGTCGACTTGATGACCTTGACCGTTTCCCGGATTAGCTCTTCGTTCGTTGGATGAGATAGCTCGGGGTAGGGGTAGTCCCCGATCCCGATCGCCATGTGGCCGCCCAGTCGAGCGATGGTGTCGGTCATGGCAAATAGGTTTCCACCCAGAGCGTTGACCGTCCACTCAATGTTGCGGTCGGCCGGCAGGAACGCCAGATGCGCCTTCAGGCCTTCGACAGTCGCGGGGTGTCCCGTGATGACTTGTCCGTCGGTGAGGTGGAAGAGTATGTAGCCCGGCTCGTCAATAATGCCCATTTCCATCAACATAAGGGCTCGCCGCGTAAATCCGACGGACCAAGAGACCATCTTCGGTTTCACATTCACCCGCTTCAGCTCGCGGGCATAATGGATAAGGCTGTCCGTCGTGTTCTGATAGACCCGGTCGACGAACGATACCTGGTTCGTGGTGGGATCGTAAATTTCGAGGTTGGCGGTCCCGGTATCGATCGGTGCGATATCGGGCTTACACCCAGGTGTACCAGCCAGCTTTACGACGGTGTCAATCCGGGCCTTGGCATCCGAGTCGTTCGAAATGAACCCCAGCGTAGGAAGGATCAGAATGTCCGATTTGGCCCGTGCCTTCGTGATGATCTCCTCGTAAGCTTCGAACGTGTTCAGCGGCTTCCCGTCCACGGTGCGTGCGTGGAAGTGAAGGATAGCTGCTCCTTCGTCACGAATGCGTGCCGCTGTCTCCGCGATCTCATCGGACGTCCAGGGTACATGCCTGTTCTGGTCGCGCATTGCGTACTCGTTGATGCGCCCCTCAAGAATGAACTTCTTCATCAATGCCTCCAATAACGTCAGTGCTTCGTGCCGCTGAGCACGCGCAGGAAATAGTCGTCCTTGCCGATCTGTCCGCCCTTCAACAGGATTTCCAGGCCGTCCAATCCGCTCTCCCCGCCGATCAGTTCGCAGAGATGGCCGTGCTGAACTTCGTCGAATACCTTGATGGTGAGCGCTTCCGCACCGCTGGAGCGGACCGTGTAGCTCGAGCTGTCGCCACCTGCCAGCACGACGCGGGGAACAGACGTAGCTTCTCGGGCACGCACCATCAGCCGTGCGTACGTGTTGCCGATCTGGTCGGCCGGAATATCTTCGAATGAATCCCGGGCCATCGCGTCACCGCGCGCGGTGTAAACAATGGTCGGGCGACCGCTGGAGAGTTGCTCGTTCACCTTTGGCAGGACCTCCTCGAGACTGGTCTCGATCGCGCGCTTATCGACAAGCTTCGAAGGATCAAGCTCGATGGTCGCCCATCCAGCCTGAGACGCTACATCGATTTGCCTGCCGGTCTGGATCGCACAGCTACCCGATAGGACAAGCAGGTTGGAAGCAGGGGCCACCTCTGTCTCTACCGACTGGAGCGCGCCTTCCGGCATCTCGGCGGCGAGGTATTTGCCGAGTAGCTGCGCAAGCCCCTGGGCGGCGAGAGCGAACACCGGGTTCTGGCGACTCCGTACCCAGAGCTCTGCTACGACAGATGCGAGGTCTTCGTTGACGACGCCGTCGAAGATGACCCCGACCTTGGCGTCAAAGAGCTCGGAGACGCGTGCCTTGAGGACATCGGGGTTCCGGATTTCAGGAACGTGCACGTTCGCGAAGTCTAAGGAGCACAGGCTTGCCAGATGATCCTTGAGGTCGGCTTCCTTCATCGGCGTTCGGGGATGGTTCGACATGCTTGGATGCCTGTCGAGCCGGAAGATGTCGTTGCCAAAACGGGCGAAGTGGTTCCCGAAGGCAGTGTAACGACCGAAATCGGGGGTGGCCGCCAGGACTGCGAGATCATACGCCTGTCCAGCCGTAAACTGTTCTGCCGCCAGACCAAAGTTCCCGATCGCGGGCGCTGAATCGAAGGTGGAGCAAATCTTGAACTGAAGGAAATTGCAGCCGAGGGCCTTGAGGGCGTTGAACGCAGGCTCGACCTCGGCACGCATGGCTACGGGGTCGAGCGCCCTGGCGGTTCCGGCGAAGCCAACCACGTCCAGGGTTTCGGCCGCCTTCTGCAGCGTCTCCAGTTGTGGGACCTTGAGATACAGACGCGTGCGCAACCCGCTCCTATGAAACTGCGCCAGGTTCTCAGACGATCCTGTGAAATCGTCGCCGTAAAAGCCCACCAGGGGCTTCCTCATGCTCATTGTCGTTACCTCCCGACGGGCCTTCAGTGAATTCGGCGCGATGCCGCCTCTTGACAGCACATTAGAAGGGAGACCATAACGGGTCAAGGTCATACATCATACCTATGACCTCGCGTTCTCAAATTGGGAGGAAATCATGCGACTTTCAGGAAAAACCGCCATCGTCACGGGTGCCGCTCGCGGCATTGGACAAGCCATTGCCGTCGCGTTCGCGAAAGAGGGCGCTCAGGTTGTGATCTGCGACCGAGACGAGGCAGCAGCGATCACGGCAGCCAAGGAGATCGGACCTGCGGCCATCGCGGTGGCCGGCGACATTTCGTCCGATGCGGATGTCGAGAAGGTTGTATCCAGCGCCCTCGAGAATTTCGGAAAGATCGATATCCTCGTAAACAACGCGGGTATCGGCGCTACTACGTTATTCCTGGAGAGTTCGCGTGAAGAGTTCGAACGAGTTGTTCGGATCAACTTGACCGGCACATTCCTGATGTCTCAGGCGGTTGCGCGGAAAATGGCCGAGAAGAAGAGCGGCAAGATCATCAACATTGCCTCGCTGTCCGGCCAGAAAGGCGGGGTGGGACGTTCCGCTTATGGCGCTTCCAAGGCAGGTGTCGAACTTCTCAACAAGGTCATGGCCGTCGAGCTTGCGGATTACGGGATCAACGTCAATGCGATCGCGCCTGGCCCAATCCTGACCGAAGTTTCCAAGACCATGCATACGTTGGAGACCCGTGACGCATATCACCGGTTGGTTCCGCAGCGCCGTTACGGGGAGCCATCCGAAATCGCCGATGCCGCTGTCTTCCTTGCGAGCGACGAAGCGCGCTACGTCACCGGACACACTCTCAATGTCGACGGCGGCTTCCTTGCCGCTGGCCTTCTCTTCCCCTTTGATCCCAAGACTGCAACGAAGATCGGCGACGCAAAATAAACTGTCGCCTGCGCGCCTAACCACAGCACGCCCGATATAGGCCACCGCGATTTTGCCCTTCCGATAGAGTGGTAAAAGCGGTGGCTTTTCTTTCTGCCCGTGAGCATTTATAGGTATGAGGTATTACGTCGAGTAAACCGCTGGCGGTACTGGTCGGGAAGAGGAAATCGCTTTGGATGCGCCGAAAAAAATTCAGACTCGGGTCGAGGTCGCGCTCGACTATATCACGGGTCAAATCGCCAGTGGAAGCTTGAAGGCAGGGGACAAGCTTCCCAACGAGAAGGATTTGGCGGACCAGCTTGGTATTAGCCGTACTCCAATCCGTGAAGCTATGAAGTCGCTTTCAATCGCCGGATTGATCGACATTCGCCATGGTCACGGCAGCTACGTCCGCGAATCGCAAAGCGCGCCGGCACTGCCGCTGTCCATGTTCCAGCTATACCTCCAAGACTCTACGCCGGAGATGCTCATGGAGCTCCGAGACGTATTCGACCGAAATTGTAACGAGCTTGCAGCGCTCCGCAGGACGGACGAAGATTTGGCGAGAATGCGGGAATGCATCGATCGCTTGAAAGCCTTGACGGCGGAGCCCGACGGTTCTTTGGACGAGATGCTCAAAGCCGACCTCGATTTTCACAGAGCGGTCTACGAGGCGACAGGCAACAAACTCATCGTCGTCATTGCTGACTTTGTTCTGACTATGGTTGCTCCCTGGGTTCGGAAGTCGCTTGACGTGAGCGGACGTCGCCGGGCCGTCGATCTCCATGAGCAAATGTACAAGGCGATCCTCGACCGCCAGGTCGGTGCGGACAACCGTTCGAGCGTGGATGCAAACATGAAGCACTTCCTGAGCTCGATTGAAGGGGCCAAGGAAGCATCATAGTCCAACGGATGACGATAAGTGCCTTTGTGCATCGACGGGGCACGCGCGTTTTGTTCACGCAGGCACCTCTGCGCCCACCCGTTCAAGCTCTTTGCTCTGCCGAAGCCGCCGAGGCCACTCAATTCTATGCGGTCGGTTTCTGAAGATACGTGGTAAGTGGCCACTCGTTACCTGAGTACAAATTAAATTATATGTAACTTCAGGCTGTAATAGTTCTCGATTGTCGGTAAAGGAAATGTCTTCGCTACCAAAAGACATTCCAAACTGCATCCAGAAATCGAGGGTAGAAACGTGGGAATCCCGCCGCACATCGGTTGGCTGAAGGACACTGGCGAGCGGCGTCAAAGCGCCTGTGGCCGAGAAATACAGATATGGGAGCTCGATCCCGCAAACGACGACGGCGCTCTGTCTGCATGGGCGGCGCATTTCCGGCATCACTATTGCGCGGATGTCGATCTGCCAGCGCTGGTGGCGGGGACAGGAAAGACCAACGCAGATTACCTCAAAACAATCCTTTTTCCCGACGAAAAAATCGCGCCAGGCCCTAGTCTTCGCTCGGGCGACTTCGGCGAGATACTCGTTGCTGACTTCATCGAATATGTCCTTGGCTACTGGTGTCCGCGTGAGCTGCGATACCAGGACCGTTGGAACCGACAGGATTCTACAAAAGGCTGCGATATCGTCGGCATTAGATATTTCCTGAAGCATGGGGAGCACATCGACGACGAGCTCTTTGTCTTCGAATCGAAATCCGGGATGTCGCCCACGGACAAAAACCGTCTGCAAGACGCAGTGACCGACTCGATGAAAGACCACCTGCGCGAGGCAATGACCTTGAACGCGATGAAGCAACGTCTTCTTGTTCGCCAAGAAGCGGCTCAGGTCGGCTGGGTTCAAAGATTTCAGAACGAAACGGAGAGACCATTCAAGAGGATCAACGGCGCGGCGGCCATCTTGGACGCTGATGTTTTCGCAACCACCGCATTTGAAGACACCGATTGCACCGGGCATAAAAACGCTGCCAATCTTCAAATGCTGGTTATCCGTGGACTGTCACTGATGAAGTTGGTCCACGCGCTGTACGAAAGGGCGGCAAATGAAGCCTGAAGCCACAGCCAACAGGGTCCTCTCCACCACGCGAGCAAGGGCGAAGATGCACGAGTTCAGGGTCGCTCCTGAGGATTTTATCAAACTATACCGCGATCCTGCTACGCTCTTCAACCTGGCTGTTGGACTTCTGGGCGACGTTGCGGCTACGGTTGCCAACCAATTCAGGGGACTGGGTGCGATAGAAGGCTACAATCCTGATGTGGCACCCACGAACTGGAATGGCCTCGATCTCTCCGTCTCTGATGGCCTGCGTTTCGCATCGACGTTTTTCGACGCCTACCTTAACGCTAAGCTCGACGAGACAATCTCGGTCGAGTTCTCGTTACTCTGCGCGACCGCTTATTATCTCAACCGTAGCGTCGGTAACGCCGCCGTTGTAGTGAAGAATATGCCATCCCCTCCCAATGACCTTGCGGGTGGACTAGGGAAGCTTGCTTACCAGATTTTGAGAAACGACTTCACGCAGATCGACGGCAGTAGCCCAACGGTGAACGCGGTCTTGCGTAGTTTGAATGGCTTCGTGACGTTCGCGTCCGATGTCGATCAAGTGTCGGCTGCCTGCGACCGTCTCCGTACCACGGCATTTTGGAATGGGTCACCTAGAGAACTCCTTTACGCCGACTTGATAACCGCCGTCTGTGCAACCAAGCTACAAAATGCTTCCAGGACCATGCTGCCGTCGGCGTCCGGCCTATCGAGTGACGCCTGGCGACCCGCATTGGCCAAGACGCATTTTCCGATCGAACTTTGGCCAGCGCAGCAGAAGATCGCGACAGGAGGACTGTTGCGCGGTCGGTCAGCCGTAATCCAAATGCCTACGAGTGCTGGCAAGACAAGGGCGACGGAGCTGATCATACGCTCGGCTTTCATGTCGAAGCGTGCATCCTTGGCCGTTATTGTCGCGCCGTACAGATCGCTATGCCATGATATTCGAAGCGATCTCGTGGTCGCCTTTGCGGGCGAGCCGATCAAACTCGACGAGGCGTCCGATTCCTTTCAGTTCGACGTCCAGCTTGAGGAAATGTTGGCAGCGAACACTGTCCTGATCGTCACCCCCGAGAAGCTTCTCTACATGCTTCGACGCGCGCCGGAGCTCGTCGATCGCATCGGCCTGGTGATCTATGACGAAGGCCATCAGTTTGACGGCCTCACTCGGGGGCCGACGTATGAGTTGCTGCTGACTTCATTGAAGCTGAGTTTGTCCGAGGCGACGCAAGTCGTTTTGATTTCTGCTGTCATCGGCAATGCGCGCGATGTGGCTGAGTGGTTGGTCGGTGACAGAGACGCCGTCATCGACGGAGCAGGCCTACTTCCGACCTCGAAGAGCATCGCCTTTGCAAGTTGGCAAGATACAAGGGGCCGGCTTGCTTACGTCAGTCCCACCGATCCCGAGGAAACCGAATTCTACGTGCCGCGCCTAATAGATGACGTCGAGTTGAACCTTCGTGGTCGCGAGAAGAAGGTTCAGCGCTTTCCGACAAAGTCGGATGGCGGTGAAGTCGGATTGTTCCTGGGGCTGCATGTTGTAAACAATGGCAGTGTTGCAGTATTTTGCGGACGCAAAGACAGCGCGACGAAGATTTGCCGCCGTGCTGTGGATATTTTTGATAGGGGTGCGGTCTTCCTCCGACCTTCCGAAGTTTCCGACGCCGCGGAGGTGGGCAAGTTGAGATACCTCTCCGAATTATACCTTGGTCCTCAGGCAACGGCTACGAAGGCGGCGGCACTTGGAATATTCGCCCACCACGCGGATACGCCTCAGGGGCTTAGGCTGTCTATCGAACATGCCATGAAGGAGGGGCTGGCCAAGTTTGTTGTCTGTACCTCTACACTTGCTCAGGGCGTGAATTTCCCTCTCAAGTACCTCATTGTTACCTCGACCCGACAGGGTAAAGACCGGATGATGGTGCGCGACTTCCAGAATCTAATGGGACGCGCCGGGCGTGCAGGGATGCATACCGAAGGGAGCATCATCTTCTCCACCCCGTCCGTTTTCGATCAAAAAAGTGTTTTCAGGCAGAGCTGGCGATGGGAAGAAGCGAAGGAACTCCTGGATTCTCGACGGTCGGAACCCACGAACAGCAGCATCCTCGCCCTGTTCGACAACTACGAGCAGCGTCAGCAAGGCGCGCCGCCGGTTGTGCAGCCTGTTCTGGCTCAATGGCTTGATCTGGCATTCGCAGACCAAGCTCGGATCGAAATGGTAGTTGATGAGGCGATAGCGCTTCAACCCAACATCAGTGGCCCCGAATTCACGAAGTTCATTGAACGTCGCGCCCGTGCGATCCAAGCCATTGCTGCATTTCTCGTCGCCAACTTGACCTTCTTGGAAGAGGAGGGGCAGGATCGTGTGGCTGAATTGGCAGCACAAACTTTGGCCCATCATCTTGCTGGCCCGGAGATAAAAGAGGCGGTGGTCGCTGTGTTCCAGATGATTGCGAAAGCTATTGAGGAAAACACCGATGGCAACCAACGCGCGGTAATCAAAAGATCGCCGCTTCCGCCAGCCATCGTAGCGGAGTTGCAGCTTTGGTTGACAGCAAACACTGACTTCCTTCGCGCCGCCATTGAAGCGGGTCAGCTTCTGGACTTCGCCGCGGATAGGATTGTCGCGTGGAACTCCTCTCCATCGATCCGCTCCCTCTCAGACACTGGGTTCCTCAAGGAGGCATTGGTGGATTGGGTTTCGGGTAGGCAATTCCATGACATCCACGGGCGGATGATCGCGGCGGATGTTCGCGTGAGTGGTGATCGCCCCACAGTGGAAGACGCCGTCGCTTTGTGTGAGGGCGCTTTTGCGTATGACTTGGCAATGGTCACAGCATCGTTGACGGATTTGGCGGAGGGATTGGACGAAATCCTTCATGCTGGTTTCTCCGCGCTTCAGAAGCAAATCAAATATGGCCTGACAGATTTGGCCGCAATCGCCTTTATCGAAGCGGGTTTCGGAGATCGGATTGTGGCCAATTACCTGTCAGTTATGTGGAACAACGTTCGTGACAGAGATGACGTCCGCGCTGCATGTAGACACGAGGCCATGGTGCCTGCTCTGAGCATCTTTCCGTCTTACTTCTCCACCGTTGCAGCGGAGCTTGCAAGCTAAGGGCACCGATTAGGGCGAAAGTCCATGTCGCAGCGCGGGGGCACACATTATGGAGTTCATTGATAGTGAAGAAGAAAGTGGGCAAGAAAACTGTCAGATATCAGCAGCGCATAACGCTCTTCGTCGATTTCCTGGGCTTCAAAGCCCATGTGAACCGAACCATATCCGACCCGGAATTTCTCGCCAAACTGGTTCGGGCCATGGACCGGATTGGGGAGATCGGTGAGGACGACAACAAGTTCCGAAAGAGCCAGCGAGTGACGCAGTTTTCCGACTGTGTTGTGGTTTCATACCTTGTTGAGGAGGAGTCTGCGGTTTTCTGGCTCCTCTGTGAAATCGCCTTCTGCGTCATCGACCTTGCGGAAAGGGGATTCCTTGTAAGAGGGGCACTCACGGTCGGCAGCCTGCACCATACAAAGAAGCACGTTGTCGGCCCCGCGATGGTGCATGCCTACGAACTTGAATCTCAAGTGGCGAAGTACCCTCGAATCTTGATCGACAAAGAGGTGTTGAAGGTGGCCGCCAAGGCAAAAAGCGAAACGCATTCTGGAAAGGAGGAGGCCAAATTTGTCAAAGACTTCATGACCGAAGATGACGACGGTCTGTTCTATTACGACTACGTGTCGTGGAATTCCGTGGTTCGCGTCGCGGGGGGTAATAATGACAATTATCCATTCTATCTGCAACGCATCGCTGACATCATTAAAGGTGGCCTGCGCTCAAACAATCCCGGCGTGCTGGAGAAATACCTTTGGCTGCACTCCAAATACATCGCGGAACTCAACAGGATTAAATGCCTCCCTAGCGATCATCGATATTTTGTAGCGAACCCTGGCTTCCACGAATTTGTAAGGGGAATGGACACAATGGCGATGGCGGTCAATAAGGCACTCGATGTTGTTGCGAAGGCAGAAACGTGAGTTCGCTCGAGCCTGGATGGAGGGGTTTTAGCTCCATCCGCACTATTCGCCACCTCGGGGTTGCGCTCTAGGGCCGACGCTGTGAACAGAGCCTAACCGCCGCGCTTGCCAAATTTGTCGATTGCTTCCCGAAGCTCCCGATGCGTCTTCGCAAATTCGTCTAGGGCGACACCCTCACGTGTCGCCTGCCAGGCCTGCTGAACGGCACGTACGCCTGCGGCAGGGCCACCTGGATGGCTGACGACACCGCCGCCACAGAGGTATAGGTGATCCAGCGTCTGCCCAGTCCGGGCATAGGTCTCTGGAGCCTGCCCCCCCCATTGCCCCGAACAGACCACCGGCATGGGGCGCTCTCTTTCGTCAGGACTGGTTTCGTTCAAGTTGCGGAAGGATTCGACGAATGAGTCGTCAGGCTCCCAGTACTTCGACGCGATGCCGTTGATCTGGAACTGGTCGACGCCAAGAAGACGCCAGAACTGCTGATAGACCGAGAAGCTCATCCCAAGGCCAGGATGCCTCGTCAAGATATCCCAGCCGTTCCGGTGGGCGTGCAATGCTAGCTTTGACCGCTTGCGCAAGGCAAGGAACGCACCCTGTCCGATTGAATTGATGTTGATGACAGCCGCGTTGCCACCCTCGGCCGCCACGATGTCATGGTTCCGCATCATCTCATCTAGGTCGATGTGATTGATGTTGAAGGCGTACATCACCTTCTTTCCGGTTTTTTGCTCGTGGTCTTTGATGAGCGGCATGATCGCCTTCACCCGCTCTTCAACGGAAGAGTAGGGCGGGCTGCAGAGCTTCTCGTCGTCCTTGATGAAGTCTACGCCTGACTCTATCAGCTCCTTGACGATTTCGGCGGTCTCGTGCGGCCGCAGCCCTAACGCGGGCTTGATGATCGTGCCGATGAGCGGCCTGTCGAAGACCCCGGTGAGGGCGCGGCTTCCTCGTATGCCGAACTGAGGCCCTGGGTAAGCCTTGGTGAATCCATAGGGCAGGGACATGCCGATTACCCTGATCCCTGTGAAACCACGGATCGAGTACACGCCACCGATCACTATCGTCATCAGTGCAGCCAGATCGTAACCGATCGCCTCGAACGGAAATGCGATATCGACTTCCGCTCGCTTGTAGACGGTGCCGGCTGGCTTGTCCTGAGGGAACGACGGAATGGTCGTTGATGCGAGCTCGCGTATTTCGAGAACCTTCGCTGCCACCCGTGCCTTGAGTTCGGGCGTCTCCCCTGGGAGCGGGACGAACGTGCCAGTGGACTGATCGCTAGCTATTTTGGTCGCGAGGTCGTCAACGCTCCCGTCGGTCTCGACGAGATAGGTCATTACTATGTCGTTGGACACTTCCATGTCAGTACCTGAATTCCACGCGGCTTTGTTCGTTAGCGCCAAGCAGCACTTCCACTACCTTGAGCCCGTAGCTCGTCGTGCGGGACGGGAATAGTTCCCCGAGCCGTTCCTCGTGCATCGGAATGATCTGACGGTGATTGCCGTCGACATGTGCCAGCATCTCGTCGGCGCATTCGATCAGCGTCGTCTGGCTTCCGTTTGCCAACCCCGGAGGCACCAGGTGCGGATCGGCGGGATCGCCTCCATCAAGGTTCTTGTAGGTATAAATGACGTCACCCGAGAGCACGAGTTTCCCTCCCTTGTCACTTCGCATGACAACGTACTGGCAGCCCGCGGTATGCGTGTCGAAGGCCGGATAGAGATCGATCCCCGGCACGGCGTTCTCCAGGACACCCTCGACGAGGGTGAGCCGTCCCTCGAGGTTGATTTCAGCCAGGTGGAGAACGTCCGCGGGATTAAGTCCCGCCGCGAGCGTTCGGTAGCGACGGCCCTTGGCGAGAATCCACATCCAGGATTCGAGCTCTTTCTTCTGAATGAAGACTTTGGCGTTCTTGAAGAACCGCAATCCGCCCATGTGGTCGAAGTGTCCATGGGTGACGAATATGTGTGTGATGTCATCTGGAGAGACGCCGCACTCCGCCAAAACCTGTTGTGGCGGCGTATAGTGCGTCACTCCGATAGACTGTGCGATGGTACCCCCAAAGTCACTTTCGTCGTACCCCACGTCGACAAGCGCCACTACGTTGCCGCTTTTGATCAGGACATAACTGAACGGCAGGTTCATGGTGCCCTGATTGTGCGCCCCATAGAACACGGCGCTCACGGGGTGAACGGGGCTACGGGCGTATTCAAGCACCCAGATTGAAGGATCGCTCATTGTTTGGCTCCGGATTAGGGTGGAATTGATTTGCGCAGCATGTGCTGGTGTCGAACAATGGGTGGCCAGCTAACGCCGAGGCGGTTTTCAGTTGATCCGAGGCGAGCTTCAGAAGAGTGAGTGGCTCGGCTCGCTCACCCGCGGCACCGTCCATTTTCTCGATGGCGCGCCTCAATAAGCTGCGGGCAAGGCCAATATGGCGGACTGGGTGCTGCACCAGGCTCTTGCTGGCAAGCCAGGAGAAGGTTTCGTGGCTTTCGGCCAAGTCCCGTCGTGCGGAGTCGAACAGTTGGCTCTCCAGAAGACGCATACCGTCTGCGCTTCGGCTCAAATGGGCCAAGGACAGGCGAGACAGCACTGCGGCGTAGTCCTCAAGCAGGCGTTTCAGCCGCCAACGAATGTCGGCGACTGATCCGTCGACTTCCTGGCAGCTAAAAGAGGTGGGTGCCTCCATGCTGCCATAGGTCATTTTGCGTCTCCAGTCGGAAGAGGTGCGTTTTCCGGGATAGCCCCGGAGTCGCGAAGCGCGGTCCAGAACTCCTGAGGAATCTTGGCTTGGATAGCCTTGGTGTTAGCCGCGACTTCCTGTGGGTTCTTCGCTCCCATGACCAAGGTCGCCACGGCCGGGTGGGCGTATACGAACTGCATCGCCGCAGCGGGGAGGTCGACTGCGAACTGATCGCAAACCGCTTCGATACGCTTCACGCGATCGAGAACTTCGGCCGGGACCTTGCCGTAATCGTAGGTAGGGGTGGCTCCCTTCGTGCCCGATGCCAGAACACCGGAATTGAAGATGCCTCCTGCGATGACAGAGACCTTGCGCTTCAGAAGCTCATCGAAGTCCGACTGCAGCGGTGCATGGTTCAGCAATGTGTAGCGGCCGGCGATCAGTGAGCAGTCGATCTGGAATTCCTTGGCCACCTGTACGACCGACGCCGTCTCGTTGACGCCGAGGCCGATCGCGGAGACGCTGCCACTCGAACGGAGTTCGTCGAGCGCCTTGTAACCGGATGCCCTGAGCTGGTTCCAGTAAAACTCGCTTTGGTCGCCATGCCACGCCGTCCCGACGTCGTGGACGAGAAGGACGTCGATGTAGTCGAGACCCAGCCGCTGCTGGCTATCTTCGAACGCGCGCATGACACCGTCGTATGTGTAATCATAGGTATCCAGGAACGGGAGCGGATCGACCCAGTCGATTCCGTAGACCGTTTCCAATGGTTTTGTTTTGCTCGCCGGCTTGAGTACGCGTCCGACCTTCGTGCTGACGACGACCTGCTCGCGAAGCTTCCTGACCCGCAGCGCGTGGCCAAGGAAGTGCTCGGCCTTGCCGAAGCCGTACATTGGAGCGCAGTCGAAATAACGGATGCCCGCATCGAAGGCGGTCTGGACGGTCTTTTCGAATTCCTCGTAGGAAACGTCTGCGTTGAAGCCTGCCAACGGTACCGTGCCGAGGCCTAGCGATGTCACGTTGACTTTAGTCTGCCCAAGGGGGCGAAGCGGCAAGTTTGCCATTAGATCACCTTGAAAGTTCAGGCAGCCGTGAGAGCTGCGGTTATCGATTCAGCCGGGATCAATCCGCGATCCCTGAGGGCGGTCCAGAACGCTGGCGGGATTTTTTCGGAAATCGCCGCGACGTTGCTTTCAACGTGCTTGGGAGACAGAGCGCCCTGGACCACTGCTGTAACGGCGGGATGGTTGTATACGAACTGGGTAGCCGCGGTCGGAAGGGATACGCCGAACTCCGCGCAGACTGCCTCGAGCTTTTCGACGCGCGCCAGGATTTCCGGCGGGGCCGCGACGCAGTCGTAGGTGCGCACGGCTGCGTCGCCCTTGCTACCCTCTGCCAGCACGCCAGAATTATAGATGCCACCGGCGATGATCGAGATGCCGCGGCGCTGCACTTCCGGGAAGAAGTCGTACAAAGGCTGGTGGTTCAGCAGCGTGTATCGCCCCGCGACCATTGAGCAGTCGAGATTGAATTCTGATGCCACCTGGAGCACGGAGGCCGTTTCATTGACGCCGAGGCCGATAGCCTTGACGGCACCGCTGCTTCTCAGGTCGTCACAAGCCCGGTAGCCGCTTTCACGAAGCTGTCCGAGGTAGCGATTGTAGTCACCGCGGTGCCAGTCGCCGCTGACGTCATGCAGGTAGAGGATGTCGACACCGTCCACGCCAAGGCGTTGCTGGCTGTCTTCGAAGGCGCGCATGATCCCATCGTAGGAGTAATCATACTCGTCGACATAGGGCAGCGCATTCACCCAATTGATCGCGTATAGGCTCTCGGCCCGCTTGGCACGTCTTTCCTGCTTGAGAATGCGTCCCGCTTTGGTGCTCAGCTGAACCTTGTCGATGAGACCATTGACCCGAAGGATATGGCCCAGGCTGTGTTCGGATTTTCCGAGACCGTAGAGCGGTGCTGTATCGAAATACCGGACGCCGAGCTCATATGCTTTAAGAACCACGGACTCGAATTGCTGGAACGATACGTCGATCCCCAGTCCGCCGAGCGGTGACGTCCCCAAGCCGAGGGAGGTCAGTTCGACGCCCGTATTTCCGATTTTTCTCTTCTCAAGCACAGTCATTTCAAACCTCATTGCAAATGGCAGGCCCGTCCGGGACGGACCTGCCGAAGACTTCGATTACTGGTACTTCTTGACGTTGTCCTTATCGAGCACGAGCCACGGAACGGTGTAGTCCTTCTCCGTGCCGTCCTTCCACTGCATCAGGTCCTTCCAGACTTCCGACTGCGGCTTGTAGTCCGAGCCCTTAACCTGGCGAAGCGCAAGGTCAACAGCACCCTGGCCTTCGGCCTTGGCGTACTTATAGAGGGTCACGGCCATTTCGCCGTTCGCGACGGCACGCTTGCCGTCCGGGATGCCGTCGATGGCGATAACCGGAATCTTGGTCAGGTCCAGGTTCGCGGCCTTCATCGCCTCGATGGCACCAAGTGCCATTTCGTCGTTTTCAGCGAGCACGCCGTTGATCTTGTTCGGATAGGCCGAAATCCAGTTTTCCATCAGCGCCTGGCCCTCGGCACGGCTCCAGTTGCCGCTTTTGTCGATGAGAAGCTTGAGATTGGTGTGCTCGGCCATGCCCGCGTCAACACCTGCACGACGCTCGATCTGGGCGGACTGTCCGATTGGGCCTTCCATCAGAACGAGGTTCCCGCCGTTAGGAAGGCGCTTTGCCATCTCCTCGGCAATGATCTTGCCGCCGGCGCGGTCGTCGACGATGATCGACGAGGTGTAGTTCTTCGACGCTGTTTTCAGAGCTGAGACGATTACCGGGATTTTCGCTTCAGCTGCCTTGTCGATCGACGGCGCGGATGCTTCCAGGTCGAACGGTGCCATGATGATGGCATCGAAGTGCTGGGTGATCGCGGTGTCGATCTGGTTGTCCTGCACGAGCGGGTCGTACTTTCCGTCGAAAACGGTGATCGCTACCTCACCGGACTTCACTGCCGGGTGGTTCTGAATTTCCTCGGACCAGGCCTTCATGTATTCGCCGGACTCTCCGAACGAGAGGGCGGCGATGCGGACCTTGTCTGCTGCGGCTGCATAATGCGCCGACAGAGCCATCGTCGAGGCGGCCAGTGCTGCAAGGAATAGACGTCTGTTCATGTGTTTCTCCTCCACAAAATAGGACAATGATTTCAGTTAGTTCTTCCTGATCTGATCTGCGATAACAGCTATGATTATGATGCCTCCCTTGAGTAGCTGCTGGTAGTAGGAAGACACGCCCATGAGGTCCATTCCGTTGTTGATGGTGCCTATGATGAGCGCGCCGAAGAGGGTGCCGACGAGCGACCCGCGGCCGCCTGAAAGGCTCGTGCCGCCGATGACGACCGCCGCGATAGCGTCTAGTTCGTAGCCAATTCCGGCCTGGGGCAGGGCGGCTGTCGTGCGGGCAGCCAATACTAGGCCGCCAAGGCCCGCCAGCAGGCCCGAGATCACGTAGGTTGCCGCGATGATCGTGCGCGTTGAGATACCGCTCGTCCGGGCAGCCTTCTCGTTGCCGCCGACTGCGTAGACGTATCGTCCAAAGGTCGTCTTCGTGAGCGTGACCCAACCGATGATGAACACTGCGAAGAAGATGATCACAGGGAGGGGCAGGCCGAGGATGTTGCCACTACCGATCCAACGGAATGCTGCCGAAAGGTTCGCGGTAGGGCGGCCGTCCGAATAGATCAGCGTCAGTCCGCGCGCCATGCTCAACATGCCAAGTGTGGTGACGAACGGCGGGACGTTGATCCGAGCGATAATCACCCCGTTGGCAAGCCCCATAAGAGCGCCAGTTCCGAGGGCGACGGCGACCGCGATCCCTACGAAATGTTCGTTCCCGGTGGTCACGAAGCTCGCGGCCAACATTCCGGCCAGCGCCATGATCGATCCCACCGACAGGTCGATGCCTTTAGTCAGAATGACGAAGGTGACGCCGATAGCGAGAATGCCGTTGATGCTGGATTGGCGCAGAAGGTTGAGCCAGTTGCCCCACGTCAAAAAGTACTCGTTCAAGAACGTGAAGAGCACGCAGATGAAGACGAACACCAAGATGATGCTGGATTGCTTCACAAGTTCCTGCGTCTTGCGGCTCCGGCTTTCGCCTTGTGATGACCCCGTCAGGGTATTGGTAAGGTTGCTCATTTTCTGAATCCTGATTTGCCGCTCGTCGCTGCCTGCCTCGGCTCTGGGCAAGGAAGGGGAAGAGCGCTTAGCTGTTAGCTAGCGAGTTCCATAAGGGTCTGCTGGCTCGTTGCATGCCCGTCGACCACGTCGACCATTTTGCCTGCCTTGAAGATGGCAATGCGGTCGCTGACCTGGAGAATTTCCGGGGCCTCTGACGATACGACGAGCACGCCATGCCCCTTGGTCGCGAAATCTCTCAGGAACGCGTAGATTTCCTGCTTTGAGCCTTCGTCGATGCCGCGAGTGGGTTCATCGCAGATCAAGAGCCTCGGGTTGGTGGTCAGGCATCGAGCGAATACGACCTTCTGCTGATTACCACCGCTCAGGGTGTCGACGTGTCGCTCCGGAGAGCTTGTCTTGATCCGCTGCACACGGATCATTTCCGAGACGACTTCGCTCTCTTTCTGCTTTTGCACGAACCCGCTGACCGCCATCAGGGACAGAGCGGACAGCGTGATGTTGTGTGCAATGGAAGACGACAAGACCAAGCCGCTATCCTTGCGATCCTCGGAGACCATCGACATGCCCATCTTGATGGACTCACGTGGACTTCCCCTGGGCACTGGCTTCCCGTCCAGGATGACCTCGCCAGAACTGGGCTTTTCCATGCCGTAGACGGCTTCCAGGAATTCGGTACGTCCTGAACCGAGCAGGCCATAAATGCCAACGACTTCCCCGGCCGCGACCGAAAGAGATATGTCGTTAAAGGTCTTTCCCTTTGAGAGGTTGCGGACCTCCAGCAAGATGGGTGCGCCATCACCTGGGCGCTCCTTCTCCACAAATTTGACCTCGCGCCCGACGATCTGCGTGACGAGTTCTTGCCTCGTGATCCCGCTCATTGGACCGCTTGCAACAAATGCGCCGTCGCGGAACACGGTGTACTCGTCGGCGATCTCGAAAATTTCGGACAGCTTGTGCGAGACGTAGATGATACCCGCACCACGCGCCTTCAGGCGGCGGATTGCATCGAAGAGAATGTGCGCCTCGTGCTCGCCAATGGCGGACGTCGGTTCGTCCATGATGACGATGTCGGCGTCGTAGCTCAGCGCCTTCGCAATCTCGACCAGCTGCGTCTGCGCCAGGCTGAGCGATGCCATCCGGGCGTTGGCTCGGACAGGGAAGCCGATACCGTCTAGCAAGTCCTGCGCCTTGCGCTCAAGCGCGGCGAAATTGATGAAAGTCCCGAGCCGTTTTGGTTCGCGTCCGAGATAGATGTTCTCGGCAACCGTCATCTCGGGGACTGGGGACAGCTCCTGCGTGATGATTGCGATCCCTTTGGACAGGGCTTCGTTCGCAGATCGGAAATCTACCGTCTCACCCTTGACCTTGATCGAACCGCTGTCGCGGCGAAGAAGGCCCATGACGATATTCAGGAACGTAGACTTGCCCGCGCCGTTGCCACCGCAGAGAGCGTGCACGGTGCCTGGTTTGAGGCTGAGAAAACCGTCTCTCAAAGCAGCCACACCGTTGAACGACTTCGCAACATGCTCAGCCAAGAGCAGTTCGTTGAACGCGAAAGACGCGGTGCCAGACTGGGGTTTTGTGGTGTTGTTTTCCATGACTCCTCCGAGCGAGCTCCCTTCGCTTGAGGTAATAGGTATAAGGTCATACCTCCTTTGACAAGAGATTTTTTTTTGATTAACCCACAGCCGGATTTGGAAGGGAAAAAGCCATGAAACTCAGCGTCAAGGAAAACAGAACCGAGGCTATAGCAGCCGCCTGCGCGGCCCTCGATGGTGGCGAAGTTGTCGGCATCCCGACCGAAACGGTCTACGGTCTGGCCGCCGACGCGACCAACGAACAAGCAGTCCAACGCATTTTCTCAGTGAAGCGGCGGCCATCGTTTAATCCTTTGATCTGTCATTGCTCGGACATCGAAATGGCTGAGCGGCTGGCGCACTTCGAGCCGGTGAGCAGGGCACTGGCAGAGGCATGTTGGCCAGGTCCATTGACCCTTGTCCTCCCGATGAGAGCGGACGCCGGCCTCCCGTCGATCACGACTGCGGGGCTCGAGACGGTCGCCATCAGGTTGCCGTCCGGATTTTCGTGCGATTTGATCAAGGCTTTTGGCAAACCGCTTGCCGCTCCGAGTGCGAACATTTCTGGAAAGGTGAGCGCGACGTCGGCGGACCATGTTGTCGCGGACCTTGGAGCTGCCGTCGGCCTCGTGCTCGACGATGGCCCGACGCCAATCGGGGTGGAATCTACGATTCTGAAGATCGACGGCGGGGAGGTGCGTTTGTTGCGATCGGGAGGGCTGACTGTTGAACGCATTGCTGCGACCACCGGAATTGAGGTCCTGACGAAAATCCAAAGTGGGAAGATAGTCGCGCCTGGCATGATGGAGTCCCACTACGCTCCCAACGCTGTCGTTCGACTGAACGCCGTGGATGCCAAGGTGGGGGAGGTGGTGTTGACCTTCGGGGCAACGCCACACCGCTATGAACTGGCTGTTGCAATTCTTAGTCTCAGCGCCTCAGGCAATTTGGAAGAAGCGGCGAGAAACCTCTACGCCATGCTGAAGGGCGCTGACGAGATCGCGCCCAACGGTATCGCCGTCGCGCCGATCCCGGAGATAGGGATGGGTGTTGCCATAAATGACAGACTCCGTCGCGCGGCGGCACCAAGACCCTGAACGCCGAGAGTGGCGCGGTTTCCCGCGCCACTCTGTTTTCAGTTTAGGCCGACGACGTCGTGCGCGACGTAAGGAGCTTCGAGGCGGCCGATTTCCTCCGCTGTGAGCTTCACGTCAAGCGCCGCCAACGCGTCTTCCAAATGGCCGGGCTTCGTCGCTCCAATGATCGGGCAAGTGACGCCATCTTTCTGTAGAACCCATGCCAAGGCGACTTGCGCTCGCGGCAAGTTGCGTTCCGAGGCGATCTTGGCAACCTCGTCAATGACGTTGCGGTCGGCAGCCGCCGCCTTCTCGTAGAAGCGACCTGTGACGTTGTCTGTCTCGGAACGCTTGCTTTGCGATCCTGCGTCCTTTGTGAGCATCCCGCGCGCCAATGGGCTAAAGGTCATCATGCCGATGCCTTCCGCGCGGCAAAGCGGGAGCATCTCACGTTCTTCTTCCCGATAGATCAGGTTCAGGTGCGCTTGCATCGAGGAGAAAGCTGCCCAACCATTGCGTTTGGATATCTGGATCGCCTTGGCGAACTGCCAAGCATAGGCATTGCTCGCGCCGATGTAGCGGACCTTTCCCGCGCGCACGACATCGTTCAACGCCTCAAGGGTCTCCTCGATCGGCGTGTCGTTGTCCCAGAAGTGGGTCTGATACAGATCGATGTAATCGGTACCAAGGCGGCGGAGGCTGTTGTCGACCTCCGACAAGATCGCCTTCCGCGACAGTCCCATTCCGTTCGCGCTGCCGTTCATGCGGCCATAGACCTTGGTCGCAAGCACGACCTCGTCGCGTTTTGCGAACTCCTTCAGGAGCTTTCCTACGATCTCCTCACTGGTGCCGTCCGAATAGGCGTTAGCCGTATCGAGAAACGTTATGCCAGCCTCCAGCGCCTGACGGAACAGTGGCCTCGATTGCTCTTCGTTGAGCGTCCAGAGGTGGTTTCCGCGTTCGGGCACGCCGTAGCTCATGCACCCGAGTGCCAATCTGGAAACTTTCAGGCCGGTCTTTCCAAGACGAACATATTCCATGCATCTCTCTCCATAAGGTATGATGTATGATCTACTCTCTACCAAAATATGTTGCTGTCGAAAAGCCAAAAGACAATGATGCGATTTATAACATTATCACATTTTATTTGTTATTTTGATTTTACATGTTGTGGTTTTCGGCGACTGTGGCAGATTGCGCCAAGAATTTTTCGGTCCGTGAGGACGATGTGCGCGGCGTGATCGCCGCCGCACTCTGGCAAGGAGGTCACCGCAATGGCTGAACATGTCTTCAAACTCAAAACTGACGCACCTGATCACCGGCGGTCGAACGTCGCTGCGTACCTTCGCGATTGGGAGGGGTCGGATGCGCAGCGCTGGCAGATTGCTGCCCTGATCGAGGCGATCAGTCGAGGTGGTCAGGCGCTTGCAGTTCGGATTGCTCGAGGTGCGGTGCCAGGTGATCTCAGTGCCTTGAGTGGTGTGAACTCCGACGGTGACAATCAGAAGGCTCTTGACGTCGCGTCGCACGATCTATTCGTCAGTCTGCTGCTCAAAGCCGGAGCTACCAGCGTTCTTTCGGAAGAGGCCGATCTGCCCGTTAAGAGCGGGCGGGACGAGGGGTATGCGGTCGCGATCGATCCGCTTGACGGTTCCGGCAATGTCGGGCTTGGCGCGCCATTGGGAACCTTTTTCTCGATTATTCCCGAGGCTCCAGGTGTCGATCCTTTCACTCGTCCCGGAAACGACATCGTCGCGGCGGGCTATGTTTCCTATGGCAACTCACTCGACATGGCCTTCAGCGTCGGAAACGGTCTGGTGCTTGCCACCTACGATCCCGTCGATACGCAGTTCGTTATTCTTGACGAGAACGCAATGGTGAAGCCGGATACGGCCGAGCTTGCCTTCAATGCCTCCGTCCGAAGCTACACGGAGGCAGGCGTCTCCTCCTACTTGGCAGACTGCATGGCCGGCGCTGAAGGGCCGCGCGGCAAGAACTTCAACATGAGATGGCTAGGGGCAGCGGTGGGCGAGCTACACCGGATTGTCCACCGCGGTGGCATTTTCCTCTACGTCGGCGATGATCGCCCCGGATACGCCACAGGGAGGCTCCGGCATCTATACGAGGCTAATCCGATTGCGTTTCTCCTGCGGCAAGCGGGTGGAGCGGCGACCGATGGTGCGCGACCAATTCTCAGCAAAGCGGTTGCGAGTTACCACGCCCGTACGCCATTGGTCTTCGGGTCGATCAATGAGGTCAACAAGCTCTCTCAATACATCCTCGAAAACCGCTCGGGCAAGGAAGTCTAAGATGGCAAAAATCACGCTTCGCCAGCTACTGGATCACGCAGCCGAGTACAGCTACGGGGTGCCGGCCTTCAACATCAACAATATGGAGCAAGCGCTCGCGATCGTGGAAGCTGCCGCTGCGACATCGTCTCCCGTGATCCTTCAGGCATCGCGAGGTGCCCGTTCCTATGCCAACGACATCATGCTGCGCCACATCATGGAGGCTGTCGTCGAAATCCATCCTACGATACCGATTTGCGTGCACCTCGACCATGGCAATGAACCGGGGACGTGCCTGACGGCGATACAGGCTGGCTTCACTTCCGTCATGATGGACGGTTCATTGGAAGCTGACGGCAAGACACCGGCGAATTGGGACTACAATGTCGGTGTCACCAGGCAAGTCACCGAAGCGGCCCACCTCTGCGGCATCTCCGTCGAAGGGGAGCTAGGCATTCTCGGATCACTCGAGACCGGGATGGGCGAGGCTGAAGACGGCCATGGTGCCGAAGGCGAGCTGTCGCACGACCAGCTTCTGACCGACCCCGATGACGCGTTCAAATTTGTCCAGGAGACAGGGATCGATGCCCTGGCTGTGGCGATGGGGACCAGTCACGGTGCATACAAGTTTTCTCGGAAGCCGGACGGTGACGTCCTGGCGATGGACGTCATCGAGGCAATCCACCGCAAGCTTCCGAACACCCATCTCGTGATGCATGGGTCGTCTTCTGTGCCGCAGGAGCTTCAAGAGATCATCAATGAGTTTGGCGGCCAGATGGAGCCTACATGGGGCGTTCCCCTCGAGGAAATCCAGCGCGGCATCCGCAGCGGCGTTCGCAAAATCAACATCGATACAGACTGTCGCATGGCGATGACCGGGCAAATACGGAGGGTTTTGACCCAAAACCCGGCCGAGTTCGATCCTCGAAAGTACCTGAAGCCCTCCATGGAAGCCATGACCAAGCTCTGCAAGGAGCGGTTCGAAGCTTTTGGGTCAGCAGGCCATGCCGAGAAAATTCGACCTCTTTCCCTGGCGGACATGAGGGCGCGTTACTCGTCAGGTTCGCTTTGTCCCAGGTGATTGGGAACGCGCTCGGTTTGGCATAAGAGGATTTAAGCGATCTGCGCCAACCGCTCGAGTGGAAACGGAGACCCCATGAAAAGAGAAGACCGGAAGCAGGAGATAATAAACCTCCTTGTCGAGAAGCGAGCCGTCGACCTTGACGACCTCGCCAGCCGGCTTGCCGTTTCCAAAATGACCATTCATCGGGACCTGGACGAATTGGAACGGGCAGGGGTTCTAAGGAAGGTAAGAGGCGGCGCGACGATCGATGCTGGCACGCAGTTCGAAAGCGACTTCCGGATAAGGGAGATGCAGGAGGCGAACGTCAAGATGGCGATAGCGACCGCCGCTGCCGAGTTCGTCGAGCCTGGCATGACCGTCATAATCAACGACGGATCGATGGCCGCGATCCTTGGCGAGGTCCTGCTCGCCAAACGTCCACTCACCATTGTCACTAACAGCGCCGCCATCATGGACCGGACCCGAAACGAAAGCGGACTTAACCTGATTACCTTGGGCGGCGTCTACTCGGCGAAGTACAACGCCTACTTCGGAATGATCACAGATAACGCGCTGTCCCAACTGAGCGCCGATATCGCGTTCATTTCGGCACCTGCCGCATCTGGCGGGGTCGCATACCATATGGACGAGCATGTCGTCCGGACCAAGCAGGCGATGATGAAGGCGTCCCGCCAAAACTGCCTGCTGATCAACAGTCGACGGTTTGGACACAGCGCGCTGCACCGCCTGGCGAGCTTGTCGGACTTCGATGCCATCATCTCCGACAGCCCGTTGCCCTCCGAAAGTGCGGACAGCCTCAAGAACAAGCCTACTATCGTCAAAATTGCCACGATTGAGGAGAAGTGACGACATGAATGACACGAAGCAATTCTGGGTCGGAACCAGCTGGAAGATGAACAAGACGCTGTCAGAGGCCCGGCAATTCGCGCAGAAGCTGTCGGATGCGGACGCGTCGGCGGACCCCAGAATTCAGCGCTTCGTGATCCCGCCATTCACTGCCGTGCGAGAGGTCAAATCCATTCTAGCCGGCACCTCGGCGAAGGTCGGCGCGCAAAATATGCATTGGGCCGATGAAGGCGCTTGGACCGGCGAGGTTTCGCCGTTAATGCTCAAGGACTGCGATCTCGATATCGTCGAACTCGGTCATTCCGAGAGGCGCGAGTTTTTCGGTGAGACGGACGAGACGGTTGGTCTCAAAACCGAGGCCGCTGTTCGCCACGGCCTGATCCCACTCATTTGCATCGGCGAGACCCTCGCAAACCGAGAAAGTGGTCGCGCTGCCGAGGTGCTCGAAACTCAGGTTCGCGGCGCTCTCTCCAAGCTCGCAGGCGATCAGAAGAATGCCGAAATTCTGCTCGCCTACGAGCCAGTATGGGCGATCGGCGTAAACGGAATTCCCGCGTCTTCGGACTATGCCGACGCTAGACAAGCCGAAATCATCGCTGTCGCTCAGGACGTCCTCGGGCGTCGCGTTCCCTGCCTCTATGGCGGTTCCGTGAACCCGGACAATTGCGAGGAGTTGATCTCCTGCCCAAGCGTGGACGGCCTCTTCATTGGTCGTTCCGCGTGGAAGGTCGAAGGGTATCTCGACATCCTAGCGAAGTGCAGCGCAGCGCTCGCTCACTAATCTAAGTTCATCACTCAGGAAGGAGAATACCCATGAAACTAGCAATCGCAGGTGATAGCGCAGGCGAAGGGCTGGCGAAACTCCTCGCCGAGCATCTCAAAGACCGCTTCGACGTAGCCGAGGTGTCTCGAACCAGCGAAGGTCCTGACGCTTTCTACGCCAACCTGTCCGACCGCGTCGCTTCGGGCGTCATCGACGGCACATACGACAAGGCAATCTTGGTCTGTGGGACCGGCATCGGCGTCTGCATTTCGGCGAACAAGGTTCCCGGCATTCGCGCGGCACTGACCCACGACACGTACTCGGCCGAGCGCGCCGCGCTGTCGAATAATGCGCAGATCATCACAATGGGTGCTCGAGTGATCGGCTCTGAGCTGGCCAAAGCGATTGCTGACGCCTTCCTAGCGCAGCAGTTCGATGAGAACGGTCGATCGGCTGGGAACGTTAAGGCGATTAATGAACTGGACGCCAAGTACAATAGCGCTTCTGCCCGATAAGTGCAGTGGTTCCTCTCAACGGCGGCTGTGGTCGCCGTTGAGGCTTTGCCGGGTGCATTGGTGATAGGCCACTTACGTCGGTCTAGCGGATTGTTTCCAAAGGCGCACAAAACCTATTCGATCAGGCGTCCTAAACCCGTGGTCCTCGATTTAGTACCGTGCCCGTAAACAAGGAGCACACAATGAGCAAATTCCGAAACACGATCAGCCTGACTTCCGACGCCGCACTGGAGGCCCTGTCGGCCGCAGTAGCTCATGCCAAATCCATGAACGTTCCGCAGTGCGTCTTCATCGTTGACCGGAGTGGCGAAACGCTGGCCAGCGTTCGCATGGATGGCGCGAAGTATCTCTCGATGCATACGGCTCACTCGAAAGCCCGGACTGCGGCCTCTATCAATTCCGCGACGGGCGCGATGAATGCCGAGTTCGGTATTGCAGCTGGTATCGCGTCGCAGGGTGGCGTCACCCATCTCCCCGGCGGGCTGCCTATCCGTTTCGACAACGAGCTCGCTGGTGCGATCGGCGTCGGCTCCGGGACTGGCGAACAGGATTTCGAGGTGGCGCGGGCCGCATTGGCTGCCATCGGTGCAGATGCTGTTTGATTGATACGCCTGCTTGGTGCAGGAACGGCGAGGGGACGTGAGCGTTCCTCGCCGTGATAACAACAGAATTGGATGACGTAGGTGAAAGCAGCAGCCCTAGAAGCCAAGTCCTATGATGCCTTTCTTTTCGACATGGACGGGACAATCCTCGATTCCCGTGCCGCCTCGGATCGGGTCTGGGGTGGATGGGCGAAGGATAACGGCATTCCAACTCCGCCATATCACGGCCGACGCGTTCAGGACACGATGGCCGATATCAGGCATACGGGCATTGACCCGTTGCGGGCCGCCGCCGAGATCGAGGCGCGAGAACTCGAAGACCTGGAAGGTGTTGTCGCAATCCCCGGCGCTGGCGATTTCCTATTGTCTCTGCCGCCCGAGAGATGGGCTGTCGTCACGTCCGCGCCCCGTGCGTTGGCGCTCCGCCGTATCGGCGCTGCAGGCCTGCCTGTGCCGCGAAACCTGATAGCGGCTGAAGACGTCACCAAAGGTAAGCCGTCGCCCGATCCGTTTCTTGCAGGCGCGCAGTTGCTTTCCTTCGCGCCGTCGCGATGCCTAGTGTTCGAGGATGCTGATGCGGGTATACGGTCGGGTGAGGCGGCCGGATGCTCCGTCCTCGTCATTATGGAGACGAAGACTGCGACGTTAGTAGATAGACCGGGCATCATCAACTATCGCAGCGTCACTGCGGTCTCGGTAGCCGACGGCTTGACTGTTAAATTCTCAAGGTAGGCTTCTTTGGTCGTCAGTGGACAGCGTCCGAGGTGGAGGATTCACGGGGGGCTGCACGGCCGACCTCGTTGCCGATTAACACCGCGCGCTGGCGGGAGCCTCAATCTTATTCAGACTTAGGACAGGTGTTGCATCAACGCACTAGCGAATCCCCATTAGAAGGTGCTAATTTCCAATCAGTGGCGGGGGCCATGCTTGAGCGTTACTGGGGTGCGATCTCAACGGGACGGCTGTACAGGCAGCCGTCCCGTTCTGATATGTGGCTGAGGAACACGGCCGAAATGAAAGCTACCAAACAGGTCCCGCTCGACTTTGATCCAGATCGATCAATCCGATGCCAAGAGCACATGGACGCCGCGATCTCTGTCGTGACCGATAATGCGATCCAATCAGGATGGAGCCCGGACGAGGTTGCCGCCGCTCTCGTGGAGTTGGCCGACAACCATATGTTGGCACTGCTTGAGAACCGGAAGCTGGCGTTTGAACTCTCGACCACCAGGAAATGATGCGCAGGAGCAGGCCGGTTCAGCGTGAACTACATTGCCCGCCCGCCAAGCGCTCTCGTCAGTTCTCCTGCGGTGTAAGCGACCAAACGGCCCAGCAATGGCAGCCTGTCATCGCTTATCCGGTTGTTCTGCCCGGAGACGGAGATTGCGCAGACTATCTCGTCTTGATGATCGTATACGGGGGCGGCGAGGCACCGCAGGCCCGGTAAGTATTCCTCATCGTCGAGCGTGTAGCCATTGATGCGCGCGGTCTGTAGCTGCTCGTCCAGCGTGGTGCGCTGATGGATCGTCTTTGCTGTCATGCGACGCATCCCAAACTGGTCGACCACTGCCGAGACTTCGTCGTCCGAGTAGCAGGACAAGATCGCCTTGCCCATTCCCGAAGCGGTCATTGGCGTTCGGCCGCCGACCTTTGATGCAGCTTTGTTGATTTCCCGGCTTTCGACCTGGTTCACCAGGACGATCGCGCCGCAGTCGACGATACCGAGGTTGGCCGTCTCGTGGGTCAGGTCTCTGAGCTTTCTGAGAAAGGGAAGGGCGGTGGCGACGAAATGCCGATCGCGGACGAAAGCCGAACCGACTTGATAGGACTGCCGGCCGATATGCCAGCGATTGTCCTTCGCGGAGAACTGGACGAATTGCCGTTGCTCGAGGGTTGTCAGCAGGCGGTGGACGGTCGAGACGGAAAGCCGAGTGCCGCGGGCAAGTTCGGTCAACCGCATTCCGTCGCTATCGCCTCCAAGGATTTCAAGGAGAGACAAGGCGCGGTCTACCGATTGAACGCGCCCTTGTAGGTCCTTCTCCATCAGCTTCCTCCTCCAGATGCCGACTTGATATGTAACGTCGAATATGCATGGTAACGTTACCAAGCGACGTGTCAAGCCGGGGTCTTGCATTGCGTTGGGTTAAATGCATGGTTTTGATCGGGAGGGCGGAAATGCCAGTAAGAAAATCAGGTAAACAGGTCACGATTGTGGACGTCGCGACGAGGGCAGGCGTCGGTGTAATGACTGTCTCCAGAGCGTTGCGCGAACCGAGCAAGGTTTCGAAAGAGCTCCGGAAGGTCATCGACAAGGCGATCGCCGATCTGAACTACATTCCGAATCTGAATGCGCGCGCCTTGGCGTCGACACGAACGGACAACGTTGCCGTACTCGTGCCATCGCTGACCCAGAACATATTCTCCGACGTCATCCGTGGCGTTTACGACGGGGTAGAAGACAGCGCCCTGCGGGTCGAAATCTTTAATACGCGATATAGCAGTGAGGTCGAAGAGGAGCAGATCGCGGCGATCCTCCGGCACCAGCCTGCGGGGATCATAGTGTCGGGCATCGAACAAACCCCAGCCTGCCGTGAAATGCTCGAACGCGCCCAATGCCCGGTGATACAGGTGATGGACATGACTGATGCTCCCATTCAAAAGATCATCGGTTTCTCCCACGTCGAAGCCGGCCGTCAGATGACACAGCATCTCATCGACGCCGGATATCGGAAGATCGCCTTTTTCGCGCGGTGGCTGAACGGTCGGTCCGGTGGCCGATTTCAAGGCTACAGGGCAGCCTTGGAAACGGCGGGGCTGTTCGACCCGGACTTGGTGGACCTAACCGAAGGCGAGCCCGAGCGCCCACATGGGCATTTGCAGGACTCCCAGCAGATATCGACTGCGGCCAAGGGTAGGGCGATGATGTACGACCTGCTCGATCGACGCCCCGACGCTGACGCCGTCTTCTGCAACACCGACGTCCTCGCGATAGGCGCGCTGTTCGCCTGCAATTCCCGAGGCGTTTCGGTGCCTGAGAAGATGGGGATCGCTGGCTTCAATGACTTCGACTACATGGAGGCGGCCTGGCCGCCCCTTTCCAGTGTACGGATACCACGATGGCAATGCGGGTACGATGCGATGCTGGCTGTAAGACGGCAGTTGGCGGGTGAAGATTTCGGTCCGGCGGTCGTGGACCTTGGCTTCGATGTCGTGCGACGGGAAAGTACGACACGATGACCTGATCGATCTGCCCGGCCGAAGCGACGGTCCGACTATGGAAATCAGGAAGCCGGTTCAGCAAGCGCGTCGGCTCCCTACAGCTTCGCCGCAAGGAGTCCGGCCCGCAATGCAGCACGATTTATCCGCGGGGGGCGAATGGGCCGCGCTACGATCCGGCTGTTTACGTATTCGAGTAGACCTGCGCAGTCTCTAAGCCCCTCAAATGTAGCTACTTCCCAGCTGTTGGTGGGATAATCCGACAGACCGCCTAATTTGCGTTTTATTTCGGCGTCCAACCTTTCTGCGGTGATGGGTGTCGTATACTCTTGGACGATCTCTTGGACAAAGGTCCCTACCAACGACGCTCCCTCGATCGTCATATCGGGTTCGAGCTTGAACGCCTCGAAGTGCCGCTCGAAAAGGTCCAGGACCTGATCAGGGACATCGGGGTCCCGGTAGATGTAGTAGACGAGAGCGAGCTTTCCCGCTCCATCAATAGAGGCGTCGCACCACAGCAACGGAGAAGCCGGAATTGGATCGTGATACGGGTTCACGACCTGCCTCGGAGTATTTGTGAACGTTCGCAGCTTCGCCGTGTTGCAGGTGGTGCAAGCCCGAACAAGATTTGGGGCCAACGTGGAGTACTCGGGGAAATCTTCCTTTGCCAGGAAGTGGTCCCAACTTTTCGGTTGTCGCATGAGGCAATATGGGCACCGGTACGGTTCAGCCCGGGTTGCACGCTCAAGTTCGTCCAAGAGCGCGGCCGAAGGAATGGTGTCGACGTTGTAGCAGTGGATCAGAGCCTCTCGCGTGATTTTGCTCCAAAACCGCTTCGGCAGTAGTTCGAGCGTCGTTAAATTGGCAAGAAAGAGATCATAGCGTTGGAATACCCGTGGCTCGAGCTTACGCAGAATTGTCCGGCGCTTCCCCGTCTTTGCAAGTCGTACATCGGTGAAATCTTGACGATGGTTTCGGTCTGGAAGGCTGTCGAGTCTCAATTCTCGGCCCTCTTTGCAGCACCGCTCTTTGCCCTTGACTCAAGGTAAATGTCCGCGCTGGTGCCAAGCCCGTTGGGAAACAGCTGCCGTACCGCGTTTGCGTCTCCGCCGTGCGACTTTAGAAGCTCGTCAATTGCATCGCGGTAATCTCGGTCGCTTTCCGCTGCATCGAACACCTCACGCGTGATGTCAGCTAGGTTCGCACCGAAGGTCTCGATTGGGGGATGACCGACGGCCGGAATCCCTTCAGCAATTCGCCTGACAATGTGAACTCGCTTGGCCACGACCTGCTGGACCGCAATCGGGCTGTGGGTCGCGACAATCGCGAAGGAATCGTAGGTATCGAGGAGCGCGGCGATTACTGATAGCAACGTCGTCAGAAGTGCTGGGTGTAGATGAGTTTCGGGCTCATCCAGTAGGATTAGGGATCGCTCACCAATGCGAAGCAGCAAGTCGCAGATGATGTTAAGTACGATTCGCTGACCCGCGCTCAGACGCCTGTAGAGCTTTATCGATGTGAGGCTCACGGTCGACAGCTCCGGAAAGATCGCTTCAATGACTTGGGCAAGCATGGCTTTCTGATCGTCATTCATGGAGCGGACGGCGGTCGAAATTCGTCGCTGCAGGACCTTTTTGTCGGCAATCCCGCCGCCAGGTAATCGTAATCCGCAGTAGGCGTAATCAACGTTTCCAACTTGCGACGCTGCTGGAATGTCAAAGTCATCAAAAGCGCTGAAGGACACTGCAATGACGCGGTAGACTGAAGGTCGAGGCTTCAATTCGCCCAGAACTTCAAAGGTTTGTCCGAGCTCCTTCCTGGCCTTCTCCGTCCCACGCTCCTCAAATCCGGAGAGCAGTACCGCAAGACGGGCCATTACTTGTGTTTTCCCGACGCCGTTCGCACCGACGAGAATATTGATCCGGTGGGGGACACCCAAGTCTTTCGCAAAGTCAAAGTCAATCACGTGCGGCTTGAGAGCGCCTACTAAGGTGGCTTCGAATGTGAACCGGTCGATTTTTTGCTCTGGCGCGGGGCCGAAGAGTTCGGACGCAATGTCCAGCGCGCGCATTGCTGAACTAAATCGCAACAGGCTGATACGATAGACGTCTTCGTCATCGAGCTCTGTCTTGTCGAGGCCGAGCATTGGGATATCCCGCATAGTCTCTGCAAAGTCTCGGCTTAAACCCGGTTCTATCGACTTCAGCTTGTCGTAGTATTCGCCGTCTTGCCCGAGCGAAAAATAATCCGCTGGAAGTCCGGGGCAAATTCCTGGCAACTGATCTCGCATTGCCGGGGCAGCCGTTTTCATGCCTCGTCGGCCGATCTTCACCTGCCCGAGATCGATACGGAGATACTGCGAGATGAAAAGCTCAACGCCGAACGTCGTTTGAAAATTGTAGTCGTCCCAAAAATCGCGCGTGAGAGCGACGTGAGGAAACACGCGCACATGGTTCTCATCCGGCCAATTGCCGTCCTTTTTGAGCAGTACAACTAACAAAATACACTCCGAATTTTCAATGGTTTGGACCGTGCAGCGGTAGCTTATGGCCTTGATCCACGTCGGCAAATATCGATCGTTTTTTCTCGGTTTCGGCAACGGTCTCTTGGGGCTGCTGGCTCAGCTTCTTTGGTTCCGATGCCATGACGTCCCATTCATCCGAGTGATCCTCTTCACGCTCCTCTTTCCGCCTTTCAATCGCTTTGATCGCCTCCGCCATGTGTTGGCGGGCATTCTCTATCAAAGCACGGGTTCTGCCGCTCAGGGGACTTATGTTTTCAATGGAGTCTATGCTTGCCGAGATATGCTCGAAGCCGCTTTCTGGGTCGTCTTCGTCAGCATCGTCTGCCGCCGTCTTAATCTGTGGGATCAGTCTTTCCAGACCGTCTGACCCGAGACGAAAACCCATCTCAAAAAGCCGGGTTGGGGGGATGACGGCCATCATATCCTCGTGGTCCGTGAAGGACAGATCGAAGTCATCCCTTCCAACGGATTCCATGAAGTCGCTCGCCCATTCCCTTCGCTCAGCGTCGAGGATGCCAAGCCGATGAGCCTTGGCGTGTACCCGCAATTTTGGATTTGCAGACAACCGATGTGTTCGCCATGTCTCCCGGCTCAACAACGTGGGATCGGCGCTGATTGCCTTCCGAACAACCTCGTCGGTCGCGCGGTTGTTGAGAAACGAGAAGATCGCGAAATTGGTGCGCGGGTCGTCCTTGGCGGTGCACAGTCTTGCGACGAGGACGTCGTCGAGTGTATGCGGGATTTCTGGCGCGTCTGTCAGGACCTGCGCACCTTCGCAGACGAAATCGCTCAGGATTTTTTCGATTGTCGCGCCTCGAACCAGAGCCTCAATCATGTGAGGTTGGCTCTCGAGGATCACCGTCAGCGCGTCTGAAATGGTCGGGTGCGCGAAAGTCCAGACTTCGCTTGCCTCTGATCGCACCACCTGGACGAATGAGCCGTTCAGTTGCGGCAGGCTCGCCTGTATTCGAGGCAACGGTGTATCCATCGCGACCGAGATCGCTACCGATGCGTCGTCACTCAATTCTCCGCGCGGGAGAACTCCCTGATGAACGTAAATGAGCATCAGGGCAGCTCTCAGAGCTACATCGAGGTCATTGATTGTCTCGACTAGATGTTCTCGCGGTTTTTCCATGAAGTCGACTAGGTTTTCCTTCGTGGGCCTCAGCCTCTTAGTGAAAACCGGATTTCCCAACCGCTCGGCGACGCCGGGAGGAATTCATCCACCTCGGCGACATCGGCAAGGTCGTCCTTCACGGATGCCTTCCATTCCGACGACTGCTCACCGAAGGCGATATGATTGTATAGGATTTGGGCTCGCTCCTCCGGCGTCAGCGCCCCAACGTTCACGACCGCTGTCCCGTCTCGGAAATACGAAAGATTGCGTTGACCGAGCCCTTGTTTCGCGGCCTCGTATATGTGTCGACGGGAGGTCAGAAGAAATCGATTGCCCCTCGTAATTGCCGCTTCCATCTTGACGAAGGCCGAAGTCCAATCTTGGACAAAATCGTTTCGCACGACGTTGGAACCGAAAGCGTCGTCGATCCAGAAAAACCGCTGTTTATCGTGTGGTTGCCACGTTCGTGAGAATTCCCCGGGGCTCTCGAGCTTCAGTACCGTGACGTTCGGCTCGTCGGTGGCGACCGTGGACAATATTGCGCCGATGGTCGACTTCCCTGATGAGGGGTTCCCGAGGAGAAGAACGACACCGTGGTCCGTGAGAGCCCTCACGGCTCTTCGATGTGCCTCGGTCGGGACATATCGATTGAGCTTGGGTATCCATTGATCGAGCAGGGCGCGCGTTTGCTCGATCATCCGTTGGTCCAGGATGGCGCTTAGGTCACCCAGGCCGTAGATTTGGGGGACCATCGCACGGAGCCTGGCACTGCGCCGGATAGCGAGGACCAGATATTGCTTGCCAAGTACGTGAGGTTTTTTGACGCCAGCTGCACGAAGGGCCTGTCTGATCTTTACAGCAGTCGGCGCATCGACGCTCATACTCGTCATCAAGACGTATGTATCGGCCTGGCCAAGCGCTACCAACGATTTGACGCTTTCGATTTCGTCGCGGAGATCGGTTAGTTTCAGTCGTCGTCCCGGGTCAGAGGAGTGCTTGCACTGGATGGTCGCATCCAAAGAGCCCCCAGTATTTTCCACCGCGAACACCGCGTCCTGGCCCCCGTCTTGGGCCTCCCTGAAGATTTGAACCGGGCGGCGAAGAGTTTCCTCGGCAACTTGCGCGCACAGGTCCTGAAATGCCTTCCATCCAATGGTATGTAAGGCTAGGTCAGACCACGGTCCCTGGGCGCGGATTTCCGGTTTATCGTGCTGCCCTACGTCCATTAGCAATTTGTCGCTCACTTCAATTTCCATCAGTCTAACCGGCCCGAGGCTTGTGGCTGCGTTTCGAGGCGATGATACGGTCTGCCTTTGCTCCGAGCTTCTCCGAGTACGACCCGAGGATTTTGATCATCGAGTAAACTGAACTGAGAGAAGCTACTAACTGAAACTGTACTTTCGGCTTCTTAGTTCGAATGCTTCTTTTCCTCCCTCCATCGTGTTTGTAACCGCAGCGCTGACCGATGGCGTTTCGATTGCACCATCTACGCTCACGCTGATGCGCCGAATGGTGCCGTGCTCATGGATGTCGTCAACGTCAGGAGCAAGAACAACAATTTTGTCCGCATCCCCGTTAACAACAAAGTTCGGGTTATGGGTTGCAAACAGTAACTGACGTTTCCGCTTTGTGCTCTGGAGCAGATTAGCAATATCCATAATGATCCGGTTATCCAAATCGTCTTCCGGTTGATCGATGATCAGAGTACCAGCCTCTTGCTTCAAAAGGAGCTGAAGGAGCGCGGAGGCTTGTTGGCCAGGGGAGGCCTGTGAAAAAGGAATGAACTCCTTCCCGTCCTTGTACTCGAAGGATATAAAGGCTTCAGTGGTGGCGGTGAGGAAGGTGCTCACGCTCGAGTCAGTGATCTTTTCATGCACTGCGCGAACCTGGAGATCGGTCATTCCGCCAAGGATTGCTTCAAGTACCCGCTGTCGAGTGGCTTGACCTAACTCGGCCTGCGCTCCGCCTGCCAAGACTTGATGTCTGCGAATTTCAAGAATTTGCTCTTGTACATTTCGCCAGGTCTCTGCCGTTAGACCCGATGCTATCGCGCGAGCACGTTCCTCGCATCGGCTTACAACATCTCTTACGCGGCTCCCTTCACAGACCGCTGATAGTGCAGACACGTACTGACGGGGAAGTTCCTCCAGAACGACCTTCGCCCTCAGGACGCCGTCTGACATCACGCTGACCTTGTCCGCTGCTTCTGATAGTATTGTTCTCAGCGAGGCTATAGCCGCATCGAGTTCTCCGAGGCGCTGTACAAGTCGCTCCCCGGCATTTGCGAACGACGCTATTTTTGTTTCAACACGACGTTTCGCAGCAGAAGCTGTTTGCAGTTGAGCGTTGAGACGTTCGCGTTCACCTACGAGGTTAGTCGCATCTGTCCTTCTTGCCAAAGCTGCGTCGTGTAGGCTCTCAATCATCAAGAAAGTGTAGCCGAAGCCGTTGGCTGCGTGAGTTTGGACTTTCCGCAGTTCTTCGAGTGCCGCTCGGGCCGTGGCCACAGCGCTGGAAACGACGTATTCCACTTCCGTCGCTGCCGTTCTTAGAACAGTCACCTCGGGTGGTTCCGACTGTAATTCGAGCCACTTGTTGTGGTCAAACGAGTGCAAAGAATTCCGAACTGCGTCAATTGTTGCAAGGTCAGCCGTTACCGCGTCAGCCGTCTCGTCGATGAGACGCGCCGCGAGACTAGCTCGCGGATAAGCGTCAAGGATAGCCTGATCTTCATCGCTCAGCCCTGTTTCCCGAATTCGATCCGAAATCGTATCGATGCGTTTCCTTAGATCAACAATTGTTTGATCTAGTTGATCAGATTCGGCATCCGCCACCCACTTCTCAACGAGCTCACCATAGGCAGATTGCACTGCGCGTTTCGAGCTCTCAATTTCTTTTTCTATCAGTCGTCGCTTTTCCAAGAATTCGGCGGCGGCGATACCAGTAATCTGCTCAGCGGTCCGATTGCTGTCCGTTACTAACGTGGACAACTGTTTCTGGTAAAAAGCGCGGGCCCGGAACCGCTGTTGTGCTGCATCGATTGTCAGTCGTGCAGGAGGGCTTCCTTGAACGTCAACGTCGATGAAATCACGATCGTCACCACCACGAGTCCATCGCTCGCGGACTCCGTCGCGTTCGAGTACGACAGACACCGATCCACCTTTTAAAGTCTCGTCGATTAGTTTTTGATCTCTGGCGCGGAAATTCTCATCGTCCGTCAGGGTATCGATTGCGCTACGACCGAGCGCAAATCGAAGATACTCCAGTACAGATGACTTTCCCGACCCTCGGCCGCCAATGAGAGCCGTAAACCCATCATTGATGGTCAACTCAAAATCTGGACCAGTGAGTGATGAGTTAATCTCGAGTTCGGTTATGCGGTGACTAGGCAAGCTGGGCGCTTCGTAAGCAACCCGTGCAACGTCAGCTAGCATTGCCTGTCTCAGCGCTTCCGCAGTTGGCTCGCCCAAACGAACCCAGCACGGGCGGTTTCCCAAACGGGAGAAATCCTGATGACGATTATCTCCCGTCGGAATTATTCCGCGGCGCTTGCTTCCCCAAGCAAAAATCTTACCGTGGACCTTCTTTACTGTCATCTCTTTGAGATCAGAAAACGCTTTGTCGGTGTAGACCCCGTCGAAAGGAAGGCTTGCAAAACGAGGCGCGAAGCCATCTCTGAACATGCTTTTGTGGGCACCGTCGTTGCTGGCATGCGGCAGGACAATGCAGTGATCGGCCAAGGGGCTGTCCGCGGCGATACTTTCTAGGAAAGGGCTAAGGTCACGTCCGCAATGAACTGCCTGTGGGTTGGTGGGTGCATTTGCGTCCGGCTCTGGGATGTGCTGCAAGTGCCCACCGAACAGCCGTCGCCAAAGAGCTCGATCGCTATCGCGGCTGAATAGCACCAAGCATTGTACGGCGTCCGAACATGTTACTTCCATCCCTGGGAACAGCCACGGCCTAGCGACGTGTTCTGGCAGACGGGTGATTGCCCGCTGAACGTACTCGATCATACACAGGTCGTGATGATCCGTTATAGCGATGGCATGCAAGCCCAATTCCAAGCACTTTGCTACGAAAATATCAGCCCACAATTCGCGTGCTGATTCTAGGGCGACCGTTCCACCCGAAAGGTGTGGACTCCCAGACCACTGTGGATCACGAGGTGTATGGATTTGGAAGTCTGTTTTTTTCCAGACTGCACCGGGATGACGACCGACTTTGAATTCCAACTAAATGCCCTCTGCCTGCTTCAGCAGAGTTATACATGTGGTTGTAATTTGGGAAAGGCGTCTATCGCACTCAGGGAAGAAAAAGAAGTGGCGCGAACGTCTTTCTACTCGCTAAGGGAGAGCTTGTTCAGCGTAGCGCCGTCTAGGCGATGTCCACATGCCCCTTCTTATCTCGCTCGAACCATCACTGCCACTCCTGCACGGAATGCCCTGGCGCGACCTCCCGATACACCCGCTTGGGCACCTCATAGTCCGGCGCTCTGATCGGGCTCTTGAGTTCCTCGCTCGTTCCTTGCCGGACCATGTTCCTCCGGTCCGGATCGGGGATCGGCACCGCCGATATCAGCTTCTTGGTGTAAGGATGCTGGGGATTGCGGAACACGGCCGCCGCTGGCCCGATCTCGACAATCTCCCCAAGGTACATCACTGCGACCCGGTGGCTCAGCCGCTCGACGACCGCCATATCGTGGGAGATGAAAAGGAAGGCAATCCCAAGGGACTCCTGCAGGTCGAGCATGAGGTTGACGACCTGTGCCTTGATCGAGACGTCGAGGCCCGAGACGGATTCGTCGGCGACGATCACCTTGGGTTCCAACGCCAACGCCCGCGCGATGCAAATGCGCTGCCGCTGGCCGCCGGAGAACTGCTGGGGATAGCGGTTGGCCACCGACGGGTCCATGCCGACACGCTGGAGGAGGTCTGCCACCTTTGCCTTTGCTTCCTCTCGCGTCCCGAGCTTGTGGGTCAGGTATGGCTCCGCGATCGCAGCGCCGACCTTGATACGTGGATTGAGGCTGGCAAAGGGGTCTTGAAAGATCATCTGGATGTGCCGGCGCATGTCGCGCATCCGGTCAGGGGCAAGGCCTCTGATGTCCGTGCCGTCGATCCTGATCTCACCCGACTGAGGCTCGATCAGCCGCATGATAGCGCGACCCGTTGTTGACTTGCCGCAACCCGATTCGCCGACCAGTGACAACGTTTCACCCTGCCGGATGTCGAACGAGACGTTCTCGACCGCATGCACGCGGCCGGCTGGCCCGCCGAAGAAACCCGCTCCCAGGTCGAAACGCTTAACGAGGGTCTGCACTGACAGGACGGGTTCCCCCGAAGCCACCACGGTGTCCGGCCGGGTTGTCACGGGCTTTAGTTCGCCCGTGGCCCTGTCGACGAGAGGGAAGTGTTGCGGCTGTCCGTCGGTCGCGCTGCCGAGTTGCGGCACTGCTGCAATCAAGGACTTCGTATAGGCGCTCTTCGCCGCCGTGAAGATGTCCCGGGTCACCGCCTGCTCGAGGACCTGGCCTTTGTACATGACGACGGTGCGGTCAGCGATCTCCGCCACGACGCCCATGTCGTGGGTGATGAACAGGACACCCATGCCGACTTCGCGCTGAAGCTCCTTGATGAGCTGGAGGATTTCGGACTGGATGGTGACGTCCAGCGCTGTCGTCGGCTCGTCGGCAATCAACAGGGAAGGCTTGCAGGCTAGGGCCATCGCGATCATGACGCGTTGACGCATCCCGCCGGACAGTCTGCTGGGCAAGTCCTTCACGCGCTGCTTGGCGGCTGGGACGCGAACGCGCTCAAGCATGCGGACCGCCTCTGCCTCACCGTATGGCAGGCCATGGAGGTACAGCGCTTCCGATATCTGGTCTCCGACTGACGCAAGCGGATTGAGGCTGGTCAGGGCTTCCTGAAAGACGATCCCGACGTCCTTGCCGCGGACTTTGCGCATTTCCTCCTGGGACAGCGAAAGCAGGTTTCGGCCGAGTAGCCGGATCGAGCCATCGATGCGAGTGGTCTCCGGGGCCAGCAGGCGCATGATGGACAGCGCGGTGACGCTCTTGCCTGATCCGGATTCCCCGACGACGGCCACGGTTTCGTGCGGCGCGATGTCGAAGGAAATACCTTTGACGATCTCGGTCCAGTTGCCGCGCGTCCGGAAGGCGATCTTGAGGTCTTGGACGGACAAGACAGGCGAGACGGTCGCTACTTTTTCATGGTCCTGCATCGGCACAATTCCATTAGGTCGTTGAAGGATCGAGTGCATCGCGTACGGCATCCCCGATTAGATTGAAGGCCAAGACGACCAAGGTGATTGCGGCACCTGCGCCGATGACCGGCCAGGGTGATCCGAACACGTTGTTGAGGCCGTCACGAATGATGTTGCCCCAGCTCGGGTTCGGCGGCTGCGTTCCGATGCCGAGGAAGCTGAGGGCCGCCTCGAGACGGATGGCCGAGGCGACCCAGAGCATCATCAGGATCACGATCGGAGCCATGATGTTCGGTAGGATGTGCCTGAAGATGATGCTCGGCGTGCGGACGCCCATCGAGATTGCGGCCTCGACGTAGGGCTCTTGCTTCACCGACATCGTCTGGGCGCGAGCCACGCGGGCGAAGCCGGGGACGAAGGCCACGGTGATGACGAAGATCACGTTCCAGAAGCCGCCGCCGAGGATGGCCGCGATCATGATGGCGAGAAGGAGTTCCGGAAACGCGAGCAGCAGGTCGATCGCGCGGGAGATGACACGGTCGGTGATCCCACCGAAATAGCCGGCGACCACACCGAGCGCGGTGCCGACAACCGCCGCGCAGAACGGTGAGATCAATCCGAAGATCAACGAATTCCGGGAACCGTAGATCACACGGGACAAGACGTCACGGCCGAACTGGTCGGTGCCGAGCCAGTTTTCCCAGCTGGGCACGCGGTTGATCTTGATCATCGACTGCGTGATCGGATCGAACGGCGCAAGGAGGGGCGCGAAGATCGCCACGATCGCCAGCGCCAATATGATCAGAAGGGCAACGATGGTGCCGGGGTTTTCGAGCAACGTTGTTTTGACTGTGCCGAGAAGGCCCGGGTCGTTTTCGTTCAATGTGTTTTCTAGGTTTGACATCATGCCATCCGAATTCGAGGGTCGACGACGATGTAGAGCAAGTCCATCAGCAGGTTGATCGCTACGACCATCAAGGCGAACACGACGACACCGCCCTGGATCACGGCATAGTCCCGCTCGGCGATCGCGCTGATCAGCATCTTGCCGATGCCGGGTCGGTTGAACACGAGCTCGATCGCCACAGAGCCCGACAAGGTTGCCAGCATGCTGAGGCCCAGGCCCGTCGTCAGGGGAAGCAGAGCGTTTCGCAGGCCGTGGCGGTAGAGTATCCGGCGCTCCTTGGCACCCTTGGCGCGGGCAGTGCGAACGAAGTCCTTGCTGAGAACCTCAAGCAACGAGGTGCGCGTCAGACGCCCGATGAAGGCCGCCTTTACGAAGGCGAGGGTGAGCGCCGCAAGGAAGACGTGATACATCCGGTCGACGAAGCCTTCGCCACCACCGTTCGTCGGGAACCAGCCCAGGTTCAGCGCGAACGTGATTAGGAGCAGGGCACCAAGATAGAAGTCAGGAATGGCATAGCCGAGTAGCGAGAACGCCCGGGCGGCATGGTCTGGGAGCTTGTTGCGGTGCTTGGCCGCCATGACGCCGACGGGTACCCCGACCGCGGTACCGATCAGCATCGCGACGATGGTGAGCTCGATCGTGTAGGGCAGGTTATAGAGGATCAGGCCGACGACGTCCTTGCCGTTGGTCATCGACGAGCCGAGATTGAAAGTAACGACGCCGCCAACAAAATGGATGAATTGCATCCAGAGCGGATCGTTCAATCCCATGCGCTCGCGAAACAGCGCGAGTTGTTCTTGGGTTGCCATGTCGCCGAGAACCGCGACGGCGGGATCGCCGGGAAGAATTCGCATTGCCATGAACACCAGGAGCAATACGAGGAAGATCGTCGGGATCGTGTCGATGAGGCGCAATGCCAGATATCGAGCCATGGGAATCCTCGGCCAACGGAGGCGCGCACGGCAAGTGCCGACGGCCTGACTAGGGAATGAGGGGAGAGGCCACGACAGGGCGTGGCCTCATGCTACTGGTCAGACGAACTTCGCCTGCGACAGCGGCCAGTTCACGTAGCCGGATTCAACGGGGAACCCGAGATCGACCTTGGGCGACCGTACAATCAGGAAGCCGTTGGTCGCCACCGGGAAGATGACCGCGTCGGTCAGCGCCTTCACTTCGATCTGCTGCACGAGTTCGAGACGCTTGTTCAGGTCCGCTTCTCCGAGTGCCTTGGCGAGCAGGTCGTCCACGCCTGGGATGGCGACGCCGTAGTGGCTCATGTTGCGCCCGCCGCTGCCGTCGGATTTCACCTCTTCCTTCGCGGCGAGATAGGTTACCAGCACCTGCGTGGGGACAGGTGGCAGTGCCATGGATTGCTGGCTCAGCGTGTTGGTGCCCTTGTACTGGTCGCCGTGGAAGGCAGTGTGATCCTTGATGTTGAGCTGCATGTCGACACCGATACGGCGAAGCTGGTCCTGGATTATCAGCATGATGGACTGGAAGTCCTCGCGCTGGCTCGTGTCTGCCTTGAACGAGAGCCCGTCCTTGAACCCGGCTTCGGCCAACAAGGCCTTGGCCTTCTCGGGATCGTAGTTGTAGGCGATCTCCTTCGGCACCGTGGCGTCGGTGAAGCCACCGGGGAAAGACGGCGGGTTGAGACCGTAGGTCCGCTTCGATACGGGTGCCAAGGACTTGGTGATCTCGTCGCGGTCGATCGCGTAGAACAGAGCCTGGCGGACGCGGACGTCGTCGAACGGTTTCTTCGTCGTGTTCACCTGGATGGTGAAGAAGCTCCCCGGGCTGACAACATCGAAGATGAGCGTCGCGTCCCGCTGCTTCATGGAGTCCGCCCAGCCTGGAGCGCGGACGCCTTCGATCATGTGGACGTCGCCGGACAGCAGCGCGAGCGTACGGGCCGTCGTGTCGGATATGTAAAGGCACTGGAGCTTGGGCGTCGCCGCCTTGGTGTCCCAGTAGTCGGGGTTCGCCGTTAGCGTGACGCCCTGGCCTGGGTCGGTCGCGACGGTTTCGCAAACATAGACTCCGGTTCCGATGGGATCGGTGCCGATCGGCTTGTCGCCTTTTTCCTCGACCGCCTTCTTGCTCATGATGCAGCCGTCGTTGTCGCTGAGGACGCCGAGCGGGAAGAGGGGGTCAGGGTCCTTGAGGTTAAATGTCACCTCGTAGGGACTTGGGGCGTCGATGCTTGTGATGTTGGTGAACTTGGCGAGAACGCCGTTGCCACGCTTAGGATCGATCGCGCGGTCGAAAGTGTATTTGACGTCTTCTGATGTCATCTCACCGTAGTTCTTGTGGAACTTCACGCCTTCCCGAAGTTTGAAAGTCCATTTCTTTGCGTCAGGGGTGCTTGTCCAGCTGAGCGCCAGGCGTGGCACGAGTTCGTCCATGGTCTTAGGGAAGTGCCAGCGCGGCAGGTCGACGAGCTTGTCATGGATGGCGATGATCGCCCAAGCGTCGACGCCCTGAACGGAATCCTGCGGATCGATCGATCTCAGGCCGCGGGCCGAAAACGCGATCCTCAGCGTGTCGGCTCCCTGTGCGAAAGCCTTGCCCGTAAAGGCCGATGCGAGCGCCAGGCTCGAAAGCGTAGCGGCCGTGCCGCCCATGAATGTGCGTCTGTTCACCTGCATTGTTGTTCCTCCTCCAAGGCGGGAGCCGGGTGGGTGCTCCGTCTGAAGGCGCGATGATAATGACGACGACCTCTTCAACAACGAGAGTCTCAACCTTTCCCGCATCGTGGAAATCCGAGCCAGTTTAGCGGCGAAACTTCCACATCGCGGTAAGCCATAACGTCTGTACGGACGGCCTGAAACTTTTGGGTTAGCTCTCTCGGCGGTTGAATTCAGGAGGAAAGAATGGCCGAGACACCTTGGTATAAAACAGCGCGTCGCTGGGCGCAGACGAACCTAGTCGAGAACGATCCCATTCGTTACGACGCAGGCTGGTGGCGTGAGCACTGGAAACGGACGAAGGTGCAGGGCGTAATCATCAACGCTGGCGGCATCGTTGCCTATTACCCGTCCAAGTTCCCGCTGCACCACCGGGCCATCAAGCTCGGCGAGCGTGATCTCTACGGCGAGATCGTGAAGCTTGCCCGCGAAGAAGGCCTGAGCGTTATCGCGCGCATGGACTCCAATCGCGTGGTCCAGGATTTCCACGACGCCCATCCGGACTGGATTTGCCGGAAGGCTGACGGCAGCCCCTATACCCAGGCTGACAAGTTCGTGACCTGCATCGGCTCGCCCTATTATACGGAATACCTACCATCGGTGATGGAAGAGATCATTGAGCGTAGCAGCCCTGACGGCTTCTCCGACAACAGCTGGACTGGCCTTCCGCGCGCCTACATCTGCTATTGCGATCACTGCAGGCAGCAGTTCGGGGCATATGCGGACAAGGCTCTGCCTGCCGAACACAACTGGGATGACGAAGCTTATCGCGACTGGATTCGCTGGAACTTCGAGCGCCGCACAGAGGTCTGGAAGCTCAACAACCGGGTCACCCGGAAAGCCGGCGGCGAGAACTGCATCTGGTCCGGTATGATCGGCGGCGAGACGATGCAGAATTCGGCGCGGTTCATCGACCTTCAGCAAATTCTGCCGGAAGCGGCCATCGTCATGCTCGACCACCAGCGTCGCAACAGCGTCGACGGTTTCGAGCAGAACACCGAGGCCGGAAAGCGCCTTCACGAGATCGCAGGCTGGGATACGCTCATTCCTGAGTCCACCCCGCAGTATCAGCTTGGCGCGCCTGCATTCCGGTTGGCGTCGATGCCTGAGCCGGAAGTGCGTCTTTGGTCGTCGGCAGGTTTCGCCGGGGGCATCCAGCCGTGGTGGCACCATATCGGTTCGGTCCATGACGACCGTCGGCAGTACAAGACCGCGGAACCGATCTTCCGTTGGCATGCGGAAAACGAAGACGTCCTCTTCGACCGCAAGCTCATTCCGGACGTCGGTATCGTCTGGTCGCAGCAGAACCAGGACTATTTCGGACGAGCCAACGCATCGATCGAGACGCTTGCCCCTTATCGCGGCGCGCTCAAGGCGATGGACCGTCATGCGATCCCGTATTTGCCGCTTCACGCTGACGACATCGCGACGGCGTTCGAACGCGTCAACGTCATCGTTCTGCCGAACATCGGCGGCCTGAGCGACGCACAGGTCAAGGGCATCGAGGCCTTCGTCCAGGCCGGGGGCTCCGTGATCGCGACGGGCGAGACCTCGATCGCCACAGAGTACGGCGATCGGCGTAGTGACTATGCTCTCGGGAAGCTGTTCGGCGTTCATCGCAAGGACGGCGAGGTCGGAGGGAAGGATGCGATCAGCACCAACCTGGAAACACATGCTCGCCACAGCTACATTCGACTTTCGCCCGAAAACCGCGACAGCGTTTACGGATCGAAAGACCCGACTGCCCCGGCAGCCGGCGGCGACCGCCATGCCATCTTCGGTGGCCTGGAAGATACCGACTCCCTGCCGTTCGGTGGCTGCCTGCCGTACGTTTCCGTGGATGACGGCGTCGAGGTGCTTGCCACCTACATTCCAGACTTCCCGATCTACCCGCCGGAAACGTCTTGGATGCGCGAGCCCCGCTCGGATATTCCGGCGATTACGGTCAGGACTTCCCCATCTGGCGGCAAGCTCGTCTGGTTCGCGGCCGACATCGACCGTTGCCTGGCGCGCGACGACCAGTTCGAGCACGCACTGCTTCTTGCCAATGCCGTCCGTTGGTGCCTGGGCGACAAGAGGCAGGTCTCACTGAATGGGACCCACGGTCTCGTATCGGCTGAGCTCTACGCACAGGAAAACAGGCGAGTACTTCACCTGAACAACCGCCTCATGCTGTCGCGTGTTCCCGGACGTCAATACGACCTGCTTCCGGTTGGCCCGGTCGAGGTGAGGGTGGCGACAGCCGATGGCTCGGTTCCGCGTGAGGTCAAGCTTCGCGTGGCAGGCAAGTCCGTCCCGGTCAAGCGCGATGGCAAGGACATCGTCTTTACCGTCGACTCCATCCTGGATCACGAAGTCGTGGAAATCCCGCAGGGTTAAGGCGGGGCACTGGGCGAGGATGGCGCGATTATTTTCGCGCCATCCTTCGTTTTGGGAGGATCACATCATGAAGCGCATCATCGTCACAGGCGGTAGCGGCAAGCTCGGTCGCGCCACGGTCAAAGACCTGCGAGCCAACGGCTACGACGTCGTCAACGCCGATATCGCTCCACCTAGCGAACCGGACCCGCGGTTCGTTCGGGTCGATTTCGAAGACCTCAATGACACCATGGACGCCTTTGCGGGCTGGGACTGGGGTCATACCAGACAGGTCGATGGGGTCGTCCATCTTGCGGCTATCCCGGCTCCGGGCCGGATGCCCGCTGGTGAAGTCATGCGCGTCAACACGATGAGCACCTACAATGTGTTCGAGACCTGCCGACGTCTTGGCATCAAGAACATTGTTTGGGCGTCCAGCGAGACGCTGCTTGGCAGTCCATTCATCGTGCCTCCTCCATACCTCCCTGTTGACGAGGAATATCCGGTTCGACCCAAGACCGCGTATTCGCTTTCCAAGCTGCTCGGCGAAGAGATGGCCCGGCAGTTTTGCGATTGGGACCCGGACGCAAAGATCGTCGGGCTACGCTTCTCCAATGTCAAAGCCATCGGCGACTACGATCGCTTTCCCGAATACGAGGCCGACCCGGCTTCCCGGCGGTTCAATCTCTGGTCTTACGTTGATGCCCGCGATGCCGCACAGGCCGTCCGCAAGGCGCTGGAGGCCGACATCAAGGGAGCTGACGTATTCGTCATAGCCAACGACGACACGGCGATGACCACAGCCAATAGCGAACTGCTTCGCGAGTATTTTCCCGACGTGAGCCTCAAGCGTTCCGTTGGCGATCACGACAGCCTGCTCTCGTCGGAGAAGGCAAAGCGCATCCTCGGCTACCAGCCGGAGTTCGGGTGGCGCGAAGGCGTGGACCGGAGGTAGAGGCCGTGAACCACAAGCAGTTTCTGGCCGACTTGTATTGGGCTGCCGTCAATGCGGCGACGCCCGCGACGGCCATCACCCGTCATTTGCCCGCGCCGCCCAAGGGAGATACCGTCGTCATTGGAATAGGGAAGGCGGCCGTTCCAATGTTGCACGCCCTTCGAAAGGCTTGGTCGTCGCCTTTGCGGGGGATTGTCGTCACAACAGACGCGCAGGATTGCAGCATCCCCGGCGTCGACGTCCTTGTCGCGAGCCATCCTGTGCCTGATATCAGGGGACTTCGGGCGACACGCAAGGTTGTCCGTCTGTTGGAGGGGCTTTCGACTGACGACCTGGTCATCGCACTGGTATCCGGCGGCGGGTCCGCGCTACTCCCATCTCCACCGCCCGGACTGTCGCTGGACGACGAGATCGAGGTGAACAGGGTGCTGTTGGCTTCAGGTGCGCCGATCTCCGCGATGAACACGGTGAGGAAGCACGTGTCTACGATCAAAGGCGGACGCCTGGCCGCACTCACGGCTGCCCGGGTCCACACGATCTTGGTCTCCGATATTCCCGGCGATGTCGCCAGCCACGTCTCGTCAGGGCCGACCATCCCGGACAGCTCGACGCCGGAATATGCGCTCGCAGTCATCGACCGTTACCAAATGATCCTGCCTCGAAGGGTTATGGCACACCTCCGCAGCAAGGATGCTGACGCTCCCCATCCAGAGGACGAGGCGTTCCAAGGGCACACCTATGCGATCGTTGCGTCTGCTCGTGCGTCCTTGGAGGCTGCTGGAGACACCGCGATGTCCCGTTCATATGCTGCAAGCGTTCTCTCCGACGCGATCGAGGGCGAGGCCCGGGAAATCGGGGTGCATCACGCGACGCTGGCCAAGGAGGCTCTGGCGGGGAGACGGAGCTCGCCGATGGTTTTGCTGTCCGGGGGCGAAACGACCGTCTCCCTCAAAGGCAACGGTCGGGGAGGCCGAAACGGTGAATTCCTGCTGGCCTGGGCGCTGGCGGTGGATGGCGTGGAAGGCGTCACCGCCGTAGCGGCCGACACGGATGGGATTGACGGCTCGGAAGACAATGCCGGCGCTTTTGCTGACGGGAGAACCGCTGCGAGATTGCGTGAGATGGGGTTGGACGGGCAAGCGCTTCTGGCCAACAACGACAGCTACTCGGCGTTCGCCGCACTCGGCGATCTCTTCGTGACGGGGGCGACGGGCACGAACGTCAATGACTTTCGGGCCATTTTAATTGAACCCGCGTAATGCGAGGGCCGTCGCGTATGTTCGGCGATGCCGAAGAATACTGTTCGGCGATCCGAACGAGATAGTTCGAATTTCGAATCAATTTCTGTCGGAATCTTAGGGAGTATCGTCTCAAAGTTAGTAAAGTTGGCCGAACTGCCATCCGGATTCGATCGAAGAATCCGGGAGTTATCTTAGGTTCGAATTCCGGGAATCTAGGAATCCCTGAGGGGCCCATCGAGGCGTTTGAGATTCAGATCGGTCTCGGCGGAACGTCGTCTCGGTGAGAACCAGCTTGCTGGCCCGATCAGAGCGATCGTCGCTTTCTATCGATCATGGCGTCTACACGCCTCGCCATTTCGTCTGCCGAAACCGTCGTTCCGTTCGCACGACGCTGTATTAACTCGCGAAGCTCGTTTGCCTGGTCCACCTCGTTTTCTGTGGTCGAAGATGTGGAACGTCGGTCAATCATCGGTTTGCCTCCAGCGCAATATCGTCCACGATGTAGCACGATCTGATCAGCCGGCCCATCGCATCAGCGATATGCTTGGATTGGAACGGGCAATCGATATTGTTTAATCAACCGACCAAAATTCGACACGGACTTACATGAGCGCAAGACTGACAACCGCCATCAAGATCGGCAATGCCGCGCGGGCGATCCTAAGCAAGACACGCACATTCCCTGACCAAGGTCTCGAAGGGAATTCGGACCTCCGCCAAGGCCACCATGTCGGCGTCGAGCCCATGCTGCTCGCGCTTTCTATGGAGCTCGCATTGAAAGCTTGGTTCGTCTTCGATTACGACAATCCTAAAGTCGCGATCTCACATGACCTGGTGAAGCTGTTCGGAAAGCTCAAGCCGGAAAGCCAGGAGAGGCTGGACATCGAGTTCAAAAAGTCGGTGGCTCCGTACTACCCAAGCGGAATCCATGTCGACTACGGGATTCGCGACATCCTGTACCAACACAAGGACGCCTTCGTCGATTGGCGCTATCTCCACGAGGGCCCCAAGTCGATGTCCTTCGAACTGGGAGCGTTCGAAGCGACGCTTGAGATGGTGCTCGTGGAGTTCGAGAAGCTTTATGTCGTCGAGCCAATGGCATCACTTCCGCGCTAGTCCGGGCGATGGTGTCAAGGATGCGAATACACCCTTTGGATGCGTTTCTCCATTAAACAACCCGTGCCATGATTTGGCTGAGAATTGGGTGGCGGGGGTGGCATATGGACATTCGAATTGCGGTGGCGGTGCTCGCGTCGTTCCTCGGGACGATTAGCTTTCCGCACGGTGAGGCTACTGCGCAAACAAATGCATGCTACGACCTCTTCACCTTCGATCCACGGCCCGGCAAAGGGCTGAATACGGAGCCGTGGAAGAGTTACTGCTCCACAAGTTATGAGGCGGCAGCGGATGACTGCGAAGAGGCACTGAACGTGTTTGCCGATGGGTCGAAATGTGTGAAGGGGAACAGCGTTAGCTTTGGTCCCGCCACTCCCGCAACCGCGGAAACTAAGGCGCTCCGACGCGAATTGCACACGAAGTTGGGTTGGGCTGCCCCCGATTTTCCGCCGCCACCTCCGCCTCCGTCTCCGCCCGCGCCGCCAAAAACTGTCGAGAAAACACGGTCGTGCTACCAGCTTTTTAAGCTGACAGGCGCATTAGATACACATCCCAGGGAACGTTTTGCTCGTTTGACGGTGACGCCGCATGTGTTGCGGCCGCTAAGCAGACGAACAACGATTTCGAATGTAAGTACGTCTCTAGCCAAGCGGTGCAGCCTGCGACGCCAGGAAAACAAGCCGACCTTGGTTGCTATTTGCTGTCATTCGGATCGAACGGTGCGGAAACTCCGTTCTGCGGCACTCAGCCCAAAGACGCGTGCAATCGTGAAGCGGACCGCCGCAATGCAGGGACCCTTTCGGGCGCGGGGCGTTGGGGTTGCCGGTCAAGATAGCGCGTGACAGCACAAGGAACTGACCGTTGGGCGAACGCTTCGGCCCTAGCTTTCCCGAACCAGATGTCCCGGCGACACCTCCCGCATGGGCTTCGATACCCGGACGTAGTCGACGGCGCGCAAAGCGCTCTTGGGCTCGCTGACATCGAGTGTCCGTTGCATCGACCGCCGTTCAGGATCGGGCTGCGGCACCGCAGAAAGCAGCTTCTTGGTATATGGATGGCTCGGGTTCGCGAAGATCGCTTCCCGCGGCCCGATCTCCACGATCTCGCCAAGGTACATGACCGCCACACGATGGCTGACGCGTTCGACGACGGCCATGTCGTGGGAGATGAAGACAAGCGAAATTCCGAGATCGCGCTGGAGATCGAGCAGCAGGTTGATGACCTGGGCTTTAACCGAGACGTCGAGTGCCGAAACGGACTCGTCGGCCACGATAACCTTTGGGGAAAGGGACAGGGCTCGGGCAATACAGATGCGCTGGCGCTGGCCGCCTGAGAACTGATGGGGCAGGCGACTTGCCATGGCAGGATCGAGGCCAACGCGGGTCAGCAAGTCGGCTACAAGTTTCTTGGCCGCCGCGGCGTTTCCGAGCTTGTGGGTAAGGAAAGGCTCCGCGATAGCATCGCCCACGGTTCGACGGGGGCTGAGGGACGCGAACGGGTCTTGGAAGATCATCTGGATATCACGGCGAGCATCGCGAAGTTCGCCGTGCGACATCGACATCAGTTCACGGCCCGCAAGCTTGACGCTGCCGGCGGTCGGCGTGATCAACCGCATGAGACCGCGCCCCGTAGTCGACTTGCCACAGCCGGACTCGCCGACGATCGATAGTGTCTCGCCCTGTGAGAGATCGAAGGAAACGTCTTCGACGGCGTGAATACGGCTTGCCACGCGCCGTAGCAGTCCTGTCCTGATGTCGAAGCGAACGCTGAGGTTCTTGACGGAGAGGACGGGAGGCTCGGATCGCTTGACGGTATCCACAGGAGTGTCTGCCGCTCCTCGTTCGCCGCTTGCGGGATCGATGAGCTCGAACTTCACCGGAAGGGATTTCCCTGTCATCGATCCAAGGCGCGGGACCGCGTCGAGGAGCATCCGGGTGTAGGGTTCGCGCGGGTTCTTGAAGATCGAGGTGGTGCTTCCTGTTTCGATGATATCGCCACGGAGCATCACCGCCATGCGGTCAGCCACCTCGGCGACGACGCCCATGTCATGGGTGATGAAGATGACCGCCATCTGCTCTTCAAGCTGGATTTCCTTGATGAGGTTTAGAATCTGCGCCTGGATGGTGACGTCGAGCGCCGTCGTTGGCTCGTCGGCGATCAACAGTTTGGGCCGACATGCGAGCGCCATCGCGATCATCGCACGCTGCCTCATGCCGCCGGAGAAATTGTGCGGGTATTCGTCGTAACGCGTGGACGCCGACGGGATGCGGACACGATCCATAAGGCGCAGTGCTTCCCGCTTGATCTGCTCAGAGGAGATGTCCGTGTTGTGGAGCTCAATGGCTTCCGCGATCTGCTTGCCGATCGGGAAGACCGGATTGAGGCTTGTCATCGCCTCCTGGAAGATCATGGAAATCTCGTTACCGCGGACGGATCGCATCTTCGCTTCAGGGAGCGTAAGCAGGTTGCGGCCGCCAAGCTCGACAGTGCCATCGATACGTGCGTTCTCGGACAGGAGACGCATGATCGAATAGCCCGTCACGCTCTTGCCCGAGCCGGATTCTCCGACCAGCGCGAGCGTTTCGGAAGAGCCTACGTCGAACGAGATGCCCTTGACGACCTCGGTCCACTGGCCATTTTGCCAGAACGAGGTTCGGAGATCGCGGACGGACAAGGCGGCCGATTTGATGTCGGTCAGGCCGTCAACTACAGAAAGCTTGGCGGTCATTTTCATTGTCATTTCCTCCCGTCCTGATCGAGCGGACCTCCTGTCTGCTCGATCGGGCGATTTCGTTATTCCATGGCGTCTCCTGTCGGTGACACCCATTGCAGAGCGCGGTGGGAGCGCCGAGGCTCCCACGCTTCGCTATCTTTCGCTGGAGTTCGGATCGAGCATGTCGCGGGCGGCGTCGCCGATGAGGTTGATCGACATAACGATTGCCGTGATCGCGAAACCCGCGCCGATGATTGGCCATGGAGAACCCAGCACGTTTCCAAGTCCCTCGCGGATGATGTTCCCCCAGCTCGGGCTAGGGGGCTGCGTGCCGATACCGAGGAAGCTCAGCGCAGCTTCCAGTCGGATGGCCGATGCGATCCACAGAGTCCAGAGGAGGACAATCGATGCCGAGATGTTAGGCAACACGTGGCGCAGGATGATTACGGGAGTCCTGACGCCGATGGCCAAGGACGCCTCGATGTATGGTTCCTGACGGACCGCCAGGGTCGAAGCACGAGCGACACGGGCAAAGCCGGGGACGAAAGCGATCGTCAAGACAAGGACGACGTTCCAAAAACCGCCGCCGAGCGCCGCCGAGACGATGATCGCCAACAGCAATTCGGGAAAGGCCATCAGCAGGTCGATCATCTTGGAGACGACACGATCTACGATGCCGCCGAAATAGCCGGCAAGGATGCCAAGCGTCGTGCCGATGACGGCTGCACATGCCGGGGCGATCAACCCGAACAGAAGCGATGTCCTGGAACCGTAGATCAGTCGCGAGAGAACATCGCGGCCGAATTGGTCGGTGCCGAGCCAGTGCTGTGCCGAGGGGTATTTGTTGATCGCCAGGAAGCTCTGCTTGAGTGGGTCGTACGGGGCGATCCACGGTGCGAACAGTGCGACGATAAAGAACGCGGCGATGACGAGCGTGGCGATAGAGGTCGAGACCTTGCCGAAGAGCACGCGGCGCAGGACGCCACGCTTTACGGGTACGACATTGACGTGATGGGACAGATCGACTGCTGTCATGGCTTATCTCCCGATCCGCGGGTCGATGACCGAATAGAGGACATCGACGAGAAGATTGACGGCAACGACCATCAGGGCAAACACGACCACGGCCCCCTGAATGAGCGTGTAGTCGCGTTCGGCGATGGCTTTGATGAGGGTGGAGCCCAAACCGGGGCGGTTGAAGACGAGTTCGACGGCGACCGCGCCGGAGAGTGTGGCCAGCAAGCTCAGCCCAAGGCCAGTGACGATCGGAAGCAACGCATTGCGCAGAGCGTGCTTGTAGATGACCTTGCTCGGCGGCGCGCCCTTGGCCTTGGCCGTCCTGACGTAGTCCTTGGACAAAACCTCGAGCAGGGATGTTCTGGTCAGTCGACCGAGGAAGGCGATCTTGAGGACCGCCAGGGTAATGGCGGGCAGGGCGAGATGGTAGAGCTGGTCGGCGAAGCCGACACCTCCGCCGTTGATCGGGAACAGCTTGAGGTGCAAGGCGAACACCAAGAGAAGAACCGCGCCAAGATAGAAATCTGGAATGGCGTAACCGATCAACGAGAAAACGCGCATTCCCTGGTCGGGCAGCTTGTTCTTCCGAACCGCCGCCAGAACCCCGAAAGGAATTCCAACGACGACGCCAATCAGTGTCGCCGCAATGGCGAGAGCGATGGTGTAGGGCAGTACGTGGGCGATCGTGGCTGCAACGCTTTCTCTGGTGATGAACGACGCCCCGAAGTTGAAGGTCACCACATTCCAAAGGAAGTCGAGATACTGATGCCAGAGTGGCATGTCCAACCCGGCCTGCTCCCTGAACACCTTGAGCTGTTCAGGGGTTGCGAAATCGCCAAGAGCGACGAGGGCCGGGTCGCCCGGCAAGATGCGCAGGGCGACGAAGACCAAGGTCATCACCAACCAGAGGGTCGGGATGGCGTCCAGTAGTTTGCTGAATACGATACCCATCGTACCCTCCTTATGCAGCGGTACGTTTCGCCAGGCGCAGCGGCCAGTAAGCTGGACCGGACACGACCTTGTAGCCGAGATCGAGGCGCGGGTTTCTCGCGACCACGTAGGACAGTGCGATCACGCCGATGATCGGCAGGTCCTTGAGGGTCTGCTTCTCCATCTCCTGGATGACCTTCATGCGCTCGTTGAAGTCGGCGGTGCCAAGCGCCTTGTCGAGAAGGTCGTCGATGCCTGGGACTGTCACTCCGTAGTGACTGAAGTTGGTGCCGCCGCTGCCGTCGGGCTTCACGTCGCCGGACTTGGCCAACAGGTTGGAAATCGGGAGCGTGGCGACCGGAGGATAACTGGTCGATTGCAGGATGAGCGTGTTGGTGTCCTTGCGGCTGTCCGCATGGAACGTCGCGTGGTCGATCAACTTCATGTCGAGGTTGATGTTCACCGCGCGAAGCTGTTCCTGGATCATCAGCATGATGGCCGCATAGTCTTCGCGCTGGCTGATGAAGCACGGGATCGTAAGGCCGTCCGGATGGCCGGCCGCCGTTAGGAGCTCCTTTGCCTTATCGGGATTGTAAGTGTAGCGGATGTCCTCCGGCAGCTGATCCTGCGAGAGCGAGCCGGGGAACTGCTGTGCCACAATGCCAACCATCGGAGCGGCGATGCCCCCGAACGCGGAAGCAATCGCGTCAGTGTCCATAGCGTAACGTATCGCTTGGCGGACGCGGATGTCGGCGAGAGGCCCCTTGGCGAGGTTGATGCTCAGGGTGTTGAGACTGCCAGGAGCCGTCGCGTCGAAGATCGTCGCTTCCGACTGCTGCTTCATGGAGTCGATCCAGCCGGGGGTTCTGACGCCTTCGATCATGTCGACGTCGCCGGACGCGAACGCGAGCGTGCGCGCGGTCGTGTCGGCGATGTAGCGCACGTGAACGTTCGGTGTAACAGCGGGGCCGCCGAAATAGTCAGGAACTGCTTTGAGGATGACTGTCCCTTCGCCATCGATCTTGTCGACCTGGTACGGGCCTGAACCGATTGGGTCGAGATTGAAGGCTTTGTCACCCTTTTCCTCGAAGGCCTTCTTGCAGAGAACCGCAGAGGCGAGGAGCGAGACCACCGACGCGTTCAGCAACGGATCGGGCTGCTTGAGCTTGAAAACGACTGTCTTGGGATCGGGCGCTTCTACCGCGGCGACGTTCTTGTAATACGGCTTGAACTGCGTGTTGATCTTGGGATCGAGATGACGGCCGATCGTGAAGACGACGTCATCAGCGGTCACTTCGCCGTAATCCTTGTGGAACTTCGCGGACCTCAGCTTGTACGTCCAGGTCTTCTGATCTTCCGAAGCCTCCCAGCTTTCGGCCAGACCTGGCAGGAATTCCTCCGGTTTGGTTGCCCAGCGACCGTCCGGCGTCTTTACGAGCGTGTCGTAAATCTGGGCGCTGACCCAGTTGTCCGCTCCAAGCGTGGCTGGGAACTGCGGGTTCAGGGCGACCGGCGAGCGGGCCGCGAAGGCGACGGTGATTGTGTCGCTTGCCTGTTGCGCCAGCACATTGAACCCGGCACCCGACATCGCTGCCAGCGCCGAACCCGCGGCCGTCGTGGCCAGGAACTGTCTACGAGTAATGGTCATGCTTCATCCTCCCAGATGTTGGTTATGCGGTGATCGGAATGCGCCGCGCTTCCATTTCATTCTCATTGAACTGCACGCCGAGGCCGGGCAGATCGGGCACCGTGAAGTGACCGTCGACAGGCTTGGACGGATTGACGAAGACGGGTTCGGCACGTTCCCAGCTGTCGGCGAGCTCGACGGGCTTTGCGAGATGCATCAGCGTGCTGAGGACGTGGATGTTGGCAAGGTGCGCCACGGAGGGCTGGGTCTGGTGTGGAACGAGTTCGACACCGTGGGCGCGGGCGATCGCCGCGCACTGCATGATCCCGGTGATGCCGCCCATCTTGATGATGTCCGGCTGGATCATTCGCACCCCGGCGTCGATCAGGTCACGAAGAGCCTGGAGCGTGTAGGTCTGCTCGCCCGCGGAGACGGTGATGTCCAGACGCTGGGCGACTTCGCCCATAGCCCTGACGTTGTAGTGCTGGACGGGCTCCTCGAACCAGGTATAGCCGAGGTCCTCCAAGGCGCGGCCGACACGCATCGCGCCACCGATGGAATAGCCGTTGTTGGCGTCGAACCCGAGCACGAAGTCATCGCCGAGCAGCTTCCGGACAGCTTTGGCTTTCGCGATGTCGCCCTTGATATCGACGTCCTGTTTCGTTCGGTCGCCGTCCAAGCGGATTTTGACGGCCGCCGGCTTTTCGATCTCGACCCGCTTCTCGACGATGCGGACGACCTCGTCGACAGTGCGAGCGGCATTGCCGCCGATCGAGCTGTAGCAAGGCAGGCTCTTGTTCCACGCGCCGCCGAGCAGCTTGTAGACAGGCTGGTTCAGAAGCTTGCCCTTGAGGTCCCACATTGCGATGTCCAGGGCGGCGAGGGCGGCGGTTACGATACCCTCGGGGCCGAGCTTGATGCACTTGTGGAAGAGCGTGTCCAAAAGGACCGCGTGGTCGAGCGCATCCTTGCCGACCAGGAAGGGTGCCATGTTACGCGCGATGACCACGAGCGAGGCATAGCCTCCCTCCATCGGTGAAGCTTCACCCAGTCCGAACAGGCCGTCCTCGGTTTCGACCCGGACGAAGGCTCCCTTGGACATCCGGGCGCTGCCGTCGCCGAGGGAAAGCTGGAAAACGTCTATCTTTGAAATTTTCACGGTGTTTCCTCCCAAAATTACCGCTTACCAGGACACCGCGATGTACTTCGTCTCGCAGAACTCAAGGATGCCGTGATGTGCGCCTTCACGGCCGAGACCGCTCTGTTTGGTGCCGCCGAATGGTGCCGCCGGATCGGAGACCAGGCCTCGGTTCAGGCCGACCATCCCGCTGTCCATGCGCTCGGACACGCGCAGGCCCCTGGCGAGGTCCGTCGTGTAGACGTATGAGATCAGGCCGTATTCCGTGCCGTTCGCGAGCTCGACAACCTCGTCTTCGTTGGTGAAGGTCGTGATCGCGGCGATCGGTCCGAAGATTTCCTCGGCGGCGATCTCGGATTGCGGCGAGACGTCGGACAGGACCGTCGGTGCGAAGAAGTATCCGTTGCGCTCGATCGGGCCGCCGCCTGCCAGAACCTTGGCACCGCGTGCCGTCGCGTCGTCCACGAGGGCGGCAATGCGGCTGACGGCCTTGGCGTTGATGAGCGGGCCGCACTGGGCGGAGCGATCATAGCCTGCGGCGACGTTCATGGAGCCCATGCGCTCGGCGAGCTTCCGCGAGAACTCCTCGGCGACACCCGTCTGGACATAGAAGCGGTTGGCAGCGGTGCATGCCTCGCCGCCATTGCGCATCTTGGCGATCATCGCGCCTTCGATGGCGGCATCGACGTCGGCGTCGTCGAAGACGATGAACGGCGCGTTGCCGCCGAGTTCCATCGAGCAGGAAACCACGGTCTTCGCCGCTTCCTGGAGAAGTACACGGCCGACTTCGGTCGAGCCCGTGAAGGAGAGCTTGCGAACGCGCGGATCGTTCAGCATCGCGCTGACAGCCGCGCCGGACTTGGAAGTGGTGATGACGTTTACGACGCCGTCAGGAACTCCCGCTTCCTTGTAGAGGGCGGCGAGCACGAGAGCGGTGAGGGGCGTTTCCGTCGCGGGCTTGAGGACGCAGGTGCAGCCGGCGGCCAGTGCAGGGCCGATCTTGCGCGTCGCCATGGCGGCAGGAAAGTTCCAGGGCGTCACGAGGACGGCCACGCCGATTGGCTGATGCTCGACGATGATCTTGTTCGCGCCGTTCGGAGCTGTCGAGATTTCACCGTTAAGGCGGACGGCCTCTTCAGAGAACCAACGAAAGAACTCGGCGGCGTAGGCGACTTCGCCCTGGGCGTCGGACAGCGTCTTTCCGTTTTCGAGGCTGATAAGCTCCGCCAGCATGTCCTTGCGTTCGATCATAAGCTCGAAGCAACGACGCAGGATTTCCGAGCGCTTGCGGGGTGCCGTGGCGGCCCAGCCTTTGCCAGCTTCATGTGCGGCCGCAACGGCGCGCATCGCGTCCTCGACCGTCGCATCGGCGACCGCTACGATCGCCTGACCTGTCGACGGGTCGATGACATTGATTGTCTTCCCTTCCTGGCCGGACTGCCACTGACCGCCAATGAAAAGGCCCGTGGGGATGTTGTTGACGTCGAAGCCAAGGTTCGACGGAATTTTTGCGGCAACGTTCATCTCAGCTGGCCTTTCGTTCGTTCTTGGGCGCGGAAAGCGCAGATCGGTCGCCTGTAAATGATGCGTCTACGAGCAGATTCATCGTGGGCACATCGAGGGGGCGGGGGTTGTTCTTGACGAGGCGGACACTGCCCAGAGCCTGTTCGACCACGGTCGAGAGTTCGTCCCTGACGATGCCAAGATCGGCGAGCGTCGCGGGAATTCCGACGGACGCGAAAAGATCGGCGATCGCGTCGATGGTCGCATCGGCTGCGTCTGCGGTCGATCCACCGAGGTTCGTCACGCCGAGCGCGTTTCCGATTTCTACGATCTCAGGCGCGCACCAATCGCGGTTGAGCTGCATGACGTAAGGCATCATGAGCGCGACCCCGGTGCCGTGAGGCGTGTGGGTCATCGCTCCGACCGGATATTGGACGGCGTGGGCCGCGGCGGTTCCGGCGGTGCCGAACGCCAACCCTGCGGTCATCGCTCCGAACATGAGGCTCTCGCGGGCGGCGTAGTCGCTGCCGTTCGTGTACGCGGCATGGAGGCTCGCGCCAATGTGCTTGATCGCGAGCAGCGCGTAGTGGTCGCTGAAGGCATTCTTCCCGAGGAATACGTGATCATGCACGAGCGTTGGACCTGCCTCGCGCCGCGCGGTGGTGAAGGCTTCGATCGCGTGGGTGAGGGCATCCGCACCTGAAACCGCGGTCAACGATGGCGGGCAGGAGTAAGTGAGTTCTGGGTCGCAGATCGCGGTCTCGGAAATCAGGTGCGGGCTGGCGATACCGATCTTCACGGCGCGATCCGGGTCGGTCAGGACGGCCACGGGCGTAACTTCCGATCCGGTGCCAGAGGTCGTCGGAATGGAGATCAGGGGAAGAGTCGGACCGGGAACCTTGAACTCGCCGTAGTAATCGGACGCCTTGCCGCCGTGGGCGAGGAGAAGTGCGATGACCTTGGCGGCGTCGATGCAGCTGCCGCCGCCGATGCCGATCACCGAATCGGCTCCGAAAGCCTTGCCGACATTCACGCCGGCTGCGATGCATTCGACTGGAAGTTCGGCGATGACGCCGGAGAAGACCTTGACCTCAACGCCCGCGGCGCGGACGCCGTCGACCATCTCGAGGAATACGCGATCCGCTGCCAGACGCTCGTCAGTGACGATGAGCGCGCGTTTGCCAGCGTGTTTTGCATAGTTCGGAAGCGAGCTTCGTTGTCCGGCTCCGAAAACGATATTGCGAGGTGTGCGAATTGCACCGAATGCAGACACAGTCAGTCCTCCACTCATTGTGGTCATGCAGCGGCCGCTTGGCCCGCCAGTTTCAAAAGGTTTTCATAGACTTCGTCCGCCACCGGAACGCCTTCGCTCAGGCGCTGCTCCTTGCACGCGCGCCCACGCTCGCCCGGGATCAGGACTTCCGAGAAGCCTTCTGCAGGCTCCATGGCGCGGATGGCAGACAGATATTCCGAGAGATCGCGGCGCGGCCCTGGCATCACAATGACCAGGTCGCCCTTGTTGCACACACTGGTATCGTCGAGCGTGCCGCCGACGTCGCGACCGATCGCGGCGGCGGCCAAACCACTGACGAGGAGCTCGAAGGCAAGGCCGAGAGCGTAGCCCTTTGCCTGGCCAAACGGAGCGATCGCTCCCTTCTTGGCAGCTTCAGCGTCCGTCGTTGGATTGCCGTTTTCATCCAAGGCCCAATGCGCCGGGATAGCCTGCTTGCGGTGGGCATAATCATGGACTTCGCCCATGGAGACAACACTGGTCGCAGTATCCATTACAAATGGCTGATCGCCGCCAGGTACCCCGATGGCGATCGGGTTCGTACCGATCATCGCCTTGCGGGCACCCCATGGGTGAACGAGAGCCTCGCTCGTCGATAGGACTATGATGGAGTGGCCCTTGAGGGCGACCTTTTCCGCATACCAGGCAAGCATGCCGATGTGGTTGGAGTTCGTGATCGCGGCTGCCGCAATCCCCGTCTCGAGTGATCGGTCGACGATAGCGTCTATTGCGAGGTTGGCGACAACGGGACCGAGTCCGCGTTTGCCATCGACTTCGAGGAATGCGTTCGAAGTCCACTTCCAATCACCCGTTGCACGGGGGTCCGTAACGCCGCTGCCAATGCGAGCGATGATGCGTGAGAGCCGGAGCAACCCGTGAGAAGGGACGCCCCTCAACTCGGCCTCCATCAGCAGATCAGTCTGCAAAGCAGCGTGATTCTCGGGGACGCCGCTATCACGCAGCGCCTTCTCAGCGAGTGTCCGGAGCTTGGATGCTTCAACCCTAATCACGATATCAAATCCTATAGGATATTTGATTGATGTTTTGGAGAATAGTTGATAGAAGTCGATCGTCAAGTGCTAAAATGCGGGCGAGGGCTGCTAATGAGACGACCAGATGACACAGCGGGGGAAATGCTCCGGCGGCCGATTAGCTTGGCGAACGAGGTGTACGAAGCGCTATACGGGCAGCTTATGTCCCTCAAGATTGAGCCGGGTTCTCGCATCTCGGTAGACCAGTTGGTAAGATCGCTTGGCGTATCGCAAACGCCAATCCGCGAGGCCCTTTCTCGCCTTGAAGCACAGGGCTTGGTCGTAAAGCAGCACTTGCTCGGCTTTCGTGCCGCGGATCAACTCGACCGAGCCAGACTGAACGAAATTTACGAAATGCGTATGATGCTCGAGGTTTTTGCCGCTGGCCGATTTGCCGAGCGTCGGAGCAAGGCCGAGCTGAAGGAGCTTCGTTCCCTTGACAACGAGATGAAGGGAATCGACGCGGGGCAGTCGCGGTCGGCCTATGGCGAGTTCGCAAAGCGCGACGCTGCTTTCCACGGCTTCATGGCCAAGCGCTGCGGTAACGAACTGGTCTTCGACACTCTCAACCGCTTTCATATCCATGTGCACCTCTTTCGACTGCATTTCCACGCTCGGGCGACCACGGACGCGAACAAGGAACATGAGCAGCTGATGATAGCGGTCGAGAACGGAAACGCCGCAGCGGCAGAAGAAGCAATGCGACACCATCTCGAGCGCTCTAAGTCGCGCTTCGAAGGGGCCTTCGAGTAGGCCGGCCAAACAGCGCCCCTCACGCTTCGCTTTTCAACGCGTGTTTGACCCGCAGCACGGTCATGCAGACGGTTCCGATGACTATCGGGATCGACACCAGCATGACCAGAGGGCTCACGTGAACGCCCGCGTGATCGAGCGTTTCAAACGTGACCTTGAGCATCCCGAGCAGATAGTAGCTGATTGCGATAATCGAGAAACCTTCTACCGCCCGCTGGATTTTGACCTGCGTCGCGGCCCGGTCCGCCATCGCCTGTATCTGGATCGCGTTTTGATATTCGATCTCGACCTGAATCCGGGTCTGCAGCAGATCGATCAGATGCACCGTCGCGCTGGACAACTGCTCCAGGCGCAACGCAGTCGCCTCACATGTCCGGACCGCCGGGCGAAAACGGCGGACGACGAAGGTGCCAAATCGCTGAAACCCTGGGACATGGGTTTCCCTCAATAGCGCGATACGCTCTTCGACAATCTTGGAGTATGCCGACGTCGCGCCAAAACGGTTTCTCGTCTCCGCAGTGGCCGAGATGATCTCCGACGACAGGGCCGTGATCTCGTCCAGGAGCTGCTTGTGTTCGGTCACAGGCGTCGCGAGGTTCCGGTTCGTCAGGCGGACGAGCTTTCCGTCGAAGCCTGCAAGCATCGGGGCGAGCCTGCGTGCTTCGGGCAGCCCAAGAAGGGCCATCGCCCTGTAGGTCTCTATTTCCAGCAATCGGCGGACCATGCGGCCCAGCCTGTGTGCGTTGAGGTCCATGTTGAAGAGCAGGATGCGGCTCGACAGATCGGCTCTCACACGGAAGTCCGAGCAGACCTGAGCTGAACCGCCACCGATAGATGACGCTGCTGTGTCACCAAAACCGTACGCAGCTAGACGGGGCCCTAGTTCGACCGGAGCCTCCGAGGCCACCACCAGCCCGATCCGGCAGACGAGTTGGGCAGTCTCCAATCCCGCAAGGCGCGCGAGGTCATCCTCTGCGAGATCAGAAGTTGGCCAGGTGCTGGGTTCGCTCTCGAGCTTCCTGAGCCTTGTCACCGTGACGAACTCGGTATGGCGTTCAATACGAACGGAAACGTCCCCGTCCGCCCAGACGCTGTCATGGAAACCGTCGATGGTTCGGCCGTGCCCTTCAAGCGGCATGAACGCGGCGTGCTCCACGAATGCAGGACCTTCGAAATAGATCGACGGTCTCGCATGAAGCTCGGCGTTGAAGTCCGTGTCCGTCCGGGCGTTGTCCGGCGCGGGGATAGGGACCGAGCCCGCGCCGTCGCCTGTGCATACACTCTTCCCCATGCTCACCCTCCCTGCGGCGTCGACGGTTAGAAGGTCGCGGTCAACGGGTTCGGACCAATGCGGCCTTCCGTCGAATCCAGCTTCTCCAAACGAGACATGTCCTCCGCATCGAGGGCAAAGTCAAAGACGTCGAAGTTTTCGGCGATGCGGTTCGCATTGACGGATTTCGGGATAACGACCAAACCGTTTTCGACGTGCCACCGGATGATGACCTGCGCAGCGGTCTTACCGTGTTTCTGGGCGATCGTTTCGATGGTCGCATCGGTCAGCAACTGGCCTTGGCCAAGCGGGCTCCAGGACTGCGTGAGGATTCCGAGATCGCGATTGTAGTCTCGGAGCCTCCGTTGCTGGAACCGGGGGTGGAGCTCGATCTGGTTGATGGCCGGCGTTACGCCCGTCGCGTCGATAATCCTCGCGAGGTGTTCGGGTTCGAAGTTCGAGACGCCTATTGACCGAGCCTTACCGTTCTTCTGCAGTTCGACCAGCGCGCGCCAGCTGTCGACATAGAGCCCACGATGCGGCGACGGCCAGTGGATCAGGAACAGGTCCACGTATTCGAGCTGCAAGCGATCCAAGCTTCGTCCAAGGCAGTGAGCGTTTCGCCATAGCCCTGCTGCTCGTTCCAGAGCTTTGTCGTCACGTAGAGGTCGGGTCGAGCGACTTCCGCCGCGCGGATACCCGCGCCGACGCCCTCTTCGTTCTTGTAGGCTGCCGCGGTGTCGATGTGTCGGTATCCTGCCTTGAGGGCCGTCCTCCACTGAGTAGGTCGCCGCGTCACTCTCGACTTGCCAGACCCAAAGGCCGAACTGAGGGATTTTGTTGCCGTCGTTCAGCGTCAGGTACGTCTGCTCGGTCATATCCAGTTCCTCCGTTTGGAGGGGGAATGCTAAGAGGGCAGGAAAGGTAGGAAAAGTGAATTCGGTTCATCGGCTTGGTGAGGTCTGTTTCTCACTAAGGGCCGATCACTTTGATGTTCGTTTGAGGTTGTTGTTCTGAGGTTTGCAGCCTAAAGCTGCCTTATTATCGGACGCAAACCGATTCATGCGGCAGGAGATTTTGGTGAACCTCTCATCCCCCTTGGAGATGGAAAAATTTATTGGCGCGCTCTTCGAGAGGATGAACTACACAGTCGTACATCATGTTCGCTTTAAAGGCCTGATCGTGGACATGGTAGTCACGTCGCCTGACGGCGTTTCTTCTCCCGTGGAATTACTCATCGCAAAGAATGCGGTGGTCAGCCATCGGGTCGCCGACGCCGCGAGGCGTTTGCATTCGGTTACGTTCGACGGAGACGTCGTCAATCCAATGTTGATAGCTATCCCAACCCTCACTCTGAATGCGAGAGCATTAGCGACCGACTACAATCTTCGCGTCTGGGACCTAAAAACGCTGAAGGAAAAAGCTCAGCTATTCCCCGATTTGAGTGGCCGCCTTGCGAAACTGCTAGGTGAGGAACCTTCATCTCCGGTTGTTGTTACAAAGACCGTGGAGAAAGCGGGCGCTGACCTTATTTCGAGGTTAGAGGCGCACATCGAGGAAAACCTCCTTTCGCCGACTGAGTACGAGAACCTCTGCCAGCAGGTGTTTCTTTTCGTTTTCGATCCCTACCTCTATGACTTCCGGAGACAGATGGAGACAACCGACGGCGGAAATCGATATGATTTCATTTGTCGTATACGGTCAGGAAATTCGTTTTGGGATTCCCTGAGATCGGACTTTCGAACAAGAGCGATCCTCTTCGAGTGCAAAAATTACGACAAGAAAATTACAGCGGACCAAGTCTACTCCACCGAACGATATCTCTTCAGCACGGCGCTGAGGACGGTTTGCTTCCTAGTCTCCCGTTTAGGTCCTAACGAGGGTTGCAAGCGAGCCGCTCAGGGCGCAATGCGAGAGTCCGGGAAACTCGTCCTCTTGTTGTCAAACGAGGACATGATCAACCTCATCAATTTGACGACCGAGGAGAATGGGCCAACTGACTATCTGGATGCGAAAATTTGGGATTTCGTCGTATCTCTTCCCCGCTGAATTATGGTCGACGTCATTCAACGAGAGGCTCGTTCACGACCATCAAATGGGCCCCACTGTCCGGCGAGGAAAATGAAGAACAAGTCGCAGCTCATCCAACTAGCCGAGGCATATGTCGATGCCTTTCGGGCGGCACTCGTCAAAAATGACGACGATTATCGCCAAGTGTTACGTGGCCGCAGCAACGGTTACACCACCGGCACCCATGGAACGCTCGAATTCACCGACGAGCTAGCAGCGGCTGGGCGCAAGCTCGCGAACCTCGCAACAAGTTCGTTTGGTGCCAGTCGCGTTCACAACAAGTCCGTCGAAGAAGCGGCCCGCTCCGTCCTCTTCGCCTCAAGTTCGGAGGAGCCAGCCAAGAGCGTTGCCGTGGAGCTTGTGGAGACCATCTCGCGGGCTGCCACGAAATCACATCGGGTGATCCGGCCGAACCAGCTCTTCCGGTTCACAGACGGCGTAACGGAAGTTCGGATTGGACCGGTCCGTGTTGTTGCGCGCGCCACATTGAGTGCCGAGATAGAGAGGGCGCACCGACGTGTGAGAATCGTCGCGTCGGCCAACGAAGGCAATGCCATGACAATGGTTGACACCGACGGTGAAATGGATGCTGAAATTCATCTTCCCGGCGTGTGCTGGGACGTGACGCTTCAGGGCATGCCCAAGAAAATCGAGACGGAAGCGCTCTGGTTGGTCGACGTGGCGGTCTCGTTCGCCAGATTGCAATACAAGGATTTTCCCGGCCTATTTCCTGGATTGCCGGACATCGAGCCGCATCCCATCAGGCCTTATCAGTGGACCAGGGCTGGGTTGATCATCAGCGCGGGCGAGGAACTTCGTTTCGGCGGTGGGACAGCCGCAACCTGGTACGAGATTGGCCGGACCATGGCGGACAAGTTTGACGATCCTGATGTTTGCCTGGCGGCAACGCTAGTGTTCGATCCTTCCATCGGCTCGGTTGGTGAACGGATGCAGCAGGTGCTCGGGTGGATGTCCCGCGCACGACAGGTCGCGGAGCCGGCCGAGCGGATATTGTTGTTTTTCACCGCTATCGAAGCGTTGCTGTCTGGAACCGATCGGGATGTTCCAATCACTGAAACAATTGCTCGCAGTGCGAGCGTAATTTGGACAGCGGACCCATTGTCCAGGCTTGCGTTCTACAAGGCCATCAAGAAGTTCTACGGGACGCGCTCCAAGATTATCCATAACGGGTATCGCAGCGTCGCTGAAATCGAGGCGAACAGCGTCCATCACATTGTCTGGAATCTAGCCCATCTGGTTCTTCACAAAGTCGACCTCAAACAGCCCCACGCGGCCTTCCTCAACGAACTCAAGGAAGCCAGCTTCGGTCGAAAATGGAATCCTGCTGGTGTGGCTGACGAGCCCGAGGGTGGAGACGCGGCAGAGACCACCACCGCCGGGTGACCGCCTCAGCTGTGGACCTTCGCGGGGTCGCGCCCGATCCGGCCGTCAGCCGCGTCGAGTTCTCCGATCTTTGCCATATCGTCGTCATCAAGGGCGAAATCGAAGATGGCAAAATTCTCGATCATCCGGCTCGGACGGATGGACTTCGGAATGACTACCAGCTCGTTTTCGATGTGCCATCGCAGAATGATTTGCGCGGTCGTCTTGCCGTGCTTGTGCGCGATGGCCTCGATCGCCGGGTCGGCCAAAAGCTTGCCTTGACCAAGTGGGCTCCAGGCTTGCGTCTGGATACCGCGACTGCGGTTGTAATCGCGTAATTCCCGACGTTGGAACCGCGGATGCAGCTCGATCTGATTGATCGCGGGCGTCACGCCGGTGGCGTCGATCATGCGGTCCAGATGCTCCGGTTCGAAATTCGAGACGCCGATGGAGCGGATGCGACCGCCGGCTCGCAGCTCGATCATGGCCTTCCAGCTGTCGACATAGAGATCGCGGTTCGGGAGCGGCCAATGGATCAGGTAGAGGTCGATGTGGTCCAGGCCGAGCTTGCCCATACTGACGTCGAATGCCTTCAACGTGGCGTCGTAGCCATGGGCGTCGTTCCAGAGCTTCGTCGTCACAAACAACTCATTCCTGGCGATCCCGGAAGCCCGAATGCCGTCCCCGACGCCATCCTCGTTGCCATAGATCGAGGCGGTGTCGACGTGACGATATCCGGCTTCCACGGCGGCCTGAACGGATTCGGATGCGATATCGGAGGCGACCTGCCAGACGCCCAGGCCGATCTGGGGAATGGTATGCCCATCGTTCAGCGTCAGGACATTGTATTGGGACATAGTAATTGTGCTTTCAAAAAGAGAAATGGCAGCCGGACCTGGGAGGGTAGTCCGCCTGCCAACCGCGGCTGATCAGGAGAAAAATCAGCGACGTATCCAGTGCTCTACTCGATGACTACGCCTGATCCCGCCAGCGGTATTCCGGCTTGAAGCCAAGGACGTCCTTAACCTTCTGCGAGGACAACAGGCTGTCGTGTTTACCCACGTCGGCCTTGAGCGGCACATCGGGATAGTATTGAGCGATCAACTCCGCGTTCGTTTTCGTCATCGCCGTGTCGTCGGCGGCCACGACGAATTTGTGGAAACCGACCAGGTTCGAATTCAGTGCCAGCGAGATCGCCTGTGCGCAGTCGCGGCTGTCGACGTAGGACCAGAAGTTCCACTTCTGGCTATCGGGATTCTCGTCGACCTTATGGAAGTTGGCGTATTCCGCCGGCTCCTTGACCCACGAAAAGCGCAGGCCGATCAGCTTCATATCGGGAACCCAGCGCGCGAACTCCTTGGCGATCGTTTCCTCGACGTGCTTCGACAGCGAATAGGCTGTTTCCGGGCGATTGGGGACTTCTTCGTCCACCGGAAAATACGGCGGAGGCGTCTCGAATGGCACGCCCAGCAGGGTTTCGCTGCTGGCGAATACGACATTCTTGATGCCAGCCGCGCGTGCTGCCTGGAAGACGTTGAAGCTGATTGAGGTGTTCGTGTGGTAAATCGTGGCGTTTGGAGCGTGGCTTGCACCCGGGATAGCCGCGAGATGAACGATGGCATCCAGGCCGGAATGGGCGGAGTCGATGCCCATCACGGATTCAAGGACCTGACCGAAGTCGGTCATGTCAATCTTTGTGAATTTGCATTTCGGTTTGGCCGGCGCAACGGCGTCGACGGCGAAAACCTGGTGGCCTTCTTCGAGCAGCCTATCGATTGTGGCTCGACCGACTTTTCCCGTGCTGCCAGTTACCATGATCTTCATATTGAAACTCCCAATCTCATTGCTTTATTTGAGGACTTTGTAACGGATATGCAGGCTGCCGAGCCCGGCTTTGTCTGCGGAGATCAGTTCGAGCGCGCTAACGTCGGCCAAGCCTTCGTCACCTCCCTCGAAGATTGCGGGGGTCCCGCTCTTGCCGCCAATGCCGGGGAACAGGACAAGGCTGATCTCGTCGACCAATCCTTCCTTGAGGAACTCGCCGTTCGTGTTAGCGCCGCCCTCGAGCATCAGCCGCTTGATCCCGAAGCGTGCGGCCAAGGTTTCCATCGTTTCGGACAGGTCGATCTTGGGCTCGGCGGAAACGATGTACGAGACGCCAGTGCCTGCCAGGCGCGATAGGTGGTCGTCCGACACCTGCGACCCAAGTACGACGATAAGGTGCGCGCCATCGATGTCTCCAGCGGCCCACTTGAGCTGGCCGCTCTTGTCGATGATTACAGCGAAGCTCGTGGCCGAAGGATCGGCGACGTGCACTGGCCGATCCGATGCCGCGGACGCCTGGGCCGCGGACTCGAAATGATCGGAGGCAAACTCTTCGCCGGTCTTCCTTCCGGACAGCCACGCGTCTGCACCGATGCCGTCATGGGCCGCGTCGTACACTTCCACCAACTCGTCGAGCGAATGGCCAGTGGCCTGTGCCCAGTCGGAAACGATCAGACGACCATCGAGCGGGGCCATCATGTGGCAAATTACATACGGTTTCACGAGCACTCCTAAGCTAGGACCTAGACAAGTGCTGCAATATAGGCGGGAAGACAGGTTGTGAGCATGAGCTCAATTTCACGGCGCGATGAGGGAAATTTTCGCTGCTGCGCTAAGCCTGCGTATTGGCGGTTTTGACGCTGTCGAGGCAATCGGCCAAAATGGAGGCGTGAACGCCGCTCGATGTCCCGTGTAGCTTCTGTTATACTTAGGAAAAACAGAATTCGAAATCGGCCAGCAAAGCGGCCAGGAGGCAGCCTGATGGCATCGCACGATGACGGCGAGGGGCTCAGTTTCTTGGAACCCCTGATGGTCGCACAAGGCGCTCGGTCTAGGTCGAAGTTAAACGACCTGGCGCTGTCGCTTGCGGAGCAATCAGCCGCGTTCACGTCGTCTCTGCCCCCGGCGATTGCGATCGCCGTTGCCGATCTCGGCAAAATCGTGAACTGCTACTACAGCAATCTCATCGAAGGCGACGTCATTGATCCCTTGGACATCGAACGGGCAAAACAGGACGACTACAGCAAAGACGCGAAAATTCGCATTTTCCAGCTTGAGGCGCGCGCCCATATCGCGGTTGAGGAATGGATTGACGATGGTGATATCAGCGGTACCCCGTTCTCAGCCGACGTAATCTGCGAGGTACACAGGAGGTTTTACGAACGGCTACCTCTGGAACTCCGCGTGGTGGCAACGCGCAGCGGCAGCAAGCCGATTGAAGTCGTGCCGGGCGGTATGAGGAGTCGGTCCGTCAAGGTGGGACGGCACGTTCCGATCAGTCCCGGGTCCGTGCCGCGGTTTCTCGCCCGCATGGAGCAGGGATATAGCTCCGCCGGGCGGATCGACCGAATTCTTGCGGCCGCATACGGACACCACCGCCTGTTGTGGGTTCATCCTTTTCTCGATGGAAACGGCCGTGTGGCCAGACTTGTGTCTCATGCCGCGCTGAACTCCTCACTCCGCATGGCCGGGCTGTGGTCGTTGTCCCGCGGCCTTGCTCGTCGGAAGACGGAGTACATGGAGCGTCTACAGTCTTGCGACGAACCTCGCCGTGATAGTCACGATGGACGCGGCGCGCTCAGCGAAAACGCTCTCGCAGATTTCGCGGAATTCTTCCTCAACGCCTGCATCGCTGAGATTGACCTGATGAGTAGGCTGATTGAGCCGTCTACGCTCCGCAATCGCGTTTTGATCTGGGCGCAGGAAGAGGTGCGCGCGGGGAGGCTGCCGCCAAAATCTGACCTGGTCTTGTCTTCGTTGCTCTATCGCGGGGAGCTTGAACGGGCGGAGATTGCTGTTCTGACAGGCGCGAGTAGCAGGTCGGCCCGACGGTTAACCGCCGCCCTCATCGACTCTGGGGTCGTTCAGTCCCAGACGTCCCGAACGCCACTTCGACTTGCTCTGCCTGTCGGGCTTGCGATGCGATTCCTGCCAGGGCTTCTTCCGGAAAGTTGACGGGTGGTTATCCTCTGCGCCTAAATGTGTGCTCCGCTCCGGGGAATATTCCGCTCCGCACCTCCTGCGCGTAGCTTGCTGCAGCGTCGGAAACCGAGGATGCGAGTTCGGCATATCGTTTGACGAACCGCGGGCTTAGGTCGCCATACAGGCCGAGAATGTCGTCCACGACGAGAATCTGACCGTCGCACGCTGGTGATCCACCGATGCCGATAGTCGGGACTGCGACCATCGTGGTGATCTCGTGAGCCAGCGGCTCGACAGTTCCTTCAATCACGATTGCGAACGCGCCCGCATCGGCAATAGCTGTCGCATCGGCCTTTAAGCGCTTTGCCTCTTCATCGGAATGCCCGACCGACCGGAAACCGCCGGCGACGTTTACGAGCTGCGGCATCAGGCCGACATGCCCGAATACGGGGATACCGCGTTTTGTAAGGAAGGAAACCGTCTCGGCCATTTCCTCGCCCCCTTCAAGTTTGACGCCATCGCATCCGGTTTCTTTCATCAACCTGACGGCGTTTGTAAAAGCCTGCTCCTTAGAGAGTTGATAGCTTCCGAATGGCAAGTCGACGATGACGCAACTGCGCTGTACCGCGCGCATTACCGCAGCGCCGTGTGCTACCATCATGTCCATCGTCACCGAGACAGTGTTCTCCATCCCGTAGACGACCATCCCGACGGAATCTCATACGAGGAGGAGATCGCAATGAGGGTCGACAAGCTTGGTCATCGGCGTGGTGTAGGAGGTGAGGCAGACGATTGGCTCGTCCCTCTTCATGTTCCGGATCGAAGCGGTGGACAGACGTTTTTGTTGACCATGAACGCTCATGTGCTTGCCTTGCGAAAGAGACAGGATAAACGGCTCAGAACCGATGCGATAAGTCGGCAGCATTGTGATGCCGCTTTTGCACTACTGAATGGCGCGGTTAGAATGGGAAGCTTCGCGCGTCAAGGCGAGTTTCCGCCAAACCGGTCGTGGAATAGGCGTAGTACGCAGGCGCATTAGCCACTGCCGTCTGAGCATAGAGTAAGGTCGTCAGTTCCGAACGAACTACACGGCCTCGCTCGGGCTGGGATCAACGCCAAAGAGCCGACCGCTCTCGCCAGTCAGAACACACAGAAGTGCCAAAACGCCCATCAGCGAATAGCCGAGAGCCACCGGGATAACCGTGCCATTGAACTGCTGCCCGATGAAACCGCCGATGATCACGCCGCCGACGGTTTGGATGAACCCGAACACCGACGAGGCAGTACCTGCGACATCGCCCAGAGGTTCCATAGACAGAGAATTCAGGTTCGCGGCGGCCCAGCCGAAGCACGACATGATCACCGCGAGAAGGGGTAGGAAGAGCCAGAAGGGCACTTCCATCGTTGAGGCAAGTGCCAACCAGACAATGCTGGCGACTGTGAAGATTACCACGGCCCCATGCGAGAGCCGGCGGATGCCGAACTTCTTTACCAGCTTGGAGTTCGTGAAGGAGGAAAGCCCCATTAACGCAGCGACCGACGCGAACGCCACCGGGAAGTATGGCCCGAGGCCGTAAATGCCGACATAAATCTGCTGCGCGGACGTCAGGAAGCCAAACAGCGATGCGAACATGAAGGTCCCCGCCAGGCCATAGGCGAACGCGACGCGGTTGGTGACGACGAGGTTGAAGCTTTCAACAACCGCTCCGAAGCGAAGCGATCGCCTATTCCAGGTCGAAAGGGTTTCCGGCATCCGCCGCAGGGTCCAGATGCCAACGATCGCGCAGAACGCCGCCATGAAGACGAAGATGGCCTGCCACGGACCGATAAGGAGGAGCGTCTGCCCTAGACCAGGTGCCAGGATCGGTATCGCCATCATCAGCATAAAGCTCATCGACATCACTTCGGCCATCGCGCTCCCCGAATACTGGTCGCGAACCACAGATGTCGCGATGACGCGAATGCTGGCCGCGCCCAGCCCCTGAAGAAAACGGAGGCCGAGAAGGATGCCGAGCGACGGTGCCAGAATTGCTGCGAAAGCTGCAGTGGCATAGACAGCGATGCCGAACAATAGGGGATAGCGCCTTCCATATCGGTCGGACAGTGGTCCGAACAGGATTTCGCCCATCCCATATCCCAGCATGTAGCAGGTGATGACGTACTGCCGCTCGTTTTCGGATGCGATCGAGAACGCAGCTCCCATGGCGGGTAGGGCAGGCAGCATGATGTCGATCGCGAGAGAGTTGAGCGCCATCAGCGCGGCGATCAGGCATATGAGCTCGGTGCGCGAGATGGCGCGTGTCAGTCGCTGTGTCATCAGTGGTCCGGCGGAAATGACTTGGGGGCATGAGGCGGAACCTCAAACCCCACCATCCGCCGGACGCGTCGATTTTGAAAACGCGGATAATTCAACGGAGCGATGAACTCCGTTCAGCCTTAGCTGCCGCGTTCACCCGTCAGCAGGAGGCGTGCCTGCGTGCCCCGACCCCCGATGAAGATGTCGGGACGTCCGTCACCGTCGAGGTCACCTGTCGCCATACTCCAACTGCGGCCGACTGTTTTCTTGGGCATCACATCCGCGGTCACATCGGTGAATTTGCCTGAACCGTCATTCTGCCAAGCTTTGACCTGAAGACCCTTGAACCCTGGCACGTCGATCGCGCTGACGATAAGGTCCGGCTTTCCATCGCCGTTGAAGTCGGTGACCGTGCCGCCCCAGCTGGAGAACTTGTGCTTCGGCAATTGTGCATCCGTCTTGTCTGTGAACCGTCCATTTCCGTCGTTGACCAGCAACCGTGTCTGCGGGTCTTTGTCCCAGCCCTGATTGTTGCTTGTCAGATTGAAAAATAGGATGTCCGGCTTACCGTCGGCGTTCGCATCGAAAACGTGGACTTCCCGGCTCTCGAGCGGCGTCTTCTGCTCCATGCGGTCAGTCGCGTCCTTGAAATGCCCGGTGCCGTCGTTTAGGAGAAGGCGATTGGGAGGTGTCTGGTTCGCCACGACCATGTCGAGATCACCATCGCCCTCAAGGTCGGCGAGGGCAATCCCCTGAGCGTCTTCTTTATCACGGGGCAGGTGGGTTTTGCTCGCGTCGATGAAGTATCCCGGGCGCTTGGCGTCGCTCAGCCACAGGAAATCGCGCGGGTCGGGAGTTTCGGCACCACGCCGGCTTTCGGCTGAGTTGCCGACGACGATGTCGGGCAGCCCGTCGCCGTTGACGTCTCCGATAGCGAGGGCGTTGCCTTGGCTTTTTCCGGGAAGCCTGTCGGTGACGTTTGTGAAGCTTCCTTTGCCGTCACCGAAATAGAGCTGGTGCTCCCGGTCCTCTTCCGCGACGAAAACCACGTCGACATTGCCGTCACCGTTAAAGTCGGCGACGCGCACGTGCTCGTTATCGTGTATCTCCCCTCCGAAAGCGTCTTTCTTGTGCGTAAGCTTTCCCTTGCCGTCATTAAGATAGAGGCGGCTTGCACCCATTTCGACGGCGACGATGACGTCGAGGTCACAGTCGGAGTCGACATCCGCCATCACGGCGTCGAGCGCGTGCAGGTTCGCTGCTAACGGCACATTCGAAACGGTTGCGTCCCAGTACCGCCAAGCTGGCTGTGGGTCAGCGGCCATCGCAGGAAGTCCGGCGAGTGCAGTAAAGGTGAGCATAGCGGCGCGGAGGGTATTCGAGGTCATATGGTCGCTTTCTCGCCCAAGGGCGTTTTGCTTGCATTTGCGCGGCACCGTCGACCAACGGGTCACTGGGAGCGCGCACCCTGACAATACATGAGCGCCGTAATTGGTTACGTGAGCGAAACTCATCGTAGTGCTGAGGATAATTCGGCTCCACATCGAGAGGTGGCCCGTCTAAAGAGCGACGGTGTTCCATTTCGTAAAAGCTCTCCTCTGCCTCTACGTCGTCCTGCGATTTCTTCTTCCTCTGCCATGGCCACGTTGGCTCCGGGGATCGATCGCGGTCGTCCTTATGGTCGTTTTCCAACACAGCCTCATCAGCCTGCTGGTGTTTGGGACGATGTTTTCGCCAGAGGTGCCGCGCTGGTTGATGATTGCCGCAAACTGGCTATCCGGCAGCGTTCTTTTGCTTGCAGTGGCCCAGGTTGCGATCGATCTCGTACTCGTCGTTCTTGCGCTGGTTTTGTGGCGACGTGTCCGGCTGCGCGTATATATCCGCTACGCGGTCGGGCTCGCCGCCGTGGTGATCTCCGCGTTCGGCGTGTCGCAGGCGATCCGGGTGCCTTCGGTGAAGGAGGTCGCGCTTCCCGTCGCGAACCTTCCTGCTGAGTTCGAAGGATACCGTGTCGTCCAGCTCACCGACCTGCACATCAGCCGCCTTTTCCAGGCCGATTGGGTCAGCAATACCGTGGACCTTGCGAACGCCCAAAACCCTGACCTGATTGTCGTCACCGGCGACCTCATCGACGGCGATCTCCAGGCTCGCAAGATGGATGTTGCGCCTTTGGCCCGATTGAGTGCAAAGGACGGCGTCTTCGTAATTCCCGGCAACCACGAATACTACTTCGGCCATGACGGCTGGATGCGCCAATACCAAGACCTGGGAATGACCGCGATCGACAATGGCCACGTCATTCTCGATCGGGGGGACGCGAAACTCGTTCTCGCTGGGGTCACCGATTTGTCAGCCGCCAACTTCGGTCTTCCTAGACCTGATGTCGGCAAGGCGATCGGCGGTGCACCATCGGGTTCTCCCGTCATCCTCCTCGATCACCAGCCCAAGAACGCGGTCAACGCGGCGCGCCAAGGCGTAAGCGTCCAGCTCTCAGGGCACACGCATGGGGGAATGATAGTCGGCTTCGACAAGATCGTAGCCCGTTTCAACAATGGCTTCGTCTCGGGTCTTTACGACGTCGACGGAATGAAACTCTACGTCAACAACGGGACCGCCTTGTGGATCGGCTTCGCACTGAGGATCGGTGTGCCGTCGGAACTGACGGTCTTGAAATTGACCCGAGCAAACTGAACTAGCAGTAAGGATATCGCAATATGCAAGAAATGTGACCAGCCGACCTGGGACGGTCCACGACCGGAGGTCGCCGCGAACGTGAAGGAGCTGTTCTCCAACTACACGGGTGCCGCATTGCTGGGCGGGTCGGTCCCGTTTTTCAAATCAAGGAAGCCGTCTGGCAAGAGCTGAACGGAACCCCCGACATGGGCGGCCCGATCACGCAAACGTATTCCCTTACGCGGCATATGATCGAGAGACGGTGGTAGCGCGAGCCGTCCGAACACTCTACCATCTACGCGGAGCGCCTTAGGGCAAGACCATACACCCCCCTGAGGACAAACCTGATGCGGCTGAGCCGATCCGATCTGGCCGACTTCTCCTATTTTCTCGTCGTCGCAAAACACCGAAGCTTTCGTATGGCCGGGCTCGAGCTTGGCATTAGCGCGTCGGCCGTCAGTCACGCTCTGCGTGGTTTGGAAAGCCGAACGGGCGTCCGCCTGTTGAACCGCACCAACCGAAGCGTAACGCTGACGACTGCCGGCGAAGAGCTCCGCGACGCGCTCAGCGTACCGTTCGAGGCGATCGGCCACGCAGCCGACGTCCTTAACCGATTTCGCGACAGCCCATCCGGCCACATCCGGTTGAACGTGCTGGCAGGAGCTGCGGATACGATCCTTACGCAGGTTTTGCCCACATTCTTTGAACGCTATCCCGACGTCCTTGTCGACGTAAGCGTCACCAACAGAATGATCGACGTGATTGGCCAAGGCTTTGACGCGGGCATCCGCTTCGGTGGCACCGTCCCGGAGGATATGATCGCCCAGCGTCTCTCGCCTGATGTCCGTTGGATGGTGGCCGGAGCACCGTCGTATTTCGAGCGGTTCGGAGAGCCGGGACATCCGAACGACCTCGACAAGCATCGATGCATCCAGATCAGGGTAGGGGATGGAAGCCTGTATCGATGGGAGTTTGAGAAGGACGATGAGGAACTCGCTGTCGCAGTCCCGGGTCCGATCATCTTGGATGACGGCGCTACGGCGATGAAGCTGGCGTTACGCGGAGCCGGACTCGTGTATATGAACGAATGGGATGTCTGCGATCATGTTTCCACTGGGGCGTTGAAGACCACGCTCAACGATTGGTCGCCACGTGGAGAAGGCTACTTCATCTATTATTCGAGCAGACGGCAGGTGCCGAACGGCGTCCGTTTGCTCATCGACCTTATTCGCGAGAAGCGCCCACTCGATTAAAAGGGAGGCCCGCTCAACGAAACTGGGCGGGCCAAGTATGTCACGCGGGAACCGGAGCCTTCTCGTTGATCAGCTTCTGCTGGCGAAGTTCGGCCCAGAACTCTGCCGGAATCTTCGTGGTGAAAGCTTCGACGTTCTGGACTGCCTGGTCCGGGCTGCTTGCTCCCGGGATGACACACGATACGACCGGGTGTGCGTTGGCGAACTGAAGCGCGGCAACGCGAAGATCGACTTTGTGGTTTTGTGCCACGGTGTACATCTTCCGGCGCTTCTCGAGCATTTCGGCCGGAACCGGCCGGCCGCCGTAGTTGAAGCGCTCGCGGCCAGCAAGGAAGCCAGCGTGCAACGGTGCGCCGTTCATGATCGATGCGCCCGCTTTTTCGAGGGCCGGGATGATCCCGTCCAGCGCCTTGTCATGATTGACCAGCGTATATTGCGTTGCGGCCAGCATGATGTCGGGCTTGGCGACCTCGAGTGCCGACGTGATAGACTCCGGACCGTTCACGCCGAGACCCCAGGCCTTGATGATGCCTTCTTCGCGCATGCGCTCAAGCGTAGGGAATGCACCCTTCTTCGCAATATCCAGCTGCTTCTGATAGTCGTCCAGCTCGCTGTTCCCGGGCGTGAGATCGTGGACGAATACGATATCGAAACGGGCCAAGCCCAGGCGCTGGAGGCTGTCCTCGATCGAACGGCGGGTGCCGTCAGCGGTGTAGTCGTACGTGTACTTGAACGAGGGCGCGTCGTGCCACTGACCTTCGTCGCGAACGCCGAGCGCGGCGTCGGGCTCCATAACGCGGCCGATCTTGGTCGACAGAACGAACTCGTCGCGCGGCTTACCGCTCAGCACTACGCCCAGCCGGCGCTCGCTGCCACCGAGACCATAGGATGGCGAAGTGTCGTAAAGGCGGACACCGGAGTTCCAGGCGGCTTCGACCGTTGTTATGGCCTGAGAATCCGGGATGGTTTTGAAGAATGCGTTTCCGATAGGAAGGGCACCGAAGCCAATGCGATGCGTCGGTCTCCAGCGGCCGCTTTGGCCTTCGGGGTTCTTGGGAAGGTCAGCGGCGGAACCGCTGGCAGCAGATGCGCCCTGCGCCATTGCGGTACCAGCAATCTGGGCAACGCCCAATGCTGCGGTTACCGATGCGGCGGTCATGAGGAAATTTCGGCGGCTTGTCATTCGTCGTCCTTTCGGAGATCGGGTACTTTAAGCGGCTGGCTCAGGCAAAGCGGAGGCTGACTTCGACCGAACCAGCAAAGCGTAAGGCATCGCCTGGACGCCTCTAAGCGAGAAAATCTTCACGCGGCGATGAGGGAAATTGATGGAACACCATAAGGACCGGGGTTACTCGAGGCCCGATCCCGGCCTTGAACCCTTCGCATGCTGGGACGCCTTCGTCGTGTCAGGGAGGATGTTGTTGAGTACTCGTCCGATGAACTTGCTCTCGGATTTCCCAGCCACTACCCGGTCCTTACCGGCCATCATGGCATCGTATCCTTCCTGAGCCACCTGGGTCGGCGGTGCCTTCACCCCGAGACCGAGCTTGCTCGTGTCCATTCCGGCCCGGTGCCAGAATTTCGTGTCGACCTCGCCTGGCAAGAGGAGTGTGATCGAAACGCCGCTGTCGGCGATCTCCGCCTTTACCGCCTCCACGAACGATATCAGGAAGGCCTTGGAGCCGCCGTAGACGGCCTCATAGGGCGTTGGCATCGTGCCCGAGATCGAGGCCGTATACAGGATTTTGCCTTCACCCAGAGCGACCATGTCGGGCAGGAGGCGTTTGGTCAGATGAACCTGCGAGGTAATGTTGAGCTGGATCAGTTCGAACTCCTTCTTGAGTTCAGTTCCGCCGAGAAAGTGGCCGCCGAGGCCGACGCCGGCATTCAACGCTGCCGCGCTGAGCGGACGGTTGAGGTCCCTTATTCCATGATAGAGCGCTTCGACGCCGTCGTACTGAGTGAGGTCGGCTGGGATGATAATTGCTTCAGCCCCGGTCGATCGTACCGCCTCAGCGGTGTTCTCCAAGCCAGGACCTGTGGCGGTGATGACGACGTCGTAGCCGTCTACGGCGAACAGGCGCGCAAGCTCATAACCGATGCCGCTCGATGCTCCGGTCACCAAGGCGAGGGGACGTAAGGTGGAGTCCATGTTTTGATATCCTTTTTCATTGTAGCAAATGGACGCCGCGTTCGTGTGCAGCGACGTCAAGGATAGGAAAACATTGAGCGCGCGGGTTGGTTTCGTGTCCGCACTGGGAGAACTTTTCAACGCCACGGTGAGCGAAACTCACGGAACCGACGGCGAAATAGTGAGCTGAAAATAAACCTTGGATGTTTGTTTCGAGCAGATGCAACTCGCATTGCGCAGACATTCGACGCCCGATAGCGTGACAAGAAATTAGCGACTGGCTTGATGGGGTTGGCATTGGAAGACGTGGATACAAGGCGGGTTCCGGATGGTCCGCAAATCAAAGCGGAGACTTGGTTTTCGCTCGCATTGGCAGCCTCGATAATCGCGCTATGCATATTCGTGGGGGTGGCGGCCTGGGTGTTCAATAGCGATGTCACACACATGACGCAGCGTGCGCAGGCGTTTACGCCGTTCGGTGCTGCATTGATAGCGGTGGTGACGTTTTGCACGATCGCATGGCGCGGCGTCCTCAACACCAAGCAACTCGAATACCAAGCAGAGCAAATCGCTCATCAGGCGGAGCAGCTCGCGCAGACGCGACGCCAGAACGATGCGAAGGACGATGAGAATCTCGCAAAACTGCTTATGGACGGCACGAAGCTACTGGGAGAGACGAGGCAATCGCACGTACTGGCAGGCGTGGCGGCACTCCAAGCCGTGGTAGTGTCGCCCAAAGGGGCTTTCGCGTCGCAAGCGATGGACATCTTGGTCGATCTAATCGAGGAAACCTTCGATCTGCCCGAGAAGGCAAAGATGCTTGATGCTGCGAAGCACGCGGTTAATCTTGGCGGTGCGACCGGGCGGCGATCTACGCGGAACTTGAAGCTCCACTACGATGGACCCGATAAAACGTACTCTTTCGGCATCGTCGGCGTCAGGTCGCTATCATACAAGAACGCTGAAATTGATGGCACGCAATTTCCTCGCATTCTTGAAGTCGGCATGTATCGTTTTGAGGATTGCAACATCGAGGACGTTCGCGTCGATCAAAAGCTACAGCGGTTCAAAGGGTGTCACTTCTTCGGATGCCAGATCAAACTAATGTCAGGTCGCTTTTTGACATCCAACACCTTCGAGGATTGCGACTTTAGCGGGGCGGTGTTCAAGGGAGGCATGGCGGTCCGCAAACCAGGCTCCCCTGATCCACTCGAGCATCTCAAATCCAGGGGCAACTTCTTCTTCTCTTCTGAGCCCATTACCGGAAGGCGACGCACTGATTGGGCGAAGGTCTTCGACGAACACGAGGTCATCACGGAAGTGGATGTCGAAGAGGTAGAGGGGACCGAGCATGGTTTAGGTAGCTCTTAACAAGCCATGAGCCTTACTGGGGCGTGACCTTCAGCGTTCCAAAAGCGTCCGTGGAATAGTCAAGCTTCCCGCCTTTGACGTCGACATCGACCGTATCGTCGATTGCGCCAACAGAACGGATACGCTCGACTTCGGATAGGGAGCCCCCGTCCACCGTCACCGACAGGTCGCCGCCCATGACGTAAACGCGCGCGGGCATTCGGACTGCGAGCCGATCATAGAGGCGGTCCACGAGAAGGGCTGTCAGGCATACAGCGATCACAGTGAGTGCTGTCTTGGTATACTTGTCCGTCGTCATGTCAAAACCTCAAAAGCCGCCTGGGCGCGACCATGCACTTCGATGCCCGCATCGATTACCCGCGGCGTCATATTGCCAATTGTACTGGCAGTTTCCGCGATATGTGTTCGTCGGGTAATACGCGTTGCCGCAATTGTTGTTGGCACAGACCGCGACGGCTGTTCCAACCACCGCGATAGCCACAAGGGCCGCAGCCGCCTGGTTCTGCTGCTGGACCATCTGGTAGCAGTCCATTGGCCCGATCTTTCGGCGAGCCAATTCACCAAGCAAATCCTGATAGAAGGCTTGGTCTTTGGTCTCCATGAAAGTCCGGCACAGGGCGGCCTTGCTGACGGCTTCCGGTTTTTTGTTGAAGTCGGCCTGTGTTGTCGTGCAACCCGCCAAGGCAAGCGCCATCGTGACGGCGAAGATACGCTGCGCTGTCGTAACCATTTTCGTTTCGAACCCCAGTTTCCCCCGGAGCGACAATCGCAGAAATGGTCTCTACGTCAAATTGCAAGTTAAGATATCGTTAACACACGTGCCGAGGGCATTCGTGTGGTCCAAGCGCTGGAAACCTCGTTAAGGGACGGGAGCGGTCTTGAGCTCGCCATTCATGTAAGTTTCGATGGGCAGGCGTCTACCCTTGGCGTTCAAGCACGCGATGATGTCGATGAACAGGTGGTCTCTGGGCCCGAACTCCGCCACGATTTTCTCGATTCGCTTGTTGGCCTCAGGGTCGTCCAGTGCAATGATCCAGTAGCCGATGTCGCCGATGGCCGTGACCTCCGTGCTTGCCGCGATCAGGTCGTCAACCAGCTTGGGCACATCCGCAATCGTCTTCAATGGCTACTCCTGGTCAGTGAGACCGCACCCGTTGTAAAATAGCGGATTGCTCGGGTCGGCGTCTCGCATTTCGAAGCACACCGAATGGCACAAACGCCACCTAAGTTGTTGGAACGTCAAGCGTACGTAGCGAGCGCACAACGTGGCGCGCCCGCGGTCTTCTGTATCGTAGCCCCGTCAGCAACCCAACTGGTCAGCCAGGTCCTTGAGGTCCTCGGCAACGACGTCCCAATCCTTCTCGGCCGTCAGGTCGGTGGTCTGGTTGTCGCCGTGCTCGGTGCGGCGGAAGACGAAGAAGGTTTTCATTCCGCAATCCGAGGCGGCTTCGAGGTCGTCATTGTGCGCAGCTACCATGGCCGTCTCGCCGATGTTCAGACCGGCGACTTCCGCGGAGCGGAAATACACCTCCGGGCGCGGCTTGTAATTCTGGGCGATCTCAGAGCCTAGAATGGCGTCCCATCTGAGGTCGGCATACTTCGCAAGCCACATCATGCCGGCGATGTGCCCGTTCGAAATGGTCGTTACGGCGTACTTCTTCTTGAGGCGCGCAATCGCTTCTACCGAGTCCGGCCAAGGATCGAGGCGTTCCCACGCGTGGTTCAACTCCTTCAGGCTCTCCGAGGTGAAGCGGTCCACATCCTGACCATGGTAGGCGAGGGTAAGCTTGAGGTTCTCAAGATTGAGGACGTTGAGGGGAACCCACGGCCGCGCGCCCGACCTGATTTTCTCCATCGACGGCTGGTACAGCGACCGCCAGTCGGTAGCGAACTGGTGAGGATCAACAGAGATGCCTTCAGCCTTGAAAAAGGCCTGGGCGTGCCGCGCAACGCTCCCTCTCCAATCAACGACGGTTCCGAAAACGTCGAAACCCAGAAGCTTAACGTCGGCAATGTCCATAACAATGTCTCCTATGTTTTGATACCGGGCCCTTGGCGGGCCCGGCTGTTGTTTGTCAAACGAGCCTTGGCTTCACGAAGAACACCGCCACCAGTGCGGTGACCGACCACACAGCGGCAACGAAGTAGATGCCCGCATCGGTCGTTCCGGTCGTCGTGGTCAAGTACCCGATGATGAACGGAGCTACGAAGCCGGCCGTCAAACCGATGCTGTTCACGAAGGCGATACCCGAAGCTGCAGCCTTGCCCTTGAGGATAGAGGTAGGCAGGGTCCAGAATACGGGAAGGGATGCCATAACGCCGCTGATAGCCATGCTGAGGCCGATGATGACCATGACGAGGTTCGCCTTGAAAGCGGTAGCGACGATAAAGCCGGCGATGCCGAGCAGGCAACTGCCGAACAGGTGCCAGCGGCGTTCGCCGACCTTGTCGGAATGACGGTTGACGACAAGCATGACCACGATGGCCGCCGCATACGGTACTGCGGACAGGATACCGAGGTGAACCGTGTCAGTGACGCCTGCGTTGCGGATTAGCGACGGCAGGTAAAAGAACACGCCAGACTGGGACAAAACGATACCGAAGAGGATGCCGCTCAGAGTGAGAACGCCTTTGTCCGTAAAGATCGCCGTGAACTTCATGTCGTGCTTCTGCAAATCCTCGGAGTTGAGGTTTGCGCGCAGCGTCTTCTTTTCGCTGGCAGACAACCAGCCCGCTTCCTCGATGCTGTTCGTGAGCCACTTGAAGACCACGAATGCGAGCAGAACAGCCGGAAGGCCTTCGAGCAGGAACATCCACTGCCATCCGGACATGCCGAACGCGCCGTGGGTGCCGGCGATGATGAAGGCCGAGATCGGCGCGCCGAGGACCCCAGCAAATGGAGCCGCGAGGTAGAGCAGCGACGTGATGCGAGCACGACGGTGCGACGGATACCAATTCAGAAGATAGAAGATTACGCCAGGGAATAGTCCGGCTTCACCCACGCCCAACAGAATACGCAGCACGTAGAACGAGCTCTCAGAATACACGAAGAGCATCGCCATTGAGATGCAGCCCCATGTGAACAGGATGCGGGCGAGCCACCGACGAGCCCCGAAGCGGTGCAGCATCAGATTGCTCGGCACTTCGGCAAGCGCGTAGCCGATGAAGAAAAGACCTGCTCCAAGACCATAGACCGCTTCGCTGAAATTCAATTCGGCGTTCATCGGTATCTTGGCGAAACTGATGTTGATGCGGTCGAGATACGAAATCGTGTAGCAGGCAAGCAGGATAGGCAGCAGCCTGAGGGTTACCTTTTTGTAGAGCGAGTCCTCGGCGTCCTCCGCGACGCCTGGGACACCCGTCATTGCGGGATTGTCTGATCGTTCCATTATGCTCTCCTCCTAGAGTACATAGTTGTCCGACGGCGCGCGTAGCCCGCCGGAGACGAGCGCTGCTCGCGCCTTATCGATTGGCCAAGGCGGCCCTTTGTTCGCTTGTCAGGGGGCGAATTCGGTGGTTCTGAAGCAGGAGGAACAGCTTGGCTGTCTCTTCCAGTTCCTCGGTTGCGTACTGGGCGTCGCGAAGTGATTTTCCCGCGACAACGGGCCCATGGTTGGCCATCAGAACGGCATGATGTTTGGACGCCGCCTCTCCGACGGCGGTGGCCAGGTTCTCGTCTCCCGGCGGGTAGTATGGGACCAACGGCAGAGTTCCCACGCGCATGACGTAGTAGGCCGTCAGAGGTGGCAGGACGTTATTCTCGTCCACGTGATCGAGGATGCTCGCTGCCACCGAATATGTCGAATGCAGGTGGACGACTGCGTTTCGACCGGAGCCGCCGCAGTACATGCACTTATGGAGGAAGGCTTCTTTCGTCGGCTTGTCGCCGCCGACGTGAACGCCCTCCGCCGAAAACAGCGAAATGCGTTCCGGATCAAGTTCGCCGAGGCATGCGTTGGTCGGCGTCATGAGCAGCCGGCCATCTGTCATGCGAACACTTATGTTCCCTGACGATCCCGGCGTGAGGCCGCGGTCGAACAGGGACTTTCCGACGCTTACGATCTCATCGCGCGTCTTCGTTTCTTCGGATATGACAGACGACATCACAGCTTCTCCCAAGCATCCAGGAAAAACCGCGAATTGCCAAAGTTGCCCGACTTGAGGGCGAGAGCGAGCGATCCGGTCTTGTGATCGGTACGAACCCAAGGAACGCCAGGCGCTATTTCGCGGCCGATCTTGAGGCCCTTCACGTCAAGAGCCTTCACGACGGCCCCCGACGTCTCGCCGCCGGCCACGATCAATTCGGAAACGCCATTCTCAACAAGTGCCAACGAGATGGCAGAGAGCGCGTCTTCGACCAGGGTTCCGGCGGCTTCGACGCCCAGCTTCTCCTGGTTTGCCTTGACCTGCTCCGGGTTTGCCGTCGCGTAGATCAGGATGGGTTTGCGGCCGAGCCTAGCTTTTGCCCAGGCCACCGCGTCCCCGACGACATCCTTGCCAGAAGCCAAGTCGTCGACGTCGATCCGATAACCTTCGTGATCACGCAACATCGTCTCGACCTGGCCGTTCGTCGCAACAGAGCAACTGCCGGAGATGACGGCTCTCGATCCCGGTCGTCTAGTCTCGGACACGTCCTGATCGTTCGCCGCGTCACCGCCTAGTGCCGTGACCAGGCCGTAGGCCAGTCCAGACGCGCCGGTGAAGAGGGGAAAGTCCAGGAAAGCCTTGGCGATCTCGACTAGGTCGGCGTTACCCAGTGCGTCGGTCACGGCGACAGACGTGCCTTGAGCCTTTGCGCCCTTGATCCATTCCATGATCGCAGACGCGCCGCGCTGTACTGTTTCATGGTAACAGCCCGAAACGCTCAATTTCGTCTGCTCGGCAAGCACACGAATGAGGTTGGAATCCTTCATCGGTGTCAGCGGATGATTGCGCATCCCAGACTCGTTGAGGGGCACGTCGCCTACAAAGAGGTTTCCCTTGTAGATAGTGCGGCCGTTTGCCGGGAACGCCGGGCAGGCGATCGTGAAATCGCTGTCGAGTTCCGCGAGGAACGCCTCGGTCACCGGGCCGATGTTCCCCTGTCGCGTGCTGTCGAAGGTCGAGCAGTACTTGAAGTAATATTTCTGCGCGTTGCGCTGACGTAGCCAGCGCAACGCGTTGAGGGACTCTTCGACTGCGAGCGACGGATGGATCGTCCGCGTCTTGAGGGCAATCACGACCGCCTCTGCGTCCACCTGCGCGTCATCGGCAGGAACGCCGATAAGCACGGTGGCCTTGAGACCGCCTCGTGCGAAAATGTTCGCGACATCCGTAGCGCCGGTGAAGTCATCGGCGACGCAACCAATCAGAAGAGGAGCCATCTTTGATCACCTCATGATAAACGGGTTGGCGACGCTCTCGGCCGTCGAGATCATCACGCTCTTGGTCTGCATGTAGTTCTGGATGGACGCCATGCCGTTCTCGCGACCGATGCCCGAGTGCTTGTAGCCACCGAGCGGCGACATGTAGCTGATCGTGCGGTAGGTGTTCACCCATACCGTTCCGGCCTGGATCGCCGCCGACACCTTGAGGATACGGCGCATGTCCTGTGTCCAGAAACCTGCGGCGAGACCGTAGTTCGTGTCGTTGGCGATGTGGATCGCTTCCTCGTCGCTGTCGAACGGAATGACCGCGAGAACCGGGCCGAATACTTCTTCCTGGGCAATACGCATGTCATTGCGGACGCCCGAGAAGATCGTGGGTTCGACGAACCAGCCGTTGGACAGCTCGGGATTGCTCGGACGACCACCGCCGAGAAGGCATTCAGCGCCTTCGTTCTTCGCGATGTCGATGTAACCGAGAATTTTCTCGAGTTGGGGAGGGGTCGTCACCGGCCCGACCTGCGTCGCGGTCGACATCGGGTCGCCCATGCGTGCGGTCTTGGCCAAGGCGACGACCTTTTCCAGGAACTGGTCGTGGATTTTGCGCTCTACGAGCAGGCGCGATCCTGCGATGCAGGTCTGGCCTGTTGCCGCGAAGATGCCCGAGATGACGCCGTTCACCGCGTTGTCGATCTCCGCGTCGGCGAAGACGATATGCGGGCTCTTGCCGCCAAGTTCCAGCGTGACCTTCTTGAAGTTGCGGGCTGCGAGCTCGCCGATCTTGCGGCCGGTTCCTTCGCTGCCCGTGAAGGCGATCTTGCTGACGTACTTGTGCGAGGTGAGGGTTTCACCGACGTCCGCGCCGAAGCCGGTGACGACGTTGAAGACGCCTGTCGGGAAGCCGGCCTTCTCCACAAGCTTGGCGAATTCCAGCGTCGAGGCCGAGGTGAACTCAGACGGCTTGGCGACAAAGGTGTTGCCGGCGGCAAGCGCCGGAGCGAGCTTGTAGGCGAGAAGCAGGAGCGGGGAGTTCCACGGCGTGATGCCCACGCAGACGCCCAGCGGCTCGTTGCGGGTGAAGTTGAACGTGTCCGGCTTGTCGATCGGGATGACCGCGCCTTCGATCTTGTCGGCCAGACCACCGAAGTAATAGTACCACTGCGGAATGTACTTGAGCTGGAACAGCATCTCGTTGATAAGCTTGCCGTTGTCCTTGACCTCGGTGTTCGCGAGATGCTCCGCGTTTTCAGCGATCAGATCGCCGAGGCGGCGCAGCAGGTGGCCGCGGTCGCTTGCAGTGAGCTTCGGCCAGGGGCCGCTGGTGAACGCCTTGTGCGCGGCGAGGATCGCGCGCTCCGCATCGTCCTTGCCGCCCTTGGGAATCTGAGCCCAGACTTCGCCCGTGAACGGGTTGCGCGTCTCGAAGGTCTCACCGTTGACGGCGTCTTCCCATTTGCCGTCGATGAACATCTTATATGTCTGCATTGTCTTTCTCTCTTTCAGCAGCCGAGCTGGGTGGCCAGGTCTTCAAGGTCGTCGGCGACGAATTCCCAGTCCTGTTCGGCGTGGAGGTCTACGGTCTGGCCAGGACCGAGTTCGGTCGGACGGGCAATGAACGCCGTCTTGAGGCCTAGTTTGCGGGCGGCGGCGAGGTCGTAGTTGTGCGCAGCGCACATCATGACTTCGCTTGGCTCGAGATATAGGAGCTTGCAGACGCCGAGATAGGTCTCGGGGTCCGGCTTGTAGTGCTTGAACAGCTCGCACGAGAACACGTTGTCCCAGGGAAGGTCGGCGTGCTTGGCCATGTTGACAAGGATCGCGACGTTCGCGTTCGAAAGAGGACCGATGATGAACTTGGTCTTGAGGCGGTGAAGACCCTTCGACGCATCCGGCCAGCCTTCCAGGCGATGCCAGACCTTGTTGATGTGCATCATCTTGTCGTGGTCGAGTTCCCGAATACCCATCTCGGCAAATACCGATTTCAGGGAGTCGAAATGGAGCTCGTCGAGGTTCGTCCACGGCAATTCGCCTGTGCGGACACGGGCCTTCTGCGGATTGTAGCGGTCGCGCCACTTGTCGACGACCTCGGCCCAATCGACCTCTAAGCCCTGGGTTTTCGCCCAAGCGCCGAGATCGTTGATGATCGAGCCGCGCCAGTCGACGACGGTGCCGAACGTGTCGAAGACGATCGCTTTGATTTCGTTTGCCATCGTGCCTTCCTTTATGCCTGCATCACAAGTTCGAAGGTCTGGACCCGCTTATCGGCAACCCATGGAGCGGTGAGCTCGTTGAAACTCAGGAAATGCTCCGACTTGAGGTGGTAATCGAAGTCCGCTTTGGTGTTGTAAACCTCGTAAAGATGAATGTGCTTGGGGTCCGCCGGGTTAACGCAGACGTCGAACACCACGCAGCCCGGCTCTTCGTTAACCGACGCGGCAGCGTTCGCGATCATCGCAGGTCGAAACTTCTCGACGTATTCGTCGTGGATGACGAAGTCGACGACGACCACGAAGCGCTTGGTTTCTACCGCGCTCATGCGACCTCCTTCTGGACAGCATCCAGCGAGCTGATGACACTGCGCGTCATGTCCGCGCAATTCGCCTTGCCGCCGTATTCCATCGGAACGGCGAGGCCCTGGTAGAGGGTGTGTTCAACGGCCGCTTCGATAAGACGCGCCGCATCAGCAAGCTTGCTCTCGCCATGGCGTACGGCCAGCCAATCGAGCATCATCGCGCCCGACAGGAACATGGCACTCGGGTTCGCGATACCCTTGCCCGCGATATCAGGAGCCGTGCCGTGTGCCGGCTGGAAGAGACCGTGGTTTTCACCAATATCCGCGGAGGCGGCCATGCCCATGCCGCCTATCAGGCCAGCGGCCAAGTCCGACAGGATGTCTCCGAACATGTTCTCGGTGACAAGGACGTCCAGTGTCCATGGCTTCTTGACCATGTTGAGCGCGAGCGCGTCAACGTATGCGTAGTCACGGTTCAATTCCGGGTGGCGATCGGCAACCTCGTCGAACACCTTGCGGAAGAACGCCATGGAGGCGAACACGTTCGCTTTGTCGACGCAGGTCACGATGCCCGGTTTGCCGCGGCGTTTGCGCTCAGCGGCGAGGTGGAAGGCAAACTCGGTGACGCGCTCGGTGCCGGCGCGCGTGATCTGCATGGTGTCGTACGCTTCCTGGTCGTCGCGAATTTCGCCCCGGCCGCGGGCGTAGAAAAGACCCTCGGTCTGCTCGCGGATGAGAACGAAGTCGATGCCTTCGGCGCGGGGGTCCGACAGGATTTTGGGGAGGCCTGGGAACCAACGGATCGGGCGTACGCCAGCGAACAGTCCGAATTCCATGCGCAGGTCGAGCTGCGGAATGATTTCAGTGCCGTCAGGGAAACGGATGTCAGGCCAGCCCATCGCGCCGAACAGGATGGCGTCGGCGGTACGGCACGCCTCCAGCGCGGAGGCGGGAAGCGCTTCGCCAGTCTCCGCGTAGTGCTGCGCGCCGGCCTGGTGGGTCTCGAACGAAACCGAGGGAGCGCCTGCGAGCTTGACCGCGGCGTCGATGAGTTCGAGGCAGGCGGGCATGACCTCACGACCGATGCCGTCTCCCGGCAGAACCGCGATCTTAAAGCTATTTTTGAGCGATGACATGTTTTGTACCTGTTTTCTATAGGTGATTGAGGCCTAGACGTTCGAGGAGAGCGAGCAATTCGATGCCCGCGCGCTCTCGGTGCGCCCGATGGATGTTCCGTGCTTTTTCGCGATCGCCTTCGCGGATCGCTTGAACGAGCTCCGCATGCTCCCGGGTGGAGTTGACGGGCTTTGGGCGCATCTTGAGGGTCAGCATCCGGACCCGGTGCGCCCTGTCGATGAGGTTTAGGACAACCGACTTGAGCATCTGGTTGCCGCCCAGCTCGAGCAGTTGCTCGTGAAATCGCGCGTCTGCCTGAGCCCATCGTTCGAGGTCGTCCTCGGCCAGCGCTTTATCCATGTCGGCAGTGGCTTTCTCCAGTCCGCCGATTTGATCCTCCGAGAGATGGCGAGACGCGGCCAATTCGGCAGCGGTGCTCTCCAGCGACGTCAGGATGTCGTAGATTTCCCGCATGTCGGACATAGAGACCGGTAATACCCGCATGCCATGACGTGGGATAACTGATACTAGGCCGTCTTGCTGGAGGCGCATGAGCGCCTCCCTGACCGGCGTCCGGCTCATGCCGAGCTGGGAAGCAACATCCTGTTCTGTCGCCTGGTAGCCGGGCGGCCACTTGTTATCCAGGATGAGCTGCCGAAGACGCAGGTGGGCCGTCGCGGTCATTGTCTTCGCGAACGACTCTTCCTTTATTTCTGCGGCGCGTTCAGTCTGTTTCGTAGTGGCCATTTATAGTTCCCCCGGCTTCGCGTTCCTTAGGAGCGCGCGTACTTCCGCCAGCTATGTTCCGGCTGGTAACCGAGAACCCGCTTGGCCTTGTCGATCGAAAGCAGCGTTTCGTTCTTCCCCGCCTGCTTCTTGAACGGCACGCCGGGGTACCACTTCGCGACGAGCTCCTCGTTCGAGGTGGTCATGACACCGTCTTCGTTGGCGATGACAAAGACTTCCGCGCCCTTGCCATCCCATTCGAGCGAGCGGCGGATTGCCTGCGCCCCGTCGCGGGCGTCGATGTAGGTCCAGAGGTTGAAGCGACGGCTGCCGGGGTTCTTCTCGAAGTCCGGGAAGTCGGCGTATTCGCTTTCGTCCATGACGTTCGAGAAGCGCAGGCACACCAGCTTGAGTTCGCTGTCCCAGCGGCAGTACTGCTTGGCCATCTCTTCGCCGAGGTGCTTGGACAGCGAATAGGACGTTTCCGGACGGGACTCGAACTCCTCGTCGGCGGGGAAGTAATCCGGCTTGATCTCGTAAGGAATGCCGAGGAGGGTTTCGCTCGACGCCCAGACGATGTTCTTGATGCCGAGGAGGCGGCAGGACTCGAATACGTTGAAAGTCGAAATCGTGTTCACGCGGAAGACTTCGGCAGGTGCCACACGGCCCGGCATCGGGACGGCAGCCAGATGGACGACAGCTTCGGTCTTGCGGTTATGGTCCCAGTCGAAGCCGCTGATGGCTTCGACAGTCGCGCGCATGTCTTCGAAGTCCACCTTGATGAAAGGGCAGAGGTTTTCCTGGGGGGCAACGGTGTCTGCGTTGATGACGTCGTGGCCCGTTTCGAGCAGGTGTTTAATCGTGGCTCGACCGAGTTTGCCGCTACCGCCAGTTACGAGAACTCTCATTGTGTAATACCTCCTGAAAAATGCTTTTGTTAGCGGCTGCGGCCGAGCGCGACCGCGAGGATGATGAGCAGACCGCGGGCGATCAGCTGCTGGCTGTAGTCGAGGCCGCCGAGGATCAGGCCGTTGTTGATGACGCCGATCAGAAGCGCGCCGACGATCGAACCGATGACCGTTCCGCGGCCGCCGAAGAGGCTCGTGCCGCCGAGAACGACCGCCGCGATAACCGACAGTTCATCGCCTTCGCCGAGCTGGAAGCGGCCGGACTGGAGGCGACCCGCGTACAGCATGCCGGCGATCGAGGCCGCGACGCCTGTCAAAAGAAGAACTTGGAACTTGATCTTGCGGACATTGATACCGCTGTAACGGGCTGCCACCGGGTTGCCGCCTGCCGACATGACCTTGCGGCCGAACGGGGTCTTGCGCAGCGCCACGTGTGCCAAGGTGCCGAGAACAGCAACCCAGATGACGAGCACCGGGACAGGGCCGATGTTGCCGGAGCCGAAGACGTATACGAAGGTGTCGTCGACGATCGGAACCGGAGAGGTGCCGCTGACCCACATCCCGACGCCGCGGGCGATCCCCATCATCCCGAGCGTCACAAGGAACGAGGGGATGTTGAGATAGGCCGTGAGAGTGCCGTTGATCGCACCGACCAGAAGGCCAAGCGCCAGGCCCGCCAAAATACCGGGTACCAAGCCGTACTGCATGAGGGCGAGGCCCGCGACCACCGAGGAGAGACCCGCGATCGCGCCGACGGAGAGGTCGATTTCACCGGCCGAGAGAACGAACGACATGGCCATGGCCACGATCGCTACGATCGCCGTCTGTCTGAGGATGTTCAGCAGGTTGTTCGACGAGAGGAAACCGCGATCCTGCAGAAGGATGGCGAATACGATGAAGATGACGACGAAGCCGATGTAGACAACGTAGTCCCGCCAGTTGCTATGCCACCGCCTACGTTGAATTTCTGATTCCGGTTTTGCGTTCAACGCCTTGACTTCAGTGGACATTTTGGCTTGCCTTCTGTATCGCCACCTGCAGGCCGAGTTCCCTGCGGATCAGCGGAGATTGGGTTTCGTCGCCGGCGTTTTCGGCCCAGCCTTCGATCTCGTCGCGCTCGATTTCACGAGCGAGTTTGCCGTTGCTCATGACGAGGATGCGATCGCTCGTAGCGAGGAGTTCGGCGGGTTCGGACGAAATCACGATCACGGACTTGCCGGATGACGCGACGCTGCGGATCAACTCTACGATTTCTGCTTTCGAGCCGATGTCGACACCAGCGGTCGGCTCGTCGAGAATGACAACCGAGGGATCGGTTGCGAGCCATTTTGCGATGACGATCTTCTGCTGGTTGCCACCCGAAAGGTTGCGGACCTTGTTTTCGGCATTCGGCGTCTTGATGCGGAGACGGGAAATAAGTTCGGCGTTAAGCGAGCTCTCGCGTCTGCGATCGATGAACGGGCCGCGGACCATCTGGTCGACCTGAGGAAGTCCCAGATTATGCCCGACGCTGTGTTCGACGATGAGACCTTCGTCGTGACGGCTTTCCGGTACGAGAACGATGCCTGCCTTGATGGCGTCGGCAGGGGAGCGGAACTCCAATGGCTTGCCGTCGAGTTCGACCGATCCACTCTTGCGCCGATCGACGCCGAAGAGGAGGCGCGCCAGCTCGCTACGTCCTGCACCCATCAAACCAGCGATACCGACAATCTCGCCCTTGTGGACTTCGAAGCTCACATGCTCGGGCTTGCCGGATGGGCCAGACAGGTCGCGAACCTTGAGCGCGGGCGCGCCACTGCGGTCGATCGGGCGGGCCTGATACTGGAACCCTGTGACGCGCTTGCCGACCATGTTTTGCACGATGGAGTCCAGCGTGAAATCTGACGTCTTGCCCGAGGTCACGTTCTGACCATCGCGCAGGATCGTGATTTCGTCGGCGATCGTCATGATCTCGGTCATGCGATGCGAGACATAAACGACCGCTGTGCCCGCGGCAGTCAGCTTGCGAAGCATTCCGAAGAGCGTATCTGCTTCCTGCGCGCTGAGGGACGACGTCGGCTCATCTAGGATCAGGACGCGGGCTTTCTGGTGAATGGCTTTCGCGATTTCCGTCAACTGTGCCTGGCCGGGGCTGAGCTCCGAAACTGGCGTGCGGGGATCGACCCGGAGGTTCAACTGACCGATGATGTCAGCGGCCTGGGCAATTTCCCGACGCTCGTCCACCAGCAACGACATCCGGCGCGGTTCACGGTTCAGGAATATGTTCTGGGCGACCGAGAGTGACGGGATCAGACTGAGGTCTTGAAAGATCATCTCGATCCCGAGGCGGCGGGAATTCTCCGGAGAGTTCTCCGTCATCCGTTCACCGAAGACTTCGATCGTACCTTCTGTAGGGCTCAACACGCCCTGGAGGATTTTAAGAAGAGTGGACTTTCCAGCCCCGTTTTCGCCGACCAGGGCATGGATGGTACCCGGCTGGATTGTCAGGCTGACGCCGCGGAGAGCGTGTACGCCGCCAAATGATTTCTTGACGTCGCTCATCCTTACGGCGGCGACATTATCTGCATTTACATGTGTATTCATGATCTTATCCGCCGCTTTTGAAATGGGGAGTGACATCGCCACTCCCCGTGGCGTCGTTAGTTCATCGCGTCGGTCAGGAGCTTGGGAGCCTGGTCGCCGTTCGACTGGGGCCATGCCTCGATAAGGTTGTCGCGAGTGACGGCGAGGGCAGGGAGAACGACGTACGGAGGTGCGTCCTTACCAAGCAGCGCGTAACCGGCGAGAATGCCTTCAGCGTAGCCTGCACCATACGGACGCTGCGAACCCGTGCCCTTGACGTAGCCCTTCTTGGCCATGTCGAGCGAGATGTTCACGCCGAGATCGCAGGTCGTGATGACTAGGTCCTTGGATGCGCCGGCCGCACGAGCAGCGGAAAGGACACCTTCAGTCGGAACGTCCCAGACAGCCCAAATGCCGTTGAGGTTCGGATGGGCGGTCAGCATCGCGGAAGCGACGCGTTCGGATTCGCTGGAGAAGTCAGGACCGCCGACGCCCGTTTCTTGGACGACCTTGATGTCAGGGTAGTCTTTGATTGCTTCTTTGAAGCCAACGACACGTTCCTTGGTCGCGAAGAGGTCGGAGGCGTGTGGGATGAGGCCGATTTCGCCCTTTCCGTTTAGCGACTTCGCCATCAGGAGAGCAGCTACCTTGCCCATGCCGCGATTGTCGGACGAAACCAAGCTGACGTAGTCCTTGCCCGCTTTCATGCCTGCGCCGGTCTGGTCGAGGAAGATGATCTTGATGCCGGCGGCTGCCGCCTTCTTGTAGGCGGCTGCAGTCGCGGACTGCTCAGCGGGAACCGTGATCATGACGTCAGGCTTGAGCGCCATGACGCTTTCGATATCGGAAACTTGCTGTTCAGCGCGGTAACCTGCGTCAGTCGTGGCAACGATCTCGACGCCTAGCTCTTCGAGGGCCTTCTTCTGGCCGGCCATCTGCGCCTTGGCCCAGTCGGACGCGGTGTAGTGCATGACGATGGCGGCCTTGGCCTTCTTCGCCTTGATCTTTTCGATCTCTTCGGGAGAGAGCTTGAGGTCGCTTGCGAGAACGGCCTTCTCGCCGTTCGGCCCGTCGGCCGGATGGCTTTCGATGTCCTTGATCTGCTGATCTACGTCGATCGCGAATGCGCTGGGCGCATAAGACGCGCTCATTGCCAAGGCGGCGACGATAGCAAAGCTGTGGAGTGGCTTACGCATATTCAACGGCATTGTGGTTCCTCCCAATGTTGCCGATTAATACGAATTCAATAACGTATACGTTAACGAATTTGTGACGCGAGTCAATCAGCAAATCACGGCTTTCGGCAGTCGCGTACTCAAACGAGCTTTGTGCTGTTTCAGGGAAGGCGGATAGCAGACGATGATCGCAGGCGACCGAGGTAGTCCGCTCCAAACTGATTTTGCTTGGGCGGGTAGCATGCCGGAAATTCGACGCAGCCCCGCAATTCGACTCACGCTAAATCCTCAAGGCGTGGACGAAAACCGCCCGTTACACCGTCGTCGAAGTCGCCAGTTCTGGCCGCTCGGGTGAGCTCATAACGCGTATGGCTTCCGAGCAGATCGTCGCGACGGCCGAAATAGCCTTTCTGTGGCTACGGGGCGGAGTTGGCGAGATGTTGAGACTAGGTCCGGAAACCGCCCCATCGCGAATTATCAGGCACTTCGGCTTGCATAATGAGCCGCACTCGCTTCGAGCAGCCTTTAGTGCCACAGACGATGACGCCAACGATGATCGCGAGGCAGGGCATCGGGCGGGTCGTCGATCCTCAGTACCGGAAGTCGGTCGAGGTATCGGCAGGATTGTCTCTGAAGCGGCCCGTCATGTCCTTGAGAGCCTCGACGATCAACCTGTGGTCTTCTACGTCCGGCAAACCGCTCACCGCGGCGGTGCCGATCAAAAGGCCGCCGCGTATGATCAGCGGAAACCCGCCACCGCTCGCGACGTAGTCGGTGGCCGGAAGCCTGAAGCGGGCGTTGAAGTCGTAACTATTTTCTTGGGCCTCGAGGCGGACTTCCAGTGAACTTTTATGGAAGCGATGGGCCACCGCGCCCTTGCGACGCGCCCAGTCGAGGTTATCGATAGTTGCCTTGCCCACCAGCGTCGAGAAGATGACGTCGGTCCCGTGGCGAATCTCGATAGCGACCGGCAGATCGGCCGCCGCAGCTTTCGCCCTTATCCTCGAGCCGAGGTTCCACGCGAACTCGTAATCGAAGTGACTGAGGTGGAGACCCTCGCGCTCTTCAGCGATAGCAGACAGGCTTGGTGAATCGGTGCTCACTGTTTTCTCCATTAAAGCGGGTTGGTCATGCATCTATGCGCGGTGTTAGGCTCGCGGGTAGCGGACGTAGGCGAACGACTGCGAGTCTGGCGACCACGATGCGACGTTTATGGTGCCCTGACCCCCGTTGAAGAAGTCGATGTCGCGGATTTCGCTCCCGTCTAGGTTCATGATCCGGATGATGACATCTTTGTCGGCAGGATGGCCGACGGTTCCTGGCGGGAATGAAATGTAGGCGACCAATGTGCCGTCAGGCGAGGGGTGCGGAAACCAGTTCACCCGGTCATCCGAGGATATTTGCTGCATGTCCGAGCCATCGGGCCGCATGCGGAATATCTGCGCGTGACCGGGTACAACAGCAGCAGCCTCCGAATTGAAGTAAATCCAGGTGCCGTCTGTGGTGAATTCCGGGCCGTCTACCGGACAGCTTCCGTCGGTGAGCTGGATATCGCTTCCGCCTCCAGAAGGTATAATGAAGACGCGAGTCTCGACGTTGCCGCTTCCGTTTTCCCATCCGACATAGGCCACCATCTTGCCGTCTGGCGATATGCCGTGGAGATAATAGCGGAAGTTACGGTCAGGTTCCTGATCGTTCGATACCCGTGTGGGTTCGCCGCCGTCGATCGAAACCTTGTAAAGATGGCCATCGTTTGCGCTGATGAACGCAGAGCCTCCATCAGGGGAGAGCACGTGGTCGTTGTTGAGGTCTTCAATCGGCGCGGTGTTGATGCGCGACGGCCCAACTTCGCCGTCTGGCGAAATTTTGAAAAGCCTTCCATCGCCGTTGTAGACCAGCCACCTGCCATCCGGCGTCCAGTTTGGAGCCTCAATCAGCTCGGTGGTTTCGTAGACAACTCTTATGTCGCGTCCGTCACGTGACGAGACGACCAGCTGCGACACCTGTCCCTGGTCAAGGCGGCGCGGATTTCTAGGACGCATCTGCTGCTCCTTTTTAAAATGAGCCACCTCAGCAGGCGGGAGTTCGAAATCAGCGTAACGTCGCACGAAAGCATGGACTGACAGGTGCGACGACGTTTTAACGAATACGTTATTGGATGCATAGAAGTGGTGTCAAGGCATCGCCTTTGCGTCTAGGAACTCATCCTTGCGATATAACGACAATAAAAAACAATCAGTTGAATGGATTTTCCAAACCTCCCGTCCGGAAAAGTCGAGGACGCCGGACTGTATATCAACCCGGACGCATACCGACATGGATTGACAAATGCGAATTCGCTAACGTATACGTTAACTAATCCGTATTTGAATTCAGATGAAAATCTCTCACCTATTTCGCTGAATAATGCGTTTGAAATGCTTGCTCGAAACGAAGATGTTTCATGCCGTGGAGGGCATCTGAGCCTAGATCGCCTTAGAGCGTAAGATGTGAAGCAATACGGTTTTACGCAATCGCCGAGATTATGTTTCGGCGAACAGAGAAGTATTGCGCTGATTTGGAGTAGGAGGAGGACTGAATGAGTGTCCCTGCCGGAAAGACTGTCGACAGACGCGCCAATTCTGTACTTGCGGGCCTAGAGCCAGCAATATTCTTTGGATTTTTTGAAGAACTCAGCGCGATTCCGCGCGGTTCGTACAACGAGAAGCAGGTAAGCGATCATATTGCCAATTTCGCTCGCTCTCGTGGTTTTGAAGTCTACCAGGACGAAATCTTCAATCTGCTGATTAAGAAGCCGGGCACTCCCGGCTATGAAAACGCGCCGACGCTGATCCTGCACGGCCATACCGATATCGTCTGCGAAAGCGACGAAGGCGTCGAGCATGACTTCAAGAACGAAGGCATCAAGCTCCAGATTATCGGCGACTTCATCCATGGCACGGGCACGACGCTCGGCGCGGACAACACCGTCGGTGTAGCTTTCGCGATGTCGTTGCTGGCGTCGGACGATATTGCCCACCCGCCGCTCGAAGTCGTACTGACGGTGCAGGAAGAAGTCGGCAAGGGCGGTGCCCAGCATTTCGCCGGTGACAAGCTCAGCGGCAAGCGCCTGTTGGACATGAACTGGCATGACCCCAAGTCTCTGTTCGCAGGCTGCGCCGGTGATATCTCCGCTCGCTTCAAGATTCCGCTCCGGTGGGAGCCCCGCGCTTCCGGCCAGACCGCTCTCTCGTTGCGCATCTCAGGCCTTAGCAGCGGCCATTCTGAATTCGATATTCACCTCGAGCGCGCCAACGCGATCGTGCAGCTGGGTCGTCTCCTGCGGATCGCGATCCGCGAAGCCGGCGCAAGCGTTGCCGAAGTGAACGGCGGTGTGAACCGTTACGTCATCCCGGGCGAGGCGGAAGCCATCATCTCTGTCGACGCCTCGAAGGTCGCCGACCTCAAGCAGAAGATCGAGGCGGAAGGCGCTGCCATCGCCTTCGAATACAAGACCAGCGATCCGAATCTCAAGGTTGGCCTGAACGAAACGCAGACGCAGTTCACCGAAGTGTTTTCGGCCCAGGCCGCTCGCGCCATGGTCGACGCGATGAACCTGCTTCCGAACGGCGTGCAGAGCAAGAGCCTTCAGGTCGAAGGTCTCGTTGAAAGCTCGAACACCGTCGCGTTGCTCTCGAACGATCGCAACGAAGTCGAGATCGTCAACACGATCCCGAGCGCTGTCAGCTCGCGTCGTTACAACATCGTCGACAAAATCCGCCAGCTGTCGGAGCTCATCGGCAACGGCGCGACGGTCGAGACCTTCGCGGATTGCCCGGAATGGCCTTACAATCCGGACTCCCGCATGCTCAACGCCGCCAAGGCCGCCTATGAGCGCGAGTTTGGCGAACAGCCACACGTCGAGGTCTCGCATTCGAGCCTCGAACTCGGTCTCTTCCGCAAGAAGGTGCCGGACATCGACATGCTGTCCATCGGTCCGGAAGCGTTCGACGTCCACACGACCCGCGAGCGCCTCAACCACACCACCGTGGATTCAACCTGGCGGCTCCTCAAGTCGCTGCTTTCCGAACTCCGGACCTAAGGTATCGAAATGTCAAAACTGCCAGCCTACTTCGGCAATTTCCCGCATCCGCCGAGCGAGAAAAAGCCAGTCCATCTGACGCGTGACGCGTACAAGATGTTCATCTACACGGGCACGAAGCCTTACTCGAGCGATCTGAACTACCTGCTTTGCAGCACGGATCAGCAGACGACGGGCATCTACCAGCTCGCTCCGGGCAGCAACTTCGACCCTGCCGACATTCATGCAGGCGACGAAGTCTACTACGTGCTCGAAGGCACCGTTCATCTGCTGAACCCGGCAACGGGTCAGACCGAGGAACTCGTCGAAGGCGACGCGGTGCTGATCCCCAAGGGCGCGTGGCACCGTGGCTATAACTTCAGCGACAAGCCTGCGGTCATCCTGTTCTGCATCGCGCCTCGTATTTGGGACGAAAGCGGTCCGCCGACCGCCTATGACGGCCCGACCCGTCTCTACAAGCATGAAGGGAGAGCGTGATGAGCCTCGATAAACTCGGAGCCTATCCCGTCGACGGTGCCCAGGCGCGCGACAAGGGCGACCTCATCAAGGTCTCCAAGAACGATCGTCTGAACATCGTTTCCGGTGCCGACCATCCCGTCCTGATCCAGTTCGCGGTAAGCAATGACTGGATGCACCTCGGCGAACTGGTGATCCCGGTCGGTGGTGTCGGCCCGCGCGCAAGCGAACCCGACAGCCACGAAGGGGACGCCGTGTTCTACGTCCTGCAGGGACCTGCGACTTTCTATCTCGCCGATACCGACGAGACGTTCCACATCCGTGACGGGGAGTCTTTCTTCCTGCCCGGCGGCACAACGTACCAGTGCCTGAACTACGGCGCGCAGCCGATACGCGCGGTCTTTACGATCGCTCCGGGGCTCTAAGCCGAACCTTTGACTGCCAGTTTGCAAAGTTCCTCCGCGGACCCGTTTCCGCGGAAGGGAGACCCTTGTCTTGTCACAACCAGGGAGGATCATGTGACAATCTCCAGACGTACGCTAATGCTCGGTGCGGCAATCGCCGTAACCGCATCGCTTTCCTTCAGCTCGGTGTTTGCGCAGCAGGCCGACTACTCGAAGGTCTTTCCGGGCATCTTGATGGACAAGGACATCAAGCCGACTGGCCAGGAAGCAAAGCCCGTGAAGAAGGACAACCGTCCGCTCAAGGTCGGCTTCCTTCCCACGGCGATGGACACCTACTACCAGCGCGTTCTCGCTGGCGTGAAAGAAGAGATCGACAAGCGCGGTGGCGATGCCGCGATCCAGCTTCTCGTCCAGGCTCCGAGCAGCCAGTCTGCTACGGACGACCAGATCAGAACCATGGAAGCCTGGATCAATGACGGCGTCGATGCGATCGCCGTCGCTCTTTACAACGAAGGTGCGTTGCTTCCTTCGATCCGCCGCGCCACCGAGGCAGGCATCCCAATCTTTCTCTTCAATTCCCCGGTCGCCGACAACCCGTACTACGTCAGCGATATCGGTTACGACCAGTCCGACGGCGGCCGTGCGCAGGCTCAGTGGCTCGTCGACACCTACGGCGACAAGGAAGTAAAGATCGGCATCCTCGAAGGCTTGCCGGGTCCACACACCGCCCAGCGCATGAAGGGCTTCAACGAGATCATCGAGAAGCACCCGAACTTCAAGATCGTTGCCAAGCAGCCCGCCGGCTGGGTTCGTGCTCAGGGTCTGTCTGTAACCGAAAACATGTTCACGGCTAACCCGGACATCGAAGTCCTGGTCGCTCTCTACGACGAAATGGCCCTTGGCGGTCTCCAGGCTCTCAAAGCCAAGGGACTGAACGGCAAGGTCGCGATCGTCGGCTACGAGAACATGAAGGAAGCCAACGACGCGATCCTGACGGGCGACTTCTCGGCGACGGTCGATACCGGAGCCAAGGAAGAAGGCCGCAACATCATCCGCGCGGTCGACGAGTTCGTCATGAAGGGCAACGCGCTTCCCAAGAAAATCTTCGTCGCGCCCAAGACCTACGATGCCAAGAACATCAAGTCGTTTGACCAGAACGACTACGTCTACGTCCCGCAGCAAAAGCAGTGACAGGTACGCGGCCCCTCTCGCCGAGGGGCCGCCCATCGAAAAGGGTGACTTAGATGACAAACGCTCCGCTGCTACAAATGAAGAGCATCACTAAACGCTTCGGGAACATGAAGGCGCTTAGTGGGATCGACCTTGTGCTCAATCCTGGCGACGTCCTTGGCCTCGTGGGTGAGAACGGGGCAGGGAAGAGCACGCTTATGAAAATCCTGTCGGGCGCTTATGCACGCGACGAGGGCACGATTTCCGTGCGGGGCAGGGTCGTCGATCTCGACAATCCCAAAGACGGCTCCGAGGCCGGGATCGCAATCATCTATCAGGAACTCAGCTTGTTCCCGGACTTCGATGCGGCGGAAAACATCTTCGCAGGCAGGGAGCTCCGCCGTGGAAATTCGAGCGCGTCGCCGCTTGATCACTCGGCTATGCGCGCCGCTGCGTCCCGCATTCTCAAAGGCGAACTTGGCGTCGACGTGCCGATTGATCGGCCCGTCCGCGAGCTCAGCTTGTCACATCGCCAGATGATCGAAATCGCCAAGGCGATCAGCACCAATGCCGACATCATCATCATGGATGAACCCACGGAAGCTCTTGAGGAGGTCGAGCGCAAGCAGCTGTTCGCGATCATCAAGAAGCTGCAGCAGGCAGGCAAAGCCGTCATCTACGTGTCGCACCGCATTCAAGAACTCCTTGGCATCGTCAGCCGCGTGATGGTCCTGCGCGACGGCAACACGGTCGCCGATCTGCCCGTATCCGAGCTCGACGTCGACAAGGTCGTCAGCGCGATGATCGGCGGATCGTTGGCAAAACAGTTTCCTCCCCGCGTCCCGGCAAGGTCCGAGCCCTCGTTGGACGTTCGCGGTTTGACGAAGAAGGGGGTCTTCGAAGACGTCACCTTCTCGGTCTCCAAGGGTGAAATCCTTGGCATCACGGGTCTCGAAGGTTCCGGAAAGAGCGCGGTCCTGCGCGCTATCTTCGGGCAGCGCGCCTTCGATTCAGGCTCGATCAATATCGACGGTAAGCAGGCTCGGATTTCCGACGCGACGGACGCGATCCGTCAGAACATCGCCTTCCTGCCCGCCGAACGCAAAACCGAAGGCATTTTTCCGGAGCATAGCGTCGGCTGGAACCTCTCGATCGCCAACCTCGGCGTCCTGGGGAAGGTCACGCTCAAGCCGAGCCGCGAGCGCGACATCACCAAGGGCTACATTTCGAAGCTGGGGGTGAAATGCGACGGTCCGTCGGCCGACATCACGTCGCTCTCCGGCGGCAACCAACAGAAAGTCATGCTCGCCCGTTGGCTGCTGACCCAACCCAAGGTGCTGATGCTCGAGGAGCCCACACGCGGAGTGGACGTTCGCGCCAAGGCTGAAGTCTACGCGCTCATCCAGGCGGCGGCCAAGGACGGTTGTGCTGTCATCGTGGTCTCGGCCGACAACGCCGAGCTGCTCGGCCTCTGCCATCGCGTCGCGGTCATGTTCGAAGGTCGGATCACGACCGTCGTCGACGCGGCGACGTCCAAAGAAGAAACACTCGCACTTCATTCGGTCCGGCCGCCTCAAGGCCAGCCTACTCAGGGAGGAATCCATGGCTGATATCGCAGCTACACGCCCGCGCTCGGGCTTCAAGTTCGCACGCAACGGCGGCAATGCGGGTGTCTATCTCGCCTTCGTCGTCTTGCTGATCGCGCTCGCTTTCGCAGCTCCACGCTTCTTCAGCTTCGGCAACCTCACTGACGTGCTGCGCCAGGCCGTTCCGATCGCGGTCATCGCCTTCGGTGCGACCTTTGTAATCGGCATGCGCGGTATCGACCTTTCGGTGGGTTCGACCCTGGCCCTCAGCGGTCTCGTGACGGCGAACCTGATCATCCTGGGTTATCCAGTCGCTCTGGCTTGTGCTGGCGGCGTTGCAGTGGGCGCGGTCATCGGCTTCGTCAACGGCATATTGATCACGAAAGTGGGCATCACTGACTTCATCGCGACAATGGCGGTTATGGTCATCAGCCGCGGCATCGTGATGGTCTACACACAAGGCATTCCGATTGTCGGCGCATCCGATCCAATGTTTCGCATGATCGGTCAGAGCTACATCGGTGGCATCCCGGTTCCGGTGATCCTGACGGCTATCGTCTTCGCCATCGCATTCTACATGCTCTACTACACCCGCTTCGGCCGCTTCGTTCTGTCGATCGGCAGCAATCCGGACGCTGCTCGCCTGGTCGGCATCCCAACGGACAAAGTGAAGATCGCCGTCTACGTTCTTGTCGGTGTTCTGTCCGGTTTCGCAGGTGTCCTTCTGACTTCACGCCTCGAGGCAGCAATGCCCGAAGCAGGCACAGGCTACGAGCTCGACGTAATCGCCGCTGTCGTCATCGGCGGCACGGGCCTCTCCGGTGGCCGGGCAACGCTGTTCGGGACGGTCGTCGGTGCGGTCCTCATGGCCGTCGTCCGCAATGCCCTCAACCTGCTCAACGTCAACACGTTCTGGCACCAGGTCGTCATCGGCACGATCATCCTGATCGCGGTTGCGGCAGACCGTTTCAACCGTCGCCAGAAGGCCTGAGGAGAGCATCATGAAATACGAAGCACTCCGGAAATCCGTTCTCGATGCCAATTTCGAACTGTACAACAGTGGCCTCGTTATCTCGACTTTCGGCAATGTCAGCGCAATCGACCGCGAACAGGCCGTCGTCGCCATCAAGCCGAGCGGCGTATCCTACAAAGCCATGACCGCAGCGGACATCGTGGTGACCGACCTCGACGGAAATATCGTGGACGGCACGATGCGGCCGTCGTCCGATCTCGACACCCATCTGGAGCTTTACAAGAGCTTCAAATCGATCGGCGCGGTCGTACACACGCACTCGTTCTTCGCCACGGCCTGGGCTCAGTCCGGACAGGGAATTCCAGCAATGGGAACGACGCACGCCGACTATTTCAACGGCACGATCCCGGTCACGCGCAAGCTAAGCGATGACGAAATCCGTGACGACTACGTCCGCAACACCGGGAAGGTGATCGCTGAAGCTTTGGGCAACAACAGCCCGTTGTCGATCCCCGCCGCTTTGGTGAACGATCATGGTCCTTTCTGCTGGGGCAGAGATGCTGCCGACGCCGTTCACAATGCGGAGATGCTCGAGGCCGTCGCAAAGATCGCCTTCCATTCGCGCCAGCTAAACCAGGCTGATCCGGAAATCTCTGCGGCTCTGCTCGATCGCCATTATCAACGCAAACACGGCCAGTCGGCGACTTACGGCCAGCCTGACGGTTCTAAGTAGGGATTACCATGTCGATTGTAGCAGGTGTTGACTTCGGGACCTTGAGCGTTCGTGTAACGCTGGCGGATTCCGAGAAGGGTTCGCTTGGCATGGCCATGGCGGAGTATCCGCTTGAGCGCCGTCGCTCCGACCCCGATCTCGCGACCCAGTCGCACGCGGACCATATGGAAGCGTTGGTGCTGGCAATGAACCGGGCAACCGAGGAGTGCGGTATCGACCCCAAGCTTGTCCGCTCGATTGCGGTCGACACGACCGGGTCGTCGGTCTTGCCAGTCGACAAGAACATGCAGCCCCTCGATGACTATTACCTCTGGTGTGACCATCGCGCCAAAGCAGAAGCCGAAGAGATCACGGCCATGGCGCACGACATGCACCTGGAAGCGATCGAATGGTGCGGCGGGACCTACTCGCATGAATGGGGCTTTGCGAAGCTTCTCCATTGGCTGCGCCACAATCCGGATAAGCGCGATCGCTTCGGGACCGCGGTCGAGCACTGCGACATGGCTGCGGCCGTTCTCACGGGTGTGACGGACTCATCCCGGATGGTGCGCAGCGTCTGCGCCATGGGTCACAAATGGATGTGGAACACCAAGTGGGGCGGGCTGCCGTCCCAGGCGTTCCTCTCCCGGGTCGATCCGCTCTTTGATGGAGTGCGTGAAAAGATTGGCGGAAGCTATCAGACATCCTCTTCGGTCGCAGGTGGCCTCAGCACCTATTGGGCCGAACGCCTGGGCCTCACGTCAGGTATCCCGGTTCCAACGGGTGCCTTCGATGCACACTGGGATGCCATCGGCGCTGGCTGCCGTCTCGGTGACGTCGTCAACGTCATTGGCACGTCGACCTGCATCATTGCGGTCAGCGAGCGCGTGAAACTCATCCCCGGCGTTTGTGGCGTTGTCCCCGGAAGCGCGCACCCGGACCTGGTGGGTGTCGAAGCTGGGCTTTCCGCAACTGGCGATCTGTTCGAAGCCGTGGCCCGCCGCGCAGGCACCACCGTGTCGAAGCTTGCAGAGGGCCTGGAAAAAATCGAAGGCGGCAAGACGGGCCTTATGCGTTTCCCTTGGGATAACGGCGACCGCACCGTGCTGGTCCGCTCGGACCTTGGCGGGATGACGTTGGGCTGGCATCTCGGCCACACCGCCCAGGACGAACTCTACGCCGCGATCGAGGGCACCGCGTTCCATACCCGCATCATCCTCGAGCGGATGGAGCAGCACGGAGTTCCGGTCAATCGTGTGATCAACGGGGGAGGGATTCCCCAGAAAAACGGAATCCTGAACCAAATCTACGCGAACGTCATCGGCAAGCCGATCTTGGTCCCGGATGGCGTCCCCACGGGCCTTGGCTCGGGTATCTTTGCGACGCTGGCGTCGAAAGACCACAAGTCGATTGAAAGCGCCCAGGCGGCAATGTGCGTCGGCTTCAAGAAATACGAACCCGACCCCACCACGCGCGAACGCTACGAGACGCTCTACCAGTTGTTCAAGCAGGTCTACATGGGCTTCGGCACATCCAGCCTTGGCGACTTCTCGCAGGTCCTCGGCGACATCAAACGTATCGCCGCCGGAGAAACCATCCGATCGGACTTCGGTCAGCGCGCGCAACGGAAGGTAGCCTCGCTATGACGGGGTCGGCGGTTAGAGTGCATGATGACGGATCGGGTCAGCCATGACAACGCTTCCATCAATCCGTGCGATCCAGTCGTTCGTCGCTGCCGGCAGGCGCGGTTCGTTTCTTGAAGCGGCCACCCAGCTGCAATTGACGCCGTCGGCGATCAGTCACCAGATCAGGTTGATGGAGGAGGACTTAGGCGAAAAGCTCTTCCACCGTATCGGAAGGAACGTATCGCTCACCGAGATCGGTGAGCGATACCATCGCGATCTTTCTGAAGCCCTTTCGATGATCGAACAAGCCACCGACGAGGTGTCGCGACGCAATAGCGTGGACGTCCTTAGCGTCGGTTGCGCGCCGAGCCTGGCATCGCTTTGGTTGATGCCGCGCCTTCAGCAGTTCGAGGAGCTGCATCCCTCGATCGAGATACGTCTCCTGTCGTCGTCGGACCCTGCCAAATTGACGGACGGTTCGGTCGATGTCGACATTTGCTACGGCAGCGTGCCGCGTTTGGGGTCGATCGCCACCGAGGAATTCCCGCTGGAGACGATCGTCGTGGCGTGCTCGCCAGACGTAGCCAACGGGGAGAAGCCGATCCGAAGGCCTTCGGACCTCGTCGGCCATACCCTGATCAAATCTGAGCAGACGCTCTATAGCTGGCAGCAGTGGGCAAAGGACCACGGTTTGGCGATCGACCTGAACCGCGGCTCGCGGTTTCGCGACGCCTTCATGTCGATCGCCACGGCGATTGAGGGACGGGGTGTCTGCCTAGAGAGCTATCGCCTGCTTCAACGCGACGTCGAGAGGGGCAACCTCGTTCTTCCCTTCGGGATGACGGGACCGAACTTGCGTTGCCATACCCTGACTTACGTCCGTTCGCGACTCCGGTCCGAAAAGGTCAGTGCATTCAAGCAGTGGCTCGAAAACATATGGCTCGAGGATAGTGCGTTAGCTGAAATGCGCGCGCGGGCCTGATTGGCGCGCCTGTCGGCGCACGTCCGACGACGCGGGTTATTTGAGACGTGAGCTTCTAAGATTTGGAGCCGTCGCTTCAAGATGTCTTCGGTCTTGCGGCGCTATTCCGTACGATCAGTTGATGTGGAAGGATTTCGTTGCGCGGAGCGCTCTCGTCACCCTCGAGCTGTTCGACGATCTTCTGCATGCCGATACGTCCCATGTCGTAACGGGGCTGCCTGATTGTGGTGAGCGCCGGGTTCAGCAACCTCGAAACCTGCAGGTCATCGATGCCGACAACCGACATGTCCGTTGGGACCTCGACACCAGCGTTGCGCAGCTCGTGGATAACGACCATTGCCAAGTCGTCGTTACTGCAGAAAACGCCCGTCGGGCGCTTGGCCATGTTGAGCATGCGCCGGACGACCTCCGGACCGGACGAGGCACTGAAGGTGCTCCGCTCAATGACGTAATCGGTTTCAGGCACGCCAAGGGCGACCATGGCGTCACGGAAACCTGCTTCGCGGGCGTTCGCCGTCGTGCTGCCGTCGCGGCCGCCGAGGTGATAGAAATGCCTGTGGCCGAGCTCTCCTAGATACATCGTGATCTCGAAGACCGCCTTGCGGTTATCGATGCCGACGTAGGGTACGAAATCCGAAAAAGACTCTTCGCTGACCGCGACCACCGGAGTGCGGCCGCTTTCGCCAGGTGCTTTGATAATCGGCATCGAGCCGTCCAGAAGAATAAGTGCGTCGGCGCGCCCGGCCGCCAGCTGGGTCATATAGGAGAGGCTAGTATAGCCTTTGCCATTGATCGCGCCGCGGCGGCTGTCGCCGAGCAGGACGACAAGGTTCGCTTCCTGGGCGACCTCTTCGATGCCATCCATGATCGGCCCAAAGAACGAGTTGCCGATTTCGGGGATCATCACCAGAACGCGCCCCGTTTGGTGCGCACGCAGTGTTTGTGCGCTGACGTTGGGGACATAGTTCAATTTGGCGACGGCGCGCTCGATGCGCTCCAGCGTGTCCTTTGAAACCCGATGCGGTTCGGTGAATGCACGGCTCACTGTGGATAGGCCGACGCGTGCGAGCTTGGCCACATCGCTCATCCTCGCGACGCCAGTCTGCTTCCCTTTTCTTTCCGTCGGCATGCTGTCGTCATCCATTTGTCGTTGTTCGATCAGGGCCGTCGATCAGCAGGGCAGGGCGATATTTGCAACTGGCCCCGGCTCCGGATTCCCGTGCTCAACCAAGTATTTACATTGGTTCGCAGCGGTCCGCTAGAGGGTGCGCAGAAACGTTTTCATAAAGACAAATATGTAATTCTTATCAAGCTGAAAAATAACATTTATTTTTATGGGAACGATTCCATTTGACAGTTCGTGGGAACGATTCCATAGATTGTGTCATGGAGGACGGCAGACAGGGAGTAACTCGCCATCCCAAGCGTTCTCGAAACGACCGCTGTTCATTTCAAGGGAGGATTCCATGAAGGTTGGTTTGCAGATGTACACAGTGCGCAACGCGTTTGCGCAGGACCCTATGGGCACGTTGGAGAGAGTGTCCGAGTTGGGGTACAAATATATCGAGATGGCCAATCATCGGGCCGAGCTCGATCCGGGCACTGGTTTCAACACGCCTGCTGAAGCGCTGCGTGCAAAGGCCGAGGAAGTCGGCATCACTATCCTCGGCGCGCACTTCATTCCATCCGTCCAGGACGGGATGTTCGAAGGTTTTTACAGCGACACTACAGCCGTCCAGAAGGTCATCGATTACTACAAGTCGATCGGTGCGAAGCACCTGTCATTGCCGAATGATTTCTTCCCGGACAAGAAGACGTTGCTTCACCACTGCGAAGTCTACAACAAGGTCGGAAAGGCGTGCCGTGCATCGGGCATCAAGCTGCTCTACCACAACCACTACCACGACTTTCAGACGTTCGACGACAAGCTCATCCTGGACATCATTTTCGAAAACACCGACCCAGAATACCTCGGCGTCGAACTGGATGCCTATTGGACGTTCCGCGGCGGCGTCGATCCGGTCGAGAAGATCAAGCAGTACGGCGAGCGCATCTCGATCATTCACGAGAAGGATTACCCACTCAGTCAGGTTCGCAACCTGAACATCTGGGACATCGTCAGCCGTGACGTGCCGATCGACTACCACAGCTTCCACGACAACCTGAAGCCCGAGCAGTTCACTGAAGTCGGCGACGGCATCATCAAAATCCAGGACGTCATCGACGCCGGCAACGAGCTGGGCATCGAGTACATCCTGGTGGAGCAGGACTACAACACGATCGGCGAGTTCCCGAGCATCGAGCGGAGCATGACGAACTTCAAAAAGATGCGGGGTCTCGAACTCTAATTGCCGAAGCACATCCCACGGGAGGGGGAAAATGCGATTAACACAAAGCTACATCGCGCCGCGCTTGGCGGTTGCGCCAGCAATGCTGGTAACGCTGGTGGCGTTCGTCGGGTCTATCGGTTTCACGGTATTCCTTTCGTTTACGGACAGCCGCCGAACCCCTTCCTACGGATTTGTGGGTCTTCGGCAATATGAGCGGCTCTTTGCCGATCCGAACTGGTGGGTGGCCATTAAGAACATGGCCACCTTCGCAGCTGGAAGTCTTTCCAGCCTCGTATTCGGCTTCATCCTTGCTGCTATCATCGCCAAGGATATCCGGGGCAGCTCGGTCTTCCGGACGATTTTCCTCTATCCGCTTTCGATATCCCTGATTGTCACTGGTATTGCATGGCGGTGGCTGTTCGCACCCGAGCTTGGGCTGGAGAGCTTCTTCCATTCGATCGGCCTCACCTGGGTGAACTTCCATTGGCTGAATTCCCCGGACACCGTGATGGCCGGCGTGACGCTTGCCGCTGTCTGGCAGAACACGGGCTTCTTCATGGCCTTGATGATCTCCGGCCTTAAAGGAATCAACCCTGAAATCTGGCGCGCCGGAAAGCTTGATGGTGTCCCGTTCTGGCGGTTCTACATCGAGATCATCATTCCGATGATGAAGTTCACCTTCATCAGCTGTGCGATCCTGATGACGATCGGCGTGGTGCGCGCATACGACATCGTGGTCGCCATGACGAGAGGCGGACCAGGAAACTCGTCATATCTGCCAGCCTTCTTCACGGTCAGCGCATATTGGGACCGCCTCAACCTCGGCTATGGATCGGCAGCGGCAACGCTCATGCTCGCGACGACGCTCGTCGTGTTCCTTCCGGCAATCATCATTCGTGCAAAACGGGGAGGTGACGCATGAGCTGGGTCACCGAAATCTCGCAACCTATCCTTCTGGCGTCAGCTGCGGCAAAGGCCCGCAAAGGCCGCCGCCGGGCGCGGGGGCGCAACATCGCCACCTACACGTTCCTGTTCATGGTAGCGCTGTTCTTCTGCCTGCCGCTGTATGTGATCGTCGTCACCTCGCTAAAGAGCATGGATGAAATCCGTCAGGGCAACATCTTCGCCCTGCCGCACACGATCGACACAGGAGCGTGGAGCTACGCCTGGCTCGAGGCCTGCGTCGGTTTCCAGTGCGGAGGCATGGAGGCGGGCTTCCTAAACTCCGTGTTCATCGTCATCCCGGCGGTCCTGATGGCGATCGGCGTCAGTGCGGTGACGGGTTATGCTCTCGCGCTGTGGAATGTCCGGTGGGCGAACAGCTTCCTGTTCGCACTCTTCATCTGCGCCTTCGTTCCCTTCCAGATCATCATGTTTCCGCTGATCAAGATGACGACGGCAATGGGTGTGCATGGCTCGACCTTCGGCGTCGGTCTTATCCACGCTGTTCTCCACCTGCCGATCCTCACACTGATGTTCACCAACTACTACCGCGACATCCCCCGCGAGCTCATGTCGGCGGCAATGGTCGACAGCGGCAAGTTCTGGCGGATTTTCCGCGAGATCATCCTTCCCATGTCCACCAACATCATGATCGTCGTCCTGATCATGGTCGTCACCAACGTCTGGAACGACTTCCTGGTCGGCCTGATCTTCGGGAACAAGGACAGCCAGCCGATGACCACGATCCTCAACGCGTTGGCGAACGCACCGACGGGGACAGCGGAATACAACGTCTACATGGCGGCGGCACTCGAAACGGCTCTGTTCCCGCTTCTCATCTACTTCGTGCTTGGGCGCTTCTTCGTCCAGGGAATTTCGGCCGGCGCAATCAAGGGGTGAACCATGGCCAACGTTCAGTTTCAGAAAATCACCAAGTCCTTCGGCGCATTGACAGTTCTCGACGAACTCAATCTGGAAATCGAGAAGGGCGAGTTCATCGTGCTCCTCGGACCATCCGGCTGCGGTAAGTCCACGCTGCTCAACATCCTCGCCGGATTGATCGAGCAATCCTCGGGCAGGATCACGATCGGCGATCAGGATGTCACCGATCTCGATCCCGCGGACCGGAACCTGGCGATGGTTTTCCAATCCTACGCGCTGTACCCCACCAAGTCGGTGCGCGGAAATCTCAAGTTCGGCTTGATGTCCAAGGGGCTCAGCAACGACGAGATCGACCGCCGCATTTCGTCAGTGGCCAACCTTCTGCAGATCGACAAGCTGCTCGACCGCAAACCAGCCCAGCTGTCGGGCGGCCAGCGCCAGCGCGTTGCCATCGGTCGGGCCCTGGTGAAGGAGGTAGATGTCTGCCTCTTCGACGAACCGCTCAGCAACCTCGATGCCAAATTGCGCACCGAGATGCGTATGGAGATCAAGAACCTCCACAATCGTCTGCGTAACACCGTCGTCTACGTGACCCACGATCAGGTCGAGGCGATGACCATGGCGACCCGGATCGCGGTCATGAATCGCGGCGTCATCGAACAGATTGGTACGCCGGACGAAATCTACGGGAACCCACAGAGCCTCTTCGTCGCCGAGTTCGTCGGATCGCCGTCGATGAACTTCATCGACGTGTCCGTCGCTCAGCAAGGTTCTGAGCTTGTTGGTGTCGGTGACCAGTTGTCACAGGCGATTGACCTTAGGAGAGCTGGATTAGAGCAGGCTCCCTCTGGCCTGTCGCGCCTGCGCGTCGGCATCCGTCCGGAGCACGTGCGGGTCGGCCAGAACGAGGGTGACCGGGAGCGTTCGATCCGCGTCGACTTGCCGATCCGCTACCACGAGAAGATCGGAGCCGAAGCGCTGGCCTTTTTCGATTTCGGGGGGAAGCGCCTGTCGGCGCGGGTTCCGCCCGAGCGCGTAACGATGCTCGCGAAGGAGCAGACGGTTCCCGTCGATCTCCCGCTTGAGCACATGAAGTTCTTCAACCCGGAAACGGGCAGGAGAGTGTAGGGGCCACGTGGCCGGGCGTTGATGAGGAGGAACCAAAATGACGCTGAGAGGAGAACTGAAAATGATCGATCGCATGCTGAAATGCACGGTATTCGCTGCGGGTGTGACACTCGCCGCTTCCGCCCAGGCCGAAACGCTTATTATCCAGCACGACTTCATTTCGCCGGGTGAGCGACGCGCGATCACGGTGTTGAAGAACACCTGGGAAAAGGGCGGAGATAAGTGGAACGACCTGACAATGACCCACGACTCCGGGTCCACAGTCACGTTGTCGAGCCTATTGGCAGGCGGCAATCCGCCAGACATCTTTTTCTCGGCCGAACCGGGCACCTATGCCGACCTCAAGCAGGAAGGTCGACTGCTGGACCTTGGGCCATACTTCCAGACGGAAAAGGGAAAGGCGGCCTTCGCCGCCCTTCCGGAATTCCTCCAGAAATTCGTCACCATAGACGGCGAGCAGGTCCGAGCTCCCAACAGCGTCCATATCGACGGTGTCATGTGCTACAATCTGGCAGTCGCTAAAAAGACCGGCGTCGATCCTTCGACCTGGAAATCCTTCGACGACTTCTACAAGGATTTCGACAAGGTAAAGGGCAACGACGTCATTCCGCTGGCTTTTGGCGCTGACAGCTTCCAGATCGGATACCTGTTCCACTCGTTGGTCGCCGCCGTGGATGGCGGTGTCTACGACCGTGTGTTCGGCGTGAAGGCTGACAAGACGGCCATCGATACCAAGGAAATGCGCGAAGCCTTCGATCTGCTGCGCGGCATCCAGAAGCACACCGACGCCGGTGCGACTGGCCGCCAGTGGAACGAAGCCACCAACATGGTCATCAGCGGCCGGGCATTGTTCCAGATTCAGGGCGACTGGATGACGGGCGAGTGGCGCGCTGCCGGGAAGACCGATGGCAAGGACTTCAGCTGCGTCCCGCTCCCCGGTGCAAAGGGCGCGACGGCGTCCGTAAACACGTGGGGTTTCGTTGACACTAAGAACGAGAGTAAGAAGGAAGCGCAGTATCGCTACCTCGATGCCAACTTCGATCCTGAGCAGATGACCCAGTTCAATCTGGAAAAAGGCTCCACGCCTCCTCGGCGTGACGTCGATCTCGCCAAGTTCCCACCGTGGACCCAGCATGCACTCAAGCTTTTCGATCAGCCTGGCTTCGTTCACCTGACGCCGCGCGCAACGATCGACCAGGATTGGATGCGCGGTATCTATGACGTCGCGAGCCAGTTTTGGGCGAACCCCGACATGACGAGCGACCAGGCCGTCGAGGCACTTCAGAGCTCTTACGATCAGGTCTTCTAAGACGATCTTGGCGGGCCGCGCTCAACGTGGCCCGCCTACTTTGCCCCCGAAAACCATCACATCGCCGAATTCGAAAACGCGCCCCCTTGGAGCGCGGCCGCGCGATCATGGAGCAGATTTATGGAATACGATTTTATAATTGTTGGTGCCGGATCGGCTGGGTGCGCGGTAGCCGAAGGTTTGTCGCGAGATGGTCTATATACCGTTCTGCTCCTTGAGGCCGGGTCCGAAAATCGGAGCCCATACGTCGACATGCCCCGTGGCTGGGTAAAGCTGTGGCAGGACCCCAAGCACTTCTGGTCGTTTCCGATCGAAGCGCAGGCTGGGCGGCCAGCCGATGAAAAGTGGGCCTACGGCAAGGGTCTCGGCGGTTCGAGCGCCGTCAACGGAACTATGTATTTCCGAGGCCAAGCCAAGGATTACGAGGCGTGGCAGCGCCATGGCAACAGCGAGTGGTCGTGGAACGAGATGAAGCGCGTCTTCAAGGAGATGGAGAACTTCGTCGGTCCGAACCCTGACCCATCGCGAGGCAAGGGTGGTCCAGTGGAGATCACTGAGCTCGTCGATGACACTCCAGTTGCCCTCGCAACTATCGAGGCGGCAAAATCCCTCGGAATTCCCTTCATCGCCGACGTCAACGGAGAGAAGCGCGGTGGCATCGGCTTCACCCAGACCACCGTCGACCAGAATGGGCGTCGTGTCAGCGCTTATTCCGCGTTCCTCAAGAACGCGCGTGACCGAAAGAATCTGACGGTGATGACCGATGTGGTCGTCCAACGTGTAGTGTTCGACGGCCGGCGGGCGCGGGGTGTCGAATGCTCGACAGGCGGCGAGCGTCGGGAGTTCCTGTCGCGCCACAGCGTTATCATTTCGTCGGGCGTTATGAATTCGCCCAAGCTTCTACAGTTGTCCGGCGTGGGCCCGAAGGACCTCCTTGCGCGCCACGATATTCCAGTAGTGGTGGACCTTCCCTCCGTAGGTCGAAACCTGGTTGAGCACATCATGCTCATGTTCTCGTATCGCCTGAAAAATGCGATAGGTTTGAACAGGGAGTTCCGAGGCTGGCGGCTGGCTCGAAACGTTCTTCAATACTATTTCCGTCGCAAGGGCGTCATGGCCTTCGCGACCACCGAGCTCAGCGCTTTCGTGCCCATCAACGAGGAAGATGCTGACTGGCCCGATCTACAGCTGTCGTTCTCGCCTTTCTCGTTCGGCGCGGCTGAACCGGGCAAGAAGGAAGAACCCGGGCGAGGCGTGCCGGACAAGGAGCCGGGCATCACTTTGGGCGGTATGCTGTTGCGGCCGAAGAGCCGCGGCCGCATCGAAATCGGTTCCCGCGACGCCAACGATCCTCCGGTGGTACATGCCAACTGGCTGGAAGACGAGCGTGATCGCAGCGACGTCATCAAGTCTGTTCGATACATCCGGGACTTCGCCCGGCAGCCTGCGCTCAAGCCGTACATAGGTGACGAGATTTATCCTGGCGGTGACGAGCAGTCTGACGAGGAACTCCTTCAATCGACGATGTTCAACCTCAGCTCGGGTCTGCATGGCACCGGCACCTGTCGGATCGGAACCAACGAAGACGGCGTGGTCGACGCAAGGCTCCGTGTTCACGGAGTGGAGGGTCTTCGAGTGGTCGATTGCTCGATCATGCCGACCTCAATCTCCGGCAACACGAACGGCCCAGCGATGGCGGTCGGCCGAAGAGCAGCCGAATTGATCCTCGAAGACGTGAATTCCCAATCGAACAAACGCGTACCGCAGTCGCGCGTAGCCGCCAAAGCATCGTCCGGAGCCTGAGATGACAAAAGCACGAGCACTCTCCATCAAGGATAAGAACGCATTTTTCGCCACGGAAGTCATTGAACGGCGCAAGCCACGCGCCGACGACGTCGTGATCGACATCGACTACTGTGGCGTCTGCCATTCCGATCTTCACTGCGCGCGCGGAGAATGGCCGGGGAGCCTTTACCCGTGCGTCCCGGGGCACGAAATCATCGGGAGGGTCGTTGAAACGGGGACGGACGTTGCGCGGTTCAAAGTCGGCCAACGTGTCGGTGTGGGCTGTATGGTCGACAGTTGCGGAGTCTGTGACAGCTGCTTGGCCGGACTTGAACAGTATTGCTACAACGGCAACACCGGAACCTATAATAGCCCTGACGTCCATATTGGAGGCCATACATTCGGCGGCTACTCCACGTCCGTCGTTGTCGACCAGAGGTTTGTCTTGTCGATACCGGATACGCTCCCTTCTGATGCGGCCGCGCCGCTCCTATGTGCTGGAATTACGTTGTTCTCCCCGTTGAAGCACTGGCGCGCTGGTCCGGGGAAACGCGTGGCAATTGTCGGGCTCGGCGGGCTCGGTCATATGGGCGTTAAGCTCGCAAGGGCGATGGGAGCCACGGTCGTGGTAATCACGTCGTCGCCCGCCAAAGCCGAGGATGCGTTTCGTCTAGGTGCTCACGAGGTGCTCGTATCCACCAGCCCGGATGAGATGGCCAAGGCGGCAAGGACGCTGGACCTCATCCTGAATACGGTGTCCGCGGTCCACGATTACAACGCGTTCATGCGCCTGCTGCGCATCGATGGCGCACAGGTCCTGCTCGGCATCCCACCGTCGGAACTTGCGGGGCCACACGTGATGCGAATGGTCGCCAATCGGCTGACGCTTGCCGCGTCTACGATTGGTGGCATCGCCGAAACGCAGGAGATGTTAGACTTCTGCGCGCAACACGCGATCGTCTCGGACATCGAGATCATCGGCGCGAGCCAGATCGAGACTGCTTGGGAGAGAATGGTGCAGGGCGACGTCCGATATCGTTTTGTGCTCGACACGAAGACTATCGGCGGGGAGCCTTCGCTTTCGTCTTGATATTCCTTAGCTCGCGCTTGATACGTTTGGCTGGCCCGGGATAAAGTTGACGCCTGTTTCTCACTGCGATGAATTGGCGTCATATCTATGTCTAGTCGAGCCGACCTAAGCGATCTTGAGTCCTTCATCGCAATTGCCCGGGCGGGTGGTTTCCGAAAGGCCGCCGCGTTGCGCGGTGTCTCCGGCTCGGCGTTGAGCCACGCAATCCGAGGGCTCGAGGCTCGTCTCGGCGTGCGTCTCTTCCACCGCACCAGCCGCAGCATAAGCCTAACGGCAGCCGGCGAGATGCTGCTGGCTGAACTCGAGCCGCATTTCTCGGGAATCCAAACCGCCATTGATCTTCTGGACGGTTTCAGGAACGGTCCGAGCGGGCGGGTGCGGATCACCACCTTGCGAGATGCCGCCCACCTACTGATCGGACCTCGCGTGCCGAGCTTCCGACGTCTATATCCGGACATCGAACTCGAGATTGTCGTCGACGACCGATTTGTCGACATGGTTTCGGAGGGTTTTGACGCTGGTATTCGCTACGGCGGAACAGTCCCGGATGGCATGATCGCCTCTAGGCTGACGTCTGACCTGGAATGGGTGATCGTCGGTTCCCCGGCGTACCTTGAAGAACGAGGCCGACCACGCGAGCCGATGGACCTCATGGGCCACGAGTGCATCCGCATCAGGACGGGTACAGATCGTCTCTATAAGTGGGAACTCGGTGATGGCGACCGGACCATCGAAGTCGATGTTCCGGGAACAATGATCCTGGGGGATTCCGAGCTGTCCATCCGCATGGTCGTCGAAGGGTGCGGTCTCTTCTATTGCTTGAAATCCCGGGTGGCTGCCGAGTTGGCGTCCGGCGCGCTAGAGATCGTTCTTCCGGAATGGACGTCGAAAGGCCCGGGCTTCCATGCGTACTATGTCTCGCATCGGCAGGTGCCGTCGGCGTTGCGGACATTTCTGGACCACCTAAAGGGGTCAATGCCTGAGTTGGGGTAATGGGCGTACGGCAATGATCTGTGTCTCCCATCTTCGCCGTGCCAAGCGGCTGCCCGGGTCAAAATTCTCTGGACAGCATCCCTTCTACGAAAGGCTCGATCAACGACGGCGGTATCTCTGAGCCATCGAACACGCCAGCAATAGGGGCGAGCGCTTGATGAACGAAGGGAGCAATGGCGCTCACTGCCGTATCCGCCGATAGCGATGTGAAACCCTCAGCAACGTCGTCATATGCCTTTCCGTACACTGGAAGCGTGCGTCTAGGGCTTGCCCAGCTTCGCGCCGAACGTCCGGAGAGGTCATTGAGACGAAACACGAAATGAAGCTGAGTTTCAGGCGGCACCTGAAGTGCTTTCGCAAAAGCCAGGCCCACCGCTATGACCTCGGCGATCCTGTAGGTGAGCAGACCGAAATCGATCGCAGTTTTGGGGGCTACCTTGTCCGTGAGGTCGTCTTGATATACGCGCCAAAGATAGAATTCACCCTTTGCGCTAACCCATTGGAAGTCGGCATGTTTTGCCCAGCTGTCATCGCCGCTCAGGAGTACCGTTTCCCAGCCGCCGTTTTTCTTGCGCGGACGCTTCTTAGCGTCAGAAACTCCATCAGTATCGAGCCACGCGGGCCATCCCGTATATCGTGGGTTGGCGGTCGCGATCGTCCGCAGGAAAGTTCGATCAGAGTCATTGGCGGGGAGCGGAGGATCAAAGACCAGCGTGGCAGTCCACGCCCCGAGGTCAGCATACTCCTGGAACGTGGGTGAAAACTCGTCCGAGCCGAAGGCATCCTGGCGCTTTTCGTCGCCAACTCTGAGCGTCGCTTGCAGCCGTTCCTTCGGACTGTCGGGTGCTGCTCCATGTCCTTTGAGGGTCTCGAGGAGGGCAGTGCTGGTGCCGAAGTGGCGGCGCAAGAAGCGACCGATGTCGGCCTCGCGGTTGTCGAAACACACATCCAGGATATCCGCCCAGTCACCATGCGTGGCAGCCGAAGAGCTTACGATTCCGCTGGATCGCAGCGTCCGGAAATACACGGCATCCTGCCTTATCAGGTGCTTTCCACCTTCCACCAATTCGCGCTTCGCTGCGACGGGAACGCGCACTCCTTCTTCGACGGCGATAACGGGAATGTCTACTCCGTCAAGTTTACCAAATGCGACCTTCACCTCGAAGAGGTTCGAAGCGAAATCGGAGACAATCTTTTGGATCACGTCTGGATGGAAGCGCTTCTCGATATCCAGTGGTATCTCTGGGTCTAACTGACGTGTCCGGTCGTCGATACCGATAATCAGGTACCCGCCGTTGCGATTGCGAAGAGCCATGCAACCGATCGCGATCTTGGCTTTACCATGAGGCGTCGATGGGTCGATCCAGCGTTTCAGCTCAATATTTAGGCTCTCGGAAGGATTGGCGATCATAGCGCTGATACGTTCGGCACTCGTGTCCATATGCTGACCTGCTAGTCGTCGGTTGGTTTCGGTAGCTTCGATTCGCCTATTCCGAGTATAGTAGGTGTCTGTCAGGTCTGAGGGGAAGACCCATGTTTCGTAAGAACACAACGTTTGTAATCGGGGCGGGAGCCAGTGCCGAGTTCGGGCTTCCTGTAGGTTCGCAACTCGCCAAACTGATCAGGGTAAGGGCGGGGTGCACCTACCGCATGAACGGTGCGCCAACACACGACGATCTACTGACGAGGCTCCTGGACAAGCGCTTTGGTCGCCAGCAACGCCCCGAACTAACTCGGGCGCTGGAAATAATCAGTCAGGGTATCGGCACAGCGGTCAGCATCGATGCCTTCGTCGACCGCTTCAGAGATCACGATTACATTCCAGTTCTCGGAAAGCTTCTAATCGCCTTGGAGATCGCCGACGCCGAGCGAGGTAGCGTCATGCACCCCAATCAGGTCGCAATGCAAGACATCGAGTTTGCGGAAGATGTGGCCGGCGACAGATGGATTGGCAGCTTTACGCGAATCCTACTCGACGGTGTCAGCGATCCTGACGAAGTTGGCAGAGGCGTCTCTCTCATCTGCTTCAATTACGATCGTTGCATCGAGTATTATTTGCGGGACGCCATCCAGGCGGCTTACGCTATCACCGTCGAGCGCGCTCAGGAGATTGTGTCGCGGCTGAACATCATCCATCCCTATGGAACACTTGGAAAGCTGGAGACTGCTGCAAACGCCGATGCCGGGGACGTGCTAGCGTTCGGAGAAAATCTTGAAGAAGACGTCGATTGGTTCGCTGTCGCCGAAAACAACATCCGGACCTATACCGAGCAGCAGCACGAGCCCAACATGATCCGCAACATACACGATGCGGTCATCGACGCTTCCAACCTCGTCTTCCTTGGCTTCGGTTTCAACAACCAGAACCTGGATATCCTGCGAGTGGCCAACCTTCCCGAGGTCCGCGAACTGGACCCAAAGAATATTTTCGCAAGCGGTTTCGGCATTGCGCGCGAAGTGGATCAGACAATGCGTCGACGGATCATGCACCTCATGTGGGACAATCCGATCCGACACAAACTCTACGGCGACAAGGTCCATATCGAGTACGGGCGCACATGCTCGCAGCTGTTCGAGACCCACTACATGAACCTGTCGTCGTTCACGCGATCTTATTTTGCCGATGGTGCCGATGGGATCGTTCGCCATATGGCGGGATCGTCCTTCGACGGCTGAAATCAGTCAGCCGTCTCCCTGATCGCTATCTCGGGTGTCGCTTGCCAGATCATGCAGGGCTTGGGTGTCTTCCGGGTCATATTCTGCCGACATGATGACTGTTAGGAATGCAGCGCGAGCGATGTCCTTTTTGCTTGCGGCAGGGTGCCGTTCTTTGACTGCGTCGATGAGTGTCTTTGGCTTCATGCCCGGCAATGCCAGTTGCTTGATCGTCTCGGCGATCTGCTCGGTCTCTTTGAACTTCTTCTCGCGCATGTTCCCCCCACGTACCTGAGCCGAACTTAGGGGATGGTCGTTAGAGATTTTTGACGCTCAGCGATGATTGCTTGTCCTCGCACATCTGGGTTGCTACCCCGGCATGGGTCTTGGCCTTGTCCGCGCCACGTTCGACTGCCATTTACCGAGATAACAGACGAATAGTCCTGCATGTCTCCACAACAACAAAGAGATCGTCAGCAACGCCAATGGCAGTGCGTTGATAGATCGATGGATGGTGATGATGACCGCACGAACATTAGACGAAATGTCACCTGCCAGGAGGTCGGATATGATCCTGCTCGTCGCTCAGGCATTGGAAAGTGTCGCTGGGATGCCGAAGAGCGAGGTGACGAGCTATCCGCCAGAAACGCGACCTATCTTGCCTGCTCTATAAGGGGATGTGGCATCGGCATTTCTGTCGAAACCCTCAAGGCAGCGGAGATATTGCTGGAACAAGGCATTACCTACGTTTCCAGTGTTTCCGAACGCTACGAGCATGCTCAGGATGAGCCCGAGGTAGATGACCTCGGTGCTTCGGTGCCGAAACAAGCCGACGGTCAGACGCCGCGTATACTGCACTGAAGCCCGCGCGAGCGATCCGGAGGAGCCACATGCGTTTTGAAGCCAAGCCAGGGGACGTTTGCATCTTTGAAAACGAAAAAGCTGGAAACGAGCGCGCGCCGGATCACCGGGGTTACTTCGTGGCGCACCGCGACATCAAGGCGGGCGAGCGAATCCAGATTGCACTTTGGTCGGGCAGGCCTGGCAGCTCCCGGTCGTTCGGGGGTAAGATTACCGACGGTCCGTCGTCGACCAATGCCGCGAAGGAGGTTCCATCCGACCTCTTCGGGAACCCGCTCCTGAAGTGAACCAGCCGAGCTCGATGCGTCTTAGTGGTCTGGTAACCATCCATGCGACATATTAGGTGTATCGCATGTAGCTGAGATCGCGGCACTTTAGCAGGCAGTGCATGTTTCTTCTGCGGAACCCGCACATCTACCCCAGCTCGTGCGGGTTCCGTTTGCTTGGTTCAGGCCGCATGGCTGGCGAGGTTGGCGGCGATTTCCGCAGCTTCGAGCCTTGCCGAAGTCTTGTAAGGGTAGTACTTCCAACACCAGCAATCCTGTCGCTAGGCGGTGCTGAAACCAAATCCCGCCCAGTCTCCGCATGGCACCTGTGGGCCACCAGCTTGGGTGCCCGTTGCAATGTTTGGCGGTCAATATCGCTCATGTTGAACTCCTGGCGTGATAAGATGAGAAGGTCCTGCTGGATCAGTCCTGTTGTGCATCGCGTTCGAACTTGGGCTTCCAGCCTCGAGTCATGCCTCGGCTCATGGCAGACTCAGCCAGTGCCAACTGCAAGCGCAGATGTTTGATGTCTCCGAGAAGCGTGGCGATCGTCGCCTTGGCATCCTCGTCATGGTAGGCGAGGGCGGCTTCAACTTCGAAGTCCCTATCGACCGTGAGCGCGGGCTTACTCGACATGCCCAGCTTCCCTCATCAAAGAATAGAAATTCTCGATCGCGACGCTCTCGTCTCCGACGTGTTCAAACCTCAATGCGATAGACATCGGCTGTTGCGAACCCACGGCGCTATAGTATCCGTAAGCTCTCGTGGTTCTGGGATTAAAGGCCACCTCGAATGTGCCAAGCGGGCAACCCGAAGCCATATCGTAGACGTCTGCGGCGTAAATCGACCAGTCTTGGTAGTCCGGGATGACCAGAACGACGGCCATCAACAACGGATGGATTTCAGCAAGCGACGCTTGAGCCGGCGGCGTCCAATATGTCCCGGATATTTCTTCCGCCCACGGTTTCGCTTTCGGCGTGTTGGACATTGCCGCTACTCCTTAGATACTCGTTGAATGTTCTTACTATGTTCTCTTATTTGGGTGAGAGTCAACATTGTTGACGCGGGAGAGGTCGAAATTCGCTAAGAGGTATCGCGCCGGATCACCGCAGCACGGTTCGGTGCGTAGCAATGCGAAAGAGACAAGCGCGAGACTGGTGGTGACGTCCGCGCTTCAAGGCGGTGTAAATTTCGGTCAGCCGCGCCCGGCCCGGCGTAAGCCGCTACTCCTCGAATTGTATGCCGCGATAAATGTCATGTAACGCAATAGTCACGTCGATGTTCGGCAATTCAACGACGTCGACGGCGTTCTCAAAGTTTGCAGTGCTCCAACTGCTGCTATCGCGAGATAGAAGGACAGCGCGGCGTCTATCGACATCGATCATGAGAATTAGGGCGATACACTCCGCAGACGGGTAATCGTCAAGCCGCCCTGACAAGTCTGAACGCGGAAGCATTTCGATAACGACGGCAGGTCTCGTCGCTACAAATGCTTCGTCATCGAGTGTCCCGCAATCCACGACGACATCCGGATACCGGATCGTCGTTGAAGAGGTTATAACGCCTGTGTTCGACGCTGTGGGGCGACAGGATCGACCTCGCAGTTGCGTGTGGAGAGAGGCGAGGGTGTTGGCGACGATATCCCGATGGCGCTGGGTCGTGCTTGGTATGGAAACGGCTTGACCGTCCACGAGCTCCCATCGCTCGTCGCGGTCGCGAATGAACTTGAAGAAATCGGTCTGAGACATGAGGCCCATGAATCCACGCGACAAGCACAAGATGGCACACGACCTGAAGATGTACTCGAGCCAATTTGCCTGCCCGTCAGCTCACGCCCTACACTCAAGTCTACCTGAGGAGTTCGGCATGCAACCTCTGTTGCAGGTCAAGCAGGGTCGGTTTCAGCCGAGCTCGATGTTGACCGCTTTGGGACCTTTTCCGCGTCGATCCGGCTCGGTGTCAAATGTCACCTTCTGCCCTTCCTGGAGCGACTGCATTCCGGATGCCTGCAGGGCCGAGATGTGTATGAAGATGTCTGCACCGCCGTTGGCTGGTGTGATGAAGCCAAATCCCTTATCGGCGTTGAAGAACTTTACGGTACCAGATGCCACTGCGCTTACCCCCTGTAGTCTCGACCTTCCGGCATTCATGATGCCGCCGTTTTTGAGAGAGCGCAACAAATTACCTTCCTCAAACGGATCGACGCGTTGAACGGAGTTCGCGTGTACCCGTCTCAAAAGTGTGTCTGCCTTTAAGACTGCGACGGATTGGCGACCGTCCTCACGAGCCCGTTGGCTATGATGATCTCGATGAGGTCGCCGCAGGCACCCTCGTGCTCATCGGAGACGATCCAGCCTGACCGTGCCAGCGTTGCCTTCAACCTATCGGCTGCCAATGCCCGTTGCGCGATAGAGAAATCTTGAGTCTGTGGCTGCATTTTCTTGGTCAACGAGCTCTCCGATGTTGCGACAATCCATCGATGATCCGATGGAAAAATTCGCGACGCAACCGCGTTCAAGTCTGCAACTGACCGGGAGCGAGCTTTCAATCGCGGAGATGCGTTGCTTACGCCCAGAACTTGAGGTTCTCCCGTGAAGTACGTTTGTCACTCCGCCAGCTGCGGAAAATGTGGGTAGAGGCGAGCTGCGACTGCTTTTCGCATAGCAATAGCGAGGGCATCGTTGAAAATTTCGAGGGCAAACTCCGCCTGGTCCAGCGACAACCATCCATCGTCGATCCGCCAAAATTTGACGAATAGCTCGTCAAAGTCGAACCTCCGTATCCAGCGGATGGTCGCCTTCACCTCGTCGATGGTTCTCGGTCTCCCGTCAATCTTGGTCGAGCTGTGAAGCGCTATGGAGTCATCAGTAATCTCGACGATGCGCTCGATTTCCACTTTGATGCGATCCGGAAGGTTTACGCATGCATCGTCTACCGCTTGGATGAAACGTGGATCATTCTTGAAGTCGATCTGCCACTCGACCGGGCTATCACGCCACCACACGGCCTCCGACGTCGAGCTCCACTCATTCCCGTCCAGCATCCCGAGCGAGCGAAGAATGGAGGCCACCTCTGGATGGGCGTGCGCGACCCAGCGTCCGCTACCGAGACGAGCCTTGTCATGTCCTTTCGCGGCACCCTCTGAACGCCCAGCTGCGTCAGATTTCGGAAAGGTGAGCATTCCATTTTGAGCCGCCAAATAGATTACGGCGACCGCGACATCGTCCGGTCGTGGCAAAACTGCTGGCAGGGCAGGGTTGGCTCGTGGCCTTGCTCCGTCCAAAGTCTCGTCGGCTTGGCCAAGGGCAACGAGCGTCTCGCATCCAACTTGATATGCAGTGAGAAAGTCGTGATGCCAGCCAGTGGAGCGGCTGCCTGGAAGGTTGTCAGACAGAAATTGGATAACAGGCTCCGCCCATCCACCATTGGTAGCGAGCCTGCCTGACCCTTTGGAATCGACCGGCTTGGTCAACGCCATGAAACTGTTGGTGCTGAACTTTCCCCGCATCAGCATGCCGATTTCGAAAATGACGTCGAGGTTTTTCCAGGCAAGGCGCGTCCCTCCTTGCAACTCGAGCTCGGCAATCTCACTGTCGGTGGCTTGTGCCAGGCCCTCGAGGCTCCTGGCTGGCACCGACAGTTTTGAGTCATTTTCAAATTCGACGACAACCATCCCCGACAATGAATTGAATTGCACGCCTCGGGTCGGAGGATGCGGTACGGAAATTCCGGTGCCTGTGCTGTTCTGCGATTTCACCCTGATCCGATGACCCAATGAAAGAAATCCGATTTCATCGAGCGCGGACCCTAGCGATCGAGCTGCGTCGGATTCCGCTTTAGAAGGGCGCAGCGTTCCCTGCTTTTTCCCAGGTCGTTTCTTCCTCATTTACGGGCCGATCTCAGGTTGATGGTGTTTTCCCGCAAGGGAATCTCACTCGTATCGACCTCGAAACTGCCTCTGCACCAGCACGGACTTTTCAACTTGGTCATTTCAGACCTCAATGATGAAGTTAGGGTCGAAGCCTGTCTTCTGGCCCGGATACCCACGGGGATTCGACAGGACCATGGTGTCGCCGATCCGATACTCGTTCCGGTGATGGACGTGTCCGTGAATCCATAGTGGAGGCTGCGCCTCTAGGACGAGCGGTTCAAGATGGGAGGCGTAGGCTGAAACAACGGGGTCGTCACGATCCCAACTGGGGATGGAGCGGATCGACGGCGCGTGATGCGTTACCACGACGGCAGTCTTGTCTGTGCAGGCAACAAGTTCGGCAGCGATGAACGCCTTGCTTTCCAGATGCTTGCGCAACGTGTGGATCGGTCTGAGTTTACTATATGGCCGCTTCTCGTATTTGATCCGCTTGTAATCATTCATCCCCTTCGCGACGTCTTCCATTGCAAAAATCGGATCGCGCCCACCGAGCCGAAAGTCGGTCCACAAGGTGCAGCCGATGAAGCGCACGTCGCCGATATCCACCGATTGATTTTCCAGGAAATGGACGTTCGGAAACCGGACGGCAACCTTGTGTCCATCGCGAATACCCTCGTTGAGGGAAGCGGAGTAAAACTCATGATTTCCGGCGACGAGGACGACGGGCATGTGAAGTGCGATCGTCTCGGCGAGCCATTGGATCGTCGGCACAACGCCCTTCGTCCACACGTCGCCGGCGCACACAAAAACGTCAGCTTCGCCGGGCTGAACGGTTGGCACAAAGGGGTTGCCAAATTCGAGATGAAGGTCGGAGGCGATCCAAATTTTCATTGCGTCACTCCACCACTCTTTGGCTCTTAGCGGATTTCACGATGCCACAGTCATGACGACACCAATCGTTGTCGCCGCCGAGGTGTCGACAAAGGCGCTGCACAGGCGAAGCGTTTGAGGCTTCAACCGACCATTTGATGTGGCGACTTGGCTAAACTGACCTTCGGTCTTCGGTGCCATTCAAGGATTTCGGAGACTTCACGACCAGCCAACGATCGCTTTTCCACCAGCTTTCCGACGATATCGTCCAGAGCCGCTCGGTTCTCCGAGATGATCAATTTTGCCCTGTCGAATGAGGCGGAGATCGCTGCATCGGCGTTCTGCCTGAGCTCCGGATTGTAGTCGCGAAGCCTTTCGAGACGGCCGGGAGACTGGTCCTCTACGATCAACGTTTTTCCCATGCCCATTGCCCCTTCGACGATCGTCGCAAGGTGGGTGACGATGTTCAGGTCGGAAGCGTCCGAGCCGGCCGAGAAGTCCGAGAAGCATCCGAACACCTCGGTTTCCGCGGCTACGCCGCCAAGGCAGACGCACATCTGGTCCAGGTAGAATGCGCGCGTTCTTCGGGTGAATGCGGAATGACTATATGAGACTTCACCCAAGGTGCTCCCTTTTTCACCTGCGATCTTGTGACTGGACAGCCGGATGTCGTTTACGGGAAAACCAATTGTGGCCGCAGCAACTGCGTGACCGGCCTCATGGACTGCGATCGCCCGGATGTAATCATCCGGGAGAGCGACGACGGGCGGCAAATGCTCAAGAATGTGAGCTGACGTCAGCGCTTCATGGCGACGACGAGCGGATCGTTTCGCATCACGGGTGATTCGTCTGATGTCGGCCCCCGATAGACCAGAACTGGCGAGATCAAACACTTCGGTCTGAGCGTGATCGAGATCGACTTTCCCATAATGCTTCAGAATAGACAGTCTGGATGCACCGTCGAGAGGCGGAATTACTAAATGGCGATCCAACCGTCCAGCGCGCCAGATGGCCGGATCAAGGTGTTGGGGATGGTTGCACGCGGCAACAACGACCACTCCCGATCGGCGGTCAAAGCCGTCCAATAGCTCCAGAAAAGCTGTGATCACGGCCCTAGCGTAGAGCTGGTTGCCATCCCTTGTACTTCTACTGCCGAGGGTATCGACTTCATCGACAAACAAGATCGATGGCGCGACAGCCTTAGCCTCGTTGAACGACTGACGCATCGCCTTGAGGTGAGAGTCCAATGAACCTGCCTCCTGCCAAGCGGCGGGGGAGCCATAGATAAGAGGAACCTTACAAGTGCTGGCGAGCGCATTGGCGAACATTGTTTTTCCGGTGCCCGGCGGGCCGGACAACAGAACCCCAGGGTCGACATCGTCCCACTTAATCTTGCCAGCTTTGTAGTGGGCAAGATCGACAGCAAGATCGAGACCCCAATCTGCCGCTGCACCGAAACCACGCAGGTCGGCAAGGGTTGGTCCGGCGTCTTCAATTTCCGCCTCAGCGAGCGGCATGTCCGGTCGGGGGAACTGCTTCAGTCTCTGGAACGACACCAACGGCGAGCGGCGCTCTTGGAATGCCTTGTCGAGACGAGACCACGGTTCAGACAGAAGAAGCTCGACGTGTTCTTCGATTATCGGTATTCCGCTTCGCCGGAGGGCAGCTACGGCATGACGCCTGCAACGAGGAGCGACATTTACGACCGCATCCGCAAACAGCTTGGCATCGCTATCAAGGTCCTTGAATGGCTCCTTGATGAAAATCGAGCGATCGTTGTCCAATGCCTCTTGCTGGTCACGGTACGACTGTGTTCGGCCCCACACGTTCACGATGAGCCTAGCACCAAGTTTGTTCGCTACGCGATCGAGAAAGATACGAGCGGCTCGCACATATGATTCAGGTGAGAATTCGTCTGGCAGGCAGACGGTCACGATAAACTTGGAGCCGATGCGATTCCAGGGCCGGAGCGCTGCAGCTAGGCCGCAAAACGCCATGAAGACTGGGATCGTCATGACGGCACCAACTGCAGGTTCATTTGGGTTCCACGGAACTAGCGGTTTTCCGGTGCGCTCGCTTAGCATTTTGTCGTCGTCGGGACGAAGCCAGTCCTCCATCACAATGTATCCTCCAAGAGGATAGACTTCGCTCGTAGGCGCTCACCCCAGAAGTCGGGTTCAACGCGGGTGCCAAGCCGGTACCAACGGCTCATTGTCCGAGCAATTCCGCGATCCGGGTTAAAGTAGAATAGTTCGCTGGAAAATGCGGCTTTGCCGTCTGTAATCGACGGGTGCCCCAGCGCACGGCCAACGAGGCATGGGACGACCCTTTTTCCCAAAGTCCAGGTGTTGAACGCGGCGCTCGGCGAAATCGCGCCAAGGCAGTGATCAACGTCCGCAAGATCGTCAGCAAGCCGACGCAGCTTCTCAACCAATGCAGGGTCGGGCCTTCCCAGCCATTCCGGAACTGACTCGGTCATGTGAACTACCTTTGGAATCATATGTCGTCATTTTTTTTACATTTAATTCCAGATATCCGCGTCAATGTCAAATGAAAGACGCCATTTGACATTATCGTTTTCCACCGGTTCTTCGAATTCATGAAGTTCTACGCTCCTCCCGATGCACTAAGGGCGGCCCGCGCTTTGGCGCGGCTGTCGCAGAAGGAGCTATCCGAGAAAATCCAAGTCACCCGCCAAAGCATCTCTGCTGCAGAGAACGATGCATCGGCTCCATTTCCGACGGTGTCGAAAATGCGAGGTTTCTATGAGGAGTTGGGGCTGCAGTTCGTCGGTGTGATCGATATTGATACGGGGACCATCAGTGCCGCCGGCGTATGCTGGCGGCTTCCCGATCGGTTCCCACCAAGGCAGGCTGAGGCTACCAAATTCCATGCCGAGCCACATGGTGCTGCATTCGTAGCCGCCAGAAATCTTCTCGGCACTAGCAGGGCTGAGGTCTCCGGCAAATCTGGACTCACGCTAAAGGATTTGGCCGCCCTTGAATCTGGAGGCACATATTCGGGCGACGAGTATCTGCGCTTGCGTTCCTACTATGTTGAAGCGGGCATCGAATTCATGGGGGCTGGTGACGTTCGCACAGGCCTCTACTATGGAGTTGGTGTTCGTTGGGCGAATAGAACAATGGCTGAAGAAGAGAGCCTGGCGGGCCAGTCCGGATAGTTCCGCGGGACGTCTGCCAGCGACCTTCGACGCAGAACGCGTCGGACGAAGTTTACCGCTACCCGTTTGGGGGAAATTCCACAGGGCACTTGGCATACAACCGAATCCGTGCGACCGTGCGATCACGGTACAGGTAGGGATGCCGATGACCGTGAAGGGTTAGGCTGTCACCACGTTCATAGAACGCGGCGACACTCTCGTGATGTCAGAGACGCAAGAGGCCTCGCGCGCTCGATTGAGCCGCTTGCAGGCCTGCGCACTGCGTTGCAAAAATCACTTTACCAGCCAGCTTGTCGCTCCCCCCGGACCCCCCTAAGCTTGGGGGCTTTCTGCCCCCAAACCCCCGAGGATAGTTCCAGAAGGGTTAGACCCTATCGTTGGAGCATGTCAGAAAACAGGTTCGGTGTGGTGAGGAATGCAATGGAAAAAGAGCGTCTGTGTCGACCCCTTGAAGACGAAGCTCATATATCGCCCCCGGGTCCAATAGGTTTATTACACCGCTCATTTATCGCCATAGCCAATCCGAGGACTGGCAGGGGTGATATAGTGTTTTCCTGATCGCATGGGAAGGGCCATCGTCACAAAAGCATCGTGGTCTTTCAAGGAATCACCGGGAAAAGACGTGGGCGTCATTGGTTTTGACGACCGATGGGCTTAAATATGGGAAAAATGGAATCGGCGGCGGGCTATGAAGCAATATCTCGATCTCTTGAAGCATGTGATGGAAGCGGGAGCCGATCGCGGCGACCGTACCGGGACCGGCACGCGCTCGGTGTTCGGCTACCAGATGCGCTTCGACCTTCAGGAGGGATTTCCCGTCCTGACCACCAAGAAACTGCACCTGCGCTCGATCATCCATGAACTCCTGTGGTTTTTGAAGGGCGACACCAACATCGCCTATCTCAAGGACCACGGTGTCTCGATCTGGGACGAGTGGGCCGACGAGAACGGCGATCTCGGCCCTGTCTACGGCGCGCAGTGGCGCTCCTGGCCGGCGCCCGATGGCGGGCATATCGACCAGATCGCCAATCTCGTTTCCGGCCTGATCAAGAACCCGAATTCGCGGCGGCATATCGTTTCGGCTTGGAACCCGGCCGAAGTCGATAACATGGCGCTGCCGCCGTGCCATTGCCTTTTCCAGTTCTATGTCGCGGACGGGAAACTGTCGTGCCAGCTGTATCAGCGTTCGGCGGACGTGTTCTTGGGGGTGCCCTTCAACATCGCCTCGTATGCTCTGCTGACGATGATGGTGGCGCAGGTGACGGGGCTGAAGCTCGGCGATTTCGTGCATACGCTCGGCGACACCCATATCTACCATAACCATTTCGAGCAGGCGAAGCTGCAGCTGACGCGCAAGCCGAAGCCGCTGCCTTTCATGCGCATCAATCCCGATGTGAAGGACATCTTCGGCTTCACATTCGAGGATTTCGAGCTCGTCGGCTACGAGGCCGATGCCAGCATCAAGGCGCCGATCGCGGTTTGATCGAGGGGGCTAATGTCCGATATCCGTAAGACGATCGTGGTTGCAGCAGCGCGCAACGGTATCATCGGCCGCGACGGCGACATGCCGTGGCGGCTTTCCACCGATCTCAAGCGGTTCAAGGCGCTGACATCAGGCAAGCCTGTGATTATGGGCCGCAAGACCTATGATTCGATCGGCAAGCCGCTGCCGGGACGGCCGAATGTGGTCATCTCTCGCTCCACGGTCATCGATCATCCCGATGTCCGCACCGTCGGCTCGCTCGACGCGGCGCTTGCGACGGCCGAAAGGCTGGCGCTGGAAAACGGCGCGGACGAAATCTGTATTATCGGCGGTGGGCAGATCTACAGCCAGGCGATCGATATTGCCGACCGTCTCTGCGTGACACATGTCGAGACGGATGTGGACGGCGATACGTCGTTTCCCGCGATTGATCCGTCTATATGGCGTGCCGGCGAGACCCTCAGCGTTCCAGAGGGCGAGAAGGACAGCTATGCCACCCGCTATGTTGTTTATGACAGGCGCTGAGCGGCGAAAAGAAACTATTTTCCAATAAACATTGCCAAGTTCCTCATGCTGCGTTGAAAGCCGATGCAGCGATACCTATAACGGTCTCGAACGCGAATATCCGTCGCCCCCGTGGGTTAAGCGATCGCAAAGTGTAACGAACAACGAGGTTTTGATGCCCTGGAGCAATCAGAATGGCGGCGGCGGCCCTTGGGGCGGCGGCGGCGGTGGAGGAAATAATCAGGGACCATGGGGGCAGGGGCCGAACCGTCCACGCGGCGGTGGCGGCGGCGGAAAGGGCGGACCGCCCGATCTCGAAGACATGATCCGTCGGGGTCAGGACCGGCTGCGCGGCGTCGTGCCCGGCGGGTTCAACACCGGCGTTCTCTTGATCGTCGCGGCTGTCATCGTGGCTTTCTGGCTTTTCCAGTGCATCTATATCGTCCAGCCGGACGAGCGCGGCGTGGAACTGCGTTTCGGTAATCCGAAGCAGGAAGTGTCCGCACCGGGCCTGCATTTCCACCTGTGGCCGATGGAAACGGTCGAAATCGTCAAGGTCACGGTCCAGCAGCAGAATATCGGCGCGACGTCGTCGTCTTCGTCGAACGGCCTGATGCTGTCGGGTGACCAGAACATCCTCAACGTCCAGTTCTCGGTGTTCTTCACCGTGACGGATCCGAAGGCCTATCTCTTCAACGTCGAGAACCCGGCCGAAACGCTGCAGCAGGTCGCCGAGAGCGCGATGCGCGAAGTCGTCGGCCGTCGTCCGGCACAGGACGCATTCCGTGACAATCGTCAGCCGATCGAGACCGAAGTGGCCGCCATCGTGCAGGGCACCATGGATCGCTACAAGAGCGGCATTTCGATCAACGCCATCACCATCCAGGACGTCGCGCCGCCGCGTGAAGTCGCCGATGCCTTCGAAGAAGTGCAGCGTGCCGACCAGGACAAGCAGCGTCTCGTCGAGGAAGCAAACCAGTATGCCAACCAGAAGCTCGGTCAGGCCCGCGGTGACGCGGCGCAGATCCGCGAAGCGGCTGCCGCATACAAGGACCGCGTCGTGAAGGAAGCGGAAGGTGAGGCCCAGCGCTTCAACTCCGTCAACGACGAATACACCAAGGCGCCCGAAGTGACCCGCAAGCGACTGTTCCTCGAAACCATGGAGCAGGTGCTGAAGAATTCCAAGAAGGTCATCATCGACGAGAAGCAGGGGGTCGTGCCTTACCTGCCGCTCAACGAAATCGGCAAGCCAGCGCAGCAGGGAGGTTGATCCATGACTTCGAATAAACTTCCCATCTTTCTCATCGCTCTCGCCGTCGTCCTCGTGGCCGTCTATTCATCGGTTTTCGTGGTCAATGCGCGCGAACAGGCGATCGTCGTCCGCTTCGGTCAGATCCAGTCGGTCAAGACCGAGCCGGGCATCTATTTCAAGCTGCCGTTCACCTTCATGGATGCCGACCGCGTCCAGATCGTCGAAAAGCAGGCGTTGCGCTTCGACCTCGACAACATCCGCGTTCAGGTTCGCGGCGGTGCGACGTTCGACGTCGATGCCTTCGTGATCTACGACATCCGCGATGTCCGTCGTTTCCGCGAAACGGTTTCGGGCGATCGCGAATCCGCAGAAGCACGTCTGCGCACGCAGCTCGATTCCTCGCTGCGCCGTGTCTACGGTCTGCGTGATTTCGATGCGGCTCTTTCCGAAGAGCGTGTGGCGATGATGCTCGAAGTGCGTGACGATCTGCACCGGGATGCCGAGGCGCTTGGCCTCAACATCCAGGACGTCCGTATCCGTCGTACGGATCTGACGCGCGAAGTGGCGCCGAAGACCTACGACCGCATGCGTGCCGAGCGTCTTGCCGAAGCCGAGCTTCTGCGTGCACAGGGTGGCGAAGAAGGCCAGCGCCGTCGCGCCATCGCCGACAGACAGGTCGTCGAGATCACCGCGGAAGCGCAGCGTGATTCCGAAATCCTGCGCGGTGAGGGCGAAGCGGAACGCAGCCGGTTGTTTGCCGATGCGTTCAGCAAGAACCCGAATTTCTTCGAGTTCTACCGCTCGATGACGGCATACACCACGGCCATGTCCTCGCAGGACACGACGCTGGTTCTGTCGCCGGACTCGGAGTTCTTCCGCTATTTCAACAGCGCGTCCGGTCTGCCGGGCGGTGTTCCTCCGGCGGCGCTCAATCTGCCCGCAGTTCCGGCTGCGCCGGCGAATTGATCGCCTGATATCATTGAAAGACATCGGGGCCGGCTTGTCGCCGGCCCCCTTCTTTTGCGGGGTTTTCGTTATCGTGTAGCGACTTCCCCGCGAACCCACGCAGATTGCACGGGATTTCGCGAAAAGGTGATTTCACCCTCCATCATTACGCCTTATGCTCATGGTCAGAGTGCGCTTTTGACACACATGAGGATGCTTGATGGCCCCCACGATCCGCCCGACCTACAGACGATCGATTGCGCTTCTGGCCGGGGCTGCATTGCTGGCTAATGTCGGTTTCGCGAGCGTGGTTCATGCACAGGCCACGCCGCCAACCAACGGACCGGCCTCGGTCGCGGACCTCGCGGAAGGGCTGCTTGACGCCGTCGTCAACATCTCGACATCGCAGAACGTCAAGGACGACGAGGGGGCAGGACCGGCGCCGCGCGCACCCGACGGATCGCCGTTCCAGGAATTCTTCAACGACTTCTTCAACAAGCAGAAGGGCAAGCCTGGGAGCAACCACAATGTCAGCTCGCTCGGCTCCGGCTTCGTCATCGATCCGCAGGGATTCATCGTCACCAACAACCACGTGATCGAAGGCGCCGACGATATCGAGGTGAACTTTGCCGACGGCAGCAAGCTCAAGGCCAAGCTGATCGGAACCGACACGAAGACGGATCTCTCCGTGCTCAAGGTCGAGCCGAAAGCGCCGCTCAAATTCGTCAAGTTCGGCGATTCCAGCGGGATGCGGATCGGCGACTGGGTGATGGCGATCGGCAACCCGTTCGGTTTCGGCGGTTCGGTGACCGTCGGTATCATCTCGGGACGCGGTCGCAACATCAACGCCGGCCCCTACGACAACTTCATCCAGACGGACGCAGCGATCAACAAGGGCAATTCCGGTGGCCCGCTCTTCAACATGAAGGGCGAAGTGATCGGGATCAACACGGCGATCATCTCGCCGAGCGGCGGCTCGATCGGCATCGGCTTCTCGGTACCGTCTGAGCTTGCGGCCGGTGTCGTGCAGCAGCTGCGCGAATTCGGCGAGACGCGCCGAGGTTGGCTCGGCGTGCGCATCCAGCCGGTGACCGACGATGTTGCCGACAGCCTTGGCCTCTCCAGCGCCAGGGGTGCGCTGGTCGCAGGCGTCATCAAGGGCGGGCCGGTCGACGACGGCTCGATCAAGGCCGGCGACGTTATCCTGAAATTCGACGGCAAGGCCGTCAACGAGATGCGCGACTTGCCGCGCGTGGTGGCAGAGAGCCCCGTCGGCAAGGCTGTCGATGTCTTGGTGCTGCGCGATGGCAAGGAGCAGACCGTCAAGGTCACGCTCGGCCGTCTTGAGGACAGCGATCAGGCCGCGGCGGACAGTTCTGATGCCAATGGCGGCGTGATCAACCCGGATCCGCAAGAAAATCAGGACATGGATGAGCCTGACGGTGATCAGGCCCAGCCGATGCCCGACGGCAAGGACAAGCCCGCGCAGCCGGCGCCTGACGTCGGCGATGCGAAGAACGTGCTCGGCCTGTCTCTATCGGCGCTGAATGCCGACAACCGCAAGAGCTTCGGCATCGCCGAAAGCGTCGACGGCGTTCTCGTCGCCGAGGTCAAGCCGGGCTCGCTTGCGGCCGAAAAGGGCTTGAAGGCCGGCGACGTGATCGTCGAAGTGGCGCAGGAATTCATGCGCTCGCCGGAGACCGTCGTCGCCAAGGTGCAGTCGCTGAAGCAGGAAGGCCGGCGCAACGCGCAGATGATGATCGCTTCGGCGAACGGCGACCTGCGGTTTGTCGCGGTGCCGATGGAGTAGGGCGTCAGCCGCTGCGCTTTAACTGCTGGGCGACGTGTTGGCGTAGCACGACGTTTATCTCGGTTTGATATCCGCGGATCGCTCGGCCGAGCGATAATTCTGGCCTTTGCGGGCGAGCGCCCAACGCTCGTCGGTGATCTCGGGAATGTCTCGGGTATCGATTGCCGTGTCGGCAAGCGCCTCGAGTGCGTCGATCTCCGCCTGTTGCAAATCAGTGAGCGATCGGCTTCTTGTGGTGTTTGAAGTCATAAGGTTTCGCCAAGGCGCAAACAGCGCGGATATCTTTTCCGCAGTAGACCTTACCTTACACCAAGCACTTTGGCGCGCCAACCCGCGACCGGTTGGTCGATCGGGCCTTGGAGCATTGGTAATCGTCACACCGTCACGAAATCCGTCTTGCGGTAGCCCTGGATATAGAGAAGGGCAGTCAGGTCGGCGTGGTTGATCTGGATCTTCGCTTCGGCGGCGACGGCCGGTTTGGCGTGGAGGGCGACGCCTGCGCCGGCAAGATGCAGCATGCCGAGATCGTTGGCGCCATCGCCGACAGCCATGGCCTCCTCAGGGGAGATGCCGAGCTTCCCGCAGATATCCTCGAGCGCATCGACTTTCGCCTGCTTGCCAAGGATCGGCTCGGCGACGAAGCCGGTGAGGTGGCCGTTTTCTTCCAGCAGGATGTTGGCGCGGTTTTCGTCAAAGCCGAGCGTTGCGGCGATCCGGCTGGTGAAAACGGTGAAGCCACCGGAGACGAGCGCCGTGTAATAGCCCTTCGCCTTCATCGTCGCGATCAGTTCCATGCCGCCCGGCGTCAGCGTGATGCGCTTGGCGATCACCTCGTCGACAACCGAGATGGGAAGGCCTTTCAATAGCGCCACGCGTTCGCGCAAGGCCGGTTCGAAAGCGATCTCACCGTTCATGGCGCGGGCGGTGATCGCGGCCACCTTGTCCTTCAAGCCGACTTCGGCGGCCAATTCGTCGATGCACTCCTGGCCGATCATGGTGGAATCCATGTCGGCGATCAGCAGCTTTTTGCGGCGTGTGTCCTGATCCTGGATGACGAGATCGATCGGGGCTGAGGCAATGACATCAGCGATGGCGGCTCTGGCGCTTTCCGCATCGGTGCCATCGCGCAGCGCGATGTCGCAGGCTACGCCGTCTGCCAGCCAATAGAGACCGGATGCATCCGCCGCGCTTGCGGCCTTCTCGGCGATCTCCGATGTCAGAACAGGATTTGACGGATTGGCAACAAGCGTGGCAACGAGGGCCATGATGGAAAACCTTCTGAATGCAATGGACGCGATCCTGATAACCGGGCCGACCGCCAGCGGCAAGTCCGCACTGGCCGTCGAGCTCGCGAAACGTCACGGCGGCGTCGTGATCAATGCCGACAGCATGCAGGTCTACGACACGCTGCGGGTGCTGACCGCGCGACCGTCGGACGAGGATATGCAGGGCGTGCCGCATTATCTCTACGGCCACGTGCCCGCCGCGACCGCCTATTCGACCGGTGGCTGGCTGCGCAATGTCAAGGCGCTGTTGCCACGGCTGCGTGCGGAGGGGCGTCTGCCTGTTTTCGTCGGTGGAACGGGGTTGTATTTCAAGGCGCTGACGGGCGGTCTCTCCGACATGCCCGCCATCCCCGAGGCAGTCCGAACTCGGTTGCGGACACGCCTGATCGAGGAAGGCGGCGCGGTGCTTCATGCGGAGCTCATGGAGCGCGACGCCGATGTGGCGGCGGCGCTCAATCCGCAGGATGGCCAGCGGATCGTCCGGGCGCTGGAGGTGCTTGAGGCGACGGGACGGTCGATCGCCGAATTGCAGGGGCGGTCCGGCCCTGTCGTCATTGATCCGGACAGGGCGCGAAAGATCGTGGTACTGCCGGAGCGCCCCGTGCTGCATGACCGCATCAACCGGCGTTTCGAGCTTATGCTGGCTGAGGGTGCTGCCGATGAGGTGCGGGCGCTTCTGGAGTTGTCGCTGCCATCGGAAATGCCTGTGATGAAGGCGATCGGCGTGTCGCAGATCGCGGCGATGCTCGCTGGCACGATGTCACGCGAGGATGTGCTCGAAAAAGGCGCGGCTGCGACGCGACAGTATGCCAAGCGGCAGATGACTTGGTTTCGCAACCAGATGGACGAGAGCTGGGAGCGGCGGAGCTAGACTAGGTCGGCCGCTCTCCCGCGCTATCAATCCTTGTCGTAGAGGCTGCTCAACGGCTTCTTCAGGATGCTCTCGCGCAGCGATACACCGGGTTCGCGACGAATGCTTGTGGGCTGAGCCTGTGGGTCGGCGGGACGCGGGGCCGGATTTTGTTCGCCGCGCATCTCGCGTCTCAGCGCTTCGAGGCGGCTGTCTATCGAGGTGTCGGCCGCGACGCCGAAGGTGTCTCGCGATGATCTCGGCGGTGCTGCCGGTTCGCGAGAGATCGGAGCGTTTGGCAGCATGTCGCGACGATAAGGCTCGATCGGCGCCAGTGGCGGGGTCGTCGGCATCGGCGCCGGAATGATCGGCGGATAGACGTCGGCGGCGAAGATCTCGTTGTATTCCGCGTCCTCTTCTTCCGACAGTCCAAGGCCAGCGCTCTTTACGCTCTGCTGAAAGGCGGAGATATCGGGGCCGCTCACCGCGCGCATGCGGGTGACGATCTTGCGCAGGTCGACGTTATCGGGATCTTCCTCGGTGAACTTCGGCGTCGCGCCGTTGGCTTTCGGCAGCAACTCTTCGCTGACGCGGGAGAAGCGCATGCGCATCGGCACGCTGATCGCCTCGCCAAAGGCGATGGCCTCGCCATTGCCGATCGAGGAGATGAAGCTTGTGGTCGAGATCGAGGAATTCGGGATGGCCGAGCGAATGATTTCCTGGTCTCGATCGTTGGCAAGGCGCATGGCAAACAGCGTCGAGCACTGCGACAGGATGGTCTGATCGAGCTCGCCCGGGCGCTGCGTGATGATGCCGAGCGACACGCCATATTTGCGGCCTTCCTTGGCGATGCGGGCGATGGCCTGGCGGGTCGGGACGAAGCCGAGATTGGGGTCCGACGGAATGTAACGGTGCGCTTCTTCGCAGACCACGAGCATGTGGATGGCGCCATCGCTCCACAGCGCGATTTCAAACGCCATGCGGCACAGCACCGACGCCACCGAGTTGACGACCTCGGACGGGATGCCGGAGAGCTGGAAGGTGCAGATCGGCTTGTTGTCGCCGGGTACACGGAAGATCTCGGCCACCGTCTCCATGATCGTATCGCTGATCGTATTGTTGGAGAACATGAAATGGTAGCGCGGATCGTTGATCGCCGCGATGACGCGCATCTTCAGCGACCGCAGGAACGGCTTTTCGCCGCGACCTTCCAGGCGGCCGATACGCTCGTCGATCAGCGCCAGCAGGTCCGCCATGCGGTAGGGAACCGGCGTGTCGGCGGTGATCGAGCTTTTCTCGGTGGTGCGGCGAACCAGCGAATTGTCGCTGCCGCGGAAGGCGCGCTTGGCTTCCGGCAGGATGTCGCGCAGCATGTCGAGCTCTTCGGGAACCGGTGTGCGGCCGCGGAAAACCACTTCGGCAAATTCTTCCAGGCGCATCAGCCAGAAGGGCAAGTCGAGCGTGTCGGTATCGACGACGACCGAGTGCTTGGGGAAAGCGGCGGCGAATTCGTTGTGCGGGTCGAGAATCAGGACGCGCAGCTTGGGATCGGCTTCGATCGCCTTATGGAGCAGCAGCGATACGGCTGTCGACTTGCCGACGCCGGTGGAGCCGACGATGGCGAAGTGTTTCGAGAGCATCGAAGGAACGTGGATCGACGCGTCGATGCTCTCGTCCTGGGTCAGCTTGCCGATGACGGCGGTGGTTCCGGTGCCGGCATCATAAATGCGCATCAGATCGGCGGAGCGGATGCGGTGCGCGACCGCGCCGAGATAGGGGTAGCGCGAGATGCCGGTGGAGAATTGCTCCGTGCCATCCTCGTCTACACGCACTTCGCCGAGCAGCTCCGTCTCGATCTTGAAATAGTTGTCCTCGCCTTCGCCCCAGGCATGGGTGCCCGTGTTCATGGAATAGACGAGCGCCACCACGCGATTGCGGCCAACGGTGATGGAGATCAGGCGTCCAACGGACCAGAGTTCGGTGAGGTCGGTGCCGCCGGCTTCGGCGACTGCGGCAATGGTTGCGCGAGACCCGCTGCACGCGACGACGCGGCCGAGGAAACGGTTTCCCGGCGCAAGTACATCGCGGCGGTCATGCTCGCCCGCGCTGCCTGACGTCTGCAAGTCGTTGTTCTGCAAAGGGCTACTCCCTGAGATTGCAGGGCAGCATAAAAGGGAACGTTTAATAAACCCTTTGCCACAAGGTCTTCTGTCGCCATGTTTATTACCGATGCCGCATGCTCGGCTTTTTATTGCTTTAAGCGTTGACGCTGCGAAATTTTCTGTCTATCACTTCCCGCCATGAAGATAGCAGCAATTCTTATTGTGGTGGGACAGCGCATGGGCAGGATGGTGTAACCATCCGGCGATAGCCACCCATGCGCTAGACAACAGGCTCCCCAAGGGGCCTTTTTTTATGCCTGAAATTCAGGCTCGCCGCCAAGACCTTCAAATCCCAGCAGTCAAAATGGAACAAAAACATGACGGGCACGGACAAGCAGACGGACGATAACAGGATGACGGGCGCGGAAATCGTAATCCGCGCGCTCAAGGACAACGGTGTCGAACACCTGTTCGGCTATCCCGGCGGCGCCGTGCTTCCGATCTATGACGAGATCTTCCAGCAGGACGACATCAAGCACATCCTCGTTCGCCACGAGCAGGGCGCCGGCCACGCGGCCGAAGGCTATGCCCGCTCCACCGGCAAGGTCGGCGTCATTCTCGTCACATCGGGTCCGGGCGCCACCAACGCGGTGACGCCGCTGCAGGACGCGCTGATGGATTCGATCCCGCTCGTCTGCCTCTCCGGCCAGGTTCCGACCTCGCTGATCGGCTCCGACGCCTTCCAGGAAGCCGATACCGTCGGCATCACGCGCCCCTGCACCAAGCACAACTGGCTGGTCAAGGACGTCAACGATCTGGCGGCGATCATCCACGAGGCCTTCCGCATCGCGCAGTCGGGCCGTCCGGGTCCCGTTCTGGTCGATATTCCGAAGGACGTTCAGTTCGCCACCGGCACCTACACGCCGCCGGCAGCGCATGCGATCCAGAAGAGCTACCAGCCGACGGTTCAGGGTGACCTGAACCAGATCCATGCTGCGATCGAGCTGATGTCGAAGGCGCGTCGTCCGATCATCTATTCCGGTGGCGGCGTCATCAACTCCGGGCCCGAGGCGTCCAAGCTGCTGCGCGAGCTGGTCGAGCTCACCGATTTCCCGATCACGTCGACGCTGATGGGTCTCGGCGCCTATCCGGCATCCGGCAAGAACTGGCTGAAGATGCTCGGCATGCACGGCTCCTACGAGGCGAACATGGCGATGCATGATTGCGACGTCATGGTCTGCATCGGCGCCCGCTTCGACGACCGTATCACCGGCCGCCTCAACGCGTTTTCGCCGAACTCGAAGAAGATCCACATCGACATCGATCCGTCGTCAATCAACAAGAATGTTCGTGTCGACGTTCCTATCCGCGGCGACGTCGGCAGCATCCTGGAAGACATGGTCCACCTGTGGCGTGCCCTGCCGAAGAAGCCGGAGAAGAGCCAGATCGCGGATTGGTGGTCGGATATCACCCGTTGGCGCGCCCGCAACTCGTTTGCCTACACGCAGAACAACGACGTGATCATGCCGCAGTACGCGCTGGAGCGTCTCTATGCGCTGACCAAGGATCGCGACACCTTCATCACCACCGAAGTCGGCCAGCACCAGATGTGGGCGGCGCAGTTCTACGGCTTCGAGAAGCCGAACCGCTGGATGACCTCGGGTGGCCTGGGAACGATGGGCTACGGCCTGCCGGCAGCCCTCGGCGTGCAGATCGCGCATCCGGAGAGCCTCGTCATCGACATCGCCGGCGATGCCTCGATCCAGATGTGCATCCAGGAAATGTCGGCAGCGATCCAGTATGAAGCGCCGATCAAGATCTTCATCATGAACAACCAGTACATGGGCATGGTGCGCCAGTGGCAGCAGCTCTTGCACGGCAACCGCCTGTCGAACTCCTACACCGAGGCGATGCCTGATTTCGTCAAGCTGGCGGAAGCCTATGGCGCCGTCGGCCTGCGCTGCGAAAAGCCCGGCGATCTCGACGCGACCATCCAGGAGATGATCGACGTCAAGAAGCCTGTGATCTTCGATTGCCGCGTCGCCAATCTCGCCAACTGCTTCCCGATGATCCCGTCGGGCAAGGCGCATAACGAGATGTTGCTGCCGGATGAAGCGACTGACGAGGCTGTCGCCAACGCGATCGACGCCAAGGGCCGCGCGCTCGTTTGATCGAAGCGAGGGGACGCGCTAGATTGAGCGCGTCCCTTCCTTGAGGAGCAGGTGCCATGGCCAGAGTGAGAATATCGGAGAACGGGAGCGTACCACTGCCGCAGGCAGTCCGTGATGCGCATGGCTGGAAGCCGGGCGCCGAGCTCGATATCGTCGATGGCCGGCGCGGGGTCGTGTTGCAGCCGGTAGAGGCGGAGCAGGAAGTACCTGCTAAGAAGAAACTTACGATTGAGGAGTTTCTGGCGATGCGGCCAAAATACGAGGGGCCGCCGATCACAGACGAGATGATCGAGCAAGCGGTTCTGGAGGAGGCCAAGCGGCGCTGGGATGAGAAGAATAGTCGTTGATACCAACGTCTTTGTGCGTGCACTGGTGAAAGAAGCATCAGAGCACGGCCGCATCGCGGAAGCTTTGCTGTCATCCGCCACCCTTGTGGTGACGCCGACCGTTTTGCTTGAAGGTGAATGGGTGATGCGCGGGATCATGAAAATCTCGCGTCAGACAATCAATCAGCTTCTTTCCGCGGCTCTCGAGATCGGCGCTTTCGAATTTGAGCAGCACACGTCCGTGGCGGTTGCCGTTCGCGCTCATGCAGCCGGCATGGACTTCGCCGACGCCCTGCACGTCAGCCTTACCGCTGCCGGCAAGACCTTTCTCACCTTCGACAAGGGTCTCGTCAAGCTTGCTCAAAAACACATAAACTCCGTCAGCGTCGAGCTGGCGTCCTGACATAATCTGAGGAAACGGACCAAGACATGAACGCACACCTACAGCCGACGGGCTCCGCCTACTTCATTTCGCCGGAAACGGCTGCCATCGAGAACCATACGCTTTCGGTTCTCGTCGATAACGAGCCGGGCGTTCTTGCCCGCGTCATCGGCCTGTTTTCCGGCCGTGGTTACAACATCGAAAGCCTGACGGTGTCGGAGACCGAGCATCTGGCGCATCTGTCGCGCATCACTATCGTGACGCGTGGCACGCCGCAGGTGCTGGAGCAGATCAAGGCGCAGCTCGAGCGCATCATTCCCGTGCATCGCGTTGTCGACCTGACGGTGCGCGCCCGCGAGCTGGGCCAGGAGCGGCCGATCGAGCGCGAAGTGGCGCTGATCAAGGTTGCCGGCGATGGCGAGACCCGTGCCGAGACGTTGCGGCTGGCCGATGCCTTCCATGCCAAGGTGGTCGATGCGACCGTGGAGCATTTCATTCTCGAGCTGACAGGCAAGTCTTCGAAGATTGACCAGTTCGTGGCGATCGTGAAGCCGCTCGGCCTGATCGAGGTCTGCCGCACCGGGATCGCTGCAATGAACCGTGGTCCGCAGGGCATGTGAGCCTGTTACGAAGCCGATATTCGAAGCCGCTGGAGGTCAGAGCATCTCCAGCGGCTTTTTTCTTGATGGTGGCGGGAAGGCGGCGTCGAGGGCTGCCAGGTCTTCGTCGCTGATGTCGAGCGAGACGGCATCGCGATTTTCTGCAACCCGGGCGGCATTCGAGGTCTTTGGAATGGCGATGACGCGGTCGCGCTCCAGAAGGAAAGCCAGTGCCAGCTGCGCCGGGGTCGCCTGGTTGGCCTTGGCGATGCGAATGATCTCGGGGTGGTTGATGATGCGGCCTTGCTCGATCGGCGAGTAGGCCATGACCGGAATGTTGTGCTCCTGGCACCAGGGCAGGAGATCGAACTCGATGCCGCGCCGACCGAGATTATAAAGCACCTGGTTTGCCGCAACATTTTTGCCTGCGGGAACGCCGAGCAGTTCCTCCATGTCGTCAGTATCGAAGTTGGAGACGCCCCATTGGCCGATCTTGCCTTGAGCCTTCAGCGTCTCGAAGGCCTCGACGGTTTCGGCCAGCGGATGATTGCCGCGCCAGTGCAGGAGGTAGAGATCGATGCGGTCGGTGCCCATGCGCGAGAGGCTGTTTTCGCAGGCCTCGATCGTGCCCTTGCGGCTGGCATTCCAGGGATAGACCTTGCTGACGAGATAAACCTCGTCGCGGCGGCCGCGGATCGCCTCACCGACAATCTTCTCGGCGCCGCCTTCGGCATACATCTCGGCGGTGTCGATCAGCGTCATGCCAAGGTCAAGGCCCGTGTGCAGGCTCTCGATCTCGCGCTTCGCCTCCGAGGCTTTCTCGCCCATGTTCCAGGTGCCTTGGCCGAGCACAGGCACTTCGTTGCCATCGGGCATGGCCAGCGTTGGGATCGGATCGTCTTGCATGGCGGGCCTCGTCGTGTTGTCGCTGTCTCCAGCAGGTGATATACATTGGATATCAAGGGCTAGATATGACCAAGGTGACGATTTCCAAGTGGGGTAACAGCATCGCGATCCGCCTGCCGAAGGCTGTGGCTGAGGAACTGCATCTGCACGAAGGCGATGTCGTCAACCTCGACGTTCGCGACGGCAAGGCGACGCTGGAAAAGCCGAAGCAGCAACTGGCGCCTTCCCTTGCGGAGATGGTGGCAGAGATGGACAGGCTGGGGTGGGAAAACGAGCCGGAAACCGTGGACTGGGGTCGTGACGTCGGTTCCGAGCGCTTCTACGACGATGAATGATACACCGCCTTTTGCCGGCGCTCTATATCTGGCCAATCTCGATCCGATCCTCGGTAGCGAGCAGGCTGGAATTCGACCTGTTATTATCCTGTCGGTGGATACGATGAACCTTCGATCGCGGCGGGTTATCGTCTGTCCGATCACGAGCAACATGCAGCCATGGATGACCAAGATCGCCTTGCCTGATGGGTTGAAGACACAAGGGATGGTGTTGGCGGACCAGATCCGATCGATCGACAAAGACGCGCGGCTCCTGCGTTTCATCGAGGCGACACCCGCAGATTTTGTCACGCTCGTCAGAAGCTACGTCGGCAGGTTGCTCGACCTTGAAGTTCCCGGCGCTTCCGGCTGACAAACCTGTCACCATCACAATACGCAGGTGGAAACTCCGATTTAGGTCAGTTATACTGACCTAAATTAACAAGGCCTGTGGCTATGATCGCGGGCCACGGAGGTCACCCATGCCGCTGGATACGTTTCTGGCACTCCTTCTCTTTGCCTTCACCACGTCTATCACTCCGGGACCGAACAACATGATGCTGTTCACCTCGGGCGTGAACTTCGGCTTTCGCCGGACGATCCCGCATATGATCGGCATCGGCGCCGGGTTCTTCTCGCTGCTGATCGGCGTAGGGTTCGGCCTAGGCGCGGTGCTGCATATGGTGCCGGTTGCCTACACCGTGCTGAAATTCGCGGGCGGGGCTTATCTGGTGTGGATTGCCTGGAAGATCGCAACGTCGCGGTCGCTCAGCGACGCGCAAGGCGCGGCGAAGCCGATGTCGTTCCTGTCGGCGGCCGCGTTCCAGTGGGTCAACCCGAAAGCATGGGTGATGGCGGTGACCGCCATGGCGACCTATACGATCGAGGATATCTACTTCGCCAGCGTGCTGATCGTCGGGCTGGCCTTTGCCATGGTCAATGTGCCGAGCGTTTCGACATGGGCTGGCTTCGGCTCGGCGTTGCGCGACTGGCTGTCTGATCCGGTGCGGCTGAAGTGGTTCAATATCACCATGGCAGTGCTTCTGGTGCTCAGCCTGTGGCCGATGCTGAAATAAGTTCTCGGCGCGCGTCGGGGCTTGGCGAGGCGTTCGTGACCGCCTAAAAGATGCGACGACATTGGCGGAGGATAGTCTCTTGCACGACGACCACGATCATCACCACGACGACCATGATCAAGGGCATGGCCATGATCACCATCACGACAACCACTATTCCGACATGCAGGCTCGCGTGAAGGCGCTGGAGACCGTGCTGACGGAGAAGGGGTTGATCGATCCCGCGGCGATCGACGCCATCGTCGATACCTACCAGACCAAGGTCGGGCCCAGGAACGGCGCGCGGGTGGTCGCCAAGGCGTGGAGCGATCCCGATTTCGCCGATTGGCTGAAGCGCGATGCGACGGCTGCGATATCAAGCCTCGGCTACACCGGACGGCAGGGCGAGCACATGCGCGCGGTGTTCAACACCGACGTGACGCACAATCTCGTCGTCTGCACGCTCTGCTCCTGCTATCCATGGTCTGTGCTGGGGCTGCCGCCCGTCTGGTACAAGGCGCCGGCCTATCGCTCGCGGGCGGTGATCGATCCGCGCGGGGTGCTCGCCGAGTTTGGCGTGAGCCTGCCTGAAGGACAGAATATCCGCGTCTGGGATTCGACGGCGGAACTGCGCTATCTCGTCATCCCGCTGCGGCCCGAGGGCACAGAGGGCTTTACCGAGGAGCAGCTTGCCGATCTCGTCAGCCGCGATGCGATGATCGGCGCCGGCCTCGCTGCCGCGCCGGGAGCGGTGGCATGAACGGGCCGCACGATCTCGGCGGCCAGATGGGCTTCGGCGCCGTCGCGCCGGTCAAGGACGCACCCTATTTCCACGCGGAGTGGGAAAAGCGGGCGCTGGGGCTGACGCTCTCCTGCGGTGCCTTCGGCGCCTGGAACATCGACGAAAGCCGGCATGCCCGCGAAAGCATTCCGCCGGCCAGCTATCTCTCCGCCAGCTATTACGAGATCTGGACGCGGGCGCTGGAGGTGCTTCTGGAGCGCCACGGGTTTACCAGCGCCGAGGAGATTGCAAGCGGCCATAGACAGTTCGACGGCGCAGCCCCGAAGCGGGTGCTGAGGGCCGATATGGTCGCCAGCGTTCTCGCCAAGGGTGGCCCCTGCGATCGGCCGCTTGACGAGCCGGCGCGGTTTTCGGTCGGCGACAAGGTTAAGACGCGAAACTTCAATCCGACGACGCATACACGGCTGCCGCGCTATGCGCGCGCCAAGGTGGGCGTTGTCGAGGCGGTGCAGGGCTCCTTCGTGTTTCCCGACGATAACGCCCATGGCAAGGGTGAGAATCCGCAATGGGTCTACACTGTCGTGTTCGATGGAGGCGAGATCTGGGGCGAGGGGGCTGATCCGTCGCTGACGGTGTCGATCGATGCCTGGGAATCGTATCTGGTTCCGGTTGACGGCTGAGTTCGCGAGTAATCTCGGCTCCAGCAAAAATGCCGGAGCCTGTAAGGGCTGCGGTGATTTCCGTATCTTTGACAAGCGACAGCCCGTCGCTATATTTGCAAGCATGAGCAAGAAAAGCGTCAAAGTGGGTTCTCAGACGCGATCCACGCGTGATGGGTCTTACGTTCTGGTAGGCAGAGATGCCAAAGCCGGGACGTCTTCCGCGGTCGTGAGTCAGAACAATGCTTTGCCTAAGCGCGGGCGCGATGTTGGCAAGTCCGCGACCGCGATTAAGCCCGTTCCGCTCGATCCAGATGCATTCATGGATTATCTGCTCGAAGAAGATGCCGTCATTATGGAGCATCTTGCCAAGTGAGCGAGGAACCCGTTTGGGTGGCGGCTGACCATGTCGTTCATTTCAACAAGCGGGCTGTCGGAGCGACCGGGGAGCCTCACCTTGTTCGTGACATGGGGGCGATAGAAGCCGGAATTGATCGCGCCAGAAACCAATTTGCATATGGGGAGACGGATTTTGCCGTTCTTGCCGCGCACATGATCTATGGCGTGGGAAAAGCTCACGGTTTCGGGCAAGGCAATAAGCGGACGGCTTGGGCCGCTGCACGCTACTTCCTGGCATTGAATGGCTACACGCTCCTATATGATCGTGACCCCCAGCAAGCGGAAGCCGCAAAACTATTTGTTGCAAAGGCTGTCGAGCAGCTGATGGACGATAAAATCTCGTTTGACGAGGTGGTCGCGATTGTCAGAGATCGCCTGGTGCCAAATCCCAAGCCGTAAGACAAAGGGCCCGGCAATTTTCGTCCTGGTACCAAGGAAATCAGTATGATCGACCTCATTCAATGCCTGGGAGAGCTATCTTGACCCAGTGTGACATGCGCTCGCCGCTTGCCCAATCACCGCAACTGCCGCGCTCCCAAGATGGCGAGCCGGTGTTTCCGGAGCCGTGGGCCGCTGAGGCGTTTGCGATGACGGTGCATCTGCACGAGCGCGGGCTGTTTTCATGGGCCGAGTGGGCCGAGGCTTTGTCCGGTGAGCTGCATAAGCCCGGCCGGGCGGAGGATGGCAGCGATTATTTCGATTGCTGGGTGGCGGCGTTGTCGGCGATCCTCGTTGCCCGTGGCGTGGCGGATGCCGAGACGATCGCGTCCCTGCAGCAGAGCTGGCAGCGGGCCGCCGAGGCAACGCCGCATGGCAAGCCGATTGCGCTCGCGAATGATCCGCAGCGCTGAGAGTGCTTATGTCTCCTGATGGTGATGTCTTCACGAGGGGAACTGCCGATAGCACTCTTCGGCGACCTTCCTCAGCGCCTCGCGTGAGATTTCGCCGGTAACGGCGTAGCCGAGTTCGCCGTCGATCCAGTAGAAGGTCTCGAGGTTATCGGCGGAGGCGAAGCGGAAGCTTGTTGTCTTGTTCGCCGCGTTGCGGCCGACGAGGACGGTGAGGCGTTCGCCGCTCTGGTTCTCGTACATGAACATCGCGCCCGGCTTGCCATCGACAGGCAGCAGGCGGCCGCCGACGAGATGGTAGTTCAGGCTCGTGAGATCGGGAACCTTCAGGTTCGATATGGCCAGCCGCTTGCCGAGCCAGGTGGCAAGATGAGCCTCCTCGTCGGCAAAGACCTCGACGGGATGACGGACTTCGCTGGCGTAGACCAGAAAGGCGTTCTGCGCTTCCTTCGGAAAGGCTTCCTGGGCTGTCAGCTGCAGGTGGGGGCGTTCCAACAAAGCGGGGCCGTAATGGCCGGCAAGGGTGCCGGCAGCAAAGACGGCGATGGTTGCCGCGACCGCCGCGAGACGCTTCGACCATGGAGAGAGGACAGGTGGCCTGCCGACCATATCGGCATCGCCGGGCCTGCTTTTATCGTAGCCTGAGAACATCGCCTTGATGCCGGCATTTTGCGTCTGCCATTCGGCGATCCCGGCGGCATCGTCGGGATTATCGCGCAACCACGCCTCGATGCGCGCGCGGTCGGCGGCTGGCAAGAGACCGTCGGTGTAGGCGTGCAGGTCCGCTTCGGTCACGGGTTGGTCGGCGGCGTTCATTTCGGTCTCCGAAGCGTAATGACATTGTCTGATTTCATGTGTTCTGCCAGCTGCTGACGGGCGCGCGAAAGGCGCGACATGACGGTGCCCAGGGGTATGTCGAGCATGGCCGCCACTTCCTGATAGGTGTAACCCTCGATGACGATAAGCATCAGCACGGCGCGGTGATCTTCCGACAGGCCGTTCAGCGCGTCTTCCAGACGGGAGCGCTCGAGCGGGTCGGCGGATGTTTCGGGCGCGGCCACATCCACGGCACCGTCCATATCGACCAAGTTGCCGCGCACGGTGGTGCGGCGCTGGTTGCGGTAGAGGTTGGTCATGATCGTCAGCACCCAGCCGCGCAGGTTCAGGCCACGCCACTGCGCGCGGCGGGCGAGCACCTTCTCGACGCAGTCCTGCAGCAGGTCCTCGCCATCGCTGTCGGAGCGCGTCAGGCTTCGGGAGTAGCGCCTGAGCGACGGGAGGAGGGCCAGGATCTGGCCCTCGAATGTTTCGGGTGCGGGTGGCTTCATGCGATCGAGCCCGGCCTGTTCTTATGGCTTTGCGACATCCCACACATCCTTGACGCCGTCACCGGTGATGTCGCCCATCTTCTTGTCCTTGACCCAGAAGTAGAGAGGCATGCCGTCCTTCGCCCATTGCTTCATGCCGTCCTTGCGGTCCACGATCGAGTATGCCCCTTCCGGCTTGGCATTGCTATCGGCCATCAGCGGTGGCCAGTTCTTGGCGCAATCGTCGTAGCAATTGGAAACGCCCATCTTGTCCTTCTTGAAGGTGTAGAGCGACATGCCGTTTTCGCCGGCGAGAACCTTGCCCTTGGCGGATTCGACCGTCTTCACGGGCGGGGCGGCGAAGGCGGCGGTGGCGGCTGCGGATGCGAGCGCGAGAGCGATCAGGAATTTCGCGGATTTCATCGAATGTCTCCTCGGGTTGGGCGCACGCGGTTTGCGTTGCCTGACATGAGACAGAACGGGGCGCGATTTTATTCCGTGGTGTCGTCCGATTTTTCGATCAGGCGCGAAAGGTGGGTCGACGCTGACAATTTTGCGGTTGCCTATCGCTGACGAATCCTGCCAAGTCGATTGATCATGCAATTTGCTCCGCAACAAGACGAAGCCCTGAAAGCCGTTGCCAAATGGCTGAAGGAGGGCAAGGCCCCGATTTTTCGCCTGTTCGGCTATGCCGGCACCGGAAAGACGACGCTTGCGCGGCATTTCGCCGAGCATGTCGACGGCGAGGTGCTGTTCGCGGCGTTCACGGGCAAGGCGGCGCAGGTGTTGCGCACGCGTGGTGCCAGCAATGCGCGCACGCTGCATTCGCTGATCTATCGTCCGCGCGGCGAAGAAGCCGTGGAGGACGAGGAGACAGGCAAGACCTCGATCGCGCCGATGTTCACCATCAACCGCCAGAGCCCAGTCGCCAAGGCGGCGCTGATCGTCGTCGACGAATGCTCGATGGTCGATGAGGCGCTGGGCAAGGACCTGATGAGCTTCGGTACGCCGATTCTCGTTCTCGGCGATCCCGGTCAGCTACCACCTGTTTCAGGTGGCGGTTTCTTCACCAACCAGGAGCCCGACTATCTCTTGACCGATATCCACCGGCAGGCGCGCGACAACCCGATCATCGGGCTCGCCATGCAGGTGCGCGAGGGCAAGGAGATCATGTATGGCGATTACGGCTCGGCGCAGGTGATCTCTAAGAACGAGGTCAACCAGTCGCTGGTGCTCGATGCCGACCAGGTGCTTGTCGGCACGAACCGTACGCGGCGGCGCTATAATCAGCGGCTGCGCGAGCTGAAAGGATTCACGGCCGATTATCCGCAGACAGGCGACAAGCTGGTCTGCCTGCGCAACGATCCCGCCAAGGGTCTGCTCAACGGTTCGCTCTGGCAGGTGATGACGTCGTCGAAGGAGACGACGAAGCCGGGGATCAACCTCCTGATCCGGCCTGAAGACGACGATATCGATCGCGGGGCGGCGAAGATCAAGCTCTTGAAGCAGGCCTTCGAGGATGTCGAGGGTGAGATTCCATGGAATACGCGCAAACGCTACGACGAGTTCGACTTCGGCTATGCGCTGACCGTGCACAAGGCGCAGGGTTCGCAGTGGAACAATGTCGTGCTGTTCGATGAAAGCTGGGCGTTTCGCGATACCAGGGAGCGCTGGCTCTACACCGCCATCACGCGCGCGGCGGAAACGCTGACGATCGTCCGCTGAGGTTTTCTAAATCTGGACGATGCCGAGCAGCACCGCCTTGGCGATCGCCTGGAAGCGGTTGTTGGTATCGAGCTTGCGGATAATCGCCGTTTCGGTCGATTTCGCGTCCTCTTCCTTGAGATCAAGCGTGCGGGCGATGCGTTGGGTCGATAGTCCTTCGGTCATCAGCACGAGGCAGCGATATTCCTGTTCGGTGAGGGCGCGTTCGTGCTGGTTGTCGTTGAGCGGCGGTTCGTCGCCGGGGGCGGCGTTCTCAAGCAGTTCGGTCACCTGCTGAAGCTGGCGATGCAGCGTCGACATTTCCGCCGTCAGTTCGCGCTTTCGCGAGGTCAGGGCGGCGGCGAAGACGGCATCGGCATCCTGCTGGGAGGTGGATTTGCACAGATCGGCCATCAGTTCCTGAATGACAGCCACCGGCATGCCCGCCTCGCGACAGACATTGATGACGGCCATGCGCCTGATGTCGGCATGCTCGTATACCCGCATCAGCCCGATGCGGCTCGAGGCGATGAGGCCCTTCTCCTCGTAGAAATGCAGGGTCCGGTGGGTGACGCCGAAAGCGTTGGCCATGTCGGCAATCGCGACCATGCCGCCGGGCAAGCTGACCGGGCGCGTGACGCGCGGCAGGAACCTGAAATCGGGAGGCGCCTGGGGCGGAGCGTTTGGTCGTGCAGCGTGCTTATGTCGTTCGGACATGAGCCCTCCTGTTCTACGCATGATCAATTGCGCGCATGACATGGATACGGGCGCGGTCGAGCTGTTTTGACGATGCATTTCCAGTCGAAATGCAAAGCAACGGATCGTTGATCTGATGACCCATTGCGATCACACTATGCGTTAAACGACTGATTTGTTATCCTTAAAAATAGTCACTTGTAAATAATAGTCGAATGTACATGCGGTGGAATCGCAACTTCTGAGAGAAGCTCCCGGCGCGTTTTTGCCTGTGGTGCTTAATCGTTTTTCTAATTTGCCTTACCGTCGGCGTTACTTTGCTTGTGGCAACATGGCGTCGGCCGGCCATCAATCAGAAATTCGCATGGAAACATGCACGAATCTCGTTGGCTGCGATCGCGTCCTTGGCTTAAAAGCGGGGCAGCTTCTTTCATTGAATGGAAACTCGCCATGCCCACCACGCTTTCCGTCAATCTCAACGCCATCGCCATGCTGCGCAATCGCCGTGATCTGCCCTGGCCAAGCGTCGAGGCGCTGGGCCGTATCGCGCTCAAATCGGGCGCGAGCGGGCTGACGGTGCATCCGCGGCCCGACGAGCGGCATATCCGCTTCTCCGATCTGCCCGTTATCCGCAACCTTGTTGACGACGAGTTTCCGGAAGCGGAGTTCAACATCGAGGGGTATCCGACGGACGAGTTCCTCGAGCTTTGCGCCAAGGCCGCGCCCGAGCAGGTGACGCTGGTGCCGGATCATCCCTCGCAGGCGACGTCCGATCACGGCTGGGACTTTCGCAAGGACCGCGCACTGTTGACGGATGTGATCGCGCGGCTGAAGAAGATGGGCACGCGCGTATCGCTGTTTGCCGATGGGGACGGTGACGAGGAGGCGGTGGCCATCGCCAAGGCGGTCGGTGCCGACCGGATCGAGCTCTACACCGGCCCCTATGGCGGCTGTTACGACGCGCCGGAGCGGGTGGGGCCGATCCTCGAAGCGCTCGGCAAGACGGCGGATGCGGCGCTGGCGATCGGGCTCGGCGTCAATGCCGGACATGATCTCACCGTTGCCAATCTGCCGCCGCTGGTCAAGCGTATCCCGAAGCTTGCTGAAGTGTCGATCGGCCACGGGCTGACGGCGGATGCGCTGGAGTTCGGCATGGCCGAGACCGTGCGCCGCTTCTGCCGCGCCTGCGGCCAGAAGATCTAAGTCCGGTTTGGCCAAACAAAAACCCGCTCCGGTGGTGCGGAGCGGGTCGTGGCGTCAAGGGGAAGCGCTATCAGGCGACAAGCGCTGCCTTGTTGGCCACGAAGTAGTCCTTCAGCGACTGCGGCTGCTTGCCGGTCAGTTTGGTGAAGTCCTCGGTCACGTGATCGAAGTTGCCGGTGCGGACATTGGCGTCGGCCGAAACCAGCATATCGGCGACAAAATCAGGAAGACCGGCGCCGAGCAGGCCCTGGCGCAGTTGGTCGTCGGTCACCTTCACGGCGGCGAGCGGCTTGCCGGCGGCCTCGGAGATGGCGGCGGCGATTTCGTCAGCGGAAAGCGACTGCGCGCCTGTCAGCGTGTAGGTGGTGCTGTCCTTGGTGCCTGAGGCAAGCGCTGCCGCGGCGCCGAGGGCGCAATCTTCACGCGAGATGTTCGGAACCTTGCCGTCGCCCGATGCCGTGTACCAGCTGCCGCCCTGCAGATTGTGCGGCATGGAATGCATGTAATTGTCGAGATACCAGGCATTGCGGATGATCGTGTAGGGCAGGCCGCTTGCCTTGACGGCGTTTTCGGTGCCGAGGTGATCCGGCGCGAAGGTGACGAGCGACTTGTCGGGCGAAGGCATCGAGGTATAGGCAATGTGCTTGACGCCTGATTTGACGGCGGCGGCGACGGCGGTCGTGTGCTGCTTCAGGCGCTGGCCGGGAACGGCGAGCGCATCGGTGCTGATGATGAGCACGCGGTCGGCGCCCTTGAAGGCGGCTTCCAGCGAAGCGGCGTCGTCGAAATCGGCCTTGCGGGTCTGGACGCCCTTGGCAGCGAGGTCTGCCAGCTTGGAGGTGTCGCGGCTGGCGGCGATCAGGTTGGCCGCGGGAACCTTGTAGGTCTCGAGCAGGTGATGGATGACACGCTGGCCGAGCTGGCCGGCGGCACCGGTGATGAGGATCGTTTCGCTCATGTCTGTAAACCTCTAGGTTCGATTGCTGGTCTCGAAAAGAGACTAGGGCTAAAATAGGGATTGACCGGTGGCTGTAAAGGAGGCAGTTTTTGCGCCGTAAGTTACCAAAAGGGAACCAGCAGCATGGCCGGCACCGTCGTCACCCTGAAGAGCAAGGCCGAGCCGCGCGTGCGGCACGAGGTCGATCTCTCCAAGCTCGATTTCAACAATTGTCCGGTGCGGGACATGATGCAGCAGATCGGCGGCAAGTGGTCGACGCTGATGCTGGAGGCGCTGTCGCAGCGGCCTTACCGTTTCGGTGAGCTGCGCCGTATGATTCCGGATATTTCGCAGCGCATGCTGACGCAGACTTTGCGCGATCTGCAGCGCGACGGCTATATCGAGCGCGAGGTGTTTCCGACCAAGCCGCCGAGCGTCGAGTACCGGCTGACGGATCTCGGGCAGTCGCTTTACCAGACACTGGCGCTGCTTTTGAACTGGGCGGAGAACAACCATGAGGCCGTCCGCTCCGCCCGGATCAAGTTCGACGCATTGGGTGCGTGACGCCTGCGTGCCTCGTAGGGCGGAGTGAAGCGTCGCGCCTTTGCAATCGTTCAGCGCTTCCGGCGTCCCTCGGTGAGGAAGAGCAGGAAGGCGAGGCTGGGGAAGCATAGGCCGATCCATGCTGCCAGCGTCCAGCCGCCGGTGGCGAACGCCCAGCCGCCGATAGCAGAGCCGAGTGCGCCGCCCGCGAAGAAGGTCGCCATGAAGAGGCCGTTGAGGCGGCTGCGGTGCTCCGGGCTGATCGCATAGATCGCCCTCTGGCCGACCACCAGATTGGTCGTCACCCCGAAATCGAGAATGATGGCGGCTGCCGTCAGCAGCGTCAGCGCGAGCGCGGAGCCATCGGTCGCGAAATGGCTGATCAGGAAGGCGGTGATGCCGCAGAGCATGGCCATCGTCGAGGCGATCTTGCCGAGGTCGCGGTCGGCGAGGCGGCCGGCGATCGGCGAGGCGATGGCGCCTGCGGCACCGGCGAGTGCAAAGAGCGCGATGCCGTTCTGCGTGAGGCCGAAGGCGGGGCTGGCGAGCAAGAGCGGCGTCGTCGTCCAGAACAGGCTGAAGGCGCCGAACATGCCGGCCTGATAGAGGGCGCGTCGCTGCAGGACGCGGGAGTGCATGGCGAGATGCGCCATGGAGGCGAGCAGCGCTCCGTAGCTCAGCCGGGTGTGCGGGGTGCGGACAGGCAGCTGAACGCGCAGGATCGCGGCAAGCAGGACCATGACGACGGCCGACGCATAGTAGACGACGTGCCAGGAAGTGGCCTCGGCGAGGAAGCTCGCGACCGGGCGGGCGAGCATGATGCCGCAGAGCAGGCCGCTCATGACATTGCCGACGACGCGTCCGCGCGAGGCATCGGGCGCCATATTGGCGGCGAAGGGCACAAGGACCTGAACGGCCACCGAGCCCATGCCGATACAGAGCGAGGCGGTCAGGAACATGGTGGGTGTCGTCGATAGCGCGGCGCCGATCAGCGACACGGCCGAGGCTATGACCAGGGTCAGCACCAGCTTGCGGTTTTCCATGAGGTCGCCGAGCGGCACGATCAGCAGCAGGCCGAGGCCATAGCCGATTTGCGTCAGGGTGACGATCAGGCCGGTGGCGGCCGGGCTGAAGCCGAGCGAGGCGCTGATCGGGCCGGCAAGCGGCTGGCCGTAATAGAGATTGGCGGCCACGAGCCCGCAGGCGGCGGCGAACAGGAATGTCATCAAAGGCGAGATCGTTGGCGCGGCAACAGTCTCGGGTGTGGTGGATGAAAGGCTCATGCAGGGCTCCGGTGGGGCAAACGGATATTAAAGGCGATCGCGTGCGCGGCGTTGCGCGCCCACGGGAAATCAATCAGGTCAGGAGCTTCATCGCCTCGAGTGCGACGGCGTCCATATCGGGCGCCGTGCGCCCGGTCTTGCCGACAATACGCATGCCGGCGGTCAGGCAAAGCAAGGTGCGTGCCGTTGCTTCGACATCGAGCGTGGACGAAATGGAGCCGTCGACCTGGCCGAGGCGGATGAGTTCAGTGAGGTGCGCTTCATTGGCGTCGAAGGCATCCGAGACACGCTGCGCGGCTTCCTCATCGAATATCGCAAGCTCGTTGGCGCTGCCGACGACGAGGCAGCCTCGCGTGCCGGACGCACCATGCGAGGATGATGCATAGGAGCGCAGAAGCTCGCGAACCTTCTCGCGGCCGGTGGCGACTTCTTGCAAGCGCGCGTCGAGCAGGGCGCGGCGGATCCGTCGATAACGGTCGAAGGCGGCGAGAAATATGCCGCGCTTGTCCTTGAACGCCTTGTAGACGCTGCCCGAGGTCAGTTGCATCGCCTCTGTCAGCTCGCTGATCGAGGCGGCGTGATAGCCGCGCTCGGAAAAGACGTCGAGCGCCTTGCCAAGCGCTGCGTCCATGTCGAATTCACGCGGACGTCCGCGCGCCCGGCTGGTGTCGGTCAATGCGTGTGTGGTCATGGATCGACTTATTAGGAAATGATCGTTTCCAAATCAAGCCGAAAACTTGCGGTTTCGCAATTAGAGGTCCAGAATCCAGGTCTGTCCGTTGAGTTCGGGTCCGAACATGCGGTGCTTCTCCTCAGATACGAGTTGAAAGCCTGCCTTGAGGTAGATGTTGCGTGCCGCACTCAGGATGTCGTTGGTCCAGAGCGAAATCTGCCGATATCCCTTGGCTCGTGCGAAGCGGATGCACTCGTCGACCAATGTCTTTCCAAGGCCAAGCCCGCGCGCCGACTTGTCGATATAGAGGAGCCTGAGCTTGGCGATGCCGTCGCCGCCGTTTGTGATCAGGACGGAGCCGATGTTGATGCCGCCGCGCTCGGCGATCCAGGCGTATTCCATGGCCGGATCGAACGTGCTGAGGAAACGTCCCGCGACCTCGGCGACGAGGCCCTCGAAGCGCATGTCCCAGCCGTATTCCTCGCTGTAGAACTTTGCCTGGCTTTCCACGATCCAGCCCATATCGCCGGTGCGGTGAGGGCGGATGACCAAGGGCGGGAGCGTCGCGTCCGGATCGAGCAGTGAGCGGATTGTCTTCATGGCGCCGACGATGCTTTGTGGCTCGCCTGCCGCCAGCTTGTCGAAGCGTCCGGCGATCTGGGCGTTGGAGCGCCTGACAAGCTCTTGAAACTGCTCGCGTCCCCGATCGGTGACAGAGATGAGCTGGCTGCGCCGATCGTCGGGATCGGGCGTTGTCTCCAACAAGCCTTCGGCCTTGAAGCGCTTCAGGATGCGGCTGAGATAGGCTGCGTCGAGATGAAGGTCGCGGACCAATGCCACGGCGCTGAGCCGTTCCTGCGAGCCCACTTCGAAGAGCACGCGCGCGTCGGTCAGCGTGAAGGGGGTGTCGAGATAGGCCTTGTTCAAGACACCCAGGAAATTGGTGTAGAAGCGGTTGAAGTCGCGGGCGGCGTCTATGAGGGCGGAATCGGACATGGATCAGGTCTCCTGTTGAGAGACCATGTCCTCCAATTGATTGACTGAGTCAACTAAATTGTTGCCGCTAAGCCACCGCCTTTTGCGCCGCTTGATCGCCCAGTGCGAAATCGACAGCGGCTTTGGCGTGGATCTTGGTGGTATCGAAGCCGGGCAGGGGCAGATTGTCCGGATCGAGGATCAGGCAGATCTCGGTGCAGCCGAGGATGATGCTGTCGGCGCCCTTGGCGCGTTCACGGTCGATGATATCGAAAAGTTTTTCGCGCGAGCGATCGAGAATCTGGCCGGCGCAGAGCTCGTTGAAGATGATGTCGTGAACCGTCGTGCGGTCTTCCTGATCAGGCACCATGATGTCGAGCCCGAGGCTTTTCACGCGGTCGGTATAGAAGCCGTGCTCCATCGTGTAGCGCGTTGCGAGCAGCAGTGGGCGGCGGCATCCGGCGGCCTTCAACGTTGACGCTGTCTCGTCGATGATGTGGATCAGCGGGACGGTAATGCGGTCCGCGACCGGGCCGGCGACGAGGTGCATGGTATTGGTGCAGATCAGAACGCAGTCGGCGCCGGCCGATTGCAGGCGCGCCGCGACCTCGCCGAGGCGTTTGCCGGCGGCCTCCCAATCGCCTGCCTTCTGCATCGTGACGATCTCTTCGAAATTCACGGAATGCATCAGCAGCTCGGCAGACGCGAAGCCGCCGAGGCGGTCGCGAACCATTTCGTTGATGAGACGATAGTAGACGGCGGAGCTTTCAAAGCTCATGCCACCAATCAGGCCGATTGTCCGCATTCGATGCTCCTCCGTCGCGGCGTCTTTGCGACGCGCGTTCTTCCGGCGGTCGCCCGCCCTAGGGAGCATCATGCAAATAACGGACGGAATTGCCAGCCGATCCGGTTCTTTTGCCTGGGCAAATGCCGCTGTTGGGATCGCAGATGTCGGCCGCCGGATTGTGTGTCTCCATCGCTTTGCCTTGCGCGCTGATTGGTCGCAGGCCCGTCAACGCAGGTTAGCTATGCTGAAACGGCGGTTGAAACGGGGGTGGGGAAGATGACATTGGTCAATTCTTATGCAAATTACCAAAAGGGTAGCTTATGGCTGATCATCACGTCGTTGTTGTTGGAGGAGGCTTCGGAGGGCTGCAACTCGTAAACGACCTCAAAGGCGCTGGTGTCCGCATTACGCTCGTCGATCGGCGCAATCACCATCTGTTCCAGCCCCTGCTATACCAAGTCGCCACAACGATTTTGTCGACCTCCGAGATCGCCTGGCCGATCCGCCATCTCTATAGCGACCGCCCGGAAGTGACGACGCTGCTCGGCGATGTCTCGGGCGTCGATACCGGCACGAAGTCGGTGACGCTGCGCGATGGCAATGTCCTGCAATACGACACGTTGGTACTCGCCACGGGCGCGACCCATGCATATTTCGGTCGCGACGACTGGGCGCCGGTGGCGCAGGGCCTGAAGACGCTCGAGGACGCGACGACGATCCGCCGCCGCGTGCTCCTGGCCTTCGAAAAGGCGGAGACGGCGCTTGATCAGGCCGAGCGCGACGCGCTGCTGACCTTCATCATCATCGGCGCCGGCCCGACCGGTGTGGAGCTTGCGGGCATCATCGCGGAACTGGCGCACAAGACGCTGCCGAGAGAGTTCCGCAACATCGACACGCGCAAGGCCAAGGTCATCCTCGTGGAGGCCGGACCGCGCGTTCTGCCGACCTTCGTGCCCGAACTGTCCGAATATGCGTTGAAGGCGCTCAACGATCTCGGCGTTGAGGTGCGGCTCGGAAAGCCGGTCACCGAATGCACGGCCGAAGGTGTCCAGATCGGCGACGAATTCATCCCGACCCGGACGATCAGCTGGGCCGCCGGTGTTCAGGCCTCGCCAGCCGCCAAATGGCTGGGCATCCCGGCGGACCGTGCCGGCCGCGCGATCGTCGAGAAAGACCTGACGGCGCCGGGCCTGCCGGATGTCTTCGTCATCGGCGATACCGCTTCGGTGATGCAGGAGAGCGGCGCGCCGGTTCCAGGCGTTGCGCCTGCCGCCAAGCAGCAGGGCGCCTTCGTCGCCAAGGTCATTCACGCACGGATGAAGGGCAAAACACCGCCCGCCTTCAAGTACAGGCATCAGGGAAGCCTGGCGACGATTGGCCGGAGCGCCGCGATTGCCGATTTCGGCAAGATCAAGCTCAAGGGCGGGCTCGCCTGGTGGATCTGGGGTATTGCCCACATCTACTTCCTGATCGGAACGCGCTCGCGCTTTTCGGTCGCCTGGAGCTGGCTCTGGATTTTCCTGAGCGGCCAGCACAGTGCTCGCCTGATCACGCAGCGCGAGACCATCGCCGACGAGAAATAAGTTTCGCAGGATCATTGCGACGACTATCCAAGAGCCTCCGGTACGAACCGGGGGCTTTTTTCTTTGTCGCAACGGCAACGAAAAAAGCCCCCGCCAGATGACAGGGGCTTTGGTTTTCGACCGGTGGGCGGACGAGGCCGCCTTCCGTTTGATCAGGCCGCCAGCGAGGCGATGTCGATGACGAAGCGGTAGCGAACGTCGCTCTTCAGAACGCGCTCATAGGCTTCGTTGACGTCCTGGATGTTGATCTTCTCGATTTCCGAGACGATGTTGTGCTTGCCGCAGAAATCCAGCATTTCCTGGGTTTCCTTGATTGAGCCGATCATCGAGCCGGACAGGCTCTTGCGGCCTGGGATCAGCGAGAAGGCGTGGACCGGAATGGCATGCTCCGGCGCGCCGACGATGACCATCGAGCCATCGACCTTCAGCAGGTTCAGATAGGCGTTCCAGTCGATGGCGACGCCAGCCGTGCAGATGATCAGGTCGAAGGTGCCGGCGAGCTTTTCGAAAGTCGATGCGTCCGAGGTCGCATAGTATTCCTTGGCGCCGAGCTTGAGGCCGTCTTCCTTCTTCGACAGCGTCTGCGAGAGAACGGTGATGTCGGCACCCATGGCCGCACCAATCTTCACGCCCATGTGGCCAAGGCCGCCCATGCCGACGATCGCGACCTTCTTGCCGGGACCGGCCTTCCAGTGTGCGAGCGGCGAGTAGAGGGTGATGCCGGCGCACAGCAGCGGTGCGGATGCGTCGAGCGGCAGGTTATCCGGGATCGACAGGACGTAACCTTCCTTGACGACGATCGAGTCGGAATAGCCGCCCTGGGTCGCCGTCTTGCCGTCGGCTTCGACGCTGTTGTAGGTCTGGACGAGGCCCGGCATGTACTGCTCGTTGTCGACGTCGCGGGTTGCGCAGCCGACGCAGCTGTCGACGAAGCAGCCGACGCCGACATGGTCGCCGACCTTGAACTTGGTGACGTTGGCGCCGACGGCCGACACGACGCCGGCAATTTCGTGGCCGGGGACGATCGGGTAGACCGCGTTCTTCCATTCGTTGCGAACGGTGTGAATGTCGGAGTGGCAGATGCCGGCAAACTTGATGTCGATGACGACGTCGTCCGCATTTGGTTCCCGACGCTCGAAAGTGAACGGCGTCAGCGGCTTGGAGGCGTCTGTAGCAGCATAGCCTTTTGCGATAGCCATGGGAAAACTCCATATATTTAGAGGGGTGGTTCGGACGAGGGGACTTATGCCCCAAATGCGAAAGGATGCGTTAGAGCGATCCTCTCGCGTTTTTGCACGATCCTGCAAATCTCTATGCGGCCACCGTTTGCGAAGCTGCATTTCCATTCTACATATGCAGGGACCGCGGCACCCATGCCGTTCCTGCCGGAAAGTGTGCCTATGACCTTGCCTTTCAATCGCTACCAGGAGATCGCGTCGATCGCAGCCCGTTTCGCAACAGGCGAAGGCGATGTGCAGACCAGCATCGAGGGGCTCGGGATCAGCCGTCGGACGACGCCGAGCGCGCCGTGTCACGGCAGCTATCGGCCATGCTTCGCCATGGTGATCCAAGGCGCGAAAAGCGTGCAGCTCGGCACGGATACGATCAATTACGGCGCCGGCCACTATCTGCTGACCTCGCTCGACCTGCCGGTGACGTGGCAGGTCGTGGAGGCGAGCAGCGAGGTTCCGCATTTCTGCATCACGCTGGCGATCAACCGGGAAAGGCTGCTACACCTGCTCAGCCTGTCCACCGTCCAGCGCACGGCCACCCCACACGCCGGCCAGCGCGGCATCGTCGTCAACTCCGCGACGCCGGAGCTTCTGGACGCGGCGGTCCGGTTGCTGCGCTTGCTCGATCGTCCGTCTGACATTCCGGCGATGGCGCCGTTGATCGAGCAGGAAATACTTTATCGCATCCTGACGGGGCCGGCCGGCGACCAGCTGATCGACATGGTCATGGCCGACAGCCAGGGTCACCGCATCGCGCGTGCCATATCGTGGCTGCGCGAGAATTTTGCGCGGACGCTGCGCATCGAGGAACTGGCCGAGCATGTCAATATGAGCGTCTCGTCGTTCCATCATCACTTCAAGTCGATCACGGCGATGACGCCGGTGCAGTATCAGAAGCAGATCCGTCTTCACGAGGCGCGGCGGCTGATGTTGATCGAGCGGCTGGACGCCGGCACCGCCGGCCACCGTGTCGGATATCAGAGCCCGTCCCAGTTTAGCCGAGAATATAGCCGCTTATACGGGCTTTCGCCGGCTCGCGATGTCGATGCCGTGCTGAACGCTGCCGAATAAACCGGCGCGACACGCCGAAAATTTATGCTTCTGCCTTTTGCTGCCTCTTGACGAGGGGGGGCTTCTGGGCGATAAGCGCTCAAGAACCGTACCGTACGGTACTTTCAGGGAGCGAATGTCGTGTCTGTCGAAAACTTGGAGCCCAGCGAATTCTCGCCGCGCCAGAACGCTGTTCTGGAGCAGGCGCTGCGGTTGCTCGTCGATGGCGGCGAAAAGGCGCTGACGACGTCGGGCGTGGCGCGTGCGGCCAACTGCTCCAAGGAAAGCCTCTACAAGTGGTTTGGCGACCGCGATGGTCTGCTGTCGGCAATGATCGCCTATCAGGCGAGCAAAGTGCGTACCTTTGAGCGCAACGGCGAGCGGCTGACATCGGCCAGCCTGCACGACCATCTGGTGATTTTCTCGCGTGATCTGCTGGAAGTTCTGGCAGGTGATGTGTCGCTGGCTCTCAATCGCCTGGCGATCGGCCAGTCGCCGCGTGACGGATCGAAGCTCGGCAAGCTCCTGCTTGAGCGCGGCCGCAAGCAGATCGATCGCCGCGCCATGGCACTCATCGATTCCGGCAAGCGGGCAGGTCTGCTGCGCTTCAACGATGCCGATGAAGCCTATCACACGCTATACGGCCTGATCGTTTCCGACCTGCATGTGCGCATGCTGCTCGGCGACACCATGGGCGTTACGGATACCGCGCGCCAGGCGGAGAAGGCGGTCACCGCTTTCCTCCGGCTCTACGGGACGGAGAAGGCGCTGGCCGACATGCCGGCCGTCGTCTGACAACAAGTTTTATCGAATACTGACAGTCTACAAGACAAGCAAAGGGAAGGACAATTCAAATGCGCGTCTATTACGATCGTGATGCAGATCTCAACCTCATCAAGTCGAAGAACGTCGTCATCGTCGGATACGGTTCGCAGGGTCGCGCCCATGCGCTGAACCTGAAGGACAGCGGTGCTGCCAACGTCGCCATCGCTCTGAAGGCCGGTTCGCCGACCATCAAGAAGGCCGAAGCCGACGGCTTCAAGGTCATGACCGTTGCCGACGCCGCCAAGTGGGGCGACCTGATCATGATGGCGACGCCTGACGAACTGCAGGCCGACATCTACAAGTCGGAAATCGCCGGCAACATCCGCGACGGCGTAGCGATCGCATTCGCGCACGGCCTCAACGTCCACTTCGGCCTGATCGAGCCGAAGGCGTCGCTCGACGTCGTCATGATCGCGCCGAAGGGCCCGGGCCACACGGTTCGCGGCGAATACCAGAAGGGCGGCGGCGTTCCCTGCCTCGTTGCCGTTCACCAGAACGCTTCGGGCAACGCTCTTGAACTCGCTCTCTCCTACGCCTGCGGCGTCGGCGGCGGCCGTTCGGGCATCATCGAAACGAACTTCCGCGAAGAATGCGAAACCGACCTCTTCGGCGAACAGGTCGTTCTGTGCGGCGGTCTCGTCGAACTGATCCGCGCCGGCTTCGAAACGCTGACGGAAGCAGGCTACGCACCTGAGATGGCCTACTTCGAGTGCCTGCACGAAGTGAAGCTCATCGTCGACCTGATCTATGAAGGCGGTATCGCCAACATGAACTACTCGATCTCGAACACGGCAGAGTGGGGCGAATACGTCACCGGCCCGCGCATCATCACGGCTGAAACCAAGGCTGAAATGAAGCGCGTCCTCAACGACATCCAGACCGGCAAGTTCACGTCTGACTGGATGCAGGAATACCGCGCAGGTGCTGCCCGCTTCAAGGGTATCCGCCGCGTCAACGACGAGCATCCGATCGAGGAAGTCGGCGCCAAGCTGCGCGGCATGATGCCCTGGATCGGCAAGAACAAGCTGGTCGACAAGTCGGTCAACTAAGCTTTTCTGCTTTTGGATTGATGGAGGCCGGTGCGAAAGCGCCGGCCTTTATCGTTTTGGGCTATACGCTCCCTATCCCGGCCTTGAGCAGCAATCCAGCCGCGTCGCGTCTGCGACGCCGAAGAGTCCTTGCAGCCCAAGGACTTGGGCTGGCTGGATTCCTGTCACAAGGACAGGAACGAGGACCGTCTCGTCACACCGAACGCCGGCCGCTCACCGCATGGTAGAGCCACAACACTACGACCGCGCCGATTACCGCCACCACCAGGCTGTAGATGTTGAAGCCGGTGACGCCCGAGGCGCCGAAGAAGGTGAAGATGACGCCGCCGACGATCGCGCCGACGATGCCGAGCACGATGTCCATCAGCATACCCGAGCCAGTCTTGTTGACGATCTTGCTGCCGATGAAACCGGCGATCAGGCCGAGAATAATCCAACCGATGACAGACATCTTGCGCACCCCTCCTTGAATGGCCGGACAATCCGACCATGTTTCAGTATGAGCTAAAGTGATGGTGCGGGAATTCAAGGCTCGGCCGGGCCTCATGTTGCATTTTTACTCTTCGTTTCAAAACGCTACCGAAGGAGAATGACATGGGTATCTTTGATGACGCCGTTCCCGGTGGGAACATATCGAAGCCGATCATGATCGCGCTCGGCGCGTTGCTGGTCGGCAAGCTGCTTGGCGGCAAGAGCGAGCCGGAGGAGGCCCAGCGGCCGGGGCAGCCCGCCAACGCGGGTGCCGACGACGGCGGCTTGCTCGGAAACCTCGGCGGTCTTGCCGGCGGGCTGGGCGGGCTCGGCGGATTGGGCGGGCTGCTCGGCAAGCTGGCCGAGGCCGGGCAGGGGTCGGTTGCCGATTCCTGGGTGAAGCCCGGTCAGAACGAGCCGATTGCGCCGGGGCATCTGGAAAACGCGCTGGGTTCGCAGACGATCAGCGATCTCGCACGGCAGGCGGGGATCAGTGAGCAGGAACTCCTGGCGCAGCTGTCAAAGGTGTTGCCCGGCGTGGTCGACAAGCTGACGCCGCAGGGGCAGATCCCGAGCCAGGCCCAGATCGCCTCGCTGCTGCGCTCCTGAAGACCATACGCAGAGGGTGATCCTCGCTGCATAAAGAAAAGCCGGCAGAGGTGACAACCTTGCCGGCCTTTCGTCGTGATCGAATCTGCTCAGTGGCCGATTACGCCATGATGCGGCGGGTCCAGCCGCGTTCGTCGTTGGTCACGCCCTTCTGCAGGCCGACCAGTTCGTTGCGCAGTTCCGTCGTCAGCTTGCCGGTCTCGCCGTCGCCGACCTTGAACTCGCCGCCGGCGTGGCGCACGAGGCCGATGCCGGCGAGGACCGCGGCGGTGCCGCAGGCGAACGCTTCCACCAGCTTGCCGCTGGCGGCATCAGCCTGCCATTCGGCGAAGGAGTAGGGGCGCTGCTCGACCTTGAGGCCCTTTTCTTCGGCCAGAACGATGACCGAGGCGCGGGTGATGCCAGGCAGGATCGTGCCGCCCAGAGGCGGGGTGACGATGGTGCCGTCGTTCATCACGAAGAAGACGTTCATGCCGCCGAGTTCCTCGATCCAGCGATGTTCGGCGGCATCGAGGAAGACGACCTGGTCGCAGTTCTTCTTGGCCGCTTCCGCCTGGGCAACAAGGCTGGCCGCGTAGTTGCCACCGCATTTGGCAGCACCCGTGCCGCCGGCGGCTGCGCGGGTGTAGTCCGTCTCGACCCAAAGCGACACCGCCTTGGCGCCGCCCTTGAAATAGGCGCCGACGGGGGAGGCAATCACACAGAAGATATATTCCAATGCCGGGCGGACGCCGAGGAAGGCCTCGTTGGCGAACATGAAGGGACGCAGATAGAGGCTGCCGTCACCCGACGGGATCCAGGCCTTGTCGATGCGTACGAGCTCCTCGACCGCCTTGAGGAACAGCTCTTCGGGAACATCCGGCATCGCCATGCGCTCGGCCGACTGGTTGAAACGCTTGGCGTTCTGTTCGGGACGGAACAGCAGGATGCGGCCGTCTTCGGCCTTGTAGGCCTTCATGCCCTCGAAGATTTCCTGGGCGTAGTGGAGGACGGCGCTGGCCGGATCGAGTTCCAGCGGGCGGCGCGGCGTTACCTTGGCATCGTGCCAGCCCTTGTCCGATGTCCATTTCGCCAACACCATATGATCGGTGAAGACCTTGCCGAAACCGGGCGTTTCCAGTGCCTTGATGCGGTCGGCGTCGGAGACCGGCGAAGTGTGGAGTTCAATCTTGATTTCATGCGTATTCGACGACGCGGTCATTTCCTGGCACCTTCATAGCCTGTTGGATTCCGGCGGCGACACTACTGCCGTCACCTATGCTTTGCAAAGGCCGATTTCGGCGACTTTCGCATTAAAAGACCCGAAAATTGTCACGGTAGCAAACAAATAGGTCAGTAATGTTGACTTATCATTTATTGCGTGGTCTTGTCCAGTAAAGACAAAAAATTACGAGGAAGCCCCATGTTGAATTGGGAAAACATCTTTGCAACGCGCTCTTCCCGCATGCGCGCATCGGAAATCCGCGAGCTCCTGAAGCTGCTGGACCAGCCCGATATCATCTCGTTCGCGGGAGGCATCCCGGATCCGGCGCTGTTTCCCGACAAGGAATTCAAGCAGGCCTATGTCGATATCTTCGACAGCGCGGCCGTCAATTCGGCGCTGCAGTATTCGGTGAGCGAAGGTTACAAGCCGCTGCGCGAATGGCTGGTCGGCGAGATGGGCAAGCTCGGCATCCCGTGCGGCCTCGACAACGTCTTCATCGTCTCCGGCTCGCAGCAGGGGCTCGATTATCTCGGCAAGCTGTTCCTGTCGCCCAATGACACGGCGCTGGTGACATGGCCGACCTATCTCGGCGCCCTGCAGGCGTTCAACGCCTATGAGCCGGCCTACGATCAATTGACGCCAGGTGGCAACCGGACGCCGGCGTCCTATCAGGCGCAGGCCAAGGCGGCCGGCGGCAAAGTGAAATTCGCCTATCTCTCCGCCGATTTTTCCAATCCGACCGGCGAAACCGTCGATCTCGCTGGGCGCGAGAAGCTGATCAAGCTTGGCGACGAGATGGATATCGCCATCATCGAGGACGCGGCCTATCAGTCGCTGCGCTATGATGGCGAGGCGATCCCGCCGATCCTGGCGCTGGAAATTGCCGAAAAAGGCGATATCGAGAAAACGCGGACGATCTATTGCGGCTCGTTCTCGAAGACGCTGGCTCCGGGTCTGCGCGTGGGCTTCATCGTCGCCAACGCGCCCGTCATCCGCAAACTGGTGCTGATGAAGCAGGCGGCCGATCTGCACTCCTCGACAATCAACCAAATCGCCATCGCGGAGGTCGCGAAAAAGGGTTTTGACGCACAGGTTGCCAAGATCATGACGGCCTACAGCAAGCGTCGCGACACGATGCTGGCGGCGCTTGAACAGCACATGCCTGAAGGCGTGACGTGGACCAAGCCGGAAGGCGGGATGTTCGTCTGGGTGACGCTGCCTGAGGGCATGGATGGCGCGAAACTTCTCGCCAAGGCGATCGAGACCGTCAAGGTGGCCTTCGTGCCGGGCCGCGCCTTCTTTGCCGATGGCTCCGGCGAGAACACTTTACGCATGAGCTTCTCATCGAGCAACGAGGAGAAGATCGAGGAAGGTATCGCCCGTCTCGGCAAGCTAATCGCAAGCGAAATCGGCGGCCATTAAGCCGCCGATCACTTCTGCATTATTTATTCAGGTGGGGCCCGAGCAGCGACAGGTCAGCGTCGCTGAGCCTGTCGCTGGCCGTGTTGCGCTGGTGCCAGTAGGGATAAAGCAGCTGCGGCAGGCTGACGTCATCGAGACGCTGGCGCTCTTCGCCCGAGAGCTTGAAATCGGCCGCGGCGAGGTTGTCGCGGAACTGTTCTTCGGTCCGTCCGCCTATGATCACCGATGTCACCGCCTGGCGACCGATCAGCCAGGAGAGTGCCACCTGGGCCGCGCTGACGCCCCTGGTCTCGCCGATGGAGACGAGGGTTTCCACGATATTCCAGAGACGATCCTCGTCGCGAATCGGCGGCTCGGTCCAGCCCGCAAACTGGCGGGTGCCCTCGGGTGCCGCCTGATTGCGGCGATGCTTGCCGGAGAGAAGGCCGCCGGCGATCGGGCTCCAGACGAGGACGCCGAGGCCCTGGTCGATGCTAACAGGCAGCAGTTCATATTCGGCGTCGCGCGCCTCCAGCGTGTAGTGGATCTGCTGGCTGACGAAGCGTTCGCGTTTTTCCCGTTCGCTGACCCCGAGCGCCTTCATGATGTGCCAGCCGGAGAAGTTGGAGCATCCGATGTATCGGACCTTGCCCTGCTTCACCAAAGTGTCCAGCGCTTCCAGCGTCTCCTCGAGCGGTGTCTGGCCGTCCCATTCGTGCACCTGGTAGAGATCGATGACGTCGGTCTTCAGGCGCTTGAGGCTGGCTTCGCAGGCGCTGATCAGATGATAGCGCGAGTTGCCGGCATCGTTCGGGCCATCGCCCATCGGGAAGCGTGCCTTGGTGGCGATCAGCGTGCCGTTCTTCCTCGCGCCGCCGAGGATTTCACCGATGATCTCTTCCGACGCGCCCGATGAATAGACGTCGGCGGTGTCGATCAGATTGACGCCGGCATCGATGCACATGTCGACGAGGCGGCGGGCTTCGTAGACGCCGAGATCGCCGACGGTCTTTGCCCATCCCTTGCCGCCGAAGGTCATGGTGCCCATGGTAAGCGTAGACACTCTGAGGCCCGAGCGGCCAAGCTGACGATATTCCATTGGTGGTCCTCCAATCCCAAAATCAAAATGAAAACGCCGGGCAGAAGATAGCGGCGTGCGAGGAGGGTCAAGAGGAGTGATCAACGTGCCTCATCCATCGGCGCGGCGACTGTCACAATCATGTTAAGCCAGGTGTCTAAGGAACGGTCCTTCCATCACGCCGAGGGCATTATCCATGAAGACCATCGTTTCCGCCGCAGCACTGCTTGCCGCAAGCCTCTTCGCCATTCCCGCATCCGCCGAAAATCTGGTGCTCTACACCAGCCAGCCGAACGAGGACGCGCAGGCAACCGTCGATGGCTTCATGGCCGCCAATCCCGACATCAAGGTCGATTGGGTGCGCGACGGCACGCCGAAGATCATGGCCAAGCTGCAGGCCGAGATCGAGGCCGGCAATCCTGTTGCCGACGTTCTGCTGATCGCCGATACCGTGACGCTGGAGCGCCTCAAGGAAGCCGGCAAGCTGATGGCCTACAAGTCGCCCGAGGCCGCCGATTACGATGCGTCGCTGTTCGACGCAGACGGCTACTACTATTCGACCAAGCTGATCACGACGGGCATCATCTACAACACATCCGCTTCGCTGAAGCCGACGAGCTGGAAGGACCTTACCAAGCCTGAAGCCAAGGGCCTCGTTACCATGCCGAGCCCGCTGACTTCAGGTGCTGCCCTCATCCACGCTCAGACGCTCGCTGGCGTCGATGGTCTTGGCTGGGACTTCTACAAGGATCTGGCCGCAAACGGTGCAACGGCTGCCGGCGGCAATGGCGGCATCCTCAAGGCCGTTGCATCCGGCGAGAAGGCCTACGGGATGATCGTCGACTACATGCCGATCCGCGAGAAGGCCAAAGGCGCGCCGGTCGAGTTCGTCTTCCCTGCTGAAGGTGTTTCGGCCGTGACCGAGCCGGTGGGTATTCTCTCGACCGCCAAGAATGCCGACGCCGCCAAGAAGTTCGTCGACTACGTGCTTTCGGAAAAGGGCCAGGAAGGCTTCCTGAAGCTTGGCTATATCCCGGCGCGCAACGGCATGAAGGTTCCGGAAGGTTTCCCCGCCCGCGACACGATCAAGGTTCTGCCGATCAACGCCGCGACCGCTCTGAAGAACACCGATGCCGACCTGAAGACCTTCTCCGGCATCTACGGCTCGAACTGAGCGCCTGACATAGATTGATGTACGGATATGTTCGTCCCGGAAACAGCCAGCCCGCCTGGCTGTTTCCTTTTATCATTCTGGTGGTGATTGTTCTCAGCGTGCTGCCGATGGCGCGACTGGCCGTCACCGGCGTATCGGCGCTCGCCAATGGCGGCGCAATGGCGGTTCTCTCCGATCCCGCTTTGTGGTCGGCGACCTACTACACTCTTGTCACTGCCGTATTCGGAACGATCATCTCGCTTGCGATCGGCTGCACCTTCGCCTTCGTTCTGACGGTGACGGATATCAGAGCCAAGGGCGCGCTCAGCTTCCTGTTCGTTTTGCCGATGATGATCCCGCCGCAGGTGACGGCGCTTGCCTGGGTGCAGATGTCCGGCCCGTCGAGCCCGCTTCTGAAGGCTTTGCACATCGCGCCGCCGCTGGGCTCGCCGCAGCCGCTCTATTCCGTCGGTGGCATCGCGCTGCTCTATGGGGTGCAGCATGCGCCGCTGGTCTATCTGGCGCTCCGGGCAAGCCTGATGGCGCTGCCGCGCGATGGCGTCGAGGCGGCGCGGCTTTCGGGTGCGTCGAGCTTCCGGGTGTTTCGCGATATCATCCTGCCGCTGTCGCTGCCGGGGATCATCGCCGGGGCGGCGATCTCCTTCGTGTCGTGCACCGGCAATTTCGGCATTCCCGCCATTCTCGGCATTCCCGCCTCGATCTACACGCTGCCGACGCTGATCTTCACCAAGTTTTCCGCCTTCACCAGCCGTACCTTCGGCGACGTGGCGCTTCTGTCCGGCATCATCGCGATCATTTCGGTGGCGGGGCTCGCCATCCAGGACCGGGCGCTGCGCGGGCGTGACTACCGCGTGCTCGGCCTCTCGGGCGCCACCGCCTCCTTCGAGATCGGGCGGTGGAAGCTGGTCTTCGCGCCGCTCCTTTGGATCACGCTGTTCTTCATGCTGGCGGCGCCGTTCTTCGCGCTGCTGGCCGGTGCGCTGGTGCCGGCCTATGGCGTGCCTCTGACCTTCAAGACGATGCAGTTCAGCGCCTTTCACGAAATCCTGTTCCGGCAGGCGGTGACGCGCACGGCCTTCTTCAATTCGCTGTCGCTGGCGGCGGGAACGGCGATATGTCTCCTTGCGGTGACGGTGCTGACCGCCTACGCGCTGACGCGGCGCAAGGACCTCATTTCGCGGGTCGTCGCCAGTGTCATCGAGATCCCGTATTCGCTGCCCGGCATCGTGGTCGCGGTGTCGTTCATCCTCGTCTTCGCGGCTCCGATCCCGATCCTCAACGTCACGCTTTACGGCACCGTCTGGATCATCCTGATCGCCTATCTCTCGAGCTTCTTTGCCGTCAGCCTCAAGCCCGTGGTCAGCGCGTTCCACCAGCTCGATCCGGCGCTTGAAGAAGCGGCACGGCTTTCGGGGGCAGGGTTTTTCCGGCGGCTCAAGGATATCATCGTGCCGCTGATCGCGCCCGCCGCCGGCGCCTCGGTCATCCTCGTCTTCCTGATCGCCTGCAACGAACTGACCATCTCGGCGCTGCTTTGGTCGGCGGGGACGCAGACGCTCGGCGTCGCCATCTACAATCTCGATGACAGCGGCAGCTCCGATCTCGCTTCGGCGCTGTCGGTGCTCGTTGTTCTCATGGTCGTGTTTATGATGCTGCTTCTGGAACTGATGGCAAAGCGGCTGCCAAGAGGAGTCGTGCCATGGCGAAACTGATCCTTAACCGCGTCGCCAAGGATTTCGGCACCGGTCGCGCCGCCGTCTCCAACCTGTCGCTCGACGTGCGCGAGGGCGGCTTCCTGGCGCTGCTCGGGCCATCCGGCTGCGGCAAGACGACGGTGCTCCGGATGATTGCCGGCTTCGAGACACCGACCGACGGGTCGCTGCATCTCGGCGAACGGCTGCTTGCCGACGCCTCGCAATCGCTGCCGCCGGAAAAGCGCAACATGGCGATGGTGTTCCAGTCCTATGCGCTGTGGCCGCATATGAGCGTCGCCGACAATGTCGGCTATCCGCTGAAGGTGCGCGGCATCTCCGGTGAGGCTTATCGCAGGAAGGTTGGCGAGGCGCTATCGACCGTCCGGCTCGAAGCCTATGCCGAACGGCGGCCTGCCGATCTTTCCGGCGGGCAGCGGCAGCGCGTGGCGCTGGCGCGCTGCCTGGTCACGTCGCCCGACGTGGTGCTGCTCGACGAGCCGCTCGCCAATCTCGACCGGCACCTTAAGCAGGAGATGGAGGAGACGTTTCGCGAGTTCCACCAACGCTCCGGCGCGACGATGGTCTACGTCACGCACGACCAGAGCGAGGCGATGGCGCTGGCGACGGATGTTGCGGTGATGTCGGAAGGGCAGCTGCTGCAGGTGGCGCCGCCGGATGAGATTTATGCGCGGCCGGAAGGGCGCGTCGTCGGTGGGTTGATCGGCCGTGGGGCTATCGTTTCGCTGAAGTCTCCGGATGGTGATATGAGGCAGCTCGATTGGGCGGCGCTGTCGCCGATGTTTTCCGGCGAGGGTGCTGCTGCACCGAACGCGGATATTCTGGTGCGGCAGGAGGATGTCGTTCTCGGTGGCGAGGGCATAGCGGCGACCGTCGAATCCGTTCTCTACGAAGGCGAGCGTTATGCGGCGCGGCTGAAGCTTGCGGACGGGCAGGTTATCAGGGCTTTCAGCCGCTCCAAGCTTGGCGTCGGCGACGAGGTCAGGGCGGTGATCCGCACCGCTTGGCGGCTTTGATTGGGCGCATGGGCTTTGCGAAGTCGCATTTGCTCTCTAGTCTGGCCGCAAGATCAACCGGAAGTGCCTGATGTCGTTACGCATTGCCACCTTCAACGTCGAAAACCTGATGACCCGATTCGATTTTACCGGGTTTCGCAACCAATTGCGTCAGGACCGGGTTATCCAGCTCTTCGAGGTTCGCAGCGAGGGCGTCTACCAGCAGCTGGAGCAGGCGCGGGTAATCGCGTCGACCGACGATACCAGGCAGATGACGGCGCTGGCGATTGCTGATGCGGATGCTGATATCCTCTGCCTGCAGGAGATAGATAACATGGAGGCGTTGCAGGCCTTCGAATACGGCTATCTCTTCCGCATGGTCGGAAACGGCTACCGGCAGAAATATCTGGTCGAGGGCAATGACAGCCGCGGCATCGACGTTGCCGTCCTGATGCGCGAGGAGACGCGCGACGGGCAGAAGATCGAACTCGTCGAGATCAAGAGCCACGCGATGACCACCTATCGCGATCTCGATCTCTTCAACGACGATCTCGCCCAGACCAATCACATCGACGACAAGATCTTCAAGCGTGATTGCCTGGAGCTCGATCTCAGGATCGGCGGCGTGCCGGTGACGCTCTACGTCGTGCACTTCAAGTCGATGGGCGGGCCGCGCGACGGCGTGGACGGTCGGCGCTATACGATGCCGATCCGCCGGGCTGAGGCGAAAGCGGTGCGCCGGATTATCGAGGGTCGCTTCGGAGCGGGAAACACTGATAGCAAGCGGTTCGTCATTTGCGGTGACATGAACGACTACCAGGAGCGCGTCGATGTGATCGGGCGGCGGCGGACCGGGTATTCGTTCAGCCACGAGGACGAGAGCGAGAGCGCGCTCGATGAATTCAGCCGCGACGGCTTTGCGGAGAACGTGGTCAGGCGTCGCGATCCTCTCGACCGCTGGACGCTCTATCATGCGCGTGGACCGGAGGAGCAGTGGCTGTGCCAGCTCGATTACATCTGGCTGTCGCCTGATCTGGCGCGAACCAATGCCGGGCGGCTGCCAGAGATCATTCGCAACGGCCAACCCTTTCGCACGGTGTTTCCGCCGGGCCAGGAGGTCGAGCGCTATCCCCGCACCGGCTGGGACCGGCCGAAGGCGTCGGACCATTGCCCTGTCGTCATGGAACTCGATTTGAAATGATTGGATTTGAGATGGATTTTTCAGAGGATTTCGCTGGCTGGCCGGAGCCGCGCACGGTGTTTCCGATTGCGGGCGTCGATCTTAAGGTTTTGCCGGGCGATCATTCGTTCTACAGCACAAACCGGGAGGCGATCGCTGAGAACTGGGTGAGTGAGACGGCGGCGAACCCACATCTTTTCGATGGCCGGATGGTTTTCCAGAAGCGGCTGGCGCTGACAAGCGAGGGGCTCGTCGGAGAGGGGTATGTCATTCCCTTCTCCACCTTCATGTATTGGCGCCGACAGCCTGAGCGGCTGGGTGGCGTGCATCTCTTTGCCTATCCCGTTATCGAAAGCAGCGATGGAGCGCTGGTGGCGATCCGCATGGGGGCGCATACGGCCAATCCCGGACAGGTCTATTTCGCGGCCGGTTCGCTGGAGCCCGAGGATACGTTCGACGGGCGCTGCGACCTGGAACACAATATGCGTCGCGAGGTGCTGGAGGAGACCGGCTTCGACCTCCGCGACGCAAAGGCGGGCGACGGATATTTCGCGACCTATCATCGGCGGACGGTCACCGTGCTCAGGATGTACCGATTCGACCTGACGGCCGACGAGATCGTCGAGAGGATCCACGCGCACATGCTGGTTGCCGACGACAAGGAAATTGCCGGCGCCGTTGCCATCCGTTCGGCCGATCCCGAGGCCTATTCCTATAACTTCGCGATGCTGCCCGTCATCGACTGGTACTTCCATAAGGCTTCGCTCACCTAACGCCTTGCGCTCGCTCAAGCGCTCGGGCAGGTTGGCGACACGAGGATCGATACAAGGAGGCCGATGTGGCGCGCAGCTACAGCGTCTATGACGTATTCACCAATCGCAAGCTGGCGGGAAACCCGCTGGCGGTCATCTTCGATGGCGACGATCTGAGCGACGAGGCGATGCAATCAATCGCCAAGGAACTGAACCTTTCCGAGACGGTCTTCGTGCAGGCATCCGGCAATCCGGCCCATGTCGCCAAGATCCGCATTTTCACGCCGGGCCGGGAACTGCCCTTTGCCGGGCATCCGACCGTTGGAACCGCGATCGCGCTTGCGGAACGAATCCATGGTGGCGCGACGATCGATCTTGTGTCCGTGCTTGAGGAAAATATCGGCCCGGTGCGCTGCGCGGTACGGCTGAACGAGGGAGAGGCGAGCTTTGCGGAATTCGACCTGCCGCGCAAATCGCAGCAGATCACCATGCCGCTTGACCGGATCGGCATCGGCAAGGCGCTGTCGCTGAAGACGAGCGAGATCGGCTTCGAGAATCACGTTCCGTCGCTGTGGACGGCGGGCGTGCCCTTTCTGCTGGTGCCGGTGCGCGATGTCGGCGTCGCCGAGCGGCTGGATTTCGATCCGCAGCTATGGGAGGCGACCGTGCCGTTCGTGGATGGTGCGCTGGCCTCCGCCTACATCTATTGTCGCGGCGGCGTGAACCATGTCGCGAAATTCCATACTCGGATGTTCGCGAGCGGTATGGGGATCGTCGAGGATCCGGCAACGGGATCGGCGGCGGCGGCGCTGTCCGGCGCGATCCACCATTTCGACCGGCTGCCGGATGGTCATCACGACGTCATGATCGAGCAGGGCGTGGAGATGGGGCGCCCGTCCTTTATCCACCTGCATATGGATATCGAAGGCGGGGTGATCTCGAACGCCCGGATCGGCGGCCAGGCGGTGCGGCTTGCGACCGGTACGCTGGACCTTTGATTTCATTGGATTTCGGCAACGCACAAAAAAATCGCGTTTGTTGAAAGAATTTTCGGAAGGGCGCTAGACAAGCCGAAAGATCCTGTTTATACGCCCTCTCACACCACGCAACACAGCGCGGACGGGTGATTAGCTCAGTTGGTAGAGCAGCTGACTCTTAATCAGCGGGTCGTAGGTTCGAGCCCTACATCACCCACCATTCTTTCAAAGAAATCAATGTATTGCAGACGCAACGCTCGCTTCGGCGAGTGCCGCCGGGACGGCGGGCCTCCGTCTTTCCTGCCGGTCTTCGATCACTATCCGCGCGCGCGAATCAGAGCCGACGCGGGCTCACCGCGATGCTGAAAAGCCTGCTTCAAAACGGTCCAAATCGCAGTTTTTTGCGCAGCGCATGATGTGCCGGCTCAGCGATTCGCTATGCCGTGGGCGAACGCAGGTGGCGGTCGCGAGAACTCGTTTTCCGTGCTTGCCGGCGTTACCTAGGCCGCGCTTCCGGCGCTCGCATCGGTCGGCTGGTCCGCGCGTCTGCGGCTGGGCAGCGACTTGATCGACAGCAGCGCGTAGATGATCAGCGGCAGGCAGATGAGGTAGGCAATGCGCATGCCCGCATGATCGGCGATGAAGCCGAGCAGCGGCGGCGCAAGGAAGAAGACCACGAAGGACATCTGCGCCACGGCGGCGACATTGACGTGGGACGGGCGGTCGGTGCGCTGTGCGGCCGCCGAGACGCTGAGCGGATAGACGGCGCTGCAGCCGGCACCCATGAGCCCGAAGCCGAGCAATGCGACGAAGGGATGCGGTGCCGCCCAGACGGCGATGACGCCGGCCGCTGCCAGCACCAGCAGAACGGTCGCCACCGCGCGCGCGCCGAAACGATCGACCTGCGGGTCGACCAGCAGGCGCGCGGCGGCCATGAAGAAGGTGAATGAGGTGAGGCCCAGTCCGCCGATGAAGGGTTCGGAGGCGAAGACGTCGCGCATGTAGATCGCCGACCAGTCGATGCCGGCACCCTCGATCAAGAAGGCGGCGATGCCGATGCCGCAGAGCGGCAGCAGGCCTGCGGTCGGCAGTGCGATCAACGGCGCTTTGGCCTCTTCGTGGTGCGTGACGCGCGCGGGCGCGTTGCGCATGCCGGAGATCACCCACGTACCGACGATGAGCACGATGGCGAAGGTGATGCCGAGATGGATATGCATCGGTACGCCCGCCTGGCGAATGCCCGATGCGGCAAGTGCCGTGAGAAAGAAGCCGAGGCTCCAGAAGCCGTGCGCCCGGTTCATCACGCCGCGGCCGAGCTGCGCCTCGATGCGGTCGATCTCGACATTGAGGTTGATCTCCAGCGAGCCGGCCAGCAATCCCTCGAGAATGAGGATGCAGAACACCAAGGGTGCGCTTGCCATCCAAGGAACCGTCGCAATCAGCGCCGATGTGCCGAGTACCGTGATGAAGGCCGTCGTACGGGCGCCCAGGCGCTCGATGATGGGGGAGGCGAAGGTCAGCGCCGTCAGCGCACCCACGGCCGCGCCGATCAGCGTCAGCCCCAGTTCCGAACGATCGACGCCAAGCGCCAGCTGCAGGTCCGGCATGCGGGCAAGCAGGGCGCCCATCGATACGGCGAAAAGGAAGAAACAGACATAGATTCGGTGCTGCGGCGCGAGCTGCATTGGTGTCTCCAGGTGGGTATGCGCAGATCGGCGCTGGCAATATCCTAGTTTGGGATTTCGCCGGCACAATCAAAAATAAACATGATGCGTGTATTTTGCATGAAAACTATCGCTGAGGTTTGTATTTTTGGTGGGGTGAGTCTAATGCTGGCGCGGATCGGCCGGCACGCTTACAGTTCCTGGCAATTGCTATGATCGCGCCTTTTGCCGTGCCGAAACGAAGTGGGATGTCATGAAGCTGTCTGCCTGTATCGAATGGCTTTTCGCCGATGAAGCCGAAACCTTTGCCGATCGTATCAGGCTTGCGCATCGCCACGGCGTCGAAGCCGTGGAGTTCTGGCGGTGGACAAACAAGGATGTCGGCAGCCTCGAATGGGCGTTGAACGAGACAGGCATCGAACTCGCCAGTTTCGTTGCCGAGCCGATGATCCCACTCACGGACCTTGCCAACCGGGCGGCTTTTCTTGAGGGTCTAAAGCGGTCGATAGAGGTCGCGCGGCGACTTGGGGCGCGAACCCTGATCGCGCAGGCTGGCGACGATCTCGCCGGCAAATCCCGGGAGGAGCAACGGGCGGCGCTCGAGGAAACGCTGAGCCGCGCCGGCGATGTGCTTGCCGATAGCGGTGTTCGCCTCGGCGTCGAGCCTTTGAACACGCTGATCGACCATGTCGGTTATTTTCTGGAATCGACGCGGGAAGGGCTCGATATCGCCAAGGAGACGGGCAGGCCGGAGATCGGTATCATCTACGACATCTACCACTCCGCCGTGATGGGCGAGGATACGGCCACAGTGATCGGCGGCGATATCGACAAGGTCTTCCATGTTCATATCGCCGATCATCCCGGCCGCAACGAACCGGGCAGTGGCACGATCGATCTGAAGGCTCGGGTCGATTGGCTGTCGGCTCAAGACTATCGCGGCGCTCTGGGGCTGGAATACCGGCCGATGCAGCCGAGCGCGCAAACGATAGTGCAGACACGGCTGCTGCTTGCCTGATCAAAACCTGGTCGGCCAAAGCCGTTGGCTTACCAAAACTTTTTCCGCCAGCTGTTGCCGAAAGGGCATTCCATTCCACGACCGGGCACCCCATTTAGCTGGCGTAGGAATGATTTTTTGTTTTGACGTTGAGAAGGCCGCGGAATCTCGCGGAGTGTAGGGCGATGCCATCCCAATCAAACCCGGCTCCAGAGCCTTCAGAGCTGAGCGTTGGCCATTGGCCGAGGCATCGGACGACCAGTCTTGACTGGCTGGTCAACGAGACGCGCAACGAGCGCTATATCGACAACCTCCTGGTCCAGCTCTGCGACCGGCTGCGCGGCGAGGGTATTCCCGTCAGCCGCGCCACGATGCATTTCAGGACACACCATCCGCAATGGCTGGGTGCGCGCATTCTCTGGCGGACCGGGATGACCGAGGCGAAGATCACCACCTTCGACTACGGCATCGAAAACACGCCGGAGTTCCTGCGAAGCCCCGTCAATGAGATTTTCAGCGGCGCGGCAGAGGTGCGCAAGGCTATCGAGGCGCTGCGCCCCGGCGACGGGCATGCCGAATTCTATGACGATCTCAAGCGCGAAGGCGTGACGGAATATATCGCCTGGCCGATGGAGCATACGCTCGGCAAGCGTCACATCGTGACCTTCGCCAGCGATCGTCCCGGCGGGTTCCTGGAAGAGCATGTCAATTATCTCAAGGACCTGCTGCCGGCGCTGACGCTGGTGACCGAGATCCGGCTGAAGAACATCATGGCGCGCACGCTGCTGCAGACCTATGTCGGCCCGCATGCCAGCGAGCAGATCCTGGCCGGCGCGACCACCCGCGGCAGCGGCGCCACGGTGGATGCCGCGATCCTGATCTGCGATCTGCGCGATTTCACGACGATTTCCGACCACTGGCCGCGCGACGACGTGATCGAACTCTTGAACGGCTATTTCGACGCGATGTCGGAGCCGATCGAGAAGCATGGCGGCGAGATATTGAAATTCATGGGCGACGGCATGCTGGCCATCTTCCCGCTCAGCAATCCGCAGGCCTGCGAAAACCTGTTGCAGGCGATCAAGACCGCCGAGGCGGCGATGGTCGAGCTCAACGCCGAAAACAAGCGCAAGGGCCGCGAGGTTCTTCGCTACGGTATCGGTGTGCACGTGGGAGAGGTCATGTACGGCAATATCGGATCGCGCAGGCGGCTCGACTTTACCGTGATCGGCCCGGCGGTGAATGTCGCCTCGCGGCTGGAAAGCCTGACGAAGGAGATCAAGCGGCCGGTGCTCCTCTCCCGGGCGTTCGTGGAGATGGCGGGCCAGGAAGACGAGATGGATAGCCTGGGTGCCTTTCCGCTCCGCGGGCTTGGCGAACCGGTCGACGTGTTTGCATTTCCATTGAAATAGCCGGACGGCTTTGGCGGTCGCAGGCGGCCTTGGTTTGCCGCGCGATCGTCGCAAGTTGTTCGTATCCGTGGCAAATTCGCGCTCAGGGCAGATTTGCTGTTTCTAGCGTGTGCCGCGGGCGCTAGACCATCTCGCGAGACGAACCAAAATCCGCGAGATCTTTATGCCCGGTCCCCATGTCGTTCCCGTTCACGGCGATGAAACGCTGCCCGATGCCTGCGATGTCGTGGTGATCGGGGGCGGGATCGTCGGGTGCTCGACAGCGCTGGAGCTCGCCGAGCGTGGGCTCAAGGTCGTGTTGTGCGAGAAGGGTGGGATCGGGCAGGAGCAGTCCAGCCGCAACTGGGGCTGGGTGCGCATCTCGATGCGCGATCCGCGCGAGGTGCCCCTGATGGCCGAGGCGCTGCGCCTATGGGACAATCTCGACGCCCGCACGGGCCGCGATACCGGCTTCAAGCGCGCCGGCATCATCTTTACCTGCGCCAACGAGAAGGAGCTGTCGGATCATGATCGCTGGCGCGCCAATCTCCGGGACTACCAGATCGACACCAGGATGCTGAGCGCCGCCGAATTCGGCGATCTCTTTCCCGGCTCGAAGCTACCCATGGCCGGCGCGCTCTACACGCCCGCCGACGGCCGCGCCGAGCCGCAGAAGGCAGCGCCCGCAATCGCCGAAGCCGCGCGCGACAAGGGCGCCACGATCCTCACCGCTTGCGCGGTGCGCGGGATCGAACTCGCGGCGGGCGCCATCTGCGGCGTCCTGACCGAACGCGGACCGATCGCCTGCCAGGCCGTTGTGCTGGCCGGTGGAGCATGGTCCAGCCTGTTTTCCGGTCGCTTCGGGATCGATCTTCCGCAGCTCAAGGTGATGAACAGCGTCTTGAGGACAAAGCCGCTCACGGGCGGGCCGGAGCAGACGATCTGGGCCAACGACTTTGCCATCCGCAAGCGCCAGGACGGCGGATATACGGTGGCCTCGGGCTACGACAATATCGTCGATATCGTGCCGTCGTCGTTTCGCCATGCCATGGATTTTCTGCCGGCGTTGCGCTCCGAGTGGAAGGCGCTCTCCTTCCGGCTCGGCCTGCGCTTCCTCGACGAGGCCCGCATCCCGCGCCAGTGGTCGCTCGATGAGGCAAGCCCCTTCGAATATAACAGGGTGCTCGATCCCATCCCATCCAGACGCAAGCAGGACAAGGCGCTGGCGGATTTGAAGGCTGCGTTTCCCGTCTTCGAGAAGGCCGAGATCGCGCAGCGCTGGGCGGGCTATATCGACGTGACGCCCGATGCGGTGCCTGTCATCTCCAGCGTCGAGACCATTCCGGGCTTTCACATCTCGACCGGCTTTTCCGGCCACGGCTTCGGCATCGCGCCCGCCGCCGGGCGGCTGATGGCCGATATCGTGACGGGCAGGGCGCCGATCGTCGATCCGAAGGCGTTCAGTCTGTCAAGGTTTAGCGATGGGTCGAAGATCGAGTTGATTAGCGGGGTTTGATTGCGGGGGAGGGTGCGACGCAAAAGCTTGGTTTCTTTGACATTTGCACGCCCATAAGATCGTCCCGACGTTTGTCAGGCTTTTCGCTATGACGTCTCACGCTGCTTTCAGTGGAACAATAGCTTCCAGTTCCGCACCCGCGTTTTCTTCAGCCGTCGCGAGATCGAACGCAGTCTGCATGTTGGTCCAGAACTCCGGCGTCGTGCTGAACAACCTAGCCAAACGCAAAGCGGTATCGGTTGTAATCGGGTTTTTTTCAGCAACAATCCGTTCGATGCGGGCGCGCTGTACGTTCAATAGCTTAGCCAGCGTGTAAGCCTTGAGGCCATTGGGCACCATGAACTCTTCGCGAAGTATCTCGCCAGGATGAATCGGCGGATGGAAACGAGTTACCATTGCAGTTTTCCCTTGCAGTTGGCAGTCAGTGATAGTCAACAATCTCCACGTTTTCAGGCCCGGCCTCCGTCCAACGGAAGCAAATCCGCCATTGGTCGTTTATCCGAATTGAATGCTGGCCCACGCGGTCGCGTTTCAGCTTCTCCAACTGGTTTCCCGGAGGGGACAACAAGTCGGATAAGGCCGAAGCGTTGTCGAGCATGAACAGCTTTCGCCTTGCCGCTTTGACAAGATCGGGCGGAAACCCCTTTGGAGCCTTTCCGTCTATGAGGGCCGGTGCCCAGTCGCCGCGACAGCTGATGATCGTCATTGCCAAAAACGTAGCATTGCATGCAACGCAATGCAATGGAAACGTAGCGCATTGCGCTACGTTCCAGCCGCTGGGAAATGATTGGGTTATCACGATGCCACCGCATGCGTTTGCCGCTCAGCGACGCGCGTCGTCTTCCCGGGCAACGGCTTTCAGGGGAGCGTGAACCCGATTTTTATTCAGCAACGCGGATTGGAAGGGCTATCTCGAGGCCGCCCTTATCGCACATCAAAAAATATTTGGAATTTATAACCAATTCAAATGGTTACAAGAGAAGTGGCACGCCCTAGGGGAGTCGAACCCCTCTTCCCAGAATGAAAATCTGGTGTCCTAACCGATAGACGAAGGGCGCTTCCTTCGTGGTGGCGCCCTTATAATCAGGCACTTGGATTCCCGCAAGCGGCAAGAAGTGATTTTTTGCAAAAAAATGACAAGAAATGCCGGCGTGTGGAAAAACGCGCGTATTACATTGAAATCAAACGGCTAAACGCGGGCGCCTTCGGTTGCCGGAGCGGCAGCGGAAGGCGGTGAGCGGAACGCGCTGTCGCCATCAGAGCGCGCGGGCAAGCGTGGCAGCAGCCGGTTTGCCGCCGCAGCCCCAGTTCCAGTCCCGGTTGCGGCCCGTGTCGAGATGGATGGAATCGGTGTGGCAATAGGTGCCGACGCCGCCACGGTCGGGAAGCGAGCGGATATAGCTGGCGATATCCCATTTGGAGACGCCATCGATCTGGATGTCGGCGGCGTCGCAGCTCATGTGCATGGATTCCTCGGCGCCGCCGACCAGGCGGTTGTGATCGGGATCGCGATAGCCTGACGTGACGATCACAGGTTTACCGAAATGGGTCTCGACCGTCTTGATCACCTTGAGAAGGTTCGGCTTGAAGCAGCCGACCTCGACCTTATCGTTCTGCACCCTCAATCCGTTCGGCGCGATGCGCGTCATGCCCGGAAGCGATGCTTTCTTGATAAGACCGGACAGGCTGGTGAGAAGGTTCTGCTTGGGTGCTGCGTAGAGCGCATTCATGCTCTGGCCGGGAAGAGCGCTTGTCGCCAGGGAGGCGGTCTGCACAGGATCGATCCTGGTGCTGGTGTTTTGCGAGGATTGCTGCGGCGGGAGTGTTTGTTGCTGCGGCGCCGGATCGACCGGAAGCTGGCTCGAATAAACGCTGGAGCGCGTTGCGCCAACCCCTGTCGATGGCTGCAATGTGGTCGAGGTCGGGTTGTTCTGGATCTTCGGCTTGACCGAGAAGATGCTCATCGCCTGGGCGTTGATGCCGGTCGACTGCATGGCGAGACCGCCGATATTGGCGGGCGCCATGGCTTCCGGCGCCGCCGATGCCGGCTGGCCTGACATCTGCGCCATGTTGGCGGTTTGCGCGCCGGGGACGTTGGTCGTCCCGGAGACATTCGTCATCCTGGGGTCGCGGTAGCCGGCCTGTTGGGCGGTAGCCGCTGTCGGGGCAGCGTTCGCGGCCATTTGCTGATCTTGCGCGGGTGCGGGTTCGGCGGCGGATGCGAGCGCGTCGACAGCGGGCTTGTCGGACACGCAGCCCGACAGCGCCCACGCGGAGGCGGCGATCAGAAGTGCCGCCTTGATAGGCGTGCGCTTTTCAACAGCGAGCAAGCGAGCATTCTCCAAAATGAAGGCGAGGGGCGGGCAAAACGCACGTTTCCCTCGAGTCATCTGGAGATTGCCCGCAGCACAGTTGCGCGGCAAGGACGATCCGGACGCAGTGGCCGGAAATCGAAAAAGCCGCAAGCCTCGCAAAAGCCTCGGCTTACCAGGCGCCGGTGTTGCCCATCGATGCCCATGGTTCGGCCGCTTCCAGGCTGCCGCCCTTCTGCAGGATCTCGATCGAGATGCCATCAGGCGAGCGCACGAAAGCCATGTGTCCGTCGCGCGGCGGGCGGTTGATGGTGATGCCGTTGTCCATCAGCTTCTGGCAGGTCGCGTAGATGTCGTCGACCTCATAGGCGAGGTGGCCGAAGTTGCGCCCGCCGGTGTAGTCCTCCGGGTCCCAGTTGTAGGTCAGCTCCAGGCACGGTGCGCCCTTGGCGGTGGCGTCGGCCTTGTCGCCGGGGGCAGCCAGGAACACGAGGGTGAAGCGGCCCTTCTCGTTGTCGATGCGGCGGGTTTCTTCGAGCCCGAAGAGGGTCGCGTAGAAATGGAGCGATGCATCCAGATCCTTCACGCGGACCATGGTGTGGAGATAACGCATTCTGTTTCCTCTCAAAATACTGGCGCGCCTCTTATGTGGCGGAACGTCAGGTTCAGGCAAGACTAGGGGGTAAGATTGGCAGTTGCGAATAAACGAAAAGTAGGGCTTGCGCTAATCCGTTACCAACATGTTAATCTTGATCTCAAGAATCAGTTAACCGTAACAGTGTGACGCGTATTGAGGGGCTGGCGAAATGGCTGACAGGATTTCATCGACTGAGATCACCGACCTCGAACAACTCGCGGGCGATGCGGTTGACCTCATCGAAATCACCGGCGTCGTGAAATGGTTCGACGTCGCCAAAGGCTTCGGTTTCATCGTACCAGACAACGGCATGCAGGATGTGCTTCTGCACGTGACTTGCCTGCGCCGCGACGGCTATCAGACCATTCTCGAAGGCACGCGCATCGTCGCGCTCATTCAGCGCCGCGACCGCGGATACCAGGCATTCAAAATCCTCTCCATGGACCAGTCGACGGCGGTTCATCCGTCGCAGCTGCCGCCGGTGCGCACGCATGTGCAGGTCACGGCGACGAGCGGCCTGGAGCGCGCGCTGGTCAAGTGGTTCAACCGTACCAAGGGTTTCGGCTTCCTGACGCGCGGCGAGGGGACCGAGGATATTTTCGTGCATATGGAAACGCTGCGCCGCTTCGGTCTTACCGAGCTTCGTCCCGGCCAGGTTGTGCTTGTTCGCTTCGGCGATGGCGACAAGGGGTTGATGGCGGCCGAAATTCATCCGGATGCACCGACCCCCGTGAGCCGGGCGCACTGATGAACATGGTTTCGCATCGGATCAGAAGCGCCTTCTTGGCGCTTTTTTTCATGCTGGCGCTGCCGGCGTTCGCGCAGTCCGTCGTCAAGTTCGACACGGAGCCTCTGGTCATCCAGACGACATCAGGACAGAAATACAACTTTACCGTCGAGGTTGCCGATACCAACGAGCAGCGCCAGCGCGGGCTGATGTACCGCCAGGACATGGCCGCAGACGCTGGCATGATCTTCGACTTCGGCACGTCGAAGCGGGTGCAGATGTGGATGGAAAACACGGTGCTGCCGCTCGACATGCTGTTCGTCGACCGGGCCGGCATCGTTCGCGGTATCAAGGCGAATGCGGTGCCCTATTCCCGCGATATCATCGATTCGGTGACTGCAGTGAAGTACGTGATCGAGCTCAATGCAGGTGCCGCGGCAAAGCTCGGCCTAAAGGCGGGCGACAGGGTTACCAGCCCGACAATCACCAAGTACAAGTAAACAGAGACGGGCTGCGGTTTCTTCCGTTCCCGCATAAAAAAGGCTCGTCCCGCGTTGTCGCAAGGACGAGCCAAGTTGTACGGCTATGAGCGACGTGCAAGAAGCTCATGAGCGGACAATAGCGCGGTGCGCCGCCGCCACATTGATCTGCATCAAACGTCGCGATCCGGCACAGATATCAGTGTTGCCTACGCCTTTTTGAGGAACTCCGTCTTCAGCACCAGGCCTTTGACCTGCTTGGTGTTGCATTCCACTTCACCGGGGTTTCCGTTGAGGCGGATGTTCTTCACCAGTGTTCCACGCTTGATGGTTTCCGACGTGCCCTTGACCTTCAGGTCCTTGATGAGCGTGACGGAATCGCCGTCGTTGAGCTCTGCGCCGTTGCTGTCTCTTACAATTGGTTCGTCGGTCATTGTACTCTCGTTTTTCAAATTGCTTGTTGCATATGAAGGATATGACGCGTCTGCGGTTCCCGTTACGTGATGCAGATCACGTTCGGTTATCGAGCCTGCGCCACGCAGCCAATGATGCTTCCCTAGAGGCTGGAGCCGCCAAAGTAAAATCAATTGGTTGGACATTATCGCTCATCAGCGGTCGCTGATTGTCTCGCGACTGATACAAGCGCGCCGGTCTTGTGGCACTGGCAAAGATGACGTGGAATCCCTATCTGTAGGGCACGCGGCGAGTTGCCTTGCAGGTGGCTCAGGCAGGATGGATGGAGACGTTCAGGCTGCCGCCCGACGAATTTCGTAACGAACCTCAGGGAATGGAGATATTCGATGACTATCGAACGCGCAGTGCTTGCAGGCGGTTGTTTCTGGGGGATGCAGGATCTGATCAGGCGTATGCCAGGTGTCGAGACGACGCGCGTGGGTTACACCGGCGGCGAGGTTGCCAACGCAACCTATCGCAATCACGGCAATCACGCAGAGGCGATCGAGATCCTCTTCGATCCCGCGAAAACCAGCTATCGCGACATTCTGGAATTCTTCTTTCAGATTCATGATCCATCGACGCCCAATCGCCAAGGCAACGATCTTGGCCCAAGTTACCGCTCGGCCATCTTTTACGAGAACGATGAGCAGAAGCGCATCGCAGAGGACACGATCGCCGATGTGGACGCATCCGGCCTGTGGCCGGCCAAGGTCGTGACCGAACTCGCCCCGGTCAGTGATTTCTGGGAAGCGGAGCCGGAGCATCAGGATTATCTGGAACGGATTCCGAACGGCTACACCTGCCACTTCGTGCGCCCGGGCTGGAAGCTGCCGAAGCGGCAATCCTCCGCGGCTTAAAGAGAGCCACTCATCTCTAGCGCCAGGTCGAGAGACCTGGCGTTTTGCATTTCCTGCCACATGGAAGCCGCCGCTTCAGTCAGTTCCGTTGCTGAAGTGCCGATTCAAGACAGGCGAGGAGGTGCTTGATATCAACGGGCTTGCCAAGAACGGCGAATGCGCCGCCGTCGAGGGCTGCCGACCGGGTGCGGTCGTCGCGATAGGAAGTCATGAAGATGATCGGTGGCCGCGGCGGCGTCTTGTTCAGTTCGGCCTGAAGCTCGATGCCGCTGAGGCCGGGCATGGAGACATCGAGCAGCATGCAATCGACAGAGGAGCGATTCTCGTAAGCCAGAAACGACTCGGCGTTTGCGAAAAGCAGGCTTTGGTAGCCGCAGGACAAGACGAGATCATCGAGCGCCTCCCGGATGGCTTGGTCGTCGTCGACGATGGCGATTGTGGAAATTTGGGGCAAGAGGGGGTGACCTTGACGTGGTATGCCGGGATTTGGATCTTCCGGACTCGAGGATGCTTGCTTGGTTTCCCTAATATGCGCCTCGATCGTGCGACGGGGTACCATACATGGGTCTAGGTTGCTCACCTGCGCCGAGCGTTGGGAGAGCGCACAACCTGTGACAGATGCGGGCGGTTACAGATGCGGATCCTCGATCGGCAAGATCATCTTGAACACTGCGCCGCCGTCAGGATGATTGAAGCCGTCGAGCTTGCCGCCACGGCTTTCCAGCGTGCTGCGGCAGATCGACAACCCCATTCCGAGCCCCTCGGCCTTGGTGGTGTAGAAGGGCGTGAAGAGCTTCTCGATCGCCTCGGGGCTGATGCCGGGGCCGCTGTCCTTCACCGACACGCCGACCATGCCATCTGCCAGCTGGATCTCGACGACAATCTCGCGAACAGGGCACTTTGCGCCGCTGATCGCCTGGATCGCGTTGGTCATGAGGTTGATCATCACCTGCTGGATCTCCACCCGCACGCTCTTGACCAGTGGCACGCCCGCGACCGGGCGCACGGTCACAGCGATGCCATCGCGCTTCAGGTCGTGCTCGACCAGCGAGCGGGTCTCATCGATCAGCGTCGACAGGTCGATCCATTCGGCCTTGCTTTCCTGCTGGGTGAGGAGGTTGCGGGTGTTGTGGATGATGTCGCTGGCGCGCTGGCCGTCGCGGATGATGCGTTCGGCGGAGCGGCGGATGGCCGATAGATCCGGCGGGTCGCGATCCAGCCAGCGAAGCAGCGTCTGCGCGTTGACGGCGATTGCGCCGAGCGGCTGGTTCAGTTCATGCGCCAACGAGGCGGAGAGGGCGCCGATGGTGGCAGCTTTCGACGCCTTGGCGAATTCGGCGCGCGCCTCGATCAGCGCGGCTTCCGTCATTTCACGCTGGGTGATGTCGACCATGCCGACGACCACGCGGTTGAAGGCTGCGATGTCGTCGGGAAAACTGATGCTTAACAGCACCTGCCTGACTTCGCCGCTATCGGTTGCTATCTTGCCTTTCCCTTCGAAATAGGACTGGCCGGTGAACATCGCGCTCATCAAATGCAGGAAGGTCTGGTCGCCGGAGGCGATGAAATGGGCCATGGACTCACGCGTGTCGCTGAGTGCGGATGCGCCGACCAACTCCCGGGCCGCCTCGTTTGCCGCAACCGTGCGCAGCAGGCCGATGCAGTGGTCAATGATCTCGGGGTGTCGGCGTGCGTGGTCTTCGAGATCGGTAACGCCGGCGGCCTTCAGCTCCATCAGGTAGGCGCGCAGCTGTGAATAATCCCGCTCCCAGAGCGCGACACGTGCGCCGTCGAAAATCGCGCGGTAACGGGCTTCGCTTTCGCGGATTTCGGCGTTTCTTTCGATCAGTTCGGCGCGGAAGGCGTCGTTTCGCAAAAGCAGCGCCATGGTGATGGCCAGCGCCGCCAGCGCGACCGCGAGACGGATGAAGGTCTGCAAGTCGGGATCGGGCCCGTGGGTGAGGAAATAGGAGAGAACCGTCAGGGCGATGCAGACGATCGAGGTCAGCAGCAGTCCGGTTCGGGTCAGGATTTCCGAGCCGAGCAGCAGAGCCATGACATAGAGAACCGCGATCGCGCCTTCTATGCCGGTAAATGTGTCGATCACAAAGACGATCGCCATCAGGACGGCGGATATCAGCGCGACGGTGACGCGATGGCCCGTGCTGCCACGTTGATTGAACAGCACACCGGCTTGCTCCGCGCTCATGATATGATCCCCGTCTACCCTGGCGCGCATGATAGCGATCGCGGCCGTCATTCTAACCTATACATAGGTGTCGTTTGCGCAAAAGGTGGTTTTGCCTTCTGTTTCAAGCGATTGACCATATTCGCGGCCGGATCCCGTTCTTTGACGAGGACAGGGCGGCCGGTGCAGGCCTATAGTGCGTGCCGAGCGGGCCACGATCCCGCCACGTCGCGTTGTTCAGGGAAGAGCAGAGTGAATATCAGTTTCGTCGATAGCCGAGCGAGCCATGAAGCGGTGCACACGCTGGCCTTTCGAGGCGGGGTTGCCGCGCCGGCAACGCGCAGCGTTCCCGAGGAAGTGGCAATCGCCTTCTCCTATGGCGGCAGCTCGCATGCGGTGATGATGGCGACGCCTGCTGATCTGGTCGATTTTGCCGTCGGCTTCAGTCTCACCGAGGGGCTGATCGACACGGTTTCGCAGATCGAGGCGATCGAGATCGTTCAGGACGAGATCGGCATCGACGTGCAGATCGCGCTTTCAGACGATGTCGAGGAGAAGCTGCGCGCACGCCGGCGGCACATGATGGGGCCGGTCGGTTGCGGTCTCTGCGGTATCGAGTCGCTGGAACAGGCGGTGCGCACGGTTCGGCCCGTGCTCTCGTCCGATCTCACGGTCACGGCTGATGATATCGCGCGCGCGGTGGCGAACCTCGCCGATCACCAGCAGCTCAACCACAAGACCCGCGCGGTGCATGGCGCCGGGTTTTTCGTGCCGGGTAGCGGGCTTTTGGCGGTGCGCGAGGATGTCGGCCGGCACAACGCGCTGGACAAACTCTGCGGCGCCGTCATCGCCTCGGGCGTTTCCGGCGGCAGCGGCGCGGTTGTTGTGACCAGCCGGCTTTCGATCGAGATGATCCAGAAATCAGGGTTTCTCGGCAGCCCGATCCTGATCGCCATCTCGGCGCCGACGGCCTATGCCGTTCGCACGGCCGAGCAAGCCGGGATCACCATGATCGCCGTTGCGCGCGGAGAGGATTTCGAAGTCTTCACCCATCCGCACCGGGTGATTTTCTGAGTTTCCCAAAAAGGAAAGACCGCCCCGGGGGTAGGGGGCGGTCTCTGGCGGATCGGGGGGAGTGATCCGCGTCTTCGATGCGGGGGCGGCATCGAAGACAGGTAGCGTGCGGCGCTACCGCCTCACGGAGGGAACGTGAGGCACGGGAAGAAGCTACTCCGTTCCCATCCGCTCCATAACTATACTTAGGTCTGGTCCGATTAGACGACCATAGAATAGGCCGGCCGACGCAGGCCGCCTAAGCTTCAGTCACATTCACCGGACCGGAGCCGATCTCATGTCGTCGTTCAAGAAGCCATTCGCGTTGGCAGCCCAGCAAGCGGGAAACAGCCCGCCGGAGCGATCGCCCGGCGCCGACCTGCCGAAGCGGGTCGCGATTACCATCCATTCCGACGAGACCCGTCTGCCGGTGTTGCTCATCGCGCCGACCATCCACTGATCCCACCCCGTTCACACACCATCATCAGGAGAATCCGACCATGACACATCAACCCGCATCCGGAATCCAGCGCGCGGCGCTTGCCACCCCGACCGATCTTACCTCGAACGCCACGACCGATATCGCGCCGGCGCTGACGGCGCTGCTTGCCGATGTTTTCGTGCTCTACATGAAGACGAAGAATTTCCACTGGCACATGTCTGGCCCGCATTTTCGTGACTACCACCTGATGCTGGACGAGCAGGGCGAGCAGATCTTTGCCATGACCGACGATATCGCCGAGCGCGCCCGCAAGATCGGCGGCACGACGCTGCGCTCCATCGGCCACATCGGCCGCCTGCAAAGGCTGCTCGACAACGATGCGGATTACGTGACGCCTGAGGATATGCTTGCCGAACTGCGCGACGACAACAAGCAGCTCGTGGGGCTGATGCGCCAGCTGCATGAACTGACATCCGAGCATAACGACGTCGCGACGACGAGCCTCTTGGAAAACTGGATCGACGAAGCCGAGCGCCGCGCCTGGTTCCTGTTCGAAAGCACGCGTCGCGGCGCGTAAGTCGGAATCGATGCCTGTCGCCAACCATCCCTGGCCTTGCCGGTCGGGGATGGTTTTTCGATTCGTCGATCCCAGGCGGGCGTCTCGCACGCCGCCGCGTCCGGTACCCGACGTTGATCCGCGTATTTCGTCGGCCGGATCGCGCCGCCACATACTTTGGTATGGTCGAAGCTAAACCCCAATAGGATTTCGAGATCACCCGTCCGGTCCTAGGCTTCCTCATGCAACGAAAGGGGATGCGCCATGACCAGCCAGGCATTTGGCGAAAGACCGGCATGCCAGCCCTCAGTCGAGCAGACACGGCCATTTCCCTCCATGCCGCTCGAGGCGCTGCTCGATACGGATCCGGATGCGTCGCTCTGGGAACGCCTCTACTGGCAGTTCACGTTGCCGACGTTCCTATCCAGAGCGCTCAGCGGCCTGGGTGAGGATTGCAATCAGCAAACATGAGGAGGAAGCCGGGATGACGCATGACTGCAGGCCGCTTGTCGGAGTATCAATTCAAAGGGATGGACTGCGAATCCCGCTTGGGATCATGACGATCGCGCAAGCGCTCGATCTGCCGCATCACCGGGACTTCGTGTTCGTCCATCTGGCAGGAAAGGCCGATGGTACTCCTGGCGAATTGTCGCGAGGGCGCTAGCGACGCGCGTCTTGTCCTACAAGGCATTTGCCCTGTTATACCGATCGAATTTTCAGGGAAATTTACCAGCTGTTTCAGCATGGTGATGATGGTCGGAGTGGAGAGATTCGAACTCCCGACCCTCTGGTCCCAAACCAGATGCGCTACCAGACTGCGCTACACTCCGTGCCAACGAGGAGCGCAATACACGGTTCGATCATGCGCTGCAATAACTAAAATCGTCTTTTCACAAGGATTGCCTCTCTGGCGTTCGTTCAGGGTGTTGTCAGCATCCAATGCCATCCCCGCCGCCTGGTCGCCCGGCATCTTCGCTGGGCATGCGGTTTCAGGATGGGTGGAATTGGAAGACACGGTATTATCGGAGCCTGGCAACGGCTTTCGGCCGAAGATCGGGAGCGTGACGCTATCGGTGCTGACGGCTGTGTATGTTCTCGGGGTGGCAAACCACACGTTCTGGACCCGCGCTGTCGATTATCTTTCCTCAACCCCCTTTGCGTTTGCTGCCTTCGTGGTCGGCATTTCGACGCTGACCATCGCGGCGCTCACGACGTTTTCCGTGAAGTACGTGACCAAGCCGGCGCTGATCTTCTTCCTGATGGTGGCGGTGGTGTCCTCTTGGTTCACGGACCGGTTCGGCGTGATCATCGACAAGGAGATGATCCGCAATGCTGCGGTGACGACCCAGGCGGAATCGGCGCATCTCATCACGCCGTCCTTCCTGCTGTACATCCTTCTGGCCGGTGTGCTGCCGTCGCTGTTCATCGCGTGGGTCAGGATCGTGCACAAGCCGTTCCTGAAGAAGTTCGTCTGGAACATGGCGGTCATCGTGCCGTGTCTGGCGATCACCATTGCGGCCGGCCTCGGATTTTCGCAGACCTATGCCTCGGTCGGGCGCTTGCACAAGGACCTGATGCTGACGTTCAATCCCTTCGTTCCGATCGGAAGTGCTGCGCGTTTCGCATTCGCCTCGGAGGACGATCGCTATATCGTACGTCGGCCGCTCGGCACGGATGCGCATCAGCGCACGGCGAGCGCCAATGGTAAGCCGAGAGTGACGATCATCGTTGCCGGCGAGACGGGCAGGGCGCAGAATTTTTCGCTCGGTGGCTATCCGCGCGAGACCAACCCCGAGATGAAGGCGCGTGGCGTCGTCTATTTCAAGAATGCGACGAGCTGCGGCACCTCCACTGCGGTTTCGCTGCCCTGCATGTATTCGGTCTATACGCGGCAGGACTATACGCATCGCAAGGGGCTTGAGACCGATAACCTCACGGATATTCTCGGCCACGCCAAGATCGACGTCGAGTGGTGGGACAACGATACCGGCAGCTATGGTGTCGCCAACCGCATTCCCTATCGCTTCCTGCCCGATGCCGCCGATCCACGCTTCTGCACGGATGGCGAATGCCTGGACACCGTGCTGCTCGACAAGCTCGGCGACTGGCTCTCGAATGTGAAGAGCGACAGCGTGCTCGTCCTGCACCAACTCGGAAGCCACGGACCGGCCTATTATCGGCGCTATCCCGACGATTTTCGCCGCTTCACGCCGGATTGCCGCACACCCGAATTCGGCGCTTGCAAACCGGAAGAGATCGTCAACGCATATGACAACACGATCCTCTTCACCGATCACGTGGTCGCCAAGGTCATCGATAATCTGAAGATGCATCAGGACAAGATTTCGGCTTCGATGCTTTATGTTTCAGACCACGGTGAGTCGCTGGGTGAAAACGGGCTCTATCTTCACGGAGCGCCCTATATCATCGCGCCGGCAGAGCAGACGCGGGCGCCGATCATCGTCTGGCTGTCCCCCGATTTCAGCGCTGCCTCGGGCATCGATACGGCCTGCCTTGCGGCCAGCGCTTCCAATCCGGTGTCGCACGACAATTTCTTCCACAGCGTTCTCGGGCTGATGGATGTCGAAACCAGTGTCTATGACGCGACGCTCGACCTGTTTTCCGGCTGCCGCAAGGCGCCGGACAAGGCAGTTCAGACCTCGTTCAAGGGGTAGGCCGCTGGCGCGCGGGATTCACGGCTTTTCGCTTGAAAAGGAAGGGATTCGCCGCTAAGCAAAATTCATCTATCTGTGCGATCGTATATGAAGATGGCCCGCAAGGGGCCAGTCCATTGATTGCGAAGCCATAATTCGGAGGCGTGCAGCCATGTCTGCCAAGATCTATCGTCCAGCAAAGACCGCCATGCAGTCCGGCAAGGCCAAGACTCACCTGTGGGTGCTGGAGTTCGATCAGGAGACGCCGCGCACGATCGATCCGATCATGGGCTACACCTCGTCCTCGGATATGCGCCAGCAGGTGAAGCTGAACTTCGAAACGCAGGAACTGGCCGAAGCCTATGCGCAGCGCAACGGCATCGAGTACCGGGTGATCGCCCCGAAAGATCCACAGCGTCAGACGGTGGCATATCCGGATAATTTCCGCTATACGCGCACGCAGCCCTGGACGCACTGATCGGACGCGCCGATCGCTTCCAGAGCCCACGCCTTCGATGCGCGCTTGCGCATCGGCCGTGTGGCCCCTTAGCTCAGCTGGATAGAGCACCTGCCTTCTAAGCAGGTGGTCGCAGGTTCGAATCCTGCAGGGGTCGCCAAAATATGTTTATTTTTCAGGGCTTTAAGCCGAATCTTACCCCAGAATTCACGTTTTTACTCACGTTTCGCCGCCTGAACAGCGTCGGGACGCGCGGGCCCGTCTGGAATTCAAACTCATTTTGAAGGAATTCGAAATGAAAACGAATTATGTAATAAAAACAAATGCTTGCCAGATATTTTTGTTGACGCGACCGATTTTCTCTTCTATTATTCCTCCATTGCATCGAACCTGTCCGCACGCGGCGCTGTCGTTCGACCCCCCCAATTAAATTCAGGTGCTTGCTGCCGCTTCCTTCGAAGCGCCAAACTCCTATTGGCTAGAGACAATTTATCATGACCAAGAGAAGCGTCCGTAGGACAAGAGTGCCGTACATGCTTGAAAGAGATGGCGTCTGGTACTTCCGCATCATGACCCCAAAAACTCTGCTTGGGAGATACAGCGGCAAGCGGGAATTTAATCATGCTCTTGGTCGCGACTTTGAAAAGGCACGCCACAAGGCTGTGGAATATGAGCAGTTTTACAAAGGCTGCTTCACCCGAGGCGAATTTCCGATGAAGCGCGAGGAGTGTAAAACCAGTGACATTCTGAAAATCGTTGCCACAGAACGCGTTGATTTCCATCCACCTGAAGAGATCCGCGCTGCCACGGCTCGGGCAGCTGTCGAGATGTACAGTTCATCGCTTTTTGCACACGAGCGAAACAAAACGGTCACTGACGCCGAGGTGATGGCATTTGCTAGCGTGCTGCCGCCCATGACTATGACGCTAGCTCTTGAGCGCTACAAGGAAACGATTGCGGATAAAATCCTTGGTATGAGCCACCGGGAAGCACAGAAAAAGTGGAACCCGTTTCTGAACGCAGCAAAAGTGTTTGATGCATTCTTTATCAGAGAATTTGGAAAGCCTGCCGATGTCCGAAAGCTGACCAAAGCCGAGGCGATCCAATACAAGAATTACCTAGTCGAATTGGTCAAGAAGGGGGCGAACCGCCCCGATGGCAAAAGCGTCAAGGGTGCTTTGAAGTCCGCAAGTGCCAACGACAAAATCAAATGGCTCCGGATAATCCTTAGCGGGGTCTTCGAAGTCGATTACCCCAATCTTACTAATCCATTTGTTGGTGTCAGGATTAAATCGATTGGTGATGAGGTGAAGCGCCCGTCGTTCATGGAAGAAGAGGTTCTTGCGATCCGTGAAACGCTCGAACTGTCGGATTGCGACGATGTGATCCGGGCGATTGTAGCCATCGCAGAAAATACGGCTGCAACCCCGAAAGAGATCGTACTGCTAGAACCCGAAGACATCGTGTTGCACTCCGACGTTCCGCACATAATCGTTCGACCGAATTCACACAGGCGACGCGGGGCAAAGACCAAACATCGCCATCGTGAAATCCCATTGATAGGCAGGGCACTCGATTACGCCCGGAAATACCCCAACGGCTTTGAAAAATATCGACGCGAGAATGGTTCCGAAGCTGCCGGGGCGATCATCAACAAGCACATCAAGAAGGTTGTCGGTAAGACTTTCTATTCGTACCGGCACCGCATTGCTGGTCTACTTTTAAATTCCGGCTTTGATGAGAACATGCTTTTTACCCAACCTTCGGAGACCATGAAAAACAGCATCATGGGTCACGAAGGTGGCATCCAAAAATACTACTCGGAAGGCTTTTACCTGCACAACCTCTACACGGCTTTGAGAAAAGCGCTTCCCGACTACGCATAAGAAAAACCAACAACCATCACCCCAACCACAACGTATGACTGAAAGCGAACAGAGACGGCGAAAGCCAATATTAATTATGAAAATTCACGTCATATGCCGAGAAAGGCATATTGAAAAATGCAAGGATTCACGATTGACGCAATGAAAAGTAATCCGAAGATAGAGCAGAAATTTTTCTCTCTGCTTCTGCTCCGGATTAAGCGGAATAGGCAGGCAGGACTTCATGATGCCGCTGACCTAGACGAAGAAAATTACGAGCGTATAGAACATGCGCTTCGAAAATCTCGGAAATTTGACGCCTAATCGCGGTACGGAAGCAGAAGCACAACGATCATAGGCAAGAGTGCGCTCAACATTGCTACGAACCGCGTCCTTGCCCTGTTTCACCATTTGAAGCACGCTTCTCAAAGCTAAATAGACAGCCGACCAATTCACCGGCGCTCAAGAACCCGATCACTAGAACGAGATTGAGAAATTTTCGGAAATTCAATGTGCCTCCTTCTTCGGGACGCGCAATTAGATTTATATTGCCAGTAAACAGAGTTTAAATTGAAAATAGATCAAACATATAAATGGGTCTTTCAGAAGATAATTGACAAGGCATCGTATGATATTGCCAATTCATCAAGGGAAGACATTAATATAATTGAAGATTACATTAAAGCGAATGCATTCGCTGCAACTATTCAAATAAGAAATTCAGGTGCGCCCTGTCACATTATCGATGGACAAAGACGATTCCACAAGGAGTTTGGCACCTATCACGCATCGAAACTAAGGAAACAGTGCCTTAGAAACGGCAAGGTGACCCGCCGAAACAAGAAGTATCAGCCGCTCGCGTTCATGGGATTCGATATCGAAGGCAGTCGGCAAAACGGTTTCAGCACTATGACGCTGTATCCTCATGGTCACGGCATCATCCTTTTCCACGAGCGGACCGTAGAGAATTTCAAGGAAGCGAATGCACGGTTTGTCACCTTGGAAGGCGGTTACATCATCCCCAATCCAACACCCGGCATTTCTCTGATCGACCTTAAGCCGGTCGGCGATCTCGGCGATGTTTCAAGATACCTCGCATATTCGCTCAAGCTGGAAGGCAAACTACAAGACTACGATACAAACTATACGCCGTATGATTTCTATCCGACCTCGTCAGTGGATTTTCCCTTTTGGCAATCCCATGCCACGATCGCGGTCTCATCCCCCCCATTCATCACCGCACAAGGAAGCAGGAAGTGAAAGCAAACGGTTACGGACGCTTCATTCAGAAGATCGTCATCAAAGTCGCCGTCACCGATCTCGACGCGATCTCTCAGAAGCTCGGCATATCTGCAGAAGAGGATACAGACACACCCCTAACTAGGAAATTGATCTGGACCCACGTCTCTCGTCAACGCGGGAACGACGAGGATATTGTCTTCGATCTTCTTATCGAATTGGGCGATCTCGCCTATAAAACCGAATGGCACGTTGATTGGGCGGCGTCCGAATATTGATCTAGGCGCTGGAAGCCGGTTCTATGGCAAGCGCCCGATAAACCGTCGCCTTGCTCAAACCGGTTTTGGTCATGATATCGCGAATTAGCAAACCACCGGCTCGCATGTCGCGGATCTGCTGCGATACGTCCAGCGTTGCCTTAGCCTTCCTTCCGAACCTAGTGCCGCTCGCTTTCGCTTTCGCAATGCCATCCATCTGACGTTCAGCTCGGATCGAGGCTTCAAATTCAGCAAATACCGCGAGCATTTGAAGCAGGGCGACCCCTGCCGGATTGGAACTATCGATGCTCTGATCAAGCACACGCAGCTCGACACCCTTCGCTCGTAGTTCCTTGACGATATTGAGAAGGTCCGTTGCGGACCTAGCAAGACGGTCGATACGCGAAATGCAGAAGTGATCGCCTTTGCGGGCAAAGCGAATAGCTTCTTTGAGAGCGGGACGGTTGGCATCCAGTCCCGATCTCTTTTCCTCGAAAATATTGTCCGGCTGCACACCGATGTCGATCATCTTTTCGCGTTGAACTTCAAGAGACTGCCCGACAGAGGAAACTCGAATGTATGCGACAAGCGCCATGTCTCAAAACCTCTAAACATTTCAAGTCATATTCATGAGACATAAATTGAGATACGTCAACAGGCATCAATGAGACGGTCTCGCCAACTATAATTTTTGATACCCCCGGTTTAGTGCGATCTAATAGCTCGAGCCAACATTGCACTCTTTGCTTTTGTGTTTTCCCGGCTATTGTCTTTGTAGCGGCTCGTTAGAGTCGCTGCCGATCGTACAAAGCTATAGCTGAGCAAATGAAGCGATAAACGGATGAAACTGAACCCTTGGGAGCCCGACCTTAGGTCACTGGTGGATCGAATAGATCAAGGCGATGTCGATCTACAGCCAGACTTTCAAAGGCAGGAAGTATGGTCGACAAGCAAGAAAAAGAGGCTGATCGATACTGTGTTAAGGGAATGGTCAATTCCCCCCATCCACTTCGTCGTGTTGCCCGATGGGAAACTCGAAGTCTTGGATGGTCAGCAGCGTCTGGCGTCGATACGAGATTTCTTCCACAATCAGTTCTCGGTCGACGGGAGGATTACTCCCCTAGACGAAAAAGTGTCGCGCCTTCACGGAAAGTTCTACTCGAAGCTGGAACCCGGAGATCGACGAAAAATTGATCAATACACCCTACGCTGCTTTAGAATTTCTGATTACCAGCCTGAAGAGCCTAGCGAGCTTTTTTATCGACTTAATCAGCCTACAATGCTCACAGCGGGAGAACAAAGAAACGCGCTGTTTGGACCTGCTAGAGAGCAATTAAAAGAACTGGTCGGCTATTTCGAACAGCTCGGCAACGACAAATCAACGATCGGCTTCTCAAACGCGCGTCTTGCCTACGACGACATTTTAGCGCGCCTTCTGTATTTTATTGAAGCGCAGAGTTTTGGCGAAAAGAGTACAGAGGGTAGAATTTCTGAGAGATTTAGAGTGCCAAGAGCATTTTCTCAGGACGTGTATAATCGCTGCTCACGGAGCATTGATATTTTTTCGGAAAGCGTTCGCAGTGCCGAAAGATCGAAGTTGAATAAGGCAAGCGTCTTATCGCTTCTTATTTTCTACAGCCGATTTGAAACCGTAGATCCGGAAGTCGACATCCTCGAAGAGTATCTCAGAGCAGAAGCGGGCGCGGATGGCGCAAAGGAACTCTCCGGACAGGCTGCTCAGCTCTTCCGAGACCGATCAAGCTTGAGAGTGACAGATGTCTCTTCAGTCGTATATCGCGACTTTTCGTTATGTTTCATCTACTTCATGGCTGGAACCAATCGCCCGGTTCCAAATATTTCATATCAAGCCATAGAAGCGGTGCGGATGGCAATGGAGGTGAATGATCTTACTTTCGAGCAGGCCACCTATAAATTCGTAGACGTAGAGGCGTGGAGCGCGACTCTATGAAAGCCGCAAAGGTTAAGGATCTTCACCGCCACCTTACTACAAAAAAAGCGAGGTGGACCTCAACGCTCAATACGTTTTCCATCAAGGAGATACCAAGCCTCGGATCGATCGATATTCCATTTACATCCCCGTTCACGGTTATATGCGGGCCCAACGGAGTGGGAAAATCGACCTTACTAACTGCGTTACGCCTGACGCTTGAAGGGGATGTCGGGTTACCAGCTTCCGCTTTCTCCCGAAAATTAACCTCTGGAAACTCCTACCTTGCCCTAGAAGCAGACGGAGAGAGTTTTGAGAGCGAGGTCTCATTTAATAACGGGGTTCCGACGCGCACTAGTGGCGACGCACGCCCGGTTGTGTTTATCAGCACGGGCGAGACGATCTTCTTACTCCAAAACTCGCTCTGTGAGTTTGACAGCAGAGAGGACCTTATTAACGGTGCCGGGACGAAGGAACTCAACAAACAAGAACTCGAACAAGTCAATTACATCCTAAAACGGGACTACCGAAGAGTCGCGCTCTCTGAAGTAGAGCTGGACGGGATTGTCCCTTTTTTCGAAGTTTCCTACGGTGATGATGATTACGACAGTCGAACCATGGGAATTGGTGAGCTATCTGCTTTGTATATCTGGTGGGATCTGACGCGCGCCGAAAAGAATTCTTTCATCCTTCTCGAAGAGCCGGAAACGTTTCTATCGCCCGCGACCCAAGAGGCCATGGCAAATTTTTTCTTGTCTGAGGCTCTCTCAAAAGGACACTGCATAACGATCACCAGCCACTCCGCTGCTATGATTGCACACCTACCCCCATCCAGTCTGAAGTTCATTTTTCGTGCTGGGGGGGCACTTCAATTGTCTGACCCGCCCAATCCGAGCACGCTCGAAAAACTCGGAATAAAGAGCCACGTTAATTCGATCTTGCTTGTCGAGGATGCGGCGGCGGAGACATTTCTCAAGCTTCTGCTTGAACTCGTCGATCCGATTCTATCTGCGACGGTAGTCATCAAAATCCGTGACGGTCACGGAGGGATAACCAGAACGCTTCGCGAAGTCGCGGAGATTCAGGGACCGATTAGATTCATTGGGGTCTACGACGGTGACATGAGAACAAATGACGCCATCGTCCAGATGGAAAATGCGTTCTTTTTACCGGGCGATGAAGCTATCGAGGCCTGCTTCAAAAAGCTCGTGACTGCGCAACCAGACCAGCTCGCCGCTATACGTGGAGTCGCAGACAAGAAAGTTCTCGAGATCTTATCTGGTGCCGAAGGGGCAGACCTGCATGATTGGTATCACGCTATATGTGCCGGATTGGGGCTGTCGCGGGAACAACTCCTAGCAAGCATTTTCGTACTTTGGCAGCGCGAGCCGGGCAACAATGAAGTCATTGAAAACTGGTACAGCGAATTGCTTAAAGCACTGTGATGCGGTCCGCTTAGCAAACTGCACAAGTGGGCCTAAGACGGGCACACCGTCTGATTTGCAGGAAGATCGCCAGCAAGGTCGGGCTGAACTCCGACCCGGCGACCGTCTAATGCGTCTTGCCCGCCGCCCACAGCGCTCACGTTTTTATTCACGTTCTGCACTTGACCAAAGTCCAGAAAAAACTGAGAATTCAAAGGTTTAATAAATCGTTCGAATCCTGCAGGGGTCGCCAATCTCTGACTTGTCCAGCCCGGACACTGCTGTTTTCCTCCCGGACTTGAATTCGACACATTGCGCCTCCATATAGGGTTCATCGGCAGTGCTGGTTAGCGTCCCAAACAGCGGACGTTCGCAGTTGCCGGTCGCGTTAAATGCTTTTGACCACGGATGTACTGGCACTGGTGTAGGACGCGATGAGGAAGGTCGGTGCGGTTTCGCCCCGGCCTTTTTTGTTGCCGTGACGCGTATTGTCTCGCCGACGGCGGGCGATGCTTGCTTTGGGTGCGATAAGCGCGCAAAGCTTTCAGATCGAAATTGCTGGTCGAGCTTTGTTTAACGTCCCTGGCGTTCAAGCTGACTTCTTCTCTCAAAATCGATTCGACGCACTCCGGCCGCCGGCCGGAGGCGATTTCTATTCAACAAAGGGAAGATCCTATGAGCAAGACCAATGCGGCCGAGATTCAGCGCCGGACAGAACGTTACGTTGCCAACAGCAGCGGCGGTGGACACCTCGGCGGCACCCAGTTCGGCCAGTCCAACGATGCGAAGACCTCCGGTGGCGCCGGCCAGAGCAAGGGCCGTCCGGGCGGCGCACGCAAGTAAGCTGCCGGCCCGGTGTTCTTGATGAACACCCGGTGTTCTTGATGAACACTGTAATCGTGCAGGAAAAGGGCCGGGGCGCATCACGCCTCGGCCCTTTCTGATTCAGGCTGTCCGGATTCGCCGGCTAGCCGTCACGTCGCCTTTGCCGTCCCGTGACGGCGGCCCTTGCCAATGTCGGGCAGGAACACGGTGAGCAGGCCGAGAAGCGGCAGGTAAGAGCAGATATTGTAAACGAAGACGATACCCATCCGGTCGGCAACCATGCCAAGCGCCGCAGCGCCGATGCCCCCGATGCCGAAGGCGAAGCCGAAGAACAGGCCGGCGATCATGCCGACGCGTCCCGGCACCAGCTCCTGCGCGAAGACGACGATGGCCGAGAAGGCAGACGCCAGGATGATGCCGATCACGAAGGTCAGCACGATCGTCCAGGTGTAGCCCGCATAGGGCAGGGCCAGCGTGAAGGGCAGGGCGCCCAATATCGAGAACCAGATCGTGAACTTGGTGCCGAACCAGTCGACGATCGGGCCGCCTGCGACCGTGCCGATGGCGACCGCGCCCAGGAAGACGAAGAGCAGGATCTGCGCCTGCTGGACCGACACCTGGAAGCGCTCGATCATGTAGAAGGTGTAATAGCTCGAAAGGCTGGTCATGTAGACGTATTTCGAGAAGACCAGCATGGCGAGGACCGCGATCGACATGATCACCTTGGCGCGCGGCAGCACGACGGCGCTCGCGGCTGCCTTGCGGCCGGCATTGGTGCGGCGGTGGTTGGAATACCAGACGCCGACGCGCCACAGGATAATCATGCCCGTAAGTGCGGCGACAGAGAACCATGCGACGCTGGTCTGTCCGCGCGGCAGCACGATGAAGGCGGCTGCCAGCGGGCCGATCGCCGAGCCGAAGTTACCACCGACCTGGAACAGCGACTGCGCCAGACCGTGGCGTCCGCCGGAGGCAAGGCGGGCGACGCGCGAGGATTCAGGATGGAAGACCGCCGAGCCGAGGCCGACGACGCCGGCGCCGACCAGCAGCACCCAATAGGCGTGCGCATAGGCGAGGAGCACCAGACCGATCAGCGTGAAGCCCATGCCGATCGACAGCGAATAGGGCAGCGGGCGCTTGTCCGTGTAAATGCCGATCAGCGGCTGCAGCAGCGAGGCCGTGACCTGGAAGACCAGGCCGAGCAGGCCGATCTGCGTGAAGTCGAGACCGTAGCCTTCCTTGATCATCGGGTAGAGCGCCGGGATGAGCGACTGCATCGTATCGTTCAAGAGATGGCAGAAGCTGACTGCCATGATGATGCTGAAAACCGTCTGTTCCGCGGAGTGTTTCTCCGCCGTCATTGTACCTGTTGTCACGATGTTCCTCCTGAGAAACTGACTATCCGCATAGTCTCCTTGCGGCAGTCCCGCTTTCGTGTTTTGGTCTCATTCTTTCGCGATTGGGCCAAGCCTTATGAATGCGCTGCAAAATATGACGTCGGCAGAACTCGCCAAGCTGCATGTCGAGCGGCTGGCGGCCATCGAGGCTGCGTCCGAGCCCGTTCACACCATCCCGTCCGAATATCCCTCGGGCTATCACGTGGCGACCCATCGGCACAGCCGCGCGCAGTTCGTCTATGCGCGCACCGGCGTGGTCATGGTGTCGTCGCGGCAGGGGCGCTGGATGGTGCCGCCGGAGCACGCGCTGTGGATACCGGCCGGGCTGGATCACTCGGTGGACATGCTGGGTGAGGTGAGCATGCTCTCGGCCTATATCAGTGCCGATGCGCTGGTCGCTCTGCCCGAAGCCATTCGTGTGGTCGGGTTGACCGATCTCGCGCGTGCGCTGATTATCGAGGCGGTATCCCCAAGTGGTGACCTGAAGGGCTCGCGGCGCCAGCGGCTGGTGGTCGCGCTGCTTCTCGAGGAGATTTCGCGGCTGCCGGATCGATCGCTTGGTTTGCCCATTCCCGGTGATGCCAGGCTTGCCGGGCTTTGCCGTGCCTTCCTTTCGAACCCCACCGCGCGGCTTTTGATCGACGATTGGGCCGAGCAACTCAACATGAGCCGGCGGGCGTTCACCCGGGCGTTTCGGCGCGAGACCGGGATCAGCCTTTCGACCTGGCGGCAGCAGGCCGCGTTGTTTACGGCGCTGCCGCGACTCGCGGAGGGCGAGTCGGTCACAACAGTTGCCTTCGATCTCGGATATGAAAGTGTCTCGGCGTTCACCACCATGTTCAAGCGCATGCTCGGCGCACCCCCACGCACCTATTTCCGGGTCGCCGAGCCCAATTGAAATTCCTCGGTAATCTGGAATGCAGACTGTTCGTGCTGTCACACGGGCGACATCGGCGCGGGGGATAACTGTGCGAAACATTCGTTTGACATTCGAATGAGTTTCGCTTTAACTATTTTTACTTTCGCAATTGCGTTGTCTTGTTGCGTTGCGGCATTTCTGGGAGCATGGGGCGCGTGGGCGGTCAGATTCACGATCTTTTCGTTATCGGTGGCGGCATCAACGGATGCGGCATTGCGCGTGATGCGATCGGGCGCGGCTATTCCGTGGCGCTTGCCGAAATGAACGATTTCGCTTCCGGCACGTCGTCGGGCGCGACCAAGCTGATCCATGGCGGCCTGCGCTATCTCGAGCATTACGAGTTTCGCCTGGTGCGTGAATCGCTGATGGAGCGCGAGATCCTGTGGGCGATGGCGCCTCATATCATCTGGCCGATGCGCTTCGTGCTGCCTTACCACAAGGGCGGTATCCGTCCGGCGTGGCTGATCCGTCTCGGGCTGTTCCTTTATGATCATCTCGGCGGCCGGAAGCTTTTGCCGGCGACCAAGGTACTCGACATGCGCCGCGATCCCGCCGGAAAGCCGCTGAAGTCGCTGTTCACCAAGGCGTTCGAATATTCCGACGGCTGGGTCGATGATGCCCGCATGGTGGTGCTGAACGCGCGCGACGCCGCCGACAAGGGTGCGCTGATCATGCCGCGCACCAAGGTTGTCGCGGCGCGCCGCGAGAACGGCGTATGGGCGATCGAGACGCTCGACACGGTGACGGGCGAGGCGCGGCATTTCCAGGCACGGATGCTTGTGAACGCGGCGGGCCCCTGGGTTGACCACGTCATTCGTGCCGCCTTCGGGCAGAACGAGGCGCGGCATGTGCGGCTGGTCCAGGGCAGCCATATCGTCGTGAAGAAGAAGTTCAACGATCCGAGGGCCTACTTCTTCCAGAACCCCGACAATCGCATCATCTTCGCGATCCCCTACGAGCAGGATTTCACGCTGATCGGCACCACCGATCGCGACTACAAGGCCGATCCGAAGGATGTGAAGATTTCCGAGGAAGAGACGGCATATCTCTGCAAATGTGCCAGCGAATACTTCAACGAGCCGGTGCGGCCGGAAGATATCGTCTGGACCTATTCGGCTGTGCGTCCGCTGTTCGACGACGGCGCGTCGAAGGCGCAGGAAGCGACGCGCGACTACGTGCTGAAGCTGGAAGGCGAGGGCGGACAGGCGCCGTTGCTCAACGTGTTCGGCGGCAAGCTCACGACCTACCGGCGGCTGTCCGAGCATGCGCTGGAGAAGATCGGCGCCGCCATTGGCATCAAGGGTAGCCCGTGGACGGCGAGGAGCCATCTGCCGGGCGGCGATTTCGCGGCCACCGGATATGAAGCGGAAGTGCGCAAGCTGAAGGGCGGCTATCCGTTCCTTGATGATGCGCACGCCCGTCGCCTCGTTCGCCGCTATGGCACGAAGGCAACGATAGTTTTGGAGCATGCGCGCGGGACCGAGGATCTCGGGCGCTGTTTCGGCAGCGATCTCTACGAGGTGGAGGTCCGCTACCTGATCGAGCACGAATGGGCGAGACACGCCGATGACGTGCTCTGGAGGAGAACGAAGGAAGGCTTGCGCCTGACGAGGGAGCAAGCCGCGGTTTTGGAGGAGTACATGACCGCCCTACCGGCGCAGATGGCCGGATAGAAGCGCGGCATGTGGTCCCCGCTGTGAGGAGGCAGGGGAACCGGAATGCTGGAATTGCTAAACGTTGCAAAGACGGTGGGCGGGGAGGATCATATCCACGCGACCGATCTTGCGCTTGAACGCGGCACGCTGAACGTGCTGCTGGGGCCGACGCTGTCGGGCAAGACGTCGCTGATGCGGCTGATGGCCGGGCTCGATCGTCCGACCAGCGGGACGATCCGTTTCGATGGCGTCGATGTGACCGGCATGCCGGTGCAGAAGCGCAATGTCGCGATGGTGTACCAGCAGTTCATCAACTATCCCGCCTTCACCGTCTACGAAAACATCGCCTCGCCGATGCGGATTGCGGGCAAGGATGCGGCGACCATCGACCGCGAGGTTCGCAAGGCCGCCGAACTGCTGCGGCTGACGCCCTATCTCGATCGCACGCCGCTCAACCTCTCCGGAGGCCAGCAGCAGCGCACGGCGCTTGCCCGCGCGCTGGTCAAGAACGCCAGTCTTGTTCTGATGGACGAGCCGCTTGCCAATCTCGACTACAAGCTGCGCGAGGAACTGCGCGCCGAACTGCCGAAAATCTTCGCGCAATCGGGTGCGATCTTCGTCTACGCGACCACGGAGCCTTCCGAAGCACTGCTGCTCGGCGGCAATACGGCGACGCTGTCGCAAGGGCGCGTGACGCAGTTCGGACCAACGATCTCGGTCTACCGGACGCCGGTCGACCTCATCACCGCGAAAACCTTCGCCGATCCGCCGCTCAATTTCATCGATGTCGTCAAGACAGGGGCCACGTTCCAGCGGCAGGGCGCCGACGTGTTTGCAGTGCCCACGCATCTCTTGGCCATGGCCGACGGGCCGGTGACGGTGGCGTTTCATCCGCATCATCTCGGGCTTTCGGCGCAGACGCCCGGCGCTTCGCGGTTGAGGGCTCGCACGCAGCTTTCCGAGATCACCGGCTCGGAGAGCTTCGTCTATCTCGATTATGACGGCGTGCGCTGGGTGATGCTGGCGCATGGCATCCACGACATCGATCCGGATACCGAAATCGATGTATTTCTCGACGCGCGCCATCTGATGGCGTTCGACACCGACGGGCGCGCCATCGCGTCCGGCGCCAAGGCTTGAGGAGGGCAGGGACATGGCACGCATCACGCTCGACCACATCCGCCACGCCTACGGGCCAAACCCGCAGTCGGACAAGGACTATGCGCTGCGCGAAGTCGACCACGAATGGAACGACGGCGGCGCCTATGCGCTGCTTGGACCTTCCGGCTGCGGAAAGACGACGCTGCTCAACATCATCTCCGGGCTGCTGCAGCCATCGCACGGACGCATCCTGTTCGACGGCAAGGACGTGACGAACCTCGCGACGCAGGCGCGCAACATCGCGCAGGTGTTCCAGTTTCCCGTGATCTACGATACGATGACGGTCTACGACAATCTGGCCTTCCCGCTGCGCAATCGCGGCGTGGCCGAGCCGGAGGTCGATCGCCGCGTGCGCGACATGCTCGAGGTGATCGATCTGGCGCCGATGGCGCGGCGCAAGGCGCAGGGGCTGACGGCCGACCAGAAGCAAAAGATCTCGCTCGGACGCGGGCTGGTGCGCAACGATGTGAACGCCATCCTGTTCGACGAGCCGCTGACGGTCATCGATCCGCACATGAAATGGGTGCTGCGCTCGCAGCTGAAGCGGCTGCACAAGCAGTTCGGCTTCACCATGGTCTATGTCACGCACGACCAGACGGAGGCTCTGACCTTCGCCGACAAGGTGGTCGTCATGTACGAGGGCGAGATCGTGCAGATCGGCACGCCGACCGAGCTGTTCGAGCGGCCGAGCCACACCTTCGTCGGCTATTTCATCGGCTCGCCTGGCATGAACGTCATTCCGGCCAAGCTCGACGGCAATCGCGTGACTGTCGGCGCCGAGACGCTGTCGCTGGACTATGTACCGAAAGCGGCGGCCGGGGCGAAGACGGAGCTCGGGATACGCCCGGAGTTCATCCGCATCGGGCGCGAGGGCATGCCTGTCACCATCAACAGGGTCGAGGATATCGGCCGGCAGAAGATTGTTCGGGCCGACTTCGCCGGGCAGCCGATCTCGATCGTCGTCACCGAGGATGCGGAGATACCCGCCGAGGCGCGCGTCACTTTCGATCCCACAGCCATCAACATTTACGCCAATTCCTGGCGTGTCGGCAGGGAGGGCTGAGCCATGAACAAGACCTGGAACAACAAGGCCTGGTTTCTGGTGCTGCCGGTGCTGGTGCTCGTCGCCTTCTCCGCCGTGATCCCGCTGATGACTGTTGTGAACTACTCGGTGCAGGATACGTTCGGGAACAACGAGTTCTTCTGGGCGGGCACCGACTGGTTCGTGCAGACGCTGCAATCCGATCGCTTCTGGGCGGCGCTGCAGCGCAACCTCGCCTTCTCGCTGATCATCTTGGCGCTGGAGATTCCGCTCGGCATCTTCATCGCGCTCAACATGCCGAAGAAGGGGCTCGGCGTGCCCGTTTGCCTCGTGCTGATGGCTTTGCCGCTGCTCATTCCATGGAACGTGGTCGGCACCATCTGGCAGGTGTTCGGGCGCGTCGATATAGGCCTGCTCGGCCATACGCTGGAGGCGATCGGACTCGACTACAACTACGTTCGCGATCCCGTCGATGCCTGGATCACCGTCATCGTCATGGACGTCTGGCACTGGACGAGCCTCGTGGTGCTGCTCTGCTACGCCGGCCTCGTGTCGATCCCCGATGCCTATTACCAGGCGGCGAAGATCGATGGCGCGTCGCGCTGGTCGGTGTTCCGCTATATCCAGCTGCCGAAGATGAAGCGGGTGCTTCTGATCGCCGTGTTGCTGCGGTTCATGGACAGTTTCATGATCTATACCGAGCCCTTCGTCGTCACCGGCGGCGGACCGGGCAATTCGACGACGTTCCTGTCGATCGACCTCGTGAAGATGGCGGTCGGGCAGTTCGACCTCGGGCCGGCGGCGGCGATGTCGATCATCTACTTCCTGATCATCCTGCTGCTTTCATGGATCTTCTACACCGTGATGACCAGCGGCGACGAGAACGCGTAAGGAGGAGACGACCATGGCGCAATCAATGGCTCAGACCATCAAGTACAAGCCCGCGGGCAACTTCTCCTGGGTGGTACCGACCCTCTATATCATCTTCCTGCTTTTGCCGATCTACTGGCTGGTCAACATGAGCTTCAAGGAGAACGCCGAGATCACCGGCGCCTTCTCGCTCTGGCCGCAGCATCCGACGCTTCGCAACTACACGATCATCTTCACCGATCCGTCGTGGTACAACGGCTACATCAACTCGATCACCTATGTGGCGATGAACACTGTCATCTCGGTACTGGCGGCGCTTCCAGCGGCCTACGCCTTCTCGCGCTATAGGTTCCTTGGCGACAAGCACCTGTTTTTCTGGCTGCTCACCAACCGCATGGCGCCGCCGGCCGTCTTCGCGCTGCCGTTCTTCCAGCTCTATTCGGCCTTCGGGTTGATCGACACGCATATCGCGGTGGCGCTGGCGCACTGCCTGTTCAACGTGCCGTTGGCGGTGTGGATCCTCGAAGGCTTCATGTCGGGCGTGCCGAAGGAGATCGACGAGACGGCCTATATCGACGGCTACTCGTTCCCGCGCTTCTTCGTCCGCATCTTCATGCCGCTGGTGGCATCGGGGATCGGGGTGGCGGCGTTCTTCTGCTTCATGTTCTCGTGGGTCGAGCTGCTGCTCGCCCGCACGCTGACGACGACGGCGGCAAAGCCGATCTCGGCGATCATGACGCGAACGGTGTCCGCTTCGGGCATGGACTGGGGCGTGCTGGCGGCGGCCGGCGTGCTGACCATCATTCCCGGCGCACTCGTCATCTATTTCGTCCGCAACTACATCGCCAAGGGCTTTGCCCTCGGCCGCGTCTGACAAGGAGGAGACCCGACATGAACTTTTCCTGGATGGCGTGGACGCTGCCGACGGCCTTATTCTTCCTGACGATCCTCGTGCTTTTGATCAGCATGAGCGTCTGGGAATATCTTTCGCCCGGCGGGTCGCCGCGGGTGGGAGTCCTGCGGTTCGAGACGACACGGGGAGACCGTCTCTTCATATCGCTGCTGGGAGCAGCGTTCATTCATCTCGCATGGCTGGGTCTTGTCGGACCCAACCTGTGGTGGGCTCTCGGGCTTGCAGTAGTCTACGCCATCGGCGTGTTCCGCTACGTCTAGTCCGGGGAGATACAGATGGCCGGGGGTACTGGCCGCCTGACGTTAAGACTGCAATCGCAAACCTTGGGAGGATATCATGCGACGGCATCTACTAGCGACAACAGCAGGCATCTTGCTGGCCATGGCGGGCTCCGCCTATGCCGGCATGGACGAGGCGAAATCATTCCTGGACAAGGAAGTGGGCGAGCTCTCAACGCTTTCCCGCGCCGACCAGGAAAAGGAAATGCAGTGGTTCATCGATGCGGCGAAGCCTTTCGCCGGCATGGATATCAAGGTGGTTTCCGAAACGCTGACCACGCATGAATATGAATCGAAGGTGCTGGCTCCGGCCTTCACGGCCATCACCGGCATCAAGATCACCCACGACCTGATCGGCGAAGGCGACGTCGTCGAGAAGCTGCAGACGCAGATGCAGTCGGGCGAGAACATCTACGACGCCTATGTCAACGATAGTGACCTGATCGGCACCCATTGGCGCTACCAGCAGGCCCGCTCGCTGACCGACTGGATGGAGAAGGAAGGCAAGGACGTCACCAATCCCGGCCTCGACATCAACGACTTCATCGGCACCAAGTTCACGACCGCGCCGGACAAGAAGCTCTACCAGCTTCCCGACCAGCAGTTCGCGAACCTCTACTGGTTCCGGTACGACTGGTTCAACGACGAGAAGAACAAGGCCGACTTCAAGGCGAAGTACGGCTACGATCTCGGCGTGCCGGTCAACTGGTCTGCTTACGAGGACATTGCCGAATTCTTCACCGGCCGTGAGGTGAACGGCAAGAAGGTCTTCGGCCACATGGACTACGGCAAGAAGGACCCGTCGCTCGGATGGCGCTTCACCGATGCCTGGCTGTCGATGGCCGGCAACGGCGACAAGGGCCTGCCGAACGGTCTGCCGGTCGATGAGTGGGGCATCAAGGTCGACGAGAACTCGCGGCCCGTCGGCTCCTGCGTCGCGCGCGGCGGCGACACCAACGGTCCGGCCGCCGTCTATTCGATCCAGAAGTATCTGGATTGGTTGAAGGCCTATGCACCGCCGGCAGCCCAGGGCATGAACTTCTCCGAATCCGGCCCGGTGCCGGCGCAGGGTGAAGTGGCGCAGCAGATCTTCTGGTACACGGCGTTCACCGCCGATGCCGTCAAGCCGGGTCTACCTGTTGTCAACGAGGACGGCACGCCGAAATGGCGCATGGCGCCCAGCCCGCACGGTGTCTACTGGAAGGACGGCATGAAGCTCGGCTATCAGGACGTCGGTTCCTGGACGCTGATGAAATCGACGCCCGACGATCGTGCCAAGGCCGCATGGCTTTACGCGCAGTTCGTGACCTCGAAGACGGTCGATGTGAAGAAGAGCCATGTCGGTCTCACCTTCATCCGCGAATCCACCATTCGCGACAAGAGCTTTACGGAGCGCGCTCCGAAGCTCGGCGGTCTGGTCGAGTTCTACCGCTCGCCGGCTCGCGTGCAGTGGTCGCCGACAGGTACCAACGTTCCTGATTATCCGAAGCTGGCTCAGCTTTGGTGGCAGGCCGTGGGCGATGCGTCCTCCGGTGCGAAAACCGCGCAGGAAGCCATGGATTCGCTTTGCGCGGAGCAGGAAAAGGTCCTGCAGCGCCTCGAGCGCGCCAAGGTGCAAGGCGATATCGGTCCGAAGCTCGCCGAGGAGCATGATCTCGAATACTGGAACAAGGACGCGGTCGCCAAGGGCAACCTCGCTCCCCAGCTGAAGATCGAGAACGAGAAGGAAAAGCCGGTCACCGTCAATTACGACGAGCTGGTCAAGAGCTGGCAGTCCCAATAACGGGCTGCCACGGCCGGGGTGTCAGCCCCGGCCGATCTGTTTGCCGGCGGCATGCGAAGGCTGCCGCCGGCTCTCTCCATTTTCAAATCCATGTTGGCAACCTGCCGTTCGATCGGCGGGAACGGTATTCCTATTCAGTCGGAACAGATCATGGGTGGGTTCATTCTGGCGATCGATCAGGGCACAACGTCGTCGCGGGCAATCATCTTCGACAACAGGATGACGATGGTCGCCTCGTCGCAGATGGACGTCGGGCAGCACTACCCGCAAGCGGGATGGGTCGAACATGATGCTTGCGAGATATGGGAAAGCGTCGTCGCAACAACGCGGCAGGCGATCGGCAAGGCGGGTATCGCGGCTTCGGCCATCGCCGCGATCGGGATCACCAATCAGCGTGAAACGACCGTTGTGTGGGATCGCAAGACCGGCAGACCGCTTCACAGGGCGATCGTCTGGCAGGACAGGCGGACCGCAGAGATCTGCGACAGCCTGAAGGCCGACGGCTACGAGAAGCTGGTGCGCGCCAAGACGGGGCTGCTGCTCGATCCCTATTTTTCCGGCACCAAGCTGCGCTGGCTGCTCGACAATGTCGAGGGGCTGCGGGAGCGCGCCCGCATGGGGGGTGTTTGCTTCGGCACCATCGACAGCTGGCTGATCTTCAACCTGACGGGCGGACGCGTTCACGCCACAGATGCAACCAACGCTTCCCGCACCATGCTTTACAACATCACCGATGGGACATGGGACGATGAGCTGCTGGGCGTGCTCGCGATACCGCCAACCCTGCTGCCAGAGGTCAAGGACTGCGCTGACGATTTCGGGGTCACGGACAGGTCGATCCTCGGAGCGGCAATCCCGATCCTCGGCATTGCCGGAGACCAGCAAGCGGCGACGATCGGCAATGCCTGTTTCGATCCGGGCATGATGAAATCGACCTACGGGACGGGTTGCTTCGCCTTGCTCAACACCGGCCGGGATCGTGTCGCCTCATCGAACCGGATGCTGACGACGATCGCCTATCGGCTGGAGGGCGAAACGACCTATGCGCTCGAAGGGTCAATCTTCATCGCGGGTGCCGCCGTGCAATGGCTGCGCGATGGACTCGGTCTCATTTCGCGCGCCTCCGAGAGCGAGGCGTTGGCTGTTGCGGCCGACGAGGGGCAGCGGGTCTACATGGTGCCTGCCTTCACCGGTCTCGGCGCGCCTTATTGGGACCCGCAGGCGCGCGGCGCGATCTTTGGATTGACGCGCAACAGCGGGCCGGCGGAGCTGGCGCATGCGGCGCTCGAGGCGGTTGCCTATCAGACGCTGGACCTGCTTGTCGCCATGCGCAAGGATTGGGGCGAGCACCGGTTCAGGACGGTGCTCAGGGTCGATGGCGGCATGGCAAGCTCCGACTGGACCATGCAGCGCCTTGCCGACATCGTCGCCAATCCGGTCGATCGCGCCGCAGCGCAGGAGACGACGGCTCTCGGCGCGGCATGGCTTGCCGGTTCCCGCGCCGGTGTCTGGCCGCAGCGCGCCGCCTTCGCGAAAGCATGGCGCAGCGACCGACAGTTCCTGCCAACGATGCCGGATGCAGAAAGACAGGCGAAGATATCAGGATGGCGCGATGCCGTGTCGCGCACGCTTTCCCGCCCGCTCAGCCCGTGATCTTCACATCCGATCCGGCGAGCAGCGACAGGTCGCGCGCTGCCTGCTGCAGCATGACGATCGTCCCATCGATATCGGGCGCGTCGGGAGCGTTGACCAGGCCGATATAGGGACAGGTGAGGGCGGCGATCACGCGGCCGTCGGGGCCGAGGATCGGGGCGGAGAGGTTGTGGACGCCAGCGGTCTGGGCGCTCGGCATCATCTCGTAGCCACGCTTTCGGATGTCGCTCAGGCGCTCATAGAACTCCGGTCCAGGCCGTTTGGTCTTGGGGTCGCGGGCATGCTCCGCGATCATCATCTCGCGTTCCTCATCGGTGCGGAAGGCCAGCAGCACGTGGCCGGAGCCTGTTTCGAGCAGGCTCATATGCGAGCCGACGCGGATCGAAATGCCCCAGTAATTCGGCGCTTCGTGCTGGGCTATGACGACGGCCGATCCGCGGTCGAAGACCACGAGATGGTTCGCCTGGCGGGTGCGCTGCGCGAGGTCGCGCATCAGCGGCATGGCGAAGGAGGCAAGGCGGCGGGCAGGGGCATGCAGCTGGGAGAGGCCGAACAGCTTGAGCGTCAGCGTGAACCGATCGCCCTCGAGCTTGGTGACGTATCCGCGGCGCACGAGCCGGTCGAGCATGCGGTAGAATTCGTTGGGACTGCGGTCGAGGCGCTTGGCGATTTCCGCCTGGGTCAGCCCCTCCTCGACGCTCGCCAGAAGCTCGAGGATATCAAGCCCCTTGTCCAAGGCAGGCGCCCGGTACCGGTCGGCTTCGTCCGCGTCCATGCTGTTCTCCTGTGAATATGCGTTTACATATACAAATAGCTGCGAGCCGAAAAGGGAAAGTTCGGATTCGTTCGCGGCAGCGGGGCGCGACTTTCCCGTTTCACGAAGCCGCTTGCTACCCTTGGTCGGCGCACATAGCATGCAGCTGATTTTCAGGATGACGCCGATGTTTCTGACACAGGAAGAGCTTTCCAACATCACCGCCTTTCGCCGCGAGCTTCACCGCTATCCCGAGGTGTCGGGCGAAGAAGTCGAAACCGCGCGTCGGGTGCAGGAAGCCTTGCTTCTGGCAAAGCCCGATCGGATCGTGTCGAACCTTGGCGGCCATGGCGTCGCGGCGGTCTATGACGGGGCCATTCCGGGGCCGACGGTGCTCATTCGCTGCGAGCTCGATGGATTGCCGATCGAGGAGATTTCCAACGAGGATTACCGTTCGACCATCCCGGGCAAGGGCCATCTTTGCGGTCACGACGGCCATATGTCGATCCTGATGGCAGTTGCGACGGCGCTCGGGCAGAAGCGGCCGAACAAGGGGCGTGTGATATTGCTGTTCCAGCCGTCCGAGGAGAATGGCGCCGGTGCGGCAGCCGTGCTCGCCGATCCCGAGTTCGCGACGCTGAAGCCCGATATGGCGCTCTCGTTGCACAATCTTCCGGGCGTGCCCCTGGGACATGTGCTGCTGCGGGAAGGTCCCGTCAACTGCGCGTCGCGCGGGATGAAGATCGTTCTCAACGGCAAGACCTCCCATGCTTCCTGCCCGGAGGATGGCGTGGCGCCGACATTCGCGCTCGCCAACCTGCTCGGCGGGTTGACCGCGCTTGGAAGCGTGGCGCCTGTCGGTCCCGATTTCGCGCTGGTAACCGTCACCCACGCCAGGCTTGGCGAGCCAGCCTTCGGCATCAGCCCCGGCCGGGCCGAGATATGGGCGACGCTCAGGACGCTGACCGACGAACGGATGGCGGGGTTGGTGCAGCGCGCCGAGATGCTGGTGCAGAGTGAGGCGGATACCGCAGGGCTTGAGATCGAGATCAGCTATGAGGATGTGTTTCATCAGTGCTTCAATTCGCCGGAGGCAGTCGATGCGCTGCGGCAGGCGCTGGATGACGAGGGCGTCAGCCACCAGAGCGACAGCCGCTTGCTGCCGATGAAGGGCTCGGAGGATTTCGGGCTGTTTCGATCCGTTGCGCCGTCAGCCATGTTCTTCCTCGGGTCCGGCGAAACGCATCCGCAATTGCACAATCCTGACTATGATTTCCCCGAGGCGTTGATCCCGATCGGGGCGGGCGTGTTCATGCGGGCGATCGCCAACATCCTCGGCTGATGCCGCAAATGTGATTGATGTCGCGAGCGCCGGCTGATGGAAATTGCCCGTGCTGGTCGTTTTTCCCTTTTCCGCTCGCCATGATGGGCCTATTTACGGTCGGGTTCGACCGACGCCCCACGCTGCATGTGCTGTTGCCGGCCGTTTGATCCAGATTTCACATTGGCAGATTGATGACAGCAGTTGAGACGGTCGAGGCGGATGGTGACGCGGGCAGCGCGCGCCGTTCGAAAATAGTGGCGCTTGTCGTCGCCGTATCCTTCTTCATGCAGATCCTTGACGGCACGATCGTCACCACCTCGCTGCCGCAGATGGCGGCGAGCTTCGGTGTCCCCACGATATCGATGAGCATCGGCATCACCGTCTACATGCTGACCATGGCGGCATTCATTCCGCTCTCAGGATGGCTTGGTGATCGCTATGGCGCACGGCGCGTCTTCATGGCTTCGATCGGCGTGTTCACGGCCGCATCGCTGCTTTGCGGCCTTTCCGATGGTCTCACCGAATTCGTGCTTGCGCGTGCGGTCCAGGGCGCCGGCAGCGCGCTGATGACGCCGGTGGGGCGGATCATCGTGTTGAAGAACGCACGCAAATCCGAACTGGTGCAGGCCATCGCGCTGATCACATGGCCGGCGCTGACGGCGCCCGTCATCGGGCCGCTCCTGGGTAGTGTCATCACCACCTATGCAAGTTGGCACTGGAACTTCCTGATCAACCTGCCGATCGGCATACTCGGCATGGTGCTCGTCTGGCGTTTCGTGCCGGAGCAGCGGGAGGAGGATGCCGGAAGGCTTGACGTTCGCGGCTTTATCCTCAGCGGCGCCGGGCTGACGCTTCTTCTGGCGGCACTCGAGCTGTCAGCGAAATGGCATGGCGGCCTTGCGCCTGTGGGCGCCATGCTGGTTGCCGGTATCGTGCTGTCTTTCATGGCGTACCGGCATTTCATGCGGGTCGAAAATCCGCTGCTCGATCTGTCGTCGTTCAAGGTGCAGACCTTCGCCATCGCCACGCTGTCGGCCGGAACGGCAAGCCGCACGGCCATCAATGCACCGCCGTTTCTGCTGCCCCTGCTGTTCCAGCTCGGCTTCGGGCTGAGCTCGATCGAGGCGGGCATCTATCTGCTGGTCTATTTCCTCGGCAATCTGAGCATGAAGACGGTGACGACGCCGTTGCTTGCGCGCTTCGGCTTCAGGACTGTACTCTTTTTCAACGGGCTGATCGCGGCGCTGTCGATTGCCGCTTGCGGCTTTCTCGTGCCGGAGACGCCGCGCGTGGTGATCTACGCCCTGCTGTTCATGACCGGTCTGTCGCGCTCCATGCAGTTTACCGCGCTGAATACGATTGCCTTCGCGGATATCACCAGCGCGCAGAGAAGCTCGGCCTCGACCCTGTCGAGCATGCTGCAGCAGGTCTCCATGCTGCTGGGTGTCGCGATTGCGGCTGCCGTTCTCAATGTGTCGGCGGCCGTTCGCGGGCTCGGCGATCCCGGACTTGTCGATTTTCGCTGGGCTTTCGTCGTCATCGGCGCGATCGGCGTCGTGTCGTCGCTGCGGTTTCTGCAATTGCCTGACGATGCCGGCGCCGAGGTTTCGGGACACAAGCGTCAACAGTAGCGCAGGAATAGCGATCCGGGTGCGGTCGATTTCCACGTCGCCGCGCGGGCCGCGACGTGATAGCGAGGGCTGCGCGCCGGTTTAAGCGATTGCTTCGAGCCGCGTCGCCTTTCTGTCGCCTTTCTTTCCTATGAGAAGCAGGCGCTCGTTCTTATTATCGAACCTGGCGGGGATACCTTGCGGCTGACACGTTTTCTGCTTCAGAGCCTATTGTTTGTCTCGCTGGTCGTGGCCGGCGCTGGTTTCGTCCATGCGCAGACACCGCCACCCGCCGCGCCGGCGCAGAGCACACAGCCTGCCGCCGAGCAAGGCGCTGCCTCGCAGAGCGCACCGGGCGATCAGGCCGCCAAGCACATGGCCAAGGCGAAGGCCGATTTCGCGGCACTTCAGGAGAGTGTAAAGCAGAGCGCCGACGACGATGACGGGCTGGTTGCGCTGGCGGGACGGGCCGATGAGCTCAATCGCGGCGTTGCCGGAATTTCTGGGGGTATCACGCCTCGTCTCGATCAGATCAAGGCACGTCTGACCGAGCTTGGGGAGCCGCCGAAAGACGGTCAGCCGCCGGAGGCCGAGATCGTCGCCAACGAGCGGAATGCCTTGATGGCGGAGCGTGCGCAGCTCAACGTCGTGCAAGGCGATGCCGAAACCCTGACCGCCTCGCTCGGCCGGATGAGCAATCAGATCGCGGAAATGCGCCGCAAGCTGTTCGCCGCGACGCTGCTTCGTCGCAGCGACATTTCCGCCTCCGTGCTCGGCGATGCCGGCAACGCTTTCGTTCGGGAAGTGGGCGCATTTCAGCAGGCGCTGGCAAGCTGGCTGGGCTTCGTGCTGAAGTTCAAGGCCTTCGCCTTTGCCGCGGCGATCTTCATGTCGCTCGCAACAGCCCTTATCCTTCTATCGGGCAGTTACCGGCTCTTCGGGCACTATCTGCAGCGAAAGGAAAGCGATGAGCAGCCCTCCTATATCAGCCGGCTGTCGATCGCCTTCTGGTCGACGCTGATCAGGACGCTTTCGCTCGCGACGCTCTTGGTCACGTCCTATCTCTTCCTCGATAGTTTCAACGTTCTGCGACCGGACATCGCGCCTGTGGTCGCGGCGCTGTTTTCGACGATCGGCGTCATCTATTTCGTTCGGCGCTTCACCAATGCCGTGTTCGCGCCGCGCGATCCGCAATGGCGTCTCGTCCGCCTGTCCAATCGCGGCGCAAGCTCGATCAGCGCCTGCCTGTTGGCGATGGCGATCGTTCATGCCCTCGATTTCTTCTTCGGCAGCATCAGCGAATCCATGGGCTCGCCGCTGGTGCTCACCGTCGTCCGCAGCTGGATCGCGGCGCTGATCATCGGCCTGATCCTGATTGCGGCATCGTTCGGGCGACCGATGATGGCGAAGAGCCGTGATCCCGATGCGCCCGGCCGGCATTGGCCCAAGGGGCTGGCAATCGTGCTGCGCGTACTCGGCGGCGGCCTGATCTTCGCGGCGCTGACCGGGTATGTCGGTCTTGCGCGCTTCATCGCCTCGCAGCTGATCTTTACCGGCGCGATCGGCGTCACGACCTATATCGGTTTGCTCTCGGGCAAGGCGATTTCACGAACGGAGACCTTCGGGGATACGCGGCCTGGCCAATATCTGGCGACGCGCTTCAAGCTTGGTCCTGTCGTTATCGATCAGGTCGGGCTGCTCGTCGGCTTCTGCATCTATGGCGTGGCGCTGGCAACCGGTATTCCGCTGATCCTGCTGCTGTGGGGCTTCCATGTGCAGGACCTGCAGCTGATCGCCTACCGCCTGTTCACCGAGGTCCGGCTCGGTGGCATCAGCATATCGCTGGTTGGGATACTCACCGGCATCCTTTTGTTTGCCGGTTGCTACCTCCTGACGCGTTGGGTGCAGCGCTGGCTCGACAACAATGTCATGGCCCGCAGCCATGTCGATCTTGGCGTGCGCAATTCGGTCAAGACCGGCATCGGCTATCTCGGCGTCGGCGTCGCGGCGCTGATCGGTGTGTCTGCCGCCGGTATCGATCTGTCGAGCTTCGCGCTCGTTGCCTCTGCATTGTCGGTCGGTATCGGTTTCGGCTTGCAGAATATCGTGTCGAACTTCGTGTCCGGCTTGATCCTGCTCGTCGAGCGGCCGTTCAAGGTCGGGGACCACGTGGTCTCAGGCACCGCAGAGGGCATCGTCAAGCGCATCTCGGTGCGCGCAACCGAGATCGAGACCTTCCGCAAGCAGTCGATCATCGTGCCGAACTCGGAGCTGATCAACGCCAATGTCGGCAACTGGACCCATCGCAACAAGATGGGGCGCTCGGAGATCCCTGTTTCGGTGAGCTACGATTCCGATCCGCAGAAGGTGATGGATATCCTGCTCGAGCTGGTGAATGCCGTGCCGCTGGTGCTGCGCAATCCCGAGCCGCATGTCGAGTTTCTCCGCTTCGGCCCCTATTCTCTGGATTTCGAGCTGCGCTTCATGCTCGGCGACATGGGCGACGGGCTGAAGGTGCGAAACGATCTCAGGATCGCGATCCTCAAGCGCTTCCGCCAGGAGGCGATCGAGATCCCGCTGCCGCAGAGCGACGTGGTGTTCCACCGTCAGCCGGATACGGTCACGCCCGATGCGGAGATCCTGGCGCCGGAACCGGCAGTGGAAGAGGCTTCAGGCGACGCCAAGGTCGATGAGGACGATGGCCGCGTTCGCCGGCTGCGCGGAAAAACGGCGGACGGCTAAGCCGTCTTCCGGCTCGTCACTAGGTGATAGAATAGCGCCCGGCGAACCGTCCTTTAATCATGTTGCGAAGAAAGCCTCGGCGGCGTGTTCTTGCGGTGTTTTGTGTCGCAAGTAAGCTTTCCGTTTAATACTTAATCAAACCGCCCCATGTACCGATTTGACGCAGGGAGACCGATTTCATTTTGGGGTTTTGACATGGCGTTTTTGGGGATTTCCGGAATGCAGTATTCCGGCGACACATTTAATGATGTTCGTATTGTTCTGGCGGAGGATTCGAACGTCTTTACGTCGATGATCAGCACGCGCTTGAAGGAACTCTTCAACATCGACGTGGAGATCTGCCGGAATTTCGAAGATCTTCAGCTGTGCTACGACAAGTCGTCCCAGGAAATCACGCTCGCTATCTCCAACATCAATCTGCCGGGCGCGGAGAACGGCGAGGCGCTCGAGTATCTCGTCGATCTCAGCATCCCGACCATCGTCTTCACCGGCACGTTCCATGAAGGCATGCGCGACAAGCTGTTGTCGAAGGATATCGTCGACTACATCCTCAAGGACAATGTCTTCGCCGTCGATCTCCTGGCCGAATCCATTTGCCGCTTCCTCACCAACCATCGCCATCACGTGCTGATCGTGGACGACAGCGCCACGGCGCGGGCGCTGCTTTCGAGCCGGTTGAAGCGTTACAATTTCCGCGTCAGCACCGCCGATAGCGGCGCCAAGGCGCTCGAAATCCTCAAGGCAAACCGAGACATCGGGCTGATGATCACAGACTACAACATGCCTGATATTGACGGCTTCGAACTGACCCGCCGCATCCGCGGCAGCATCGGTTCGCATCAATTGCGGATCATCGGCGTATCCTCGTCGTCCAACCGCTTGCTTTCGGCGCGGTTCCTCAAGGCCGGCGGCAACGACTTCATGCTGCGGCCGTTCATCGACGAGGAGTTCTATTGCCGCGTCAACCAGAACCTCGATACGCTGCTGCAGATCCAATCGATGCAGCCCATGCGCAAGAGCGCCTGACGCGGCATTTCACGGATTTCGTATAAAAAGAGAACCCGAAGCGCCTGGTGCGTTTCGAGTTCTTTTCGTTTTGGCTTTTACTCTCCCGCTCAGGCCGCGATTGCCTGGCGGGCGGTTGCCATCGTCATCTTCCGCTCGGCGCGCTCCTGCTGCGGCGAGCGGTGGTAGAGTTCGCGATAACACTTGGAGAAGTGCGACGCGGAGACGAAGCCGCAGGCGACGGCGACTTCGACCACCGGCATCGACGATTGCACCAGCAAGTGACGGGCGCGATCGAGCCTGATTTCGAGATAGTAGCGGGCGGGAGAGCGGCCCATTTCCTGGCGGAACAGACGCTCGATCTGGCGGCGCGACAGGCCGGCGCCGTCGGCGATCTCCAGAAGCGACAGCGGCTCGGCGAGATTGCCTTCCATCAGCTCGATGATCGACAGAACCTTGCCGTTCTGCACACCGAGGCGGGCGCGCAGCGGCAGGCGCTGGCGGTCATGCGGACTGCGGACGCGGTCGGTCAGGTGCTGCTCGCAGACGCGGTTGACCAGCGTCTCGCCGAAATCCTCGCCGATGAGGTTCAGCATCATGTCGAGCGAGGCGGTGCCGCCGGCGCAGGTGTAGAGATTGCTGTCCACTTCGTAGAGGTCGGCATAGACCTCCGCCTGCGGGAAGGCTTCGGAGAAGCCCGGCAGGTTTTCCCAGTGGATCGCGCAGCGCTTGCCATTCAGGAGACCAGCCTGGGCAAGCACATGCGCGCCCGTACAGAGGCTGCCGACGGCGACGCTGCGATTGTAGGATTCGCGCAACCACGCATTGACCGATTTGTTGTTGAATTCCTCGACGTCGATGCCGGAACAGACCAGCACCATGCTCGGGCGATTTTCGCCTCCGAGATTGCGACGCTCGTCTGCCAGCGACGTATTGGCCTCGACGCCGATGCCGCAGGAGGAATAGACCTTTTCGCCATCCACCGAGGTCAGGCGCCAGGTATAGGCCTGGTAACCCAGCATGCGGTTGGCGATGCGCAGCGTATCGATCGCGGCCGAAAAGGGCAGCATCGTAAACTGCGGTACCATGAAGAAGACGATAGAGCGTTTCTTATGCGACATCTTGCTCATGTGAGAAATCCATGATGGAGGGCCAATGCGCTATTGGTGCTTGGATTGCGCCGCTTAGATATTCAGAAAGCGACATTCTCATGGAAAAATGCGGCCGCAAAGAGCAAAATTGCGACATTGCTTAAATTGACGTTGGTCAATTGGCTTTTGACAAGAACAAATGTTCGCCAAAAGTCGGTTTGGAAATACATGTTCCTGATATTCAAGATTAAATCGCGAAGGGCCTAAAACGACGAAAGCGGCGCTGCAGGGAAGCAGGCGCCGCTCTCATGCGGGGAGGTATGTCGCATCCATTACATCGCCTTGTGGTCGTCTACATTATCCGCCGACGGCCAACCGAAATCCTTGCGCATGTCGATCGGCATGGCTTCGATTTCGCGCGCGGCCTGCCACTGATGCCATGCACGGGCAACCTTGCGGGCATAGGCCGACAGGGAGTGGTCATGGTGAGCCACATGGGAAAGCTTGCTGTCTCTGAAGGTGATCGTGGTCATGTCGAAGGTCCTTTCTCGTGTCGACCGACGTCTCTCGGTTGTGAATTCGTTGTTACTGATATGGCCCTTTGCGGCCCATCAATCAAACGAATAGAGTTTATGGATATCATCAACGATTTTGAACGATTGGCCGATCATGTGGGCCGATCATCTGGATTGGGCAGCCTGTCGCCACCAAAAAATCCGTCCGCTCCTACCCAAAAATAGGAATTCTCCCGAGCACTAATTAGAACTTTCGAGTCGCATTTTTTCTCCGACGAACGCGAAATCAGCGTGTTGGACGGGTGGCGCCTCGGCTGCGGATGCGTCTGCGGACCACGTCGTGGGAACAGGAAGTTGCGATTTTGAAATAGGCAATGAGATTTTGGTCTGACTATCAAACTGGCTTTCGTCGCGAAGCGACGAGGACGACCGCGCCCAGTTCGTCGATATGCTGGGAACGCTTCCTCACGCGCCGTTTTCTTCTGGAGAGATAGGCTACCGAACCTACATTGGAGCGAGACGAAACCCGGCTGGAAACTATCGGGAAGTTGGCAACGGTAACCGCGCAGAGGTCGATCGCTAGGCAAATTTGCGGCGGGTCTAGCTGCTTCCCGCGCTGTTCGGCTTCGCCGGCTCGGTCGCACCAGAGACAACATCGCTGTTCCGTTTCCGCTTCGGCGACGGACCGAGTGCCGTTACGGCCTCAGCGGGCTTTTTCAATTTGTTCAGCCGGGGTTTTCTTCCCGAAGTGTTGTGGTTGAATACTCCCCAGCCACGATCGCCGGAGGGCGCAACGAACTCAATACCGCTATTCTCATAGAAATGCTGAACTAGCAGCGCGTATTGAGGCAGGTCGCGGACACTTCGCTCGACGCGTTGAACCGTTGCCCGCGAAATACCCGCATGCTTCTCGACCTGCTCCTGGGTCAGGCCAAGGAACTCTCTTGCGACCCTCAGGATATCTGGCGGCACCATCAGCATAAGGATTCATTGGCATGTATCCACAGGCGCCGCAAATCAATGGAAATAAATGTTGACGCCGAGATGCGGGCGCCTTCCATTGGATGCAAAAAGCATCCAATGGAGTCATAATCATGCTGAATCCTTCATTAGCCATCTTTGAGACAGTCGGAGCGTCCCGAATCAACCTGCCCGTCCTGCCCCCGCTACTGACGGAGGAGGCAGGCTGATGCACCATCGCTTCAAAAACGCAGTCTTCCAGGAGACCAGCAGAAACGCCGCGCAGTTCCTGATGCTTTGCTCCCTTCGCAGAGCGCTTAGGGGGACGGATCAATTCGAGAAAAACGCGAAGGGGATTATAATCTGCCTCGTCGGAAAGGAGTGGATCTGGCACGCGAAGTCGGCGGCGATGCTGTTGATGACGGGCGGGGATCGGTCGTACTACGACGACTTCCGCCGCCCTGTCTACGTCATCGGCGAGTCGGCCCGCCGCTCGACGGGAAGGAGTGTCGAAGACTTTACCGTTTTCCGGCCGGACCATCAGGTGCTTTACCTCGCAAGTTCGCTCGATGCCGTAAAGCATTCGCTACAGTTGGCAGCGGACGTGGTCGTTGACGTAAACGCTCCGACTGCGCGGCACGTCCTTGCCGCTCGGAAGGCGCTAGGAGTCGACGAAATCGACCGGCAGCTTGCTGAAGCGATCGCGCAGCAGCCGGCTGAGATCGTCGTCGGCCTGACAACCAGAAAATCCCTGAAGGGGCTGGACGTCGCCAATCTGTCGGAGCCCGTCTCGGCACCGGATCGGTCTCCGAAGCTTTCGGACCTTCCTGGATATGGACCCGCTCGCGCTTGGGTTGGCGCAATCAAACAGGACGTGGCGGGGTGGCGCGAGGGCAAAGTGGCGTGGTCGGACGTCGACAGAGGCGTCTTGCTCATCGGCCCGCCGGGCACCGGCAAGACCCTGTTCGCTACCGCGCTCGCGAACGAGCTGGGCTTCGATCTGATCGCGACGTCGGTCGGCGCCTGGCAAGGGGCGAACAAGGGGTATCTGGGCGACATGCTGGCCGCGATGTCAGCGTCGTTCGCCGACGCCACCTCGCGCCGAGGTGCTGTCCTGCTCGTCGACGAACTGGATGCCATCGGAGATCGCACGACGATGCGTGGAGATCACGCGTACTACGAAGGCAACGTTATCGGCAGGTTTCTCGATCTTACGACGCACGCTCTCGGGCAGCCTGGGACGATCATCGTGGGAGCGACGAACTACGGACACCTGATCGACAACGCCATCCTGCGGTCCGGCCGTCTGGAGAAGCATGTCCATCTGGATCTCCCAGAGGACGAGGAGCGTGCCGAGATACTGGCCTATCATCTCAATCACGCGCTGTCGGCGAGGGAACTCCGTGACGTTACCGACAAGCTGCGATTGGCGACACCCGCCGACCTGGAGAAGCTTGCGCGGGCCGCAAAGCGGGCGGCAAGGATTCGACAGAACACCGTGAGCATCGAGGACGTCAAGGTGAGCCTCCCGGCAAAGACCCCGCTCCCGGAGAACGTCGTTCACCGCATCTGCGTGCATGAGATCGGTCACGCGCTTATGACGATAGCTTCGGGCATTGCGGACGTGATCAGCATAAGAGTGGAATCCCACATGATCGAAGGAGAGCCGGTGCAAGACGGCGGACGGGTACACTACAAGGTTCGCGACGCTGCTCTGCCTGTCGAGAAGGATCTGCTCGCAAGGATTCGCATCATGCTCGGAGGCACCGCCGCCGAAGAGGTGGTGTTCGGCAGCAGGTCGATCGGGGCCGGCGGATTCGAGGACAGTGATCTCGATCAGGCCACCCGGCTCGCATACCGCATCGTGGGAAGCTACGGGCTCGGAAAGTGGCTTCGCTTCCAGGTCGGCGCCGACCGGGTCGACGGCTCCTTCCATCCTTCGGCAGAGCTAAGGGCGGAAGTCGATGGAGTCCTTGCGCGAGAATACCGGGCGACGAAGGATTTCCTGACTAAGGAGAAGTCCCGTCTGATGCGCTTGGCCGCCGAGCTCGTCGTCGACCGCCAGATGACTATCGATAAAGGGTAAGCTGGCATCCCGTCGCGACAAGGATTCGTTACCCAGGGCCATGGTACAAAACGTAAGTCGAAGGAGGTGGCACGATCTTGGTATTCACCGTCTATTGTCACGAAATCATATCTGGATCGGACGTCGGCCTGCATTTCTCCGCATCGCTCGACCAGTCGGTCGCGGCGGCGGAGGATTACCGCAGTGCGTACCGCATATTCGACCCCGCAGGGCCGCCGATCGGCCCGCTTGCGATCTATGAGATGGTACTGCGGATGCCCGACGCAGCGACGATGATCGATGTTCTCAACTCGCCCGATTCCCTGTTCCTCATCTGCTTGAAAAGCCGGTGGGTGGTCGCGCAGTCAGTCGACTAATCACGGGCTGTACTCCTTGCCCATGTGGGTCAATGGTGTCGTCGCGCCGTTTCCGCCGGCTATGCGCAGCAGGCTGAGGTCGTCCCGCAGGACGAGGACGAGATCCAGGCCTGCTCCTCCAGCCAGCGGTCGCGTGGCTTGCAGCTCGCCGGGCGAGGCGACAGCTCGATCCGAACAACGCCATCCTGGACGCCAGGCGTCACGGTCGGCTCGATCCCTGCGTTGCGGATCATCGTAAGAGCGGTGTGCCGTTGGCACCTTGACCAATGTTCGATAGTCCCGACATCAGCCAAACTGTTCGCCCGAAATACGCGCCGCAGGCTTGGAAGATTACTCGACAAGTTGAGGCTCAGGAAACTTCCAAGCGCCGTTCAAGATGACTTCTTGCGGCCGATAAAGCCGGACTGTGTAGTTCCACCCCTTCATGATGGGCAGCGGCCGGCTGCGCGATGATCTGCTCGCCCTGGAATCCAAACAGAAGGAAGAGGGTGGCGAGAAGCGCGACGAGGGAAAGCGGCTGCAGCCTAGCCAGCAGCGCGTCGAGAGCACGCGTCGTTCCGTCAGAGGTCAACCTTCTCCGAAGGAGTTGGGAGATCGCGACCGGGATGAGGATGTAAAGCACGACCGAGATCGTCAGGGTTGTCCCACGGAACGGTGATAGCGGAGAGACCCAGAAGCAGGCCGACGATCGGGGCGAATGCGACGATCATGATCGCGTCGTTGAGAGCGACCTGCGACTACCTCCCGAAGGAGGACTGCTGAGCGGCACGTGGAAATCTCCCGAGGTCGAGCGGGCGAAGTAGACCCATCGGCACCTCGCTCCACGGACGGCCGGCAAGCGCCGCATTCGAAAACGCCGGACCCGATGAATGATCGGCGTCCGGCGTTTTCAGTGGGCACCCGATCTTCTACCTGTTCGCGGGAGAAGACAACTGTTCGACGACCTTGTCGAGGTTGAAGCTCGCCGGCTTCTGCCGCGGCGGGAACTCCTTGAACGTGCTCAGCCATGTCGCCGCGAGCGTCTGCAACGGAACCTGCACGAACGCATGATCGGCAAGCCACTTGTCGTAGAGGATCGATTCGTCGCCACGCTCGAACGGATCCGCCCGCAGGTTGAACAGCTTCGGAATGCGCAGCTCCTCGAAGCCTCGCATCCAGACCCCGATCCCGTCGTGGTTCTGTTCCAGAAACACGGCCTTCCATATGTCGTAGCGGATGGCGACGAGCTGGCCGTCGTCGTTCCAATAGACGAATTCCCGTCGAGGAGCATCCTTCACCTCACCCTTGAAGAAGGGCATCAGGTTGAAGCCGTCGAGATGGACCTTGAAGGTCTTGGTGCCGAACGTCCCGCCTTTGAGGCACTTCTCGACGACGTCGGGATCGCCTCCTGCCGCCGAGAAGGTCGGGATCAGGTCGTAGTGGGAGAACGCTTCGTTGAAGATCGTGCCGGGTTGGATGATGCCCGGCCAGCGGATCAGCATCGGGACGCGATAGCCGCCTTCCCAGTTGGTCGCCTTCTCGCCTCTGAACGGTGTGTTACCGCCGTCTGGCCATGACATGACTTCAGCGCCGTTGTCGGTGGTGAACAACACAATGGTGTCGTCGGCGACGCCGAGTTCTTCCAGTTTGTCGAGGAACTGCCCGACATAGCCGTCAAGTTCTACCATGCCGTCGGCGTAGAGGCCCAGCCCGGTCTTGTTCCTTGACTCCGGTTTGAGATGGGTGAAGACGTGCATGCGGGTTGGATTGAAATAGCAGAACCACGGCTTATCGGCCTTCTGCTGCCTGTCGATAAAGTCGAGCGCGGCGCCGAGAAATTCTTCGTCTACCGTTTCCATGCGCTTGACGGTGAGCGGTCCGGTATCCTCGATCCGCCCGTCGGCCGAGGCCTTGATGACACCGCGCGGGCCGAACCGCTTGGCGAACTCCGGGTTCTTCGGATAGTCCGGGTTCTCCGGCTCCTCCTCGGCGTTCAGGTGGTAGAGATTGCCGAAGAACTCGTCGAAGCCGTGGTTCGTCGGTAGGAACTCGTCCTTGTCGCCCAAGTGGTTCTTGCCGAACTGCCCTGTCGCGTATCCGAGCGGCTTCAAGAATTCTGCAACGCTCGGGTCTTCGGCGCGTAATCCGATGTCCGCGCCGGGCAGACCGACCTTCGTCAGTCCGGTGCGGATTGGCGACTGTCCGGTGATGAACGCGGCACGGCCGGCGGTGCAGCTCTGCTCGCCGTACCAGTCGGTGAACATCGCGCCTTCGTTGCCGATCCTGTCGATGTTCGGCGTCCGGTAGCCCATCAGTCCGCGATTATAGATGCTCGCGTTGAACCAGCCAACGTCGTCGGCCATGATCATCAGGATGTTCGGCTTCCTGCCTGAAGCGGCGGCTGAGGTCGCGGCCTGTTGCGCCGCGGCCGGAGATGCAGTCGTTAAAGAGGCCGCCGTCGCGGCAAGGGCCGTGCTTGCCACCAGCAGTTCGCGCCGGCTTAGACCCTTCTTGTCCGGCGTGCCGTCGCTCGTCGTCTTCATTGTCATCGTGCACTCTCCTTGGTGTGATCTACCGAACGCGATGATAGAGATCGGGGACCTCCGGGGAAGTTCGTTACAGTAACAGCGGGGTAACAATGCCTGATCGCTGCGTCCTTCCGCGCCTCGAATTCGTCGGCTCAGAGGAAAAGGAGGCGCTTCACGATCGGCCCGAGTTCGGAATATGGCAGATGGGATGCGCCGACTAGCAGCAGCGGAAGGAGGGCCGGGAAGAGCACCGGAAAAATGTTCGCCTTGTTCACGAGAAGTGCCGACGTCTTCGTCGAAGCCAAATAGATTGGCTTGGCATCCCCGGATTCACTGCCTTGAAACTCCCCCTCCGCCTCGTCCTCGAATACGCTCTCGCCAAGGGCCTTGCGCTCTGCGGCACGTTCGGCGTCGGTCAGCTTCGCCAGCGAAAGCTGCATGGCTTCTCGTTTAAGCCGGGCCACCTGGAATTCGACCGGCACGAGCGGAAGCGCGAAATAGAGGGCGACGATAACCAGCCATCCGGCGCATACGCTCGTGAACAGCGTCGGCGTAACGGTCTGATGCTCCATGACATGTCCAACGCCAGCCGCGAGGACGGAACTGGTGGCGAGCGTGAAGAGGGCCGAACCGGCCGGGTAGTACCCGAGAAAACCGAGCCCGCCATGCCCGTCCGGATGAGTCACGGCCAAGCGGAGGTGACATCTGCCTATCGCGGCGAGCAGTCGCCACCACACCACGTGCTTCCAGACGAGCCTCGTCAGCAAAAACCAGTACAGCGTGTTGCCGACCGAAACGCTCCAGATCCCTGCCAGCGAAGGCATTCCATCGAGCACCGCCCACGTTGGGCCGATACCGTTAAGGAGGTTTGACGCGTTGAAGGCGGACGCCCCCATGGCGACGAGGAGGCAGGCTAGTTCCGGCAGCAGGCCGGTTGCCCTTGCTCTCGCGTCTCGAAGCGCCTTCCTGGCGTCCGGCACGGATTGCCCTGCCATGAGCGGAATACGCAGCAGGAGCGACACGCATTTATCGAGAGAAAGGCCGATCGGCTTCTCGGCGAGCGTCAGCAGTACGGGTGCGACCAGGAACTTCGCCCAAGCGCCCCAGTCGTGCAGGAACAGGCCAGCCCCATATCCACCCCGCGCCGCCAGAAGCAGCAGCATCGGCATCCCCCAGCTTAACGATGCCAGGACGAAAGCACGCCATCCGCGCCTCCCCAGACCCAGGCGGCCCATCAGCTCGTAAAAAGGGCCGCCATGCATGATCCGAAGGCGATCGTCCTCCACGTGGGCCATCCAGCGCTCCTCGATCATCGAACGGTCGGCGCCGCCGCCGCCGTCATTTTTCAAAGGCGAAGACCTTCTTCCAGTCCGATTTCATGTCGACGACCAGCCAGTTGCGGCGTTCCGCCTCGTCGAGCGCCTTGTCGAGCTTGCCTACCGCGCTCTTGCGGTCGTAGGCGACTTCGCGGTCGGCGTCGGTGTGGTGGACGATCATCGCAAAGCGAGGGCCTTTGGCGGCGGTCACCCAGCGCAGCATCTCGTAGTCGCCGTCCGAGTTGCCTGCGACGAAGATCGGCTTTCTCCCGATGAACTTGTTGATGCCCGATGGCTTGCCTTTGCCATCGTCGACGAAGTCGAGCTTGGGGAGCCTTCTCAGAACGGGCACGTCGCCGACGATGGCGTACTCGGTGGTGATCGTGCTGCCTACGACCTGCTCCGGTGGGATGCCGTACATCTTCTCGGTCATCGGTCGCATGAACTCGACGCCGCCGCCGGAGACGATGAACGTCTTGAAGCCGTTGGCACGCAGATAGTCGAGAAGCTCCCGCATAGGCAGATACGTCATTTCGTCGTAAGGCTTCCCGGTCTTCGGATGCCTGGCGGTAGCGAACCAGTCGGCTACGATCTTCGAGAACTGATCGGTTGTCATTCCTGAGTGGGTGACGGTGAGGAGATCGACGAGTCCTTTTGGTCCGCTCTGTACGACCGCCGCAAGATTGCCGGAGAGAACCGACTTGAAGGGGTCTTTCGACTTCCATTCCGGATGCTCCGGCGACAGCGCCTTGATCCTGTCGAAGACGAATGCGAGCTGATTGTACACCGGCTGCTCCGACCAGAGCGTGCCGTCGTTGTCGAAGACGGCGATCCGGTCGTCGGGCGCGACATAGCCTTCGCCGTTCTCGGTGGTCGTCGCCTTGACGAAGTCGAGGATCCTCGTCTTTGCGGCGCCGTCGTTCCAGGATGGCAGGACTTCCTGTGCCGCCGCCGGGGCGACGGCGAAAGCTGCGAGTAGCAGCATCGCCACGAACACGGATGCAAGTACGGTATCATAGATCTGAACGCGGGACTTCATCGCTCTGCCTCAGGTTCTCTTCACGCAACGGAAGCCGACATGGCTGGTGGAGGTGTCCTCCGGCTCTGCGTGGCGGGCCGCGGGGCGATAGCGCCTGCAGTAGTTCGGAGCGCAGAGATGCGAGCCGCCCTTCAGCACGCGCCTGGCGATGCGAATTGCGGGCTGGCGTGGGTCGAGGCTTGCTTCGGCGTCGCCCTCGCGAGGATTGCTCGGAATGCAGCACGAATGTTTTGCGGGCTCGGGATGCCGGGTGGACCAGTAGTCGCTCGTCCACTCCCAGACGTTGCCGATCATGTCGTAAAGGCCATAGGGACTCGCCGGGAAGGATCGGACCGGCGAAGTGCGCTCCTGTCCCTTGGGCTTCGTCGACCGCGTAGGGAAAGTGCCGTTCCAGGTGTTGGCCATCGCGACGCCGCCGGGTTCCAGCTCGTCTCCCCACGCGAATTCCGTGTCGTCGAGACCGCCGCGAGCGGCCAGCTCCCATTCCGCCTCGGTGGGCAGATCCATCCCGGCCCAGCGCGCGTAGGCCAGTGCGTCGGCGTAGGCGACGTGGACGACGGGATGGTCGAGTTTGCCGCGCAAGTCGCTCAGGCCTCCGAGCGGGCGGCGCCAGTTCGCGCCGAACTTGAACGTCCACCACTGGGTGATGTCGGGCCCGTCGACCGATTTCGGCTGCGTGAACAACAGCGAACCCGCCCTGAGCATCTCGGTCTTCGCGCCGGGATAGTCGTTCGGGTCGGGAACCCTTTCGGCGACGGTAACATGCCCCGTGGTCTCGGTGAATTCCTTGAACTGCCGGTTGGTGACGGGCGTCTCTGACATCCAGAATCCGTCGACTTTTACTGGATGGGCGGGAGCCTCCTCCGGATAATGATCGTCCGATCCCATCGTGAACGTCCTGCCGGGAATCCAGACCAGACCATCGTCCCGCCGGGCCTGCTCCGCGTTTTCGAATGCCATCGCCATCGCCGTCTCCAGAAATGATGCCTCCGACCTTAGCGTGCGCTTCGCGGGAGGGAAGATTGTTACGGTAACAATGGGGGTAACAACGGCCTCTCCGCACTCGGATTGAGATCGGGCAGCGACCCTTTTCGTTCCATGCTTTTCATTGTTGGAAGGTTTATCGCCGACGCCAGCGCCGTCCTGTCCAACTGCGCGTCACGCGACCGGAAGAGACGTCGCTCAAGGATCGCGACCTGCGCTGCAAGCCTGGGGTTCTGCTCGGCGGCGACCCAGGCGGCGACCGTCCGATGTCCCAGTCGACGGCTCCAGTCCTGGAGCGCCCTGTAGATGGCGTCCTCGGGTCCCACCCCGATCACGGTGCGCAAGCGCCGCAGTCTTCGTTTCGGATTGTTCCGGCGCCTCCCTCGAAACCCGTCCACCGCTGCACGGATGTCTCCAAAGCGCCGCCACGCGAATAGGGCAATTGCCAGATCGATCGCGCCGAGCAACAGCACCGTCAAGATACCCTTGCTCGCGCCGCTCGAAGGAGCCTGCTTGTCTTCGAGGGTGGGGGAAATACGCTTGGTCGTCGCGGCCGTTGCGACGAGCAGGGTGACCGCCGGGAGCGTCGCCGTGGCACTTTCGTGGGCGTCGACGTCGAACCAGGGGTAGGAAATCGCGGGAAGCGAGAACGAACCCTCGCTGGCCGTCGTATAAACGATGGTCTCCGATCTGACGCTTTGGGTCCCCACGTTGCGTCCTGCTCCGCGTTGCTCCACGCCGTCGGCAAGCACGGGCGCCTTGACGTACCGCGCGACGCCCGCGACGTCTCCAGGAACCACCGGCGGCATCAGCATCGCCTGCGTATCCTCGGCGGAAACGACGATCGTCCTGACTATCGCGTCGCCCGCCCTCAGGGTCGCCGGATCCCTGTCGAAGGATTGGGCGATGGTCAGGCTGCGGGCGGCGAACGGCGCCGCGGTCGGATCGGCAGCGGTTGCGACGTCGAAAGTGGGAAGGGCGACCGTCACCTGGGCCTTTACCGGGTTGCCGTCCACCGAGAAGCCAAGCTCGATGCCAATCTTTGGAAGCGGAAAGAATCCCGCCTTTTCCGGCACGACGGAGTAGTTCCTTCGAATCCCGGAGTACTGCACTCCGTCGATCGTCTGCAACATATTCACCGCACGTTCCGACGAAAGCGTGACCATCGCGTCCGGTACCTCGAAGAGCGGAAACTGTGGCGGCGACGTGAAGAAGTCGGGCACGAAGACGTCGACCACGACGTGTACCTGCTGGCCAGGCACGATGCCGTCCGCGCCTTCGATCGACGCCCGTCCGAATGGTTCGGCAGCGAATACCGGCGAACACGCCAGGAAAGCGATCAAGATGCCGAGAAGCCTCACTGCGACGCCCTCCCAGCTTCGATCGAGAACCTTCGGGCCAGCAGATCGGCGGGGCTGACGGTGATGTTCTTCATCCACATTTCCGAGGTCTGCTCCGCGACGTCGATCCGCCCCTCCTTGCCCTTCTTGCCCTTGTCGTCGAACTCGACGCTGTCGGGCTTCTGGCTCGGCTCTCCTCCTTGCTCGTCCTCCTTGTCCTTCTGCGCTTTCAGAAGTTGTTGGGCGATCGCGAGGTTCGCCTGGGCGTCCGGCCAGTCTTTCCGTTGTTCGAGCGCCTTGCCGTAGGCTGCGACGGCCTCGTCGTATCTCGCCAGGTGGAGAAGGGCGTTGCCCTGATCATACCAGCTTTCGGGCGTATCGACGGCGGCAAGGGCGTCCACCGCTTCCTTAAATCTGCCGGCCCGATAGAAAGCGACGCCCTTCCACATCGGATCGACGAAGTGCCTCGCAGCCGCTTCGAATTCGCCATGTTGAAAGGCGATCCGCCCCTGCTGATCGGCGGTCAACCACATGTCGGCGAGTCCTTCAGCACTGGCGTTCTGTGGCAGCGCAAGGTGCAGCCCAAGCAGCACGACGCTCGTCCTGACCACCCATCCCCTTCGGAAGGAGAACGCCATGGCGGCCGCAAGCGGGACCACGAGCCACCAGCCGAGGTCATGCCAGCGATCGCCTTCCGACGCTTGTCTCTGCGCGAAATTAGAACGGACGCGCTGATCGATCCATCGCACGTCCGCGTCGTCGTCTGTCACCGTCGCGACGGCGGCTCCGGTTTCTTTTCCAATCTCCTCCAGTCTGGTCACGTCGAGCTTCGGGAAGAGGCGCGACCCTGAAGCGTCCGAGACGAAACCACCGTCCGGCGTCTTCACCGGACCGCCCGCCGACGTGCCGACGCCGAGGATGACGACGCCATTGACGCTTGACTTGACGACGCCGGTCGCGGCCTCCTCGATGCCGTCCGTCAGCAGCAGGATCGTTCCGGTCGATCCTTCCTTTTCGAGGAGGCCATCCGCGAATTTCAGGGCGGCGGCAGTATCCTTGCCCGGCGTCGGCATGATCCGTGTCGCAAGGGCGTCGGAGTAGCTTTCGAGTAGTGCGGCGTCCTCGGTCGGCGGAAGGACGAGATGAGCGCTGCCGGCGTAGGCGACGATGGCGGTCCGCGCTCCCTGCCGGGCGGCGAGGATGTCCTTTATCTTCAGCTTGGCGCGTTCGATCCTCGACGGCGTCACGTCGACGGCGTCCATCGTCTGTGACAGGTCGACAGCGATTACCAGCGGCGCGGTATCCTCCACGAAGGGCGGCGACTCGCGCTGCCAAGTCGGCCCGGCAGCGCCCACGATGCCGACGATGAGCATGGCCGCCAACAGCCAGGACGGCCGAACTCGTGTCCCACCAGATCCGTCGACGACGAGGCTGTCCAGCAGATGCGGAGCGATCATGCTCTTCCATTGCGACCGGACGTCGCCCGAGCGGGACGCCAGCCAGAGGACGAGGATCGGCAGCGCCAGTAGAACCAGCCACCATGGACGGATGAAGTGGAAGTCGGCGATCATGCCGCGGCTCTCCGGCGCAGGAACCCGACCGCCCCAGCAGAGGCATGGAACCCCGCGAGCAGCAGGACGGCCGCCAGCAGCGGCCAGTGGAACAGCTCGATCCGCGGCCGCCATGACAGGTTCTTCTGGTCCTCCGGCGTGATCTGATCGAGCACCTGATAGATCGACGCGAGTTGCGTCTGGTCTCCGCCGAAGAAGTAACGGCCGCCCGTCTTCTCGGCGATGTTCTGCAGCGTCGCCGTGTCGAGCTTGTCCTCGCCGGTCGCTCGCGGGTCGCCAATGCCGACGGCGTGGACCACGACGCCTTTCGACTTCGCGATCTCGGCGGCCTTCAGCGGCGGCATCCGGCTTGCGGTGTCGTTGCCATCGGTCAGAACGATCAGCACCTTTTCCGGTACGCCGGTTTTCTCGAACATCTTGATCGCTAGCCCCAGTGCGTCGCCGAGCGACGTCCTCGGCCCCGCCATTCCAGGCACGGCGTCGGCGATCATCGTTTCGACGAGCGCGTGGTCCATGGTGAAGGGCGCGAGCGGGTAGGGGGCGTCGCCGAAGGCCACAAGGCCGATGCGGTCGCCGGGGCGCCTGCCCACGAAGTCCGCGACGACCCGCTTGACCGCGTCGACACGCGCGAGGGGGATGCCGTCGGCGCCCGGAAAATCCTTTGCATCCATCGACTGCGACAGATCGAGCGCCAGCAGGATGTCGCGCTGCGGTTCGACCTTCTCGATCGGCGGCTCGACGAATTGAGGACGGGCGAGCGCCACCACCACGAGGCACCACGCAAGTCCCTCGGACACGACCTGCGGCCATGGCCTTCGGGCAATTACCGAACCCTCTGTCGGCTGGACGCCGGCGGCTTCCGCGACCTGGGTGAAGAAGGGCAGCCTGACCGAGGCGGAAGTTTCCCGATGCGCCGGAAGCAGCCACCAGACCAGCAGGGGAACCGGGAGCGCCAGCAAGAGCCAGGGAAGATCAAGCTGGTACATGGTGGCGCTCGATCCAGTTTCTGGCCGCAACGACAAGATCACTGCAGACGTTTGAAGGCAGGTCGGCGGCGACTTCCGCGCCATGGTACTCGAAATCATCAAGGAGCCGCTCCAACGCGTGGCCAGCGCCAGCGCCATCGTCGTCATGAACGTCGAGGAAGCGGACCCAGGCGTCGCCCGACAGCGATGCGACTTCCGTTCGCGGCCACGCGGCCAGCGCCGTGCGCTTCAAGACTTCGCCCAGGTTTCGAATGCCATCCCGGCGCGTCGCCGGCTTCGAAAGCTGTTCGGAGATTTGGGGAAGCAGTGAAAGCGCCTCGCGTCGGTAGGCGTTCGCACGATAGCGAAGAAGCCACCGAGTTGCCGTCAGGACCAACATGACGAGCAGGGCGCCGGCAAGCACGGCCCATCCCCATGTCTGCGGCATCCACGACACCGGTTCGGGCGTCGCGATGTCGTGCAGCGATCGGAGTGCCGCTTCCGTCATTGGATCGAGTTTGGCGATCGGCTCCATCAGCGTCTCCTCTGTCGCCAGGCGGACTGCTCCAGCCAACGCCGTAGCTGAGGCGCGGTCTCCTCCGCAGCCGAGATCGGCAGCATGGGGAGGCCGAGTTCGCTCTGCCATGCCCGCAGTTCCCGTCCCCGGTTGCGGGCGAACGTGTCGATCGAGTTGCGAACGCTTGCTGTGCGAAGCGAGAGCTCTGCCTGCGGGCCGCCGCCGCTGACGACGATGTCACCCGTCGCCGGCAATTCCAGCAAGAACGGATCATAGACGAGAATGCAGACGACGTCGTTGCGGGAAGACAGCCTCAGGAGGAGATCACGCGTCCTCGCGGTATGGCCATCGAAGTCAGAAATCACCACGACTAGATGGTCGTGGTGCGCGACATTCGCCACGGTCTCCAGCACGGTATCGAGCTGCCCAGATGCGGTGGCAGGCGCCGCATCGGCCTTGAGTGCGGCATTCTGTGTGGCGATCCGATCGGCAAAAGCGATCACGGCATTGCGGCTGCGATGCGGCTTCACTTCACTGATCTCGCTGTCGCCGAAGACGAAACCGCCTACGCGGTCGCCGGAGCCCAGGATGCGCCAGGCGCAGAGCATGGCCGCTTCCGCTGCCGTCACCGATTTCATCGATCGCCTGCTGCCGAAGAACATGTTGATCCGCTGGTCGACGACGACAAGCGCCGGGCGTTCCTTCTCTTCCGAATAGACGCGGACGACGGGCTTCGTGGTGCGCGCGGTGACGCGCCAGTCGATGGAGCGGATGTCGTCGCCAGGGAGATAGTCTCGCAGCTCCTCGAAGGTCAGTCCGCGTCCGCGCATCGCCGAATTCATGCGGCCGGCAAGCTGCTGATGGCTGCGTGCCTTCTGCACGAAGCTCAGGTCGCGGGCTCTCCCCTCCAGTGCAACGAGCTGTTCGGTCGAAACGTGGACGCCGTCTCCCGTAGCCATGGCTTCTCCTTCACGATACCGCGACGAGTTCGGTGATCCGGTCGATCACCTGATCCGGCGTCGTGTTCGATGCATGGGCCTCATAGGAGAGGATCAGCCGATGGCGGAAGACTCCGTTGACGATGGCCTTGACGTCGTCAGGCGTGACGTAGTCACGGCCCTTCAGCCAGGCGCGGGATCGCGAAACCTTGTCGAGCCCGATGACGCCGCGGGGACTGACGCCAACCTGCAGCAGCTTGGCCAGATCCTTGTCGTAGCGGTCCGGGTAGCGCGTGGCGAAGACCAGCGCCACCATGTATTTCTCGACGGGATCGGAGACGGTGACGTTTCCGATTTCCTTGCGTGCGTCGAATACCGCTTGCGGGCTCAGCTTCTGCGGCGGCGCAGGTTTCGTGCCGCCATGAGCCTCGTTCTCCTCGCTGCGGTTGAGCCGCATGATCGCTGCCTCCGACTGCTCGTCCGGATAGCCGACCTCGACATGCATCAGGAAACGGTCGAGCTGGGCTTCGGGCAGCGGATAGGTGCCTTCCTGCTCGATCGGGTTCTGCGTGGCCATGACCATGAAAAGATCGGGCAACGGATAACTCTTGCCGCCGACCGTCACCTGTCGCTCCTCCATGGCCTCCAGCAAGGCGGACTGCACTTTGGCCGGTGCCCGGTTGATTTCATCTGCGAGGATGAGGTTGGCGAAGATAGGGCCTTGCTGGAACTTGAACTCGCCCTTGCCGCCGTCGGTGAAATAGATTTCCGATCCGGTGATGTCTGCCGGGAGCAGATCCGGCGTAAACTGCACGCGGGAGAGTTCGGAATCGAGGTTCTTCGCCAGGCTCTTGATCGCCCGCGTCTTGGCGAGACCGGGAAGCCCCTCGACAAGCAGGTGGCCGTTCGCCAGCAGGCCGAGCAGCAGTCGCTCGACCATCTGGTCCTGGCCGATGATCGACTGACCGATGCGTTTGCCGAGTTCCAGGACATCTTCACGGGCGGACATGTCGTTCACTTTCGATTGGAGCTCACTGTGTCAGCAGTCTGGATTGCGGATCGTCATGCAAGGTGTCTTCGAGGACGGTCGTCGCTGGCTTCCTCGCAGTGGACGACTGCTCGACGATCGTCAAAGGCGCCGCCACGGTCGCCCCGGCAATCGCGCCGACGCTCCTCGCGGTTCCTCCGACCACGGCGGCGACGCCTTGGCCGAGAGAGACGTTACTGTCCGTCAGCGTCTGCCCCGTCATCAACCGCTGTCCGATGAGCTGGACGATCTCGGGGCTCTCGGCAAACTTGCCATGATGGAGGCTGTCGTCCGTCTTCACCTTCGTCAGATCGATGGCGGTGATGCCGGCCTCCTCTAGCCGCGAGCGATAGGGCTCCTTCGACGGATCGATCGCGCCAAGGCGGGACACGTTGCCGGTGATGAAGCTCGACGCCGCCAGCGCCCGGTCGTCCTGCGACACGAAGATGGTGAACTTCGGCCTGGGCGAACCCATTTCGGCAAACTGCTTGGCGAACACCTGGATGTCGATGTCGGGCGAGGCGAGGATGACATTGTGGATCTTGGCATTCACGTGGCCGTCGCGGATGCCCATCTGGCGCAGCGATTCCATCGCCAGCCAGGTTCCCATCGAATGGGCCAGGACGGTGATGTCCTTAACTGCTGGATCGGCGGCGAGGACGCGGAGAGACTGCTCGAGCGCGGTGCGCGAATAGTTCGTGCTTTCCTTGTCGTACTCGTAGCCGGTCAATTCGGCGCGAGACGGCCAGGTGAACAGCATCGGCGTCGCCTGCATGCCGCTGTCGTGGACGATCTGCGCGAGACGGAAGACGCTGTCCTCGTACTTGTTGTTAAAGCCGTGAATGAACACCAGCGCGTGACCGCCCTCGATGTGCTGCCGGAACCAGGCCCGTCCTTCCGGGACTGTGCTGATCTGTTTTACCCGCGTGACCGCGAAATCGGTCGCAGGGTTTGCGGGCAGCCGCTTCGGCCACTGGACCGTTCCGGCCTGGCGACCCGGCGGAATGGAGACCGCGACATCGGTAAGGTATGGCTTAGGGCTGCGCTCGCCGTTGAACAACGTCGCGGGATCGCCCGAGGGCTGCCGTGTCGTCGCCACAAGCATGTCGATCTGCGTGGTCTTCGGTCCGGCGGCGTTCAACGCCACCGGCTGCATCACGCCGCTTGGATGACCGCATCCAGAGATCAAGACGAGCGGCCACGTCAGGAGGGCTGTTCGCGACCTGCTCATCTACTGCGCCGCGACGTTGGTCGGCTTGGTGATCGACAGCGGCATGGAGATCGTCAGGAAGACGGCGTCGCCCTCGGCCCGGTTCTCCGTAGAGAACTCATGGAAGTACTTGATGCGCGTCGAGATTGGGAGCTCGCCCACCTTGAAGTTCCAGCCGATCGTCGCTCCGATGGCCGCCGCCCGGCCCTTGAAGTCGCTTCTGGCTCCAGCACCGCTGTCTCCCGTCACCTGGTCGTAGTAGTAGCCGACAAGGCCCGCGTCGAACTGTTCGTTGAAGTGTTGCACTGCCGCCCACTCGAAATGGAACTCGTTGCCGGTCCGGTAGTCCGTAGCCGGGTTCTCCGCGTTAAACGTCATACCGACGACGGCGGAGAGATCTAGCCCGACCGTCGGATCCAGCCACGTCACGGCCGCCGACACGTCCGCGCCCCAGTGATGGAAGGCGATGTTCGATATCTCGCCCTCCTGGTAGTCGCCGATCGGGACGTTGACCAGCAGGCTCGTCTGCCAGTGGAAATTACCGGCTTCCCAGCCCAGCAGGCCGCCAAGGACCGGGTCGCCGATCGTGAAGACGTCGTCGGAGATCGAACCGGAAGCGCCGCCGCCGAGCGGCCCCGCAAGCGTAAGATCGGCATCGGTGTTCTTCCAGCCGAAGGGGATCGTAGCGGAGAGGCCGAGATGCGCTCCCATCACCTCCTCGGGAAGGATCCAGAGGACCGTCGGTACGTCGATGGCCGCCGCGCCTTCGACGCCGACCGCAAGACGCCCGCCGGAGGGAAGAGCACGCCCGCCGCCGAGGTCGCCGGAGTAGATGTAGACGTCGTTGGAGAAGAAGACGCCGGGAGGCGGCGTAATCGCCGCAGCCGGTCCTTTCGAGCCCAGCAAATAGAAGCCCGCGCCGCCCTCGGCCGCCGTTGCCAGGGAAGGGAGCAGCCCCAGGACCGCAAGCACGGCAAGGCGTATCGATAGATGCCTGATCATAAGCGTAGCCACTCCGTTAAGCCTGATGTCTACCGCCGGCGGATCCTGCCGCCGCCACCATGAAAGCCGCCTCCGCCGCCACGGAACCCGCTGAACTCGCGGCCTCCACCGCCCCGGAACTGCCTCCCGCCGCCGCCAAACTGTCCGACGTCGCGACGTCCGAAGTTCCGCGAGAGGTCGCGCTGGTTGCCGACATGCCGGGCGACCCGGTCAACTCCGAGATTGTCGGGCGCGCGCTCGCGCACCTGCCGAAGGGGAGCGGCGTTCTGACGGTCATGGACCCGGTTCTGGACGCGGTCCTTAGCGGCAGGATTACTCTTGATCCTGTTCTGGATGTTCTCGGCCCGCTGTGGAGCATTCTCGCGAATACGATCCGCCGCTTCCGGATGTTTGGAGGCGAACTGCTCGCCGGCGTTCTTCAGACCTTCCGAACCAGGCCGGTTGACCGGATCCCAGCCGTCTGGCGTGTGCTTCTGCCACTCGCCATTTTCGCGGCGATAGACGTTGCCGTCGCGCCCCGCGTAGATGTCGCCGCCTTTGCCGCCGGCGACGAAGCCGCGGTCGCCCGAGGAGTTATGCCAGTGGAGGCCCGCCGCATTCCCGGTCGATCCGCCGCTGATGCGGGCGAACTCGCCCCCGTGCTTGACGGCCGCCGTGCCCCACTTGCCGTAGACGTTAGTCCCGCCGCGGGCGGCGACGGCGTTGCCCGTCCGTGGATTGTAGGCGGCAACGAAACCACGCGCGCCGCCAGGCCCGGCTATCGCACCGCCCCGAATGTAGGTGCCGGTGCGCGGGTTGTAGGCCGCCCCGCCGGCAATGCCGCGGTAGGGGCCGTAGGCGTAGCCGTAACGGCCAAAGGTGCCGAAGGCGGGATTGTAGAACGCGCCAACCCCGTAGGTGACGGGCCGCGGGTAGTAGGGCCAGTAGCCCCCGGACCAGCCGAAGTCCCACCAGGCGGGATATGCCCAGCCGGTCCCCCAGACGAGTGCGTCCCAGGTGAGGTAGGCGCCGAGGTAACCCGCTGTATATCCATACCAGACGGCGTCGGGCTCGGTGTCGTAGACCCTGACGTAGGTGACGTTGTAGACTGGCGAGGAGGCGGGGATCTTGTAGATCTCGTCGGGTACGGCCTTGGCGACTTCGAACGGCCCGGTCGGGCTGTCGCCGACGAACCAGACGCCGTCCTTCAGCACGAAGTATTTGTCTCCGACCTTGATCACCTGCTCGTTCGAATTGACAGCATAGGAAATCGATGTCCCCTCGATCGCCTCGAACTTCGGATCTCCGCTGTAGGAGACGTCGACCTTCACCGTTCCGTCGGTCGCCACCCGCGCCATCTGCGGAATGCTCGCTTTCAGCCGCGCCTCGGCGCTCTCGGAGGTGCCCGGTATCGAAGCCCTGACGGAATAGTACGAGGCGTCCTGCGGAATGTTCTGGAAGTCCGCAGGCAGGTTTGGGGTCGCGAACGTCCAGGGACCGTCGAGCGACTGCGCCGAGAACCAGCGGCCGGAGAGCAGGACGTACCATGTCTTGTCGGCGGGGCGGTAGAAGACGTCGCTCGTGGTGTTCGACGCCCATTCCAGCCCTGTGCCAGGGACCTTCTCCAGCGCAGGCTGCCCATCGAAGACGAGGAGTTCAGCCTGCATTTCGGAATAGAAGACCTTCGGCGCGTCCCCTTCCGAAAACTTCTGGGCGGGTAGGGCCGCCTTGACGTCCTTCCAGTCGTCCTCGTCCGGTAGGGCCGAGAGCTGTGGCGGCAGCTCGGCAGCCTCCGTCCACTCTCCGTCGAGCGCCTTCGCCGTCAGCCAGCTCTTCTCGTCGCGCAGATAGAACCCCTTGTCGCCGTCGGACTGGAAGACGTCCCAGTTGGTGTTGACCACGAAGGACAGACCCTGCACGCCCTTCACGGGGGAGACGACCGCCTTGCCGTCCGTCTGCACGAGGATGGCCGGCGTGTCGCTGTGGAAGACCGGCGGAGGATCGGCCTTCAGGCCGGAGACGTCGTTGAGACGCTTGTAGTCGGCGAGACTGGCGGTGAGGCGGTCCTGCGAGACCGTGATCGGGTCGGTCGGCAGGATTTTGCCGACGCCGAGTGCAAGCTTCGCGAGCTGGTCCTTGTCGAGCGTCGAGAAGTTGACCTCCGTCGCCTCGACGTCCGTCAGAACGACGTTGTCCGTCTCGTCGTCGGCGACCGTCTTCGCCGTCACGCCGATCACGCCATAGACCGGGGAGGCCTCCTTCGACGTCTTCAGCTCGGCGGCAATGAGCGCGTCGAGCTTCGTAAAACCTGGCCAGTCCACCACCTGGGGCTGGAAGAGGGTCAGCGTCGCGCCACTGTCGGCGGTGAAGGTTCTCGGCCACGATGGCGCTTCCGCGGCATTTTGGCTGAGATACTGGCCGCTAACGAAGCCGTTCTCCCTGCCGAAGGTTATCGCGCACCACGCCCCGCTCGCGTCGCACTCCTTGAGGTCGACCTGCGATCCCTCGGAAACCTTGCCGATCGCGGCAAAGCCCGTTCCAGGCCCCGAGCGAAGATTGACGTTGGTGGTGACGCTCGCCGGATCGGCCAGCACGTTGCCTGCGAGAAATGTGGAGGCGACCAGGAGGACAAGCAGCTTTCGCATCGTGGCGACCCTTCGACATCATCGCCCGCCTTCTGCGGGCTCGTCGAAAGGAAGCCAACTTCGGTCAATGGGCAACATTGTTACTGTAACAAGAGGCGTACATGACGAAGAAGAAGGCAGACTTTACATCCGGCCGTTGCTCGCCAGTTCCGGCAGCTTCAGCCCGGCCTGCTCGACGCCGGCCCGAAGAGCCATCTCAAGGCTTCTGTCGTAACGCACGCCGAAAAACATTGCGGCTATCGTGCTGTCGAGATCTGCATGCTGCAGGCGCGCGTCCGCCATCTCCTTCTCCGTGACGGGGCGGTCGCCGAGACGGGCGATGGCCGCCAGCTTCAGAACGCATATCGGCGTGTCTGGAGCTGGAACCTGACGAGCGAGGAACACCGCCTGAGCGTAGTCTCCGCGGCGGTAGGCGTCGAGGATCATCACGAAGCTCGCATCCCGGATCGGCTGACCCGAAACGTCCGTCGCTTGTCTGGCGACTGCGAGGGCCTCGTCCCAATGGCCGGAGAGATACATGACTTTCGACACTCTGGCCGCCAGATCGGTATTTTCGGGGTTGAGCGCCATGGCCCTCTTCCCGGCGGCGATCGCGGTCTCGTTCTGGCCAAGCTGGTACTGCGTCGCCATCTGTGCCAGCGCCGCTCTTGGCGAGGTCGGTGAAAGGGTGGCCGCGCCGTTGGCAAGCTCCACGCTTCGGTCGAAATAGCTGTCGTCGCCCGTCGCCCTACCCGTCCACATGAAGACGCGGGCAAGTGTGGCCATCGCGTCGGAATCCGACGGATCGGCGGCGATCGTCGCCTCCAAACAGGGACGGGCGCGCTTCAATCCGGCGACGTCCTTGAGCTCGATGGCGCTTTCGCCTCGAAGCACGCAAAGATTACCGGTCGTCGCAAGCGGCAGGTCTCGTCTGAGTTCGATCGCGCCGACGATCCCGGCCGTTCCTGCAAGCCTGCGGGACATGGCGTAGACGAGGCCGGTCGTAGCCGCAGCGCTTGAACCGGCCGCGACCTGTCGTGTTTCCCTGTCCGCCCAAACGGTCTCTCCTGACGCGGCATCTGCGATCTGCCACGAGACGGACGCCAGGCCGGCGGCCTCCTCGTATCGCATGCTGACGTCGTAGGAGTGCTGGGCGACCTCGTTTGGCGGTTTCGCTGCACCTGCAGTTGCGGCCTTCAACCGCACGGTACCGAAGCGGGCCATCGACATTAAGAGGCCCTCCATGAAGGCGTCGCCAGCGGCTTTGTCATTCGCGGTGGCCGAGAGCGAGAGGGATACGAAAGGCTTTTCGGTGTCGATGGTCGGCACCAAGGCTTGCACCACGGCGTAGCCTGACGCGAGACAGATCGAGCAGAAGGCGGTCAATGCAACAAAGGCTTGCTTCCATGACCTCCCTGATTTCGAAGGCCCTTCGATCTTCTCTGATGAAAGCGGGCCGACGTTGTCAGCGAAATCCGCCGCATCGAGGCGCGGACTGCGTGGCCGGTCGCGTTCGACGAATACAGGAACGTAGCGACCGCGCGGGATGTCGAGCCTTGCGCCCGGTTCGTCGCTGATCTGCTCGTAGTATTTCTGGAGGGTCTCGCGGAGCCTTGTGGCCTCGATCCGCACGATCGGGTCTGAGGACGGGTTGAACGATGACGGGCGGTTGAAGACGTCGATCGCCACTGAATAGGCCTTGACCGCGCTGCTGCGCCCCTCGAAGCGGGCGTCTATGATGTATCTGAGAAAAGCTCTATGCCGATCCGACACATGGAGCCTTGGATCGGCAAGAAGCCGATCCGCCTCCATTCGCGCCTCGTGTTCGCAGACGATACGCGCCCCGCTGCCCACGCCGTTAGCTGCCATTCCGCACCTCACGCCCGTTCGCCCCATAAGCAGGCGCGAATGTACGCTGGCAAACTTTCGGTTGCAACCATGAACGCCTGCATGGTTACCGAAAACTTGATGGCAAACCTATCGGGAGCGCGCCAAGCGTGAGAGACAGCGGCTCCTGACGTCGCTTTCGAGTTCAAGACACACCGCTCGATACTCGTCGATCAGGCCTTCCTCGCCGGCGTCGGACTTTCGCAAAAGACGCTCCAGAGTAGCGGTTGCGTCTTCGTAGGCCTCGCACAGCGCCTCCAGGCCGACATCGTTCTGCCAGAGCAGGTGGAGTTGGCCGCGAAACGAAGGCAGCCTCAGCATCAGTTTCAGCAGTCCGCGGTGAGCTGCTTCTCTGGCGGCGTCCATGGGCGAAGGCAATCCTTTCAGAGGGTATGCGGGGCGAGACGGCCATTTGGCTACCGTCAAGCGAAAAAAGCGAGATTGTTACAGTAACAATCTCGGCCCTCCCGACTTCCGCAGCCCGTTGTTACAGTAACAATCTAGGGTGGGCTGCATTTTCGTGCTGAACTGCGGCGGCTCGTTGGGAGGTCGCCGGGGACAACGAATACGGATAGAAGCCCTTGGCGGACGCTTGCGCAACGCCCTCAGGTTCGCCACACCCTCCAGTTCGAGCAAGGAGTCGCGGCGAGAACGAAATGCGCCTCTTTTTCGGGAACGTGGGACAGCGTCGCGCACGCTTGGCGATACGGTTTTCTACCGATCCAATTCGCAGCTTCTGCAGAGTGATAGAGCCGATGAGTCGCTGGTACTCACGGCGGTGTCGTAGTCGTCTGTCGGATCTCTGCGGCTCTGATCGGCGGCGAGCTGACGGCGTTCACGTCCCGCGCGCCATTTTTCGACGCCGAGCGCCAGGACATGATGGTTCTTCCGTCGTCACGGTTGCGTTGTTACTGTTACATGCTTCCTAATCCGCGAGTTTTGTGGCGCAGTTCCCGTCGGTGGATCGAACGGGGGAATCGTCATGTTCGAACGGGTCGTTGCGAGAGGACGTTCTTTGGGAGTGGCGGCGCTCGCATTGTTCGCTGCCTTTATTCCATTCACTGGTGCCGACCGGGCCGTCGCGCAGGCCTGCCCGACGCCAGTATCCGTCAACGGGACCGGCTGCACCGTCGCCTCCGGCATCACCATCACCGTTCTGAATGCCGCGACGCCGGGCCTCGACGCCCGCAACCCTGGCGGCGCAATAACTGCTCAGGGCGTCACCATCAATCTGGGGCCGGGCGTCGCACCTCGGACGTTCGTCGGCGCTCAGGCGCTCTCTGGCGCAGCGGTGGAACTCGGAGGCTCGACGATCCGCACTCTCACCACCGCTGCCACAGGCCAGCGAGGCGCGATATCCGACGGAACTGGCAGCGTGATTTCCGGAGACGGCACCACGATCTCCCTCGGGGCTGGAGCTGCCACCGCAAGCGACAACCTGGCGGTCATCGCAAGCAATGGCGGCACAATAGACTTCCGTAACGCCGTAGTCGCCACCCTGGGCGGGGTCAACGGTATTGGAAACCATGCGGCGACCGCGACGGGATCGGCCAGCAGGCTTCTGCTTCAAGGGTCGACGCTTTCCACAGTTTCACGCGGGTCCTTCGGCGTGCAGGCCGTCGCCGGAGGGCAGGCCAAGCTGACGGATGTCTTCGTGACCACTACGGGGGCGAACACCACCACGGCGCCGTTGACCGGCAGCCATGCGCTCATAGCCGACGGGGGAGGCAGCAGCATCGAAGGGACGAGGGTGACGCTTTCCACCTCCGGCCTCCTCGCGAACGCTGCACGAGCTCAGAACGGAGGGCTCGTCACCCTTTCCGGGAGCACGATAACGACGACCAGTACGGCGTCGAGCGACGCTGATCCGTCCGCCGCCCTGCGCGCGACGACGGGTGGCCGTCTGATCGTGGATGGCACGACGATCACCACGACGGGCGCGCGTGGCGTCGGCATGGCTGTCGACGACGCCGGCTCGCTCATCCAGCTTCGTTCGAGCAGCATCGACTTCAGCGGCAATCGTATAGCCGCGGCGGTGGTGCAGAACGGCGGCCGGGCGGAGATATCGTCATCGGACATCCTTTCGCGCGGATCCGCAGGCGTCTTCGTGCTCGGAACGGGATCGACGCTCGACCTCGTCGGCTCGACCGTCCGCGCCCAAGGGAACGTCGGGTACGGCATCAGGGTCACTCTCGGAGGCGCGGCGGCCATCACGGACACTACAATCCTGACGGAGGGCCTGAACGGAGCCGGTCTCTACGCCTCCAATGGCAGCATCATCGGCGACAACGTGACCATTCTTACCACCGGAGACGAAAACTCGATGGGCGTGCTCGCCGACGGCAATAGCGACGTCGTTCTGAATGGAGGTTCGGTCACCACCCTTGGAAGCCCGGTGCGGGTCAGCACCTACGCCAACGGCATGGCGGCCCGCAATCCAGATGGGCGTCTGACGGCGATCGGAACTTCGGTGACGACGTCCGGCACGCTCGGCTTCGGCGTGGTCGCGGACGACGGTGGCGCGGTCATTCTCGACGGCAACGCCATCCGTACTGCGGGCGACTCGGCAAGCGGGCTGTTTTCTACCGTGGAGCAGGCCGGGGCGCAGTTCCGCGCAGGCATCACGGGGCGGGGGCTCGTCATCGATACCACCGGCGCGCTCTCACACGGCGCTCTCGCAAGCCAGCATTTCCTGGTCGGCCCATCGGTGATCGATCTCACCGACACCTCGCTGACGACCCACGGCGCGGCGTCGGACGGTCTGCGGTCGATCGGCTCGGCGACCGTGGACGCCGGCGCGTCGTCGGTACTCACGGAAGGCGACGGGTCGATGGGCCTGCATGCGCGGGACAACGGCAGCTCGGTCAACATCGCCAATACGTCCGTCGTCACGACAGGAGAGAACGCTCATGGCGCCCTTGCCAACGCCGGAGGACTGGTCACAGGCGTCGGATCCGAGATCAGCGCGACCGGTGCGAATTCCTACGCGCTGTATGTCGCGGGCGCGAGCGGCTTCGTCTCCAGAGCCAACTTCGACGACAGCCGACTTGGAAACGTCTCCGGTCCGGCTATCGCGGTTGGCGGCGTGGGAGAGGTGACGCTGACGAACTCGGTGGTTGGTGGCAGTCCCCAATGGCTGCGGGTCGCGACGATCGCCGATTTCACGCCGTTGGCTGCACCCGACTCCGGTCCCGAGGGTGTCCAGGATCCGGAAGGCCTCGAGTTTCCAACGCCGTTGCCGCCGCCCCCAGGGGCGCTTCCCGTCGTTCCAGGTCTGGCCGACGTCACCCTCGACGGCTCGACGGTGACGGGTTCCGCCTTCACCGCCGTAGGCAGCGTCTCCAACCTGATGATGCGCAACGACAGCGTCTGGTACATGACCGGTAGCTCCAACGTCACAAGCCTGCTCAACGATCCGAGCCTCATCCAGTTCTCCGCGCCGACCGGCGATCCGACGCTGCTGTCGAGCTACATGACGCTGACCGTGGTGGATTATGTAGGCGAGGACGGCAACATCGGTCTCAACACCTATCTCGACACGGATGGCTCGCCTTCCGACAGGCTGATCATCGACGGCGGGTCGGCGACGGGAGCGAGCGGCCTGATCATCTCCAACACGACCGGCGGCGGGGCGCTCACCACGGGCAACGGCATCCTCGTCGTCGACGCGATCAACGGCGGTGTGACCGATCCTGGCGCGTTTAATCTGCTCGCGCCGGTCGCCGCCGGCCCCTACGACTATCTGTTGTTCCGCAGCAGCGTCGACGGCAGCGGCCCGCAGAACTGGTATCTCCGCTCGGAACTCGCCGGACCGCCTGATCCGACGCCGATCTACCGTCCGGAAGTTTCGCTCTATGCAGCCGTTCCTTCAATGGCCGCGATCTACGGACGGCATATCATCGACACCCTGCATGAGCGCGTGGGCGAGGAGGAGCAGCTCAAGGGGCGGACCGACATCGGCGAAGACGAGAAGTTCAATGGCGTCTGGCTCCGCGGCATCGGCCATTGGGGCCATCGCGACGGCGACGCTCGCGGCGTATATGACGGCGCGCCGGAATTCGACTACCGCTTCGGGGCCATGCAGGGCGGGATGGACTTCTATCGCGACGAGGAGGATGGCGTCACCGACCACGCCGGGATGTACTTCGCCTACGGGCACGGCCGCATGGACGTCACGCAGAACCTGCTGACGACGACACGCGATGCGGGCCGCAACGACTTCGACGCCTTCTCCCTGGGCGGTTACTGGACGAGGTTCGGCGAGAATGGCTGGTACCTCGACGGCGTACTTCAGGGTACGTGGTACGACATGACCACCCACTCGAACCGCGCCACCGCAATCGGCTTCCCGGATCAGAGCATCGACGGCTTCGGGTTCGCCGCTTCGTTGGAAGGAGGCTATCCTTTAGATCTGGGCGACGGCTGGCAGCTCGAGCCGCAGGCACAGCTCATATGGCAGACAATCCATATGGATGGTTTCAACGATGGCGCGGCCGACGTGCGTTACGACAATCTGAACTCGCTTGCGGGTCGGATCGGCGCCCGCGTCGCCCGCACGTGGGAGGCGGAAGAGGCGACCGCGACGGAAGCGGCGCGGCTGGCGACTGTTTGGGGCAGGGTGAACCTCTGGCACGAGTTCACTGCCAAGGCGCAGACCGACATTTCATCGGCCAACGGCTTCGTGCCTTTTTCGGCCGATCTCAACGAGACATGGATCGAAATCGGCGTCGGAGCGACGAGGCAGATATCGGAGAAGACTTCGCTCTATGGGAACTTGAACTTCAGTACGACATTCGACGGAGACAACTACGCGTGGAATGGAAAGTTCGGTCTCAGGGTCAACTGGTAGGCGGGAGCGCGCATCGTCCACGTATCGTCGGACATTGATCGCCACTTCCGCGAACACTTCCTGAATCCTTTGCCACTCGCGAGCTAAAACGACGATGGAGTGGGTCGACTGATCATCCACGTTTGCTTCCTTCAGAGAAGACGGCGCCACGATCGTGTCGTTGTCGAGGGGTGGCGTCAAGCTGCCGCTCGCTGCAGTTCTTCACATGAAAGCACGAGCTGCCGCCCGTACTGATGGCCAGCGTCGAGCACGGATTCGCGTGTCACGCCCGCGACGAAGTACAACGCGTGGATCGCCGAGACGACGAGGACGACGCCATATATCGAAAGGTTTGCACCGGATGCTCTGTAGATGAGCCAGAAGCTTGCAGCGGCGGCGACTGCATTCAAAAGAAGACCCGGACATTTCAGCCCGTAGAGATTTCGTCGGAAACCATACGAGACATTCTCTGCAAACAGCACACTGAATCTGGATTGGTCACGAGTCCTCTCACGTAGGAAGTCCCCGCATGACACGTAGAACTCGTCGGCAGCAGCGGGGTTCGCCCCTTCTTGGGCGGCGGTCGGCGCTTCTTCACCCAGTTCCCTAGACAGGAAGTCAAGGTAACGAGCCTTCGAGCGCACGTTGATCGACTTGTCGCGATGACGAAGAACGGTCGGAAATGGTCGTCCCCCGGATGTGGCGAAAAGCTTACGTTCCGCGCGACGTCCGAACCGCCTGGCGATGTCGGCGAAGGCGAAAAACAAGACGGCCACAGTCACGGCGATGAGGGCTTCGGGCAACCCAAGATTCTCATAGTTGCCTCCGACCATCACCAGCAGGAAGACGAGTGCGGGAGCGACGGCCAGCATCGCCGGAAAAAGGCGGGCGCGAACCACATATCCGTCGAGGAAGTCCATCTACTCCTCGTACCAGCTCGTGAAGGCCACTGGGTTGATAGGCTGAATGCCTTCGCGGTTCGGCATGTCGTGGGCGTGTCTGATCCATCCGCCGGAAACGGTTTTGTAGACCGGATAGCCGCGCCGGAGAAACGCATTCGAGACACGCTTTCTAGGATATTCAGGCTTGTTTACGCCCACCGAACAAAATGCGGTTCCCCTGTTCACGGAACCCTCCGGGACGGCCGGCCCAAGCCAACGGTTCAAAACGGAAGGCGTCACGTTCCGGCGACTTCCATGGTGAGGCACCTGCACGAACGCCGGTGGACGAAGCAGGCCAAGCGCCTGCGCAACATCGGCGGCTTCGGCCAACGCCGCCGGCCCCGCATCGGCGGTCAGCAGCACGGTTTTCTGATCGAAGATGCCAAGCTGTACCACGCAAGATTCGTTCGACGCGGATGTAGGTGAGGGGTTCTCCTGCAACGCTTCCGTTGTCCACGTTTCGAAGAAGCTCGCGAGATTCTTCGCTGCCTCAAAAAGCTTCCCGAATACTCCCTTCACCGGCCTCGCGTAGCTGGAAGGCGTCCGGTCGAATTGAGGGATTAAAGTGAGGTATCGCTCCCTAGTTGGCGCAAGGACGAGGAAGTTGCCAATCCATTGACCTGCGAAGGATTCGTAGACCGGGATGCCTTTGGAGAGTGCGGTTTCTTCTAATTCCACCAGGAGAGGATAGGCGTCTCGAATTGCCCTTTTCAAACCTTCGACAGTGTAATTACGGTGAAAGGCGTGCAGGATCTCGGCCGCGTAAAGCCAGGGCCGATTCATCCATAGGGCGCCGACGTCGAGATGACGGACGACCGGAATAAGACCAGCAATGTGATCGCCGTCCTGATGGGAAAGTACCACGTTGGCGATGCACGAACCTCTGCCATAGTACTGGTTTACGTGATCGATGATCCGTTGCCCGGTATCGGCGTATCCCCCATCGGTGATGTGGATGTTGTAACCGAGTAACGGCGTGCTATAGCGAATGCAGATGGCGTCGCCGTTACTGTCGCCGACAGAAAGGAAGTCTATTTCGTACCCCACCAGCGCACCCTGTTGCTCCGGGTGCAAATTGATCTACTAATGCAACCTCGGCAATAGGTGGCTTATGACTTCTCCACAGATAAGTGGGTTTGTATGAAGGTAGACCGTCAATTTGCGCCGGCATTCATTCGTGCCCGCCATTGAAGAACGACCGCGGACAGCGCAGGAAACGATCGTCGAGGAGCGCCGATCCTAATCCGGATGATGCTTGCCGACACGCTTTTCGATGAAGGCTACCAGGTGGTCGAGGCTGCGAACGTCCTCGAAGACGTGGCCATGCTCGGGCAGCGCAACGTCGACGCCGTCGTCACGGACGTCGACATGCCCGGCGGCCTGAACGACCTCGATCTCGCGAAAATGATTTCAGTGACCCACACATGCACGTGCCGGTCATCATCGCATCGGGCGGACACCGCCTCCGGCCGGAAGAATTCCCTGGCGACGCCGTGTTCGTCCCGAAGCCATATGGTCTGGATGTCATCGCTGCGATGGTGGGAAACATGACCGCAGGCGAAGGACAATGGCTCGCTGGCCAGTCGAAGTCGCCGACCGCGGGACGTCCTTCCCGTTTGACTACCAGAGTTCCCGCGTGGTTCTTGGCAAGCTCCTTCGCTTCCTCGACGGCACCCGGCTCGTCCCAGTCGACGACCGTCTCCCAGGCTTGAATGGGCTGTGCGCGGTCGTCGAGGTCGAAAGCGAATATGCTGATCGATGTGAACGCTCCTGGCATCGGCTCACGCCGATCCGCGCTGCGGCTTCTCGACCTGCTCGTCGATTTCATTCTTCACCTTCTCGCGGACATCGTCTCGGAGCTTGGCGCGGACACGATTACCTCCTCGTCGGTCGCCTCGATCGGTTGGCTGGAATCGTCAGTAAGGCCGGGACCGCTCGGGGCGATTAGGGCGTCCTTCCGTCGATCGATCAGGCCGTCTGTGATCTTGGACATTTGAAATATCCTTTCGGAGCCTGACGACGACCATGATGGATTGTTCGCCGGCCTCAGAAATATCACGAGAGAGCGAGCGTCATCTTGATTGGGCCAGTTTCGCGCCTTGCCGCTAGCCGTTCCACGGCCTGGAGCGAGTCGGCACCGATTCTAGTAAAACGGCCCCTGGGCTTGATCACAAAGCCTGTCTTCGGCAGATCGCATCATAAAAGCGTGTATCCGTACAGGTTGTAATAAACCATCGCGTCGTTAGACGCTGCGAGCCCGGCGCGAACGCGAGTACGCTCTCGCGTCGAGGGGCAATAGCTTGTATTGCAAGTCCGGGGAGGCTTGCCACAAGCCACGCTCGGCTTCGCCTAGGAGGCGGGAACTTCCCCGGATCCGCAAGGATTCGAGTGGTTTGCCGCGGGCTACGTAGAAAGGATTCACGCGCGCGGTCAGGATCGTCCTGGTATTTATGTTAGTCAGGGCTTGGAGAAGCCTGCTGCCGAAATCACCCAATATGTTAGGTGGACTCCAAGGCCCTGAGGGCCTCTTGGAGGCCATTGCTGGAACAAGGATTCGCGTATCACGGGTAGAAGGCCATCTGCCGACGCGGATCCGAACGGCGGGAGACAGGGCCGCGTCTTTCATGGCCGGCACACGATATGTCTGGTGTAGACCGTTTCGGCCGGGCACCCGAGTGCCGTCAGTGCTGCCTCATGGAGACAACGCCAAGGAGCCTCCGCGTCTTCCACGCCACTAATGGAATAAATGTCCGGCTACCGCAGAAAGTGTATTTTCGAGGTGGCACTTGGATTCTCGCGACGGTCATGCATCAATGCGCACGTCGAAAGATGCGAAGTCCCAAGAGGAGCGGAAGTCGGCGAAATGAAAACGGACCATGCCTGCAAAACACGGTCCGTTTTAATCAAGTGGTTGACCTCGAGACTAACGAACCAACCACACTCGTCACAAAGGAAAACGAGATGATTTATAAATAGCGCGGTCTCCCAAACGAATCAACGGGAGAAGAGGCGAGAGGGACGCGTTCAAGCGATTTCTCTCCCTATTGCTACATACCTAACGGCGCTTGAGCCGATCGACCGGCCCTCGTTGCAGTTATTGATGCTCCCAAATCCTGAAAACCGTCTTCGATCGCCGCGTCCGGAACATCGGCGCGCAACTGATTCGGCCCTTGCTGCCCCGACTGGCGATGTTCGTCGCCCGCCGAGCTCGGATCAACATGGGAGACGCGCAGCGTCTGCCCCAGGCAACCTGGTGAAATCATATGAAGCATAGCAACAGACCTGTAGCCGTCGCCATTCTCGAGCGCGACGACGAAACCACATCCGAGGAAATGGACGTAGTCCTTCGCGGAATTTTTTGCAGCATATCGAGGCGACCGTCTTTCGAGGACCGATAGCATAGATGTCGACGGCCGGGAGCCGGGACCTCTCGGCAAGTTGACCTAGTGCGGGAGCCGCCTTGTATCCGGTGGCCCCGCGGGACATTAACTAAGTCAGTAATTCCTCAGTGTGCCGGCAGACGAAACGCGCGGGGTGTCCGCGTTCAGGGCTTAGCCGGGTTGGCTTAGCTTCCGCGCGCTCTCGTTCCGGGCGAGTGGCCGTCCTTCCACCTGTACATCGCTCGGCGACGCCGCCACGGAAGTGCATTGGCGGCGCCGCCGGATCCAAAACGTTTCTGCTTACGCGTTCCGGTCGTCTGGGCAAGATTCCTGTTCATATCTTTCTGCATAGGGCGTCGCCGAGGCTGGTGCCAATGCTAGCCTGGCAGCGTATCGACCCTGTGCCCATGCGTTCCTCATGCGTTTAGCAAGAACTGGAGAAACTCGCATGCCCAACTATACACAGTAGCCAGAAAACGCCGAATACGCGCAGCCATCTTGGAGCGCGAAGGGGATCCTTCGCGCCATTGGGTTCTTCGCGCTCGTCAATCCGGTCTTGCAGCCGGACCTTCGTGCCTAATCGGGCGCGGAGACTTACTCGTCGTCGCCAAGTCTTACCTCCGACGGGCATGAGTTCGGTATCGCCGCGTTTCCGGCGCCCATCAACAGTCCTGGTCTGCTCCTGGAATTGCAGGGCGGCCCGGAATCCGGAGCCACTATGATAATGTTCGATCCATTAAAAGCTTTTGCAACGGAGAGGCCGGCGATTCGACCGGTCGGGACGGAGGAACCGTACCCGCTGACCCGCCGGGCCACCTACAGTCCGGGTCCGGTCGCCACCCTGGTCTGGGCAGAAAATGGCGGTCCGATCCGGACCATCATCGACGGAGCCAAGACACGGCCGACCGGATTTCTGCCCGTCGTAAAGTCCGGGTTCCGCGCGATGCCTTGGGACAGCCAGCTTGAAGAGCGGGCGATGCAGCTCGCAGACCTTTCAAGCCGGGTTCACTACGTCCTCGCGCAGCCTCATCGGATGGAGATCAAGGTCCGGGGAAACAGGGGGCGGGATCTGATCTATTTCCCGGATCTCATGTTGCGGACAGATCCGTCTTTTGTCGATGATCTAAGGTCCGGAGCGAGATTTATCGAGGCCGTCGCCGCTCCGACGTCGCATCGTCTCCCAGAGCGGGAGTGGGAGACCGTGATCATCGAAATCAAAGCCGATGTCGATTCTCGCGACGAAGACGAGGCCTACCGCGCAAAGCTCGAGTTCGCGAAGGAAGTCTACTCGCGAAAGGGATTTCACTTCTTCGAAATACGGGCGTCGGCCCATCTCACGTCGAGCTTCGCTCGGACGGCAAGGCTCATGGACTGGCGAAAGAACGTCGCCATCGACGAGTTCGATTTACTGGCATGCCGCTCTGCCTTCCGCACCGGACTCGTCTCGACCCGCGACGTGCTGGAGCGGGCGCTGGGGGGCGGCGCCTACGGCCGCGCCAAGCTCCACGGCCTGCACTACCGCCAGCTAGTGTCTGTGGACCTTCAGGGCGGGATCGATCCCGCAGCGACTGTTTATTTGATGAGAGGAGAGCAGGAATGATCGAAGAGTTTTCAAAGGGCGATTTGATTGTCTTTATCGAGCAAAGCGCGGAGGCTCCGTTTTTAGTGGTCAAGCTTCTTAAGGGCGGCCGACGCGTCCTGCTGAAATCGTGCGTCGATGGTCGGTCCTATCCAGCGGAGGTAATCTCTCTGTCGCTCAGCCTCTACGGTCGCCGGGCCATGCATTTTCCACATCATACGCAGGCGGCGTCAGACGCGCGCGCTCAAATGGATCGGGAAATAATGCGGCTCGCCCCCGCCAGGAAGGCTTGCGGGCTGCAAGACTACGTCGACAAGTACGGCACGAACTACTTTCATCGGTTCCTCACTAAGGCGGAGAGCCGGCGCTTGCGCTCTGGGCTGTCGCCGTGTGTAAAGGTTGAAGAAGGAGGCCGCCAATGAGATTGGATCTCTCTACTGGCGATCGTTTCAACTTGATGGCTGGGGGAAAGGTAACCGGCATCTTCAGCGTCGAGGAAGATGCCGAGGCCGACCCGGTCGTGCTCCGCAACGTCGCGGATGATAGCATTAGGCATATCGCGCGGCTCGACCTCGCGGTTCTTCAGGCGACTGGGCGCGCGATCCGCACCCTCAAGAAGGGAAAGGCGATCCGCGTCCTGACCGTCGCGGAGATCAAGGCGTTCCACGAGGCTCCCAAAAAGACCTCGATGAGCATGGCGGAACTGAAGCAGTGGGAGGTGCGCAAGAGAGATCTTGTGCGAGCCGGCCGCAATTTGTTCTATGTGCAGGCGTGGGATGCGGACCCTGTTTCAAGGGGCGAGCAGTCACTCAGAGACTTCATTGCGGCGCTCTATGACGCCGCAAAGGAATCGGGCTTCACGGAGCTACCGTCCCCCAGTTGCATTCGGAAGTCCATAAAGATCGGCGAGCGAGGCCGGCGGACCATCGCGTTGTATATGCGTAGGACCGGAAGCGCGAGGAAGAAGACAAGGTTTCCAGAATGGGTTTACGAGCTTGGCGAAGCCATGGTGGGGGAATTCTACCGCGTCGCGCTGTTCCGATACCTCGACGCCCATGGATGGTTCGACGACAGGTTCTATCCTCGCCTGAAGGAATGGCTGCAGACCGAGGAGGGGCGACTGAATGAAAAATGGAACCTAGAGCCTCCTTGCCCTCAAACATTGACCAACTGGATCAATTCGGCGCGGTGCCAGGCGACTCTTACGATGAAGTATGGGAAGCGCGAGGCTAGCCGACGTCTGAGGGGACGTGGAACAAGCCTCGAGCCTGTAGCTCCGCTGGAGACCATCATACTCGACCAGACCCTCGCCCCGGTCTGGGCCATCGAACGAGTAAACCTCGACGGTACGACGGCCATCGTGCTAAAACGGCCCTGGATCGTGTGGGCCATAGATCTGTACAGCAGAATGGTAGTGGGCTTCATCATCACGTTCGATCCGCCGTGTATCGCGACCCTAATGGCCTGCCTGCGGCACGTGATCAGTCCGAAGATCGAGTGGATCGACAGATTCGGCGTCTACAAGGGCGCGACCGACGGATTTGGCAATTTCTACAACGTGGTGCTCGACAACGCGAAGGCCCATTTCCAGAAGACCGTCAAGACGGTCGGCGATGCGGCCGGCTTCAAGGTCACCTTGGCGCCGATATACACTCCGGAGTTCAAGCCGTGGGTGGAGCGCCTCAACGCCACCATGAACGGGCATTTACGGACACTGCCCGGCGGCATACCGCTGGAAAAGGACGAGGCTACCGCGGAATACAACGCACGTGCGAGCGCCGCGCTCAGCGTCGAGTCGATCTCCCAGCTCGTCGCCCATCGCATAATGGAGTACCACCTCGACGAGCATGACGGAATCGGAATGGCGCCTGCCAGGAAGTGGGCTGAAGGACTTGCCGAGCATGATCGTCCCACAGTCGACGACGCCAGAGCGTACAAGCTGCTGCTTGGCCGCTACGAGGAAGGAACCATCGGGGCGGACGGCGTGAACTTCCGCGGCCAAGTATACCACGACCCAGGTATCACGACGATGATACTCAACATACTGGCCGGTCGAAATTCCGCTCTGAGAAGTGGCAAGCCGGGACAGTCCAGCCGTTTCCCCGTTCAGTTCATCTGGCAGGAAATGGACACGTCCAGCATTGCTGTCGTGATTGACGGACCCAGCGGCGGCATCATCGAACTTCACAATGCCGACGAGCTCCATCGCGACAACCCAGTGTCGTTCGCTTTCGCCGACGGCGTACGGGATTACGAGCGCCGTCAGAACAAGCTCTTCCATACCCGCGAGGAGAAGTCGGAAGCGCGCAGGGAGTACCAGAAGGAGCTGGAGACTATCCTCGCCAACGCCACCCACGGGGACGGCAAGAATGTCATCCGCGTTCTGAAAGGAAAGGAGAAGCTCAGCCTCGGGCCGGGAGGCATGGTCCTCGACCTCAAGGCGGAGGCCTCTATCGACGGCCGGCAGCGGCCTAAGGGCATCCCGATGGCAATGTCGCTCAAGGACCGCGTCGATCCCCTGATTGCACAGAAGGGCAGAAAGCCAAAGGGGAACCGTAAACCCGCTTCGAAAAGTTCGGAAGTCGACCTCCCGTCGGTCGAACCTCTGGTCCTCAGGGACGACTATTCCATGACCGCATTCGGCGCGGACGAGGACGAGGCGCTCCTGGACGAACTTGAACGCCGTTACGGCTACTGACCGAAGGTACGGCCGGCGCGCCGTACCTTCTCTTCAACAGACACCGGAGATGAAATCATGAAACTCGGCTCGTCCGTTCCTGACTTCGACCACCTGTTCACCAATGTCATGTGCCTGGAGCACGTATTCCTTCAGAAGGCGCACAAATGCTTCGACAGGCTTCGGGAAACGCGACGGAAAATCATCGGCGGGGACCTTTTCGGAGGCGAGGCCAAATGCGCGTCGCTGTTTGCCGGCACGCAGGCTGGTAAGACGAAGATCGCCACGTCATACGTCAACGGCCGCGTAGTCGACTACTGCTACGAAATCGGCCTCTTCCCCCCCGACACGCCACGGGGCGTCGTCGCGCGACTACAGCGCAAGGTCATTTACGTCGAGGTCTCCGGAGCCGCCACCCTGATGTCCTTGCTGGAAGACCTGCTCCGGGCGTTCGGCGACCCAAGACCTTGCAAAGGCAATCTTGGTCAGAAGAAACAGAGGATACTGACGTACATACGGGAATTTGCGACTGAACTTCTGATCTTTGATGAGATGAACCATCTGAAGATCGGATCATCCAGCAAGACCATGCACACCGAAGCCACTCGCGTTCACAACACCCTGAAGGATTTCCTCCTCGGTGGGTGCCCGATCGTGTTCACCGGCACGATCGAAGCGGAGAAGAAGGTGTTCAGCGATCTCCAAATCCGTGCCAGATGTGTGGAGCGCCTGTTTCTCGGTCCGCTCGTTTCGGGCAACGCAGACCATTACAAGAGCTACGAGGAATACTGCGGGCGCCTGGGCCTCGAGCTGAAGAAGCTCGGTATTTTTCCCGAACGCAGCAACTTCATGAAACCGACCGTCGTCGCCGCGCTGTTCGAGGCATCCGGCAGGTTTTACGGCCACACTACCAACCTAGTCGCCGTCGCCACCCGTCTGGCATACGAGGAGGGTGCGGCAAGGGTGGAGTGGCGGCACCTTTCCGACGCCGCCGATGAATACACGATGTTCAATAAGCTCTGCACTTACAATCCATTCGTTCGATCGAAGCAGAAGAGCAATGCCGACGCAGAAGCCGGGACGGTCGCCCATGTCTGAAGTCTCAGTGGTTGATGATTGCGGCGCCGCAGTGAGGTACTTTGAAGAGCGGGCCCAGGCGATCGGTGCGGTACTCGCCGTACCGGTCGACCTCGCTGCCGAAGAGGGTCTTCGGGAGGCGGCCTTCAGAGCCGTAGGAGCGAACGCCTTCAGAAACACCGGAATCGTGATCGAGCTTGCAAGGGTACGATCGTTCCGCAGCCTCGCGTCCTTGAACGAGGGGTCGATCGAAGAGGTCAACAGGCTCGTCGACGTACTTGGTATCCGTAAGGACGCCGAAACCGCGAAGGCACTGCTTGCGAACAAGGGCTTCGCGGGCAAGGACTGGGTTCGCTATTTCGGTCTCAATATTCGGCGGAGCCACCTGACGAAAGGTCGGCGCGTGGCCCCGCAGTCCTTGCGGAAGCTCGGGCGACAGGAGGCGGTGTGGTCTCTCCGACCATTTGACTTCGACCTGAAGACCATGGAGATGCTCCTGGATCGTTGCCCCCGGTGCAGCCATGCCCTCGGATGGCGACGTACGTTCGGGCCAGCGTTCTGCGATCGGTGTCCCGCAGCCGGAGATCCGTCTCGCGGAGGGGTATATCTCCCAGACTTTCCGCAGCCGTCGGCAGACGTAGCGGATGATGAAGCCATCGCGTTCGAGGCGAGTCTGGTTGATCCTGCCGCACCGTCGTACCGTCGTCCCTTGCATGCCGATCTGGCGGACAAGGGTCCCGGCGACGTCTTTCAGCTATCGATCGAGATTGCTTCGGTACTGGACGAACGGCCTGCAGGCTGGGGCGGTGCCATTCGAACGAGATCGGTCGAGCAGGCCGCCCGCGCGCTCATGGAGTGGCCCTTGGGCTTCCATGACCTTCTCGACCGACATGCCGAGGAGAAATCTTCGGGGAAGGAGGGCCCTTTAGAGCGGCTGCATTATGGGCGGAGACTCTCTGTGCAGATGCGGGCCATGCTGAAAAAGCATCGCGACCGGCGCCAACAGGCGCGCGTGCTGGCTATTGTCGGAGGATCCCCAAGCAAGGTCATACGGCCGGGGACGATGAAAAATACGGCATCCGAGGTTGGGGTGCTGCTGAGCACGAGGCAAGCGATAACAACTGGGGAAGCAGCAGTTCTCCTACTACGCCAGTCGGGTGACGCCAAGCGAATAGCTGTTGGCCTCGGACTTCCAATCCCCTACCTGGTCGATCTGTTCGAGGATGGTCTGCTACCCGAGCTGCAGCCACTGTTGGGAGGTCTGCTCACCGTTCGTTCTGAAGATGTTGTTTCGATCGTCGACACAGTCGACGCCGTGTCGGCGGTGAGCAGGACACGCGAATGTGGAATGCCCGTCTGGTCCGCGGCTTTCGCTGCAGTAAACCTCAATGGACGTAGATGGAGCCAGATTCTTCGAGCGAGCATGGATGGGCGTCTTCGCCTGGAGCTCCTGCCAGGCCGGAGTGCTTTCGTGCGGCGGCTCCAGTTCGCGGGCGTTCAGGACGCAGATTTCGGATTTCTCACGCGGGAGGATGATGGCTCCGCGATCGATGAAGTGCCGCTTACGTGTGGCGAGCTTTCGGAGGCGCTTGGCAAATCTCGCCGGGTAGTAAGCGACCTCGTCGAGCATGCTGTTCTGCCTGAAAAGGCCACCGGCAAAGACCTTGCCGCCTTCCGTCATCGATGGATGTTCACGACCGAGATCGGGGACCTCGCAATCCTACTGAACCGCGAAGATCTAATAAGACCCCGGCCCGTTCTACTGGCCTCGGGGGTGCCGCGACTTGGAGCCCGAACCATCTCTCTTTGGTCGCGCACCGGGATGGCTCGCGTCTTCCCGGCTTCGATCCTATAGAGGGCGGACGCCACATGACCTGCCCGCGATGATCGCCGGGCAAAATTGCCGCGCATTGTCCGTAAGCAATGACTGCTTCATCTCCCGCGGTTCCTCTCGGGCCCGTGTCGCGCGTCCTTTCACCTGTCTTACCACGTGAGGAGCTTAGATGAACAAGATCGCATTCCAGCAGCGTAATTCTTACCAAGGCGAATTACAGGGCCATCCGGTCGAGCACTCTGCTGAAGCAGCCATGCGACGTCGGGACCTTGTCGGGCGACGGCTTGCTGTGCCGGTCGCGCCTCTGCCAGGAGAAGGACTCGCCGACCTGTTTCTACGGGCAACGATCCGGAATGGATACCAGCAGTCCTTGCCCGTTTGGCAGCTTATGTCCCCGCAACTTCGAAAGTTGCATTTCTCTCACCACAGTTTCCTCACCCCCTCCGTCGATGATCAGACGATCGCCGATTTCCTTGGAACTCCCAAGGGCGAGGCAGACATAGGGAACCTTAGATGCGGCAAGATGTCAAACGGCGTAGCTTCCTTCTTCGGCACTCCGATTAGGACGTCCAGTCTTGCCCGACATCGACGGGTTTCACCCAGGTTCTTGGCCCAGTCACCATACCAGAAGGCGATATGGTCAGTCCTGCCGCTCTGTTTTGATCCCGTTAACCGCGAGTACCTCTTAGACCGGTGCCCCATCTGCGACGTCAAGCTCACCTTCGGCTCTAATTTAGGTCTCTGCTTTTGTCACGCTTGTGCCGATCTGGGCGATTCCTCCACGGGCGTCGTAGATCTTCGCGACTATCCGCAAGGACTCGTTCAGCTTGAAAGCTTTGAAAACCTGGATTTCGCTTGTGCATTGATCGATCCGGGCCTCGGTACGAAGCGGGACGTCGCTAGGAGTCTCCATCCTGACCTTAGGATCGTGGAGAGAGGCCAGATATTTGAATTCATTGCACTGATCGGAAGACTGCTCGACGAGGCTGATGGCAGCAAGGGAGCGACTTCGGTTTCCGCCAACAGCCTTCACACGGCCACGGCGGCCGTGCGTTGTTGGCCGGGCGGAGTGATGGAGATCGCAGACAAAGTTCGCGATATCTGGAGGCACCCCACCTATTACATGAAGCGGGGTCCTCGACATCCGATCTCGGGTGAGATGGCCGCGTTGAAGAAGCTATTCGGCACCGATTTTATCAAGATGGTACGTAACCAGTTAAGCTCGGGAATTCGGCCGACGCCGCGTGCAGATAAGGGAACTGACGAACGCACGGCGCGCTTCAGAAGGTCCCATCCCACTACGACGCTTTTAGGAGGCTTTGACACGCGCACTGACGAGGAGCGTCTTCTCTTCGTCTCGGTACTCGTTCGGAAGTCCCGCCTTATCCGAAGCGAAGCAAAAGTAACCGGGCTGCCGTTCATCGAGCTGATACACCTCTATGAGAAAGGACTCGCCCTGTGCCCAGACCACCATGTGGCCAGATATCTTCGTCCCTCCAGAACCGCGAGCTCGGATCTTTACACAAACTTACTTTCGCGATGCAAAAAGTCATTTACGCGGGCTGCATCGCTCTACGACCTAGCCACCTGCTTAAGCGACGGTAGGGTTCCGTGGCCGTCAATACTCCAGGGAATTCTCGAGGGTAAGCTTGCCGTACAGGTTGAGGACGGGAAGGAGCCGCTCGTGCGAAGGATCGGTGTGACCGATATCGAGGCACTGCGTCGTTTGATTGCCAGTCCGCAAAAATCATCTTGGACAGAAAATGCCGTGATGCGCAGTGTCGATGCGGGGTTTTATCTCGGAATATCCGAGCATGAAGTCTCTACGCTGGTGACCAGTGGGCTGCTGCCCTCCGGGGGGATCAAGTTCTCCGCGCTCTGCCAGTTCCGCTTGGCACACGTATGCGCCGCTGAAACCCTAAGGTGCCTAGAATCTAATAATCATCCCGTAACCAGTACTGCCGCGATATTCTACCGGCTCAATCAAGCCGGTATCCCTTCCATGCACTCCCGCCCATCGGTTCGGGAACGGAACGCCGTGAGAGAATATCTCAGCCGGATCGACTACCGGTGGAAATAGCCTGTTTGCGATGTGACGGACGTGAAGAATCGCAATCTTTGCGTCGGTTCGGGTGTTTCCAATGCCTTAGGCGGAATCTCATCTAACTGGTCTCGACAGCAGCCGATGGCGCTTATGATGACGACGGTGATGCCTGCCGGTGTATACCTGCGCGGCACGTTCACATCGGCGGCAAGATGGCCGGGCTGGCGCGCGATCTGCTCGATCGCTGCGCGTCGCGTTGCCAGAATGCGGCGGCGACCGATGAAGTCGCGCAGGCTGTCTACAAGGGTTCGTGTGGTCATCGGTTTGTCTCCTTCATTGAAGTGCTCCGATGCCAACCAGATTGAACCTCGGTTGACTTTCAATCAAACAAAATGATATGGTCTTATGTATCAAGAAAATTGAAAGATGAGATGATGACAGCGCCGCTTCGCCGTCCCATTCCGCTGCTTGACAACGATGTGCTGCGCACCTTCGTGGCGATCGCCGAGACCGGCAATTTTTCGACTGCTGCCGAAGCCGTCTTTCGAACACCGTCGGCCGTTTCCATGCAGATCAAGAAGCTCGAAGAGCAGCTCGGTGCCACGCTGTTTCTGCGCGACGCGCGCTCGGTGTCGCTGACGCAGCATGGCGAGGTTCTCCTCTCCTATGCGCGCAACATGCTTGCTCTCTCCAATGAGGCGGTGTCGCGGTTCATCATGCCGGAGCTGAGCGGTGTTGTTCGGCTGGGGGCGCCCGAAGATATCGGCGAGCGCATCCTGCCCGGCATTCTGAAGAATTTCAGCGAGAATTTTCCCGGAATCATGGTCGACGTGACCATCGACATGAGCCTTGGGCTGCGCAAGCGCATGGAGGAGCAGAGGCTCGACCTGGCGCTGATCAACTGCGCCACGCGCCCGCTGCCGACCGACGGCGAGATCGTTTATCGAGAGAGGCTCGTGTGGGCCGGCGCCAAATGCGGCACCGCGCATCGCCGCGACCCCCTGCCTATCTCCATTTGGGAAGAGGGGTGCATCTGGCGGCTTGAGGCGCTTGCGCAGCTTGAACGGATGAAGCGCGATTTCCGCGTCGCGTTTCTGAGCGGCCATACGATGGCGCAGCGTGCCGCCGTGGTGTCCGATCTCGCGATCGCGCCGCTGCCGCGCTCCTATGTCGGAGAGGACATGGAGATTCTCGGCGCGCAGGACGGATTGCCCGAGCTCGGCTCGTTCGATATCCGCCTGCTGACCGTCTCGCAGTTGACGGCGCCGATGAAAACGGTCGCCGAGAGCATTCGGCTGGCGTTCAGCGAAAAGGCCAAGGCGATCGCCGCCTGACGGCTAGTTCGGCATGTGACCGATGCCTGGCTAATATCACTCATCAAAAAAGCGATGCCTGCCTGAAACCTTTATGGGTTCAGTGCGTTATCACCGCGCAGCAGTCGCGGGACTGGCTGCGGAGAGCGGTTTTTTAACAAGGGATTTCCGACAATGACCACCACGGTAAAGATTGGTGCTGCCATCATGCTTCTGTTCACTCTGGCCTCTTGCGCCAACACCATCCGTGGCGTCGGTCGTGATACGGCGAACGCGGTCAACGCCACGCAGGATGCCGGCCGCAACGTCAATCACGCAGCCAAGAAGTAAGTCGGCTCAGATCTTCGCCTGCGGATAGGCTTTCTCCAGCCCGCCCGATGCCGTCAAGCCCTTGCGGAAGGCGGCGTAAGCGGGATGCTGGCTGGACTTGGAAGCTTCCATCAGGCGAATCTGGAGACGCGGCGGTGCGGCGTCTCCAATCCACTTTCCGAATGCCTCCAGTTTCAGCGAATTCAGGAACGGTGCGCGCGATGCATTGTCGAGGTGACGATGGATGCCGTCGAGCAGGCTGTCGTCCTGTGCCGGATTTTCCATGATCAGCCCGAGATAGGACTTGTCCTGTTCGCCCAGCGCGGAAAACTTGGCGGCGATCGTCTCGGAATCGGGAAAAGGGGCTGATGTCATCGTCATTCTCCATGTCGGTCATTCGTCGCTGAACGCGGCGAGTCGTTTTCGGCGACTTAGGCGACTTATATGCACCGCGTTTGCTTGCGGAAACCTGTCGCCCATGCGTCAGCCTGTCTCAACGCCCTCATATCGTTGCCGCGACAAAACCTTCAAAAAGACCCGAATTCATATTTGGTTAAGTGCTTACTAACCATCCGGTAACGATGTGGCGCTAAGAATAGCGACGTGGCGGGGGACAACCGCTGCTTCTCCGGATCAGGTACTGCGTCCCGGGGAACGTGAGCTTGGTCGTGTATGGGCCAAAGCGCCAGCGTATTTCGGCAAGCCGCGCGACCTCGAGGTCAGCGCGGCTTTCGCATTTAGAGCGGTTGCGATTGACTTGTTGCGATTGACCGGGGCTGAAACGCCGTTGTACGCCGTGTTCAGTTTTCTGGAGCGCCGTGCCAATGACCAAAGCCATCATGCTGCAAGGAACCGGCTCGGACGTCGGCAAGACGGTGCTCGTCGCCGGCCTGTGCCGGCTGGCTGCCAATCGCGGCATTTCCGTGCGCCCGTTCAAGCCACAGAACATGTCGAACAACGCTGCCGTGGCCGATGACGGCGGCGAGATCGGGCGGGCGCAATGGCTGCAATCGATGGCCGCGCGCGTGCCGTCATCGGTGCACATGAACCCGGTGCTGCTTAAGCCGCAATCGGATGTCGGCAGCCAGATCATCGTGCAGGGGAAGGTCTGGGGGCAGGCCAAGGGGCGCGACTACCAGCGGCTCAAGCCGCAACTGCTCGATTATGTCACTCAGAGTTTCCAGACGATCTCGCATGGCGCTGATCTCGTCATCGTCGAGGGGGCGGGGTCGCCGGCCGAGATCAACCTGCGGTCCGGTGATATCGCCAATATGGGGTTTGCGACGCGCGCCAGGGTGCCGGTCGTTCTCGTTGGCGACATCGATCGCGGCGGGGTGATTGCTTCGCTGGTCGGGACGCATACGATCCTTTCGGCCGAGGATCGCGCCGTGATCTCGGGCTATATCATCAACAAGTTTCGCGGTGACGTGTCGCTGTTCGACGACGGGATAGCCGCGGTCGGGAAGTTTACCGGTTGGCCCTGTTTCGGCGTCGTGCCTTGGCTGAAGGCCGCATCGCGCCTGCCGGCCGAGGATTCGGTGGCGCTGGAGCGGCTGGCTCGTGGCAAGGCCGGAGCGCTGAAGATCGTCGTTCCCGTGTTGCCGCGCATCGCGAATTTCGACGATCTCGATCCGCTGCTGGCGGAGCCGGATGTGGAGCTGGTTTTCGTTCGCGACGGCGAACGGATACCCGGCGACGCGCAACTGATCATCCTTCCAGGCTCGAAATCGACCATTTCCGATCTCGCCGATTTCAGGGCGCAAGGCTGGGACCAGGATCTCGCCGCGCATGTAAGGCGCGGCGGATGGGTCATCGGCATTTGCGGCGGCTACCAGATGTTGGGTCGGATGGTCCGTGATCCGCTTGGCATCGAAGGCAACGTGCGCGAGATCGAGGGTCTCGGGCTGCTCGATGTCGAGACCGTGATGGATGCGGAGAAGACGGTGCGCAACAGCGTGGCGGTTTCGGCCGAGAATGGGGAAGCTCTCTCGGGCTACCAGATCCATCTCGGGATTACCGAGGGCGCCGACCGAGCCCGGCCCTTCGCGATCGTCGACGGCAAGCCCGATGGCGCGATCTCGGCAGATGGGCGGATTGCGGGGACATATCTGCATGGGCTTTTTGCGAGCGACGGCTACCGGTCCCGGCTGCTTGCAAGCTTCGGCCTCACGGGCCAAAGTCGCGACTATCGCGCGGGCGTCGAGCAGGCGCTCGACGAGGTGGCCGCCGAGCTCGAAGTCCATCTCGACAAGCGCTGGCTGGATCGCCTGTTGGGCTAGATTTCGCCCGAGACCTCGCGGCGGCGGCGGTCCAGTTCTTCGCTGTAGCGGCGCAGCGTGTGGGCTTCGCTGAGCTGGCCGACAACGGTGCGCTCGACCAGATTGTTGACCACGGCGAGCGCTTCGCTCTCGGTCTTGTCGAAGATCGCCGCCGCCTGCTTGGCGTTCATCTGCGGCGTCAGGAAGTCGTTTCGGTAGCGCACGAATTCGTCCAGGCCCTTGCTCTCGTCGGCGGTGTCGGTGAGGTTGGCGTAGATGTCGGGAACGAGTACGAGGCCGGCATATTTGCCGCTCTCTTCGACCAGGATCACGCGCTGGGCTGAGCCGATCGGGAAGCTTTCCTTGAACGCCTCGATGCTGATCCCCGCCTTGGCCGTCTTGACGTCGGCACGCATCAGCTTGTTGACCGTCAGGTTGCGAATCCAGCCGACATCATGGGCACTGCGGATGCTTTCCCCGCGCAGGTGGAAGCGCCATGTGGCGAAGGAGTAGCCGAAGGTGCTGCGCACCACCAGCGAGGAGGTGATGACGGCGGCGAGAACGAGCGCCGTGATCGGAAAGTCGCCGGTGATCTCGAGCGCCAGGAAGGTCATGGTCAAAGGTCCGCCGATGACGGCGACGGCAAGCGAGCTCATGCCGACGACGGCATAGATGATCGGCGTCAGCGTCGCGTGGGCGAAATAGGGGGCCGAGTAGGCGAAGAACTTGCCGAGCAGCGCGCCCATGAACAGCGAGGCGAAGAACAGGCCGCCGCGGAAGCCGGAGCCGATCGAGATCGCCGAGGCCAGCGCCTTGAGCAGGAAAAGTCCGATCAGCACGGGAATCACGACCTCGCGATCGAGATTGAGATGCAGGGCGCCATGGCCGGCCGACAGTACCTGCGGCGTTATCAGCGCGAGCAGGCCTACCACGATGCCGCCAAGCGCCGGGCGGAAGGGGAGCGCGATCGAGCTGCGGCGTGCGAGCTCCTCGATAAAGGCGACGCCCTGCATGATCAGGATGCCGATGCCGGCGCAGAAGGCGCCGAGCAGGATGGCGGGAACGTAGTCAGCCGGCATGACGGTGCCGAAATCGCCGACATCGATGATGAAGTCGCTGCCCGCGAGGAGCCGGGCGACGAGTGTGGAAACGAGCGCGGAAACGACGACCGGCGTCAGCGACACGATCGTGTAGGTGCCGATGATCAGCTCGAATGCGTAGAAGGCGCCCGTCAGCGGCGCGTTGAAGGCGGCGGCGATGGCGCCGGCGGCGCCGCAGCCGACGAGAACGCGCAGGTCGGCGCGGCGCAGCTGGAGCTTGAAGCCGAGCTTCGAGGCGATGCCGGACGCCAACTGCGTATAGCCGGCCTCCAGGCCGACGGAGGCGCCGAAGCCGTTGGAGATCAGGTTCTGGATCGCGACGATGATGCTATCCGTCAGCGACAGGCGGCCGCCATGCAGCGCGTTGGCCTCGATCGGGTCGACCATCGGCTTCTTGCGGGTCTTCGCCAGCACATACATCAGAAGGCCGAGCAGGATGCCGCCGCAGACGGGGGCCGCCATCAGCAGGAACTTGTCGTCGATCTGAGAAGAACTCAGGCGCTCGACATCGCTGATCCCGAAGATCAGGCTGTGCATCTCGCGCGAAATCAGGCTCATGCCGGTGACGGCGAGGCCTGACGTGACGCCGATCAGCGCGCCGGCGAGCACCATGCCCATCTCGCTGCGCCGCAAGAGCGCGCGCATGCGCCCCGCATCGAGAAGCGTGTGTAGCGGGCCGAGCCGTCTAAGAATGATTTTCAGGCGCATGGTGGGGAAACTAGGCGGGCGAAAGCCCGTTCAAGGGTGGTAAAAGAGGAGACATTTGCGGTGCAGCGCCGCATGCGCTGCAAATGCGGCAAAAACCCGGCTTATGCAACAAGTTTCTATGACATTAAGTGGCTGATAATAGACGATAAATCTGGTAGAGATGGTCGTCTTGAGGCTTGATATCAGTCAATTCGGCTGGTGGCGTCGATTGACGGTCGATTGACTTCGTTGTCGCGCTTGCCTAACCATGAAACGATAACGGATGGTTCCGGATCGCCAAAAGCGGTGCGGATGAAAAGGGAATGTGGCGGGGTGGACCCAATCAGGGCGCCTTCATCACAGCCGACCCCGCGACTGTAGAGCGGTCAGGGTCTTCCGTCCGACGTCGGATGCTCTTCTGGCCGGCTGCCTGCGTGGTGCAGGCGGGTGAGGGGCTGAAGACGGCGGAAAAGCCACTGGCAATGCAAGCCATGATCAACCGGGGTTGGACGCCTCCTTATCTACGAATCGTCCGCCTTTTCATGATTGCAGCCGGGAAGGCGAGGATGATCCGATGGCACGATCGGGATGGCCAATTGCGCCGTCCCGATCGTCGCCTGGACCCGCGAGCCAGGAGACCTGCCACTCGTGCCGGGCGCAAAGCCCAACCCAGGGCAAGTGTGCCCGATGCCAGCACGGAGGTTGTCATGGCAGATAATGAGTTTTTTTCGCCGGCTCGGCTGGCGTTTGGGGCGTTCGGTGCTCCACCCGCCCTCATTTCTGTGCGGGTCACAGGGGAGCAACCACCGCGCGTCGGCGCGGTGAATGACCCCGGCACGCGCGAGGAGCCTTCCCCGCCCAAGAGTTTGGGCGGACAGGATTCCTGTGAAGAGCACAACAATGAGGCAGAGAATGCCGAGGGCGGCGATGCCGGTGGTCACACGCCCACGGAAACCTTTCCGCGATGACTTCCTCCACCTTCATCCTTGGCGGCGCGCGTTCCGGCAAGTCGCGCTTTGCCGAGCAACTCGTCATCGACACCGGCCTCGAGCGCCACTACGTCGCCACCGGCCGCGCCTGGGACGAGGAGATGCGTGCGCGCATCGACCAGCACAAGGCTGATCGCGGCGAGCTCTGGACCACCCATGAGGAACCGCTTGATCTCGTCGGCAGGCTGGACGCGATCGATGGCGAGGGGCGGGCGGTGCTTGTCGATTGCCTGACGCTGTGGGTCACCAATCTGATGATGGATGAGCGCGATATGGCCGCGGAATTTGCGGCACTTGCCGCCTATCTGCCGAACGCCCGCGCCCGTCTCGTTATCGTTTCCAATGAAGTCGGCCTCGGCATCGTGCCCGAGAACCGCATGGCGCGCGCGTTTCGCGATCATGCCGGGCGACTTCACCAGATGATCGCGGCGGTCGCCGCCGATGTGTATTTTATCGCGGCGGGACTGCCGCTGAAAATGAAGGGTTGAATTGATGAACCAGCAGAAGATCCCCGCCACCGTCATCACCGGCTTCCTCGGCGCCGGCAAGACGACGATGATCCGCAACCTGCTCACCAATGCAGGCGGCAAGAAGATCGCGCTCATCATCAACGAGTTCGGCGATCTCGGCGTCGATGGCGAAGTGCTGAAGGGCTGCGGCGCGGAAAACTGCACCGAGGACGATATCATCGAGCTCACCAATGGCTGCATCTGCTGCACCGTGGCCGACGACTTCATCCCGACGATGAGCAAGCTTCTGGAACGTGAGAACCGGCCGGATCATATCGTCATCGAGACCTCGGGTCTTGCCCTGCCGCAGCCGCTGGTCGCCGCCTTCAACTGGCCTGACATTCGCACGCAGGTCACCGTCGACGGCGTGATCACCGTAGTCGACAGCGCTGCCGTCGCCGCCGGCCGTTTCGCCGACGATCATGACGCGGTGGACGCCCGCCGCGTCGCGGACGACAACCTCGACCACGAAAGCCCGATCGAGGAGCTGTTCGAAGACCAGCTCACCTGCGCCGACCTGATCGTGCTCAACAAGACCGACCTGATCGACAGCGCCGGCCTTGCCCGTGTGCGCGAAGAGGTTGCCTCGCGCACGGCGCGCAAGCCCGCGATGATCGAGGCGAAGAACGGGGACGTGCCTGCGAGCGTGCTCCTCGGCCTCGGCATCGGTACCGAGGACGATATCGGCAACCGCAAGTCTCATCATGAGCTTGAGCATGAGGACGGGACGCCGCACGATCACGACGAGTTCGACAGCTTCGTCGTGGACCTCGGCCCGATCGCCGATCCGGCTATCTTCATCGAGAGCCTGAAGGGCATCATCGCCGAGCACGACGTTCTGCGCCTCAAGGGCTTCGTCGATGTCCCCGGCAAACCGATGCGCCTGCAGCTGCAGGCCGTCGGCAGCCGCATCGACCACTATTTCGACCGCGCCTGGGCGGCCGGCGAGACGCGCGGCACGCGCCTGGTGGTGATCGGGCTGCATGAGATGGATGAGGGCGCCGTGCGTAAGGCTATCGAGGGGCTGGTTTAAGGTTGATGGTTGGAATGCGCGCGTCGGATTTCGAAGATTGCTTGGGTGGTGCCGTGTGGCCCCCTCATCCGACCCTTCGGGCCACCTTCTCCCCGCTGGGGAGAAGGGAAAGTTCGAGCGAGAGGCCGGCTCCGAGTCTCTTCTCCCCAATGGGGAGAAGGTGCCGGCAGGCGGATGAGGGGGCCACCTACTCCGCGCCTACGAGCAACATTTCCCGTAAAGACCTATCGCCATGCACCTCCTTCTAGCCCAGCAGGGAACGATCAGCGACGGCGAGGAGGCGATCGATCTCGGTCAGTCGCCCGGCGACGTCCTGTTCCTCTCTGCCGCCGATACGGAGCTTGCAGCGGTCGCCACCGCGCATGGCCGCCGTGCTGGCGCAAGGTCGCTGCGCATCGCAAGCCTGATGAGCCTCAAGCATCCGATGTCCGTCGATGCCTATGTCGAGCGCACGGCGCGGCATGCGAAGCTGATCATCGTAAGAGCGCTGGGCGGCGCCAGCTACTTCCACTACGCGCTGGAAGCGCTGCATGCGGCGGCGGCGCGACATGGCGGGCTGATTGCGGTGCTGCCTGGCGATTCCAAGCCAGATGCGGGTTTGACGCCGTTTTCGAATGTGCCGCTTGAGGACCTGAATGCGCTTTGGGCCTATCTGATCGAGGGCGGCGATGCGAATACGCATGCGTTTCTCGACTATGCCGAGGCGATGCTGTCGGGGGCTGAAAAGCCGGAGGCGGCCGCACCGTTGATGAAGGCCGGGATCTGGTGGCCGGGGCGAGGTGTTGTCGGGGTTGAGGAGTGGGGGCGGTTGTCGGCGGAGGCGCTGCGGTCTGCGGTACCCCCCTCTGTCCTGCNNATCTCCCCACCTGAGGGGGAGATGCCCGGCAGGGCAGAGGGGGGTACCGCGGGCGCGACGCCAGCGAGAGGAAACCCAGCCACAGTTGCCATCTCTTTCTACCGCGCCCTCGTACAGAGCGGCGAAACCCGCCCCGTCGAAGCCTTGACCGAGGCGCTGATCCAACAAGGTATCCGGCCGCTCCCGGTCTTCGCCTACAGCCTCAAGGACCCCGTCTCCAAGGGCATCCTCGAAAGCGTCTTTGCTGCCACCAGACCCGATGTCGTCATCAACACGACCGGTTTCGCCGTCTCCGCTCCGGGTGCAGAGCGGCAGCCGACGGTGCTCGAGGCCAGCGATGCCGTGGTGCTGCAGGCGATCTTTTCCGCGTCTTCGAAGGATGCATGGGAAAACTCCTCGCAAGGGCTGTCGGCGCGCGATCTGGGCATGAACGTGGCGTTGCCAGAGGTCGATGGCCGGGTTCTCTCTCGCGCCGTCTCGTTCAAGTCGGCGGCGCGCTATGATGCACTGGTCGAGGCCAATATCGTCGCCAGCAAGCCGGGTGCCGGGCGCATGGCTTACACTGCGCGGCTAGCCACCAACTGGGCGCGGTTGCGGCATGCGAAGCCGGCTGAGCGGCGGGTGGCGCTGGTGATGGCGAACTATCCGAACCGCGACGGCAGGCTGGGAAACGGCGTCGGGCTCGATACGCCAGCGGGCACGATCAAGGTGCTCCGGGCGATGCGCAAGGCCGGTTATCCGGTCGCCGACATCCCTTGCGACGGCGATGCGCTGATGCGGCACCTGATGGATGGACCGACCAATTCGGGGCGTGACGGGAAGATCATTCGTGAGACGCTTTCGTTGAGTCGTTACAAGGTTTTCTTCGAAAGTCTTCCGAAAAAGATTCAAGCCGAAATCGGCGCGCGCTGGGGTTTGCCGGAGGCCGATCCCTATGTCGTGGACGGTGCCTTCGCGTTGCCGTTCACGCGTTTCGGCGAGGTGCTCGTCGGTATCCAGCCGGCGCGCGGCTACAATATCGATCCGAAGGAGAGCTACCATTCGCCTGATCTCGTGCCGCCGCATGGTTATCTGGCCTTCTACGCCTTCCTGCGCCATGCGTTCGATGCGCATGCGGTGATCCATATGGGCAAGCACGGCAATCTCGAATGGCTGCCGGGCAAGGCGCTGGCGCTTTCGGAAAGCTGCTATCCCGAGGCGATCCTCGGGCCGCTGCCGCATCTCTATCCCTTTATCGTCAACGATCCTGGCGAGGGAACACAGGCCAAGCGCCGCACCGCCGCCGTGATCATCGACCACCTGACGCCGCCCTTGACGCGGGCCGAAAGCTACGGGCCGCTGAAGGATCTGGAAGCGCTGGTCGACGAATATTATGAGGCCTCCGGTGGAGATCCGCGGCGCATCCGGCTGCTCAGCAGGCAGATCCTCGATCTGGTCGCCGATATCGGGCTTGATCAGGATGCGGGGATATCAAAGGGGGAGAGCGAGACCGAGGCGCTGAAAAAGCTCGATGCCTATCTGTGCGATCTCAAGGAGATGCAGATCCGCGACGGGCTGCACGTGTTTGGGCTGTCGCCTGAGGGGCGGCTGCTGACGGACCTGACGGTGGCTCTGGCGCGGGTGCCGCGCGGGCTGGGCGAGGGCGGCGATCGGAGCTTGCAGCGGGCGATTGCTGGGGATGCGGGGTTGGCGGGTATTCCGGGCGTGGTGCCGGGCGGCTTACCCCCCTCTGTCCTGCCGGACATCTCCCCCTCAGGGGGGGAGATCGAGCCGCAGATAGGACATCGCCAGACAGCAAATGTTGGAGCGAGCGGACGCCCCGTGCCAATCTCCCCCCCTGAGGGGGAGATGTCCGGCAGGACAGAGGGGGGTGCCATAGCCGCCAACAGACCCTTCGATCCCCTGGACTGCGACATGGCCGCCATCTGGACCGGCGCGCGCCCTGACATCCTCGCAACCGTTTCCACGGACCCATGGCGCACGCAGGGCGACACCGTCGAACGCGTCGAGCTGCTGGCCGCCAAATTCGTTTCCGGCGAGCTGACATGCCCTGATACTTGGCACGCCACCCGCGCGGTGCTCCACGAGATCGAAACCCGCCTCAAGCCCGCCATCCTCGCTTGCGGCGATGCCGAGATCGACGGGTTGCTGCGTGGCCTCGATGGTCGCTTCGTGCCGCCAGGTCCATCCGGTGCGCCGACGCGAGGGCGGCCGGATGTGTTGCCTACGGGCCGGAACTTCTACTCGGTGGACAGCCGTGCGGTACCGACGCCGGCGGCCTACGAACTGGGCAGGAAATCGGCGGAGCTTCTGGTGCGCCGCTATGTGCAGGATCATGGAGAGTGGCCGGTCTCCTTCGGGCTGACGGCCTGGGGCACGTCGAACATGCGCACCGGCGGCGACGATATCGCCCAGGCGCTGGCGCTGATCGGCGTCAAGCCGGTCTGGGATATGACGTCGCGGCGGGTGACGGGCTACGAGATCATTCCGCCGGCTATGCTGAGAAGGCCGCGGGTGGATGTGACGTTGCGCATTTCCGGTTTCTTCCGCGATGCCTTTCCGGAGCAGATCGCTTTGTTCGACAAGGCGATCCGGGCCGTTGGCGCGTTGCAGGAGGATGCGGACGACAATCCGATCGCGGCGCGGATGAGCGGCGAAGCCGTCCGGCTTGTGGCGGCCGGCCTGGACCAAGCCGCCGCCGCCAAGCGAGCCGGTTACCGGATTTTCGGGTCGAAGCCGGGTGCTTACGGCGCCGGGCTGCAGGCGCTGATCGACGAGAAGGGCTGGGAGCGGCGCGCCGATCTGGCGGAGGCCTACCTGGTCTGGGGCAGCTATGCCTATGGCGCCGGCGAAGAGGGCCGGGCAGAGCGCGGCGTCTTCGAGGAGCGGCTGCGTTCGATCCAGGCGGTGGTGCAGAACCAGGACAATCGCGAGCACGACCTGCTCGACAGCGACGACTACCACCAGTTCGAAGGCGGCATGGCGGCGGCGGCGGAAACATTGGGCGGCGCGCGACCGTCGATCTACCACAATGATCATTCCATGCCGGAGAAGCCGGTCATCCGCTCGTTGGAAGAGGAGATCGCCCGCGTGGTGCGCGGCCGCGTCGTCAATCCGAAGTGGATCGATGGCGTCATGCGCCATGGCTACAAGGGGGCGTTCGAGATCGCGGCGACGGTCGATTATCTCTTCGCCTTCGCGGCGACCACGGGCGCGGTCGGCAACCATCATTTCGAAGCGGTCTATCAGGCGTTCGTCGTCGATCAGCGCGTGCGCGATTTCATGATCGACAAGAACCCTGCGGCCTACGAGGAAATGAGAGAGAGGCTGCTGGAGGCGATCGAACGGCGGCTCTGGACGCCGCGCAGCAATTCGGCGCAGTTCGATCTCGCTGCCACAGACAACACACACGACAGATCAGGCGGTGTCGACACCGCCGACCGATTGACGCTTGCATCCGGGGAATACTGACATGACTGAGGAAACCACCGAGACCACGACGGAGGCCACTGGCCACGACGACGTCCGCCACAGCGAGAAGATGGCCAAGAAGAAGGCCGCGCGCGACAAGATCATGGCGACGAAGACGGGCGAGAAGGGCCTGATCATCGTTCATACCGGCAAGGGCAAGGGCAAATCGTCTTCCGCCTTCGGCATGATCTTCCGCCATATCGCGCATGGCAAGCCATCGGCCGTCGTGCAGTTCATCAAGGGCGCGATGTGGACCGGCGAGCGCGACCTGATCGAGAAGCATTTCTCGGAGATCTGCCAGTTCCACACGATGGGCGAGGGTTTCACCTGGGAAACGCAGGACCGTGCCCGCGACGTCGCAGCCGCCGGTGCTGCCTGGGAAAAGGCCAAGGAACTGATCCGCGACGAGCGCAACTCGATGGTGCTGCTCGACGAGATCAATATCGCTCTGCGCTACGATTACATCGATATCAACGAGGTCGTGGAGTTCCTGAGGACGGAAAAGCCCTATATGACACACGTCGTGCTGACGGGCCGGAATGCGAAGGATGAACTGATCGAGGTCGCCGATCTGGTGACGGAGATGGAGCTCATCAAGCATCCGTTCCGGTCGGGCATCAAGGGACAAGCGGGTGTGGAGTTCTGATGACGCAGAGTTGGGTTTTCTGGGCCTTCCTCTCGGCGGCGTTTGCGGCGCTGACGGCGATTTTCGCGAAGATCGGCGTGGCCGGCGTCAATTCCGATTTCGCGACGCTGATCCGCACCGTCGTCATTCTCGTCGTCATCAGCGCCATTGTGTTGGCGAGCGGGCAGTGGCAGCCGTTTTCCAGCATCTCGTCGAAGACGTGGTTGTTCCTCTGCCTGTCGGGAGCGGCGACCGGGGCGTCATGGCTTGCCTATTTCCGCGCATTGAAAATCGGCGACGCTGCACGCGTTGCCCCGATCGACAAGCTGTCGATCGTTCTCGTCGCCATCTTCGGCGTGGTTTTCCTCGGCGAAAAGCTGAACATGATGAACTGGCTCGGCGTCAGCCTGATTGCCGGGGGAGCGCTGCTTCTCGCGCTGTTCTGAGGATCAGACGCCCAGCCAGACGCGCAGCGGGTTGGCGGGGTCGGACAATAGCTTGATCGTGAAGGCGATGCAGACGATGACGAGCAGCGGCTTGATCAGCTTCGCGCCGATGCGCATGGCAAGCCGCGATCCGACTTGTGCGCCGAGAAACTGACAAGCACCCATTATGAGCCCGACCTTCCAGAGGATTGCGCCGAACGACATGAAAATGGCGAGCGCGCCGAGGTTCGAGCCGAAGTTCAAAAGCTTGGTGTGGGCTGTGGCCTTCAGCATGCCGAAACCTGCCAGCGACACGAATCCAAGCATGAGGAACGATCCGGTGCCGGGGCCGAAGACGCCGTCGTAAAAGCCGATAGCCGGAACCAGCGTCAGGCCGAAGGCGAAGGGGGTGATGCGGCGGTGCTTGTCGACATCGCCAAGGTTCGGCTTCAGCGCGAAGTAAAGCGCGATCGCAATCAGGAGGACCGGCATGATTGCCCTCAGCACGTCGCCCGGCACGATCGTCGCAAGTGCTGCGCCGAGCGCGCCGCCCATGACCGCCATCAACGCCATCGGCAGTTGCTCCCGCAGGTTCACGTGGCCCTTGCGGGCATAGGCGATGGTCGCGGATGCCGCGCCGCAGACCGATTGCACCTTGTTGGTGCCCAGCGTCTGCAGCGGCGGGATGCCCGCGATCAGCATCGCCGGAACCGTGATCAGTCCGCCGCCGCCGGCGATGGCATCGACGAAGCCGGCGAAGAAGGCTGCGAGGGCAAGGAGGAAAAGCAGGTGGGGGGCAATATCGGACAAAGGGAAACCTGTGGGAATGCTAATGCACTGTGTCGGCGCGCTTGTTGCATTTACCGGCTGGGGCTGCAATGGCTTGCGTGACACAGGCAACCGGCATTTTCAGGATATGACCGCATTCTCCTTCGATACGACCCGCCGTTATGTGCTCGGCCTCGGCTGCGAGCGCGCGACATCGCCGGACGAGGTTATGACGCTGGTCGCTTCGGCTTTGGAGATGGCGGATGTCGAGCCTGATCAGCTGGCCGGGCTAGCGTCCATCGATGCACGTCGCGACGAGCCCGCAATGGCGGCGGTCGCCGCGCGCCTTGCCGTTCCCACGTTGTTTTTCGATGCCGAAACGCTCGAGCGAGAGACGCCGAGGATCAAGAATCCTTCCGATGTCGTCTTCGCGCGGGTGGGCTGTCATGGGGTTGCGGAATCCGCGGCGCTTGCGGCGATCGGGCCCGATGCAGAGCTTGTGCTGCCGAAAATCAAATCGGCGCATGCGACGGTTGCGATCGCACGCGCCCTGTTGCGGAAAGAATAGCGCTCGCTATGGTGACCGCCGACGCCGTCGCAGCGGTTCTGTCGCGCGGCTGCCAATACATGACATGAAAACATGCAAGAGGGACGATTATGCATAAGGTGATTTACGACACGGATCCGGGTGTTGACGATGCGATGGCGCTGCTTTTTCTGCACCGTCATGCCGACATCGATCTGATCGGCATCACGACCGTGTTCGGCAACGCCTCGATCGAGACGACGACACGCAATGCGCTGTTCCTCAAGCGCGAGTGGAATATTCCGGCACCCGTCGCCAAGGGTGCAAGCGTGACGATCGATCCGTCGCGCAAGGAAGGCGCCTGGCCGACCTTCGTGCATGGCGATGACGGGCTCGGCAACATCGACGTGCCTGAGGTCGTCGACGTGCCGCTTGATCCGCGTCCGGCCTACAAGTTCATTATCGACACCGTTCGCGCCAATCCGGGTGAGGTGACGCTGGTGGCCGTCGGGCGCATGACCAACCTTGCGCTGGCGCTGAAGGAAGACCCTGAGATTGCCGGCCTGGTCAAGCAGGTCGTGATCATGGGCGGCAACTTCTATGTGCCCGGCAACGTGACGCCTGTTGCAGAAGCCAATATCCATGGCGATCCCGAGGCCGCCGATATCGTGCTCACCGCACCATGGCAGGTCGTCGTCATCGGCCTCGATGTCACCGCGATCACCACGATGAGCCGTGGCTATCTCGGCGAGATGGCGGCCAAGGGCGACAAGGCGGTGCAGTTGCTCGACAAGCTCTCGCAGTTCTACATCGATTTCTACAAGCATGCCGTCGAGGACGGGATGATGGTGCACGACAGCTGCGCCTGCGTCTATGTCGTGGCGCCGGAGCTGTTCAGCACGATCTCGGGCGCGATGCGCGTGGCGTGCGGCGGTATCGCCGATGGCCAGACGATCATCAAGCAGGACGGCCGTCGTTTCCCGCCGGGCGATTGGGACGGCCTGCCGAGCCAGATCGCCTGCACCGGCATCCAGTCGCAGGAGGTCATCGACCTGATCCGCGATACGCTGCTCAACGCTTAGTCGGCGATCGTATTTGGTATTTCGGCGCAAGCGCATTGACGAATCCATTCAGTCGCTTGCGCCGATATCCTCATGATTTGAGTCCGCTTGGTGCGCGGCAATCGGCCTGATGGTGACACGTATCTTCGCCGCGTTTGCGGCGTTGACGTCGTCGGCCGCCGGGCATAGATCATCGTCATGATCGAAACGGTACTTTCTCACCTCCCGGCGATGGATCCCGGCAGTGTCTGGCTCGTGGGCGCGGGGCCGGGCGATCCAGGCCTTTTGACGCTGCTTGCCGTCAAGGGGCTGATGGAAGCCGATGTCATCGTGCATGATGCGTTGGTCGACGCCGAATGCCTGAAGCTTGCCCGGCCGGGTGCCGTGCTCGAATATGCCGGCAAGCGCGGCGGCAAGCCGTCCGCCAAGCAGCGCGACATTTCGCTTCGCCTCGTCGAACTCGCGCAGGCGGGCCATCGCGTTCTGAGGCTTAAGGGCGGTGATCCCTTCGTTTTCGGGCGTGGCGGCGAGGAAGCGCTCACGCTCGTCGAACATAACGTTCCGTTTCGTATCGTGCCGGGGATTTCGGCGGGGATCGGCGGGCTGGCCTATGCGGGCATCCCCGTTACCCACCGCGACATCAATCATGCGGTGACGTTTTTGACCGGCCACAATTCATCGGGGCTGGTGCCGGACGCGATAAACTGGGATGCTATAGGCAAGGGCTCGCCCGTCATCGTCATGTATATGGCGATGAAGCATATTGCCGAGATCAGTGCCAACCTGATTGCCGCGGGGCGCTCGCGCCAAGAGCCGGTCGCCTTCGTCTGTAACGCGTCGACGAGCGCGCAGCAGGTTCTGGAAACCACGCTCGGCGATGCACCGGTCGCGGCGCTCTCGTCAGGCATCGAGCCGCCGGCGATCGTGGTGGTCGGCGAGGTGGTGCGGTTGCGAGGTTCTCTCGATTGGCTGGGTGCGCTGGCCGGACGACGGTTGCATCCCGATCCGTTCCGGAGGTCCGGCAGTAAGGAGACGGCATGAGTGGTCTGTTGATTGCAGCCCCGTCCTCCGGGTCGGGAAAGACGACGGTGACGCTTGGGCTCCTCCGGGCCCTTCGCAAGCGCGGGGTGGAGGTCGCGCCGGGCAAGGCGGGGCCCGACTATATCGATCCCGCTTTTCACGCCGCGGCGAGCGGCGTCGCCTGTCTCAATTTCGATCCGTGGGCGATGCGCCCCGACCTGATTGCCGCCAACGCGACCCTGCATCGCTCCGGCGACCGGCTGCTTGTCATCGAGGCGATGATGGGTCTCTTCGACGGTGCCGCCGACGGCAAGGGAACCGCAGCGGATCTGGCGGCGATGCTGGGGCTTTCGGTCGTGCTGGTGGTCGATGCGTCGCACATGTCGCAATCCGTCGCGGCGCTTGTGGCCGGGTTTGCCGGTTTTCGCGCCGATGTCAGGATCGCAGGGGTCATTCTGAACAAGGTTGGCGGCGACCGGCATGAAATGATGCTGCGCCAGGCGCTTGAGGCCAGCCGCATGCCTGTCATCGCCGTCGTCCGCCGCGACGCCGAGATTGCGCTGCCGGAGCGGCATCTCGGTCTGGTGCAGGCCGGTGAGCATGAGGCGCTGGAGAAATTCGTCGAGCATGCGGCGCAGGCGGTGTCACAGAACTGCAATTTCGACTTCCTGATGCGTGTGGCAAGGCAGGGCTTCGCACGACCCTCGACCGCCAATATCGACCGTTTGCCGCCCCTCGGAAGCCGGATCGCGGTGGCGCGCGATATCGCCTTTGCCTTCTGCTACGAGCACATGCTGCTGGGCTGGCGGCGCCGCGGCGCCGATATCTCGTTTTTCTCGCCGCTCGCCGACGAGCCGCCGGAGCGGACCGCCGACGCCATCTATCTGCCCGGCGGCTATCCGGAACTGCACGCAGGACGGATCGCTGCTGCCTCGACCTTTCGTGAGAGCATGCGCCAGGCGGCCGAAGGCGGAGTGCGAATCTACGGTGAATGCGGCGGTTACATGGTGATGGGCGACGGGCTGATAGACGCCAGTGGCGAGCGCCATGAGATGCTTGGGCTTCTGCCGCTGGTCACCAGCTACGAGGAGCGCAGGCGCCATCTCGGCTATCGGCGGGTCTATCCCATCAACGGCTCGTTCTTCGCGCAGCCGATGACCGCGCACGAGTTTCACTATTCGTCGGTGGTTTCGGAAGGCGAGGCAGATCGGCTTTTCAAGGTGACCGACGCATTGAACAACGACCTCGGCACCGCCGGCCTGCAGCGTTGGCAGGTGGCGGGTTCCTACATGCATCTCATCGATGTGGCAGCTCAGGTGGGCGGACAGGCTTCGGGCGGACTGGCACGATGAATGCCCCAATCATACATGGCGGTGGCATAACGGCCGCCGCGGCACTTTATGGCGGCAAGCCGGAGGATTGGCTCGACCTTTCCACCGGTATCAGCCCGTTTCCCGCCGTTCTGCCCGAGATCCCCCTGCGCGCCTGGCACCGGCTGCCGGACCAGCATCTCGTCCACGAGGCGCGCGAGGCGGCGCGGGATTATTACGGAAGCGGCGACAGCGTGCCGTTGCCGGTGCCCGGTACCCAGTCCGTCATCCAGCTTCTGCCGCGCCTGATGGCGGCGGGCGGGCGCGTCGCCATTCTTGGGCCGACCTATGGTGAATATGAGCGGGCCTTCCTGATGGCGGGAGCCGATGTCGATCGGCTCAATGGGATCGATGACATTGGCGACCATCACGCGCTTGTGGTCATCGTCAATCCGAACAATCCCGATGGCCGGATCTACCCGCCGGAGACGCTTCTCGGTCTTGCGCGCAGCTTGGCGGTGCGGGGAGGGCTTCTCGTTGTCGATGAGGCGTTCGGCGACACGGTTCCCGAGGCCAGCATTGCCGCTCATGTCGGAGATCACGCCAATCTCATCGTCTTTCGCTCCTTCGGCAAGTTCTTCGGTCTTGCCGGGTTGCGGCTCGGCTTCGTCATCGCGGCGCGGGAGCGTCTGGACCGGTTCGAGAGCCTGCTCGGCCCCTGGGCCGTTTCCGGGCCGGCATTGTCGATCGCCGCCTCCCTGCTGCGCACCGATACCGAGCCGCTGCGGCGCGCGATCGCTGAGCGTAGCGAGGCGATGCGTGAGGTTCTGACCAAAGGCGGGCTTCGCATTCGCGGCGGAACCGCGCTTTTCTCGCTGGTCGAAGACGAGGCTGCTGATGCGTTGCAGGCACATCTGTGCGTGCACCGCATTCTGGTCCGCAAGTTCGATTATGCCCCTTCCTGGCTGCGCTTCGGCGTAACCGCGGATACCACTGGCGATCTCAGACTCGCCGATGCCCTGTTGAGCTTCAATCGATGATCTTTGAACTGAATCTTCTCGTGCTGGTGCTTGCTCTTATGCTGGACAGGATCGTTGGCGATCCGGATGTTCTCTGGGCGCGGCTGCCGCACCCGATCGTGCTGTTCGGCAAGGCGATCTCGCGGATGGAGACGCTGTTCAACCGAACGGAGCTGACAGGCAAAGGCCGCCGTCGCAACGGCATGCTCGTCATCGCGGCCCTACTTCTCATCGCCATCGTCGCGGGTGTCGCGCTACATTTGTTCTTCGCGCTGTTCAGACTTGCGGGCATCTTCCTTGAGGTTCTCTGCGTGACTGTGTTCCTGGCGCAGAAGAGCCTTGCCGATCACGTGGAGGCGGTCGCAACCGGTCTTCGGCAGGGCGGCCTCGATGGCGGACGAAAGGCCGTGTCGATGATCGTCGGGCGTGACCCGGAAACGCTGGACGAGCCGGCGGTCTGCCGGGCGGCGATCGAGAGCCTTGCGGAGAATTTCTCCGATGGTGTCGTCGCGCCGGCGCTGTGGTACCTGGTGTTTGGGTTGCCCGGGCTACTTGCCTACAAGATGCTGAACACGGCGGATTCGATGATTGGCCACAAGTCGGAACGCTATGTCGATTTCGGCTGGGCGTCGGCCAGGCTCGATGATCTCGCAAACTGGCCGGCGGCGCGGCTGTCGATCGCACTGATCGCGGCGGGTGCGTGGCTCCGACGCGGCGGTGATGCGTGCCGCGAGGCGTTCAAGATCGCGATGCGTGATGGCGGGATGCATCGCTCGCCGAACTCGGGGCGTCCGGAAGCGGCTATGGCTGGCGCGCTCAATGTGCAGCTTGCGGGACCGCGCGTCTATTCCGGCGTGGTGGTGATGGAGCCTATGATCAACGGCGGTGGAAGAGAGACCGCTGTCATCGAGGATATCGACAGCGCCGTCTCCGTCTTCAATGCCAGCTGCTCGGTTCTCGCCTTTGTTACGCTGGTGATCTTCCTGTTTCTTCTTTAGGTTCGCGCGATACTGTTATCATATTGATTACCATGCTCCTTAAGCGGATATAGCGTCTCCTCGCGTAGTCTTTTTCATCTGTATTCATGCAGAATGAACGAGGGGACGATGAGAATTATACTTGCAGGAGCTGCGGCCATCGCCTTGCTGCAGCTTTCCGCCGTTGCGGCCGAGGCATCGACGCTGATCGCGAAGATCAGCATCAGTTCGCAGACCATGACGGTTACCGAAAACGGCTTCGTCAAATATCGCTGGAAGGTTTCGACGGCGCGCTCCGGTTATGTCACCCCTGTCGGCTCCTGGAGCGCCAAATGGCTGTCTAGGGATCATCGTTCCAAGAAATACGATGATGCGCCGATGCCTTATGCGGTATTCTTCAATGGCGGCTACGCCGTGCATGCGACCTTCGATCTCAAGCGTCTCGGGCGCCCGGCATCGCACGGCTGCATTCGCCTGCATCCCAATAATGCCGCGCAGTTCTTCGACATGACGCGCCAGGCGGGACTGGCCAATACGCGCGTCGTCGTCACCAACTGAACGAGGCGAAACGTCGCGGTAACGGTTGCCGGCTGCCTTGCGGTGCATGCTGTTTGAGCAACAGTGCCTGCGCAAATTGCAATGGCGAGCGGACGAAAGCATTGGCTTTTGAAATGGATTTGCCTATGAGGGGGAAAACTATCATTTCCAAGAGGTACAGGCGTGACCGCTACATTCGATAAAGTTGCCGACATCATTGCAGAAACCAGCGAGATCGATCGTGATACGATCACGCCGGAAAGCCATACGATCGACGACCTCGGTATCGACAGCCTCGACTTCCTCGATATCGTTTTCGCCATCGACAAGGAATTCGGCATCAAGATTCCGCTCGAAAAGTGGACGCAGGAAGTCAACGAGGGCAAGGTCTCCACGTCCGAGTATTTCGTGCTGAAAAACCTCTGCGCCAAGATCGACGAACTGCGCGCCGCCAAGGCCTGATCGCTTCGTCCATATTTTTTATCCGCCCTGTCGCCATTCACCATGGCGGCCGGGCGGTTTTGTTACTAAGTAGGCCTAGCCGGCAGCATTGTGTCTGTGCGGCCGGAGGATCACATGCTCCTGGAATACTTCCAGATGATCGACCGCGTCGAGGCGGTCGACCTTCAGACCAAGATACTCAAGGCACGTTCCGTCGTGCCGGCGAAGAGCCCGGTGTTCGAAGGTCATTTCCCCGGCATGCCCCTTGTCCCGGGCGTGCTTCTCATTGAAACCATGGCGCAGGCATCTGGTATGCTGGTGCTGGCGGCGACCGATTTCGCGGCGATGCCGTTCCTGATGTCGGTCGACGGCGCCAAGATGCGCACCTTCGTCGAGCCGGAGGCGGTCCTCGATATCGAGGCGTTTCTGGAGCACGACGGATCAGGTTTCGCTGTGACCAAAGCAAAAATCACCAGTGGCGGCAAGAAGGTGTGCGACGCGCAGTTGAAGCTTCGCACCATGCCTTTCACCGAGATACCGCTTGGTGACATCGTCAAGAAACGCGCAAGTGAAATCGGCCTTATGGATGCAATCGCCGCGCAGGGAGTGAATGGATGAGCAAGGCTCAGAATGATGTCGTGATCACGGGCGTCGGTATCGTGACCTGTCAGGGCGTCGGCAAGGAACCGCATATCGCGCTGCTCACCGCCGCCGATGCGCCGAAGACGATTGTCGAGACCGAAAAGTTCAAGCCCTATCCGATCCATCCGCTGCCCGAGGTGGACTGGTCGCAGCAAATCGCCAAGCGCGGCGATCAGCGGCAGATGGAAAACTGGCAGCGCATCGGCGTCTTCGCGGCGGGCCTTGCACTCGACGATGCCGGCCTGAAGGAAGATCTCGAAGCCTGCGGCACGATGGACATGATCGTGGCGGCCGGCGGCGGCGAGCGCGACATCAATGTCGACACGCTGATCGTCGACGAGGGCCTGAAGCGCAACGACCGCGAAGTTCTGCTCAACGAGAAGCTGACGACCGAACTGCGTCCGACGCTCTTTCTCGCGCAGCTGTCCAACCTGCTCGCCGGCAATATCTCGATCGTTCACAAGGTGACCGGTTCGTCGCGGACCTTCATGGGCGAGGAATCTGCTGGTATTTCGGCTGTCGAGACAGCGTTCTACCGGATCAAGTCAGGCGAATCCTCGCATGCGCTTGTTGGGGGCGCCTTCTCGGCGGAGCGGCTGGACATGGTGCTGCTGTTCGAAGCGATCGGCTCGCATTCGCGTGGCGACTGGCAGCCTTTGTGGTCGCGCGATGTCGGCGGGATCACCAGCGGTTCGCTTGGCGCGTTCCTCGTGCTCGAATCGCGCGCGCATGCCGAGGCACGCGGGGCTCACATCTATTCGACGATCTCCTCGATCGAGGGCGATCGCGGCAATCGCGGCGCCGGCAATCTCGAAAAGCGGCTCGAGCGGCTGCTTGAACCGGCCCGCGGCCTGCCAGCCGAAAGCACGGCGATCTTTTCCGGTTCCTCGGGGATGCCGGAGCTCGCGTCGCGCGAGAAGGCGGTGCTGGAGCATCAGCTGCCGGGTGCTGCCATCCGCGGTTTCGGCGGCGTAACCGGCCATGGGTTGGAAGCGCACTTCACCCTCGGGCTGGCGCTGGCCGCCCTTGCCATCGACGGCGAGGCCAAGGTGCCGGCATTCGACGGCGCCCACGAAAAAGCAATGAGCACAGGCACGAAGGCCGCGGTCGTCACGACGGTCGGGCATCAGCGTGGCGAAGGCGTCGCCGTTCTGTCGGCGGACGCGTGAGGAGCAGGCACATGACGGATCAAGCTTACAAGGATCATCTCGGCCGCCCGATCGTGGCGGTAACCGGTGTCGGCATCATGACTTCGTTGGGGCAGGGCCTCAAGGACAACTGGAGCGCGCTGATATCGGGCAAGTCGGGTATCCACGACATCAACCGCTTCCCGACGGACGGTCTTTCGACGCGGATTGCCGGCACGGTCGATTTCATCGACGTTCCCGCACCCAACGCCGTCGAACGCTCCTACGCATTCGCGCGCGAGACGACGATCGAGGCGCTGGCTGATGCCGACATATCAGGCGATTTCAACGGCCCGCTGTTTCTTGCAGCACCGCCGATCGAGCCGGAGTGGATTGCCCGCTTCGAACTCGGCGATCGTTCGCCTCCGCCCTCGCAGCCGGGTGACGCTTACGACCGTTTCCTGACTGCCATGCGCCAGCGTCCGGATCCGGCCTTCCATGAGGCGGCACTGTTCGGCGCCATCTCCGAGCGTCTCGCCGATCGTTTTGGGACGCGCGGACTTCCGGTGACGCTGTCGACGGCCTGTGCTTCGGGTGCGACCGCGATCCAGCTCGGCATCGAGGCGATCCGCCAGGGCCGCACGAACCGCGCGCTCGCCGTGGCGACCGACGGCTCGGTCAGCGCCGAGGCGCTGATCCGCTTCTCGCTGCTCTCGGCGCTGTCGACGCAGAACGAACAGCCGACCAAGGCATCCAAGCCGTTCAGCAAGGATCGCGATGGCTTCGTCATTGCCGAAGGTGCGGCGACGCTGGTGCTGGAATCGCTGGAATCGGCGATCGCGCGCGGCGCCAAGGTGCTCGGCATCATGAAGGGCGCCGGCGAAAAGGCCGACAGCTTCCATCGCACGCGCTCCTCGCCGGATGGCGGCCCGGCGATCGCGACGATCCGCGCGGCACTTGCCGATGCCGGCATGGATGAAGGCGATATCGGTTACATCAACGCCCATGGCACCTCGACGCCGGAAAATGACAAGATGGAATATGGCTCGATGCTCGCCGTCTTCGGCGACCGCATGGCCTCCATCCCGCTGTCTTCCAACAAGTCGATGATCGGCCATACGCTGACGGCGGCGGGTGCGGTCGAGGCGGTGTTCTCGCTGCAGACGATGCGGACGGGTACCCTGCCACCGACCATCAACTACACCAACCCGGATCCGGCGATCGTCCTCGACGTCGTCCCGAACGTGAAGCGGGATGCGCAGGTCAACGCCGTGCTTTCCAACTCCTTCGGCTTCGGCGGCCAGAACGCCAGCCTTGTCATGGCGCTCGAACCGGCTTAATCGGTTTCCGACCTCACATTGCCGCGCCCGCGCCCGATCGGCTGCGCTGGCGTGGCGGCACGAACAAACCGCGTATCGGCCTCATGGCTGGTGCGCCCGCGAAGGATTTTGCCATGCGCGCTCTGCAACTGATCGACGACCGCAAGCTCGAGATCACCGATCTGCCCGAACCTGATGCGCCCGGCGCCGGCGAAGTGACGCTGCGCGTCAAGGCCGTGGCGCTGAACCACATCGACGTCTGGGGCTGGCGCGGCATGGCGTTCGCCAAGCGCAAGATGCCACTGGTCATCGGCGCGGAAGCGTCTGGCGTCGTCGAGGCGATCGGCCCCGGCGTGTCCAACGTGCTTCCGGGCCAGCTCGTCGCCATTTACGGCGCGCGCACCTGCGGCCTCTGCCGGCCATGCCGCGAAGGCCGCGACAATCTCTGCGAACATGTCTCCGGCGTGCATGGTTTCCATCTCGACGGTTTCGCGCAGGAGAAGGTCAACCTTCCGGCGCGCCTGCTGGTCCCGGCACCTCCCGGCGTCGATGCCGTGGGTGCGGCCGTTGCTCCCGTGACGTTCGGTACGGTCGAGCACATGCTGTTCGATAATGCCAAGCTCGAGCCCGGCGAAACGATCCTGATCCATGCCGGCGGCTCCGGCATCGGCTCGGCAGCGATCCAGCTTGCCAAGAAGATCGGCTGCACCGTGATCACCACGGTCGGCTCCGACGACAAGATCGAAAAGGCCAAGGCGCTCGGCGCCGATCACGTCATCAACTACCGCACCGACCGCTTCGAGGGCGTGGTGCGCAAGCTGACCAAGAAGAAGGGCGTCGATGTCGTCTTCGAACATGTCGGCAAGGACACCTGGGCAGGCTCCATGCTGTGCATGAAGCGTGGCGGGCGGCTTGTTACCTGTGGCTCGACGTCGGGCGTGTCGACCGACATGAACCTGATGATGCTGTTCCAGCAGCAGCTTAAGCTGCTCGGCTCCTTCGGCTGCCGGATGGAGAACATGGCCGATGCCATGCAGAAGATGGGTCGCGGCCTCGTGCACCCCGTCATCGACACCGAAGTCGGCTTCGACGAGATCAACGTCGCGCTGGAGCGGATGGAATCACGCCAGATCTTCGGCAAGATCATCCTGAAGATGGATTGATCCATTGGAGCTGTTCATCACCCGGATCGTCCTGAAACTGGACCATTTTCGCCAGTGGCTGATCGCGCAGGTGATGTTCGGCTTCCTGAACTTTCTGAAGATCTTCCCGGCCGACGGGGCGATCAATTTCATCGACTGGCTGATGCGCAAGATCGGCCCGAAGATGAAGCGTCACAAGCTGATTCTCGCCAATCTGCGCAACGCGTTTCCGGACAAGAGCGACGAGGAGATCCAGCAGATCGCGCTCGGCAGCTGGGCCAATATGGGCCGGCTCGCCGCCGAATACGTCTTCCTCGACCGGTTGTTCGATTTCGATCCCGAAAAGAGCGAGCCGGGCAGGGTTGAGGTGTCGGGCATCCCGATCTTCCTCGATCTCCTGGAAAACCCGCGTCCGTTTATCGTCTTTACCGGCCATACCGGCAATTTCGAGCTGCTGCCGGTGGCTGGTGCTGCTTTCGGGCTTTATGTCAGCGTTCTCTTCCGGCCGCCCAACAACCCTTACGTGGCGCAGAAGGTGTTCGACTTCCGCAGCGCCCGCATGGGCAAGCTGGTGCCGTCGCATGCCGGATCGTCATTCGCACTCGCACGCCAGCTGGAAGCGGAGCAGGGGGTCGGCGTGCTTGTGGACCAGAAGTTCGGCCGCGGGCTGAAGACCGAATTCTTCGGCCAACCGGTGAAGACCAATCCGCTGCTCGGAAAGCTGGTTCGCCAGTTCAACTGTGAGGTCTATCCGGCCCGCTGCGTTCGCCTTCCCGGCAATCGCTATCGGCTGGAGATCGAGCCGAAGGTCGAGCTACCGCGGGATGAAAAGGGCAATCTTGATCTGACGGCGACGGCCCAGTTGTTGAACGACAAGGTTGAAAGCTGGGTGCGCGAATACCCGGAACAGTGGCTCTGGTATCATGACCGATGGGAAATCAAGCGCCAAATCATGTAGACTGGCGCTCCCCTACATCTTGTCATTGAAAAACAAGGTCTCTTCCTCATTGAACATGAAACGGCGTCATGTTACCGATTTCTGACAAAGGGGAAGGTGAATGGCAATGTTGCCGTCATGATCCTGGATATCGGATCAATCCCTCACGGAAATCGGCATGGGAGGTGTCGTGCTCGGGCTTTTTCAGGCGTTCTCGTTGCGGTGTTCGCAGATTGACGAGGCCATAAGGCTTGGTGACGATGCGCGCGTGAGCAGCCTCGACGGCTCTATCGACGCGCTTATCGAAACGATCCTTGGCTACCGCGCCACCAATCTGTTCTATGCACATATGCAGATGCAATTCGTCGGCTGCCTGATCGATCAGTATGCCGAAGACAGCGAATCCGTGCGCGAACACGTGAAGCTGCTCTCGTATCTGATGGAGCAATATCTCGGTTCGACCGTGCCGCGCTGGCAGATGCCGCCGCTGGAGCGCATGGATCGGGAGCGGGTGCCTGCGCCTGCTGCCTATGTGCCCAACACCGACAATGGTAACTTCCTGAATTCGGCTATCCTCGAATCCCTGCCGGATCGGGTCGCTGTTGTGACCAAGGACTATCGCTACCTTTACGCCAATGCCGCAAGCTCCGCTTACGCCAAGCGCAAGCCGTTCGAGATGGTGGGGCGCCATATCAAGGACGTGCTCGGTGAGGCGCGTTTCGTGGACTGCGTCAAGGGAATGCTCGACGCGTGTTTCGTAGGCGAAACCTGCGACCAGACCTATGAACGGCGCGAGGAAAACGTCGTGCAGAGAACACGCTATCGCATGTCGCCGCTGCGCGATTCGTCCGGCTATATCATCGGGGCACTTATCGTCTCGCAGGACGCCGGCTCGTCGGCCGCCAATCTCGCCGCCTGATTACGCCTTCGTCCACACCGCCAGTTCGTATCCATCGGGATCGGCGAAGTGAAAGCGGCTGCCGCCTGGGAAGCCGAAGATCGGGCGCACGACCTTGCCGCCGGCGCCTTCGACCGATTCCAGTGCCGCCTGCAGGTCATCGGCATAGAGGATGACGAGCGGACCGCCGGGGCGGGGTGCATCGAGGTTGGTAAAGCCGCCCTTCAGCCGTCCATCGTCGAATTCGCAGTAGTTGGGACCGTAATCGGTAAAACGCCACCCGAAAGCCTTGCCGTAGAACGCCTTGGATCGCTCGATACCGGTGACGTTGAACTCGACATAGTCGATGCGAAGCTCGTTTTTCGTGGATGTCATCGGTTCTTCCTAGATTTCCATCAGCTTTTTTAGCGCCTCGAGATCGCGCGCGACATGCGCGGCATCAGCCTCGAACTGCTCGTCGGTCATGTCAGGCAGGCGCAGCAAGGTGAACATGACCTCGCAGCCGTCGCCGTTGGTGATGATCCTGAGTGCGTTGTAGACGCGCAAACCGTTCGCGATCGTGACGGTGTGATCGAGAACGCCGAATTCGTTATGGGGGGCGAAGCTCACGCGGACCGTGCCGAGGACGCCCTTGGCGATCCAGTCGTCGCCACTTTTCTCGAGGCCGGACGCGAGGCCCGAAGCCCAGAGCGGCATGTTTTCAGGTGCGCCGGCAAAAGCCCAGACATCACGCCAGTTTCTCTCGATCGACCGGTGAATGATTCTTGCAGGCAGTGTCGCCATCGCTTGTTCCTCCTTCATTTCCTCGGGCGGCTTAACGTCGCATGCCGATCGGGTACCGTCATCGCTCGGATACTATCGGCATTAGAATTGCCGACTGCAGGGCCTAGGCGGCAATATGGTTCACTTCGCGCCGGACGCAATACGCGACCGATCCAAGGCGAATCGAACTTGCCGTATGAGCCAGAGAGTGCCACAACACCGGTCCAATTTGACGAACTGGAGAGTTATCGTGGAAAAGGCAGAAATCGGGCTGATCGGCCTTGCGGTCATGGGGTCCAACCTGGCGCTGAACATTGCGGAAAAGGGTAACAAGATTGCGGTGTTCAACCGCACGCCCGACAAGACCGATGAATTCTACGAGAGCGCCGGTGATCTGAAGAAGCAGATCATTCCGTGCAAGACGATCGAGGAATTCGTCGAGGCGATCCGCCCGCCGCGTCCGATCATCATCATGATCAAGGCCGGCGAGCCTGTCGACCAGCAGATGGAGCTGCTGCGTCCGCATCTCTCCAAGGGCGACATCATGATCGATGCCGGCAACGCCAACTTCCGCGACACGATCGCCCGCTTCGACCGTCTCAAGGACACCGAGCTGACCTTCATCGGCATGGGCGTGTCCGGCGGCGAGGAAGGTGCCCGTCATGGTCCGTCGATCATGGTCGGCGGCACGGAAGAGAGCTGGAAGCGCGTCGAGCCGGTGCTGACCTCGATCGCCGCCAAGTACAAGGGTGACCCCTGCGTCGCATGGCTCGGCAATGACGGCGCCGGCCACTTCGTCAAGACCATCCACAACGGCATCGAATATGCCGACATGCAGATGATCGCCGAAATCTACGGCATCCTGCGCGACGGTCTCGGCAAGAGCGCCAAGGACATCTCCGGCATCTTCGGCGAGTGGAACAAGGGTCGCCTGAACTCCTACCTGATCGAGATCTCCGAGAAGGTTCTGGCGGCGACCGATCCGATCTCCGGCGGTGCGATGGTTGACATGATCCTCGACAAGGCCGGCCAGAAGGGCACCGGCAAGTGGTCGGCGATCGAAGCGCAGAACATGGGCATTCCGGCGACCGCGATCGAAGCAGCCGTCGCCGCCCGCAGCCTGTCGTCGATGAAGACCGAGCGCGAAGCCGCCGAGAAGATCTTCGGCAAGCCGGAATACAACTTCCCGGTCGCCTATGGCCCCGATCTCAATAAGGATCTGGAACTGGCGCTGTTCGCCGCCAAGATCGGCGCCTATGCGCAGGGCTTCGCGGTCATGGCGGAAGCGTCGCGCGAGTTCAAGTGGTCGCTGCCGATGCCGGTTATTGCCAAGATCTGGCGCGACGGCTGCATCATCCGCTCGCAGTTCCTCGACGAGATCACGTCTGCCTTCACCAAGGCGCCGGATGCGGCCAACCTGATCGTGACGCCTGCCTTCTCCGACATGGTCAAGCAGTCGCTGCCGGCGCTTCGCCGCGTCGTCGGTGCGGCCCTTCAGGCCGGCCTGCCGGTTCCGGCGCTGACCTCGGCGCTCACCTACTTCGACGCCTACCGCCAGGGTCGCGGCACCGCCAACCTGATCCAGGCACAGCGCGACTTCTTCGGCGCCCACGGCTTCGATCGCCTCGACGGCAAGGACTTCCACCACGGCCCATGGGGCAGCGGTGCGGCGACGTTCTGAGATTGTCGACTGAATAGGGAAAAGCCCGGTTTCGACCGGGCTTTTCTGTTTGGTGGGGGATCCAGCGCTGTCGGTGTCACACCTTCCACACTGGTTGGCTGATGCTCTGCAGCAGTTCCGGCTCGACGCCGTCGATGCGGGCGATCACCGCCTTGGCCATTTCGCGGCCGGCGTGGCGAAAATCCTCACGGGCGGTGATGATCTCGGGCCGGATCCAGTTGAGGATCGGCGTCGATTCCTTCGTCGCCATGTCGATATCCACGCCAAGCCGCTTCCCGGCCGCTTCGATTCCGGCGTTGACCGCGATGGCCGCACTTCCGGCGGAACAGACGATGCCGTCAGGGGCATTGCTCGAGCGCATCAGCGCCTCGATCGCATCGCGGATTTCGTCCAGCGGCGTATCGATGGTGACGCGCAGCGGCACTTCCTCGGCGCCGTAGTCGTGCAGGCCGGTCTGGAAGCCGATCCGGGTGTGCGTGTAATAGGTGAGCTTGCTCGGGGGCTGGAGGAGGGCGATGCGCTTGCGGCCAAGCGCAACGAGCTTCTCGACCGCCTGGTGGGCGAATGCCTCGTTGTCGAAGTCGTGGAACGGGTGCGTCAGCCCGGCATCGGTGCGGCCGTGCGTGGCAAAGGGCATGTTGCGCTCGCTGAGCAGGCGCACGCGGGGATCGTCCGGCTCGATGCGGGAGATGATGACGCCGTCGGCAGAGCCTGTCTCCAGAATGTAGCGGACGGGCAGCATCGGGTCCTTGCTGTGCGAATGCGGCGTGACGACGATGTGGTAGGGTGTGCCAGTCAGAACTTCCGAGATGCCGAAGACCAGCTGGCTCGAAAAGCCCATGATCTCCTCGTCGATGCTGAGCACCAGCGCGATGACGTTGGTCTTGCCGGTTCTGAGGCGCACGCCGGCGCGGTTCGGCTGATAGCCGAGCTGGCTCGCCACCATCCGCACGCGTTCCTTGGTCTCAGCGCCAATGTCGGGCGCATCCTTCAAGGCTCTGGAAACCGTTGTGATGCCGAGGCCCGTCATGAAGGCAATCGTCTTCAGTGTCGGTCTCTCCCGAGATGCCTCGGTCACCGTCGCCCCGAAATTCGCTTTGTTTTTCATCCCTCTAGGCCGTCCTACGCGATTTGGTTCGCTTATAGATGCTTTTCGCAGCGCTGTAAGCCTGAATGCAGCAAATGTCGTTCCCTCCCACGGGCCTTAAAATCTGTAACGTTACAGTAGAATTGTCGAGCGGTTTTTCAGGCGTTTGCGATGCAACCACTGCTGCTGGTTGAACATGCCATTTGTACCACATTTTTCTGCGCTTGCGAACAATCACACGCGGTCATCTCACGATACCAGTATGATAAAACGAGTTATAACATATGTTTATTTATAGTTTGCACCTGCACATCGCTTGAGCGCGGTGCTCGTCAAGTGCTCACGATTACGGTGTCACTTACAGGCAAAGGTAGCAAATCACCGCCGAAAAGAAAATTTTGGCATGCGACGGTTGCGCGGCAATATCGATTGAACTAAGTTTTTCCGGCAACGTTTCAGTGAGGGAGGAGAACTCATGAATATTCGTTTGATGGCGGCAGCGCTGTGCGCATCCGTCGCCTTGCCGCTTGGTGCGGCACACGCCACCGATCTTGAAGTCACGCACTGGTGGACATCCGGTGGCGAAGCCGCGGCCGTCGCGGAACTCGCCAAGGCGTTCGACGCCACCGGCAATAAGTGGGTTGACGGTGCCATCGCCGGTTCCGGCGGCACGGCGCGTCCGATCATGGTCAGCCGCATCACCGGCGGCGACCCGATGGGCGCCACCCAGTTCAACCATGGCCGCCAGGCCGAGGAACTGGTGCAGTCCGGCCTGATGCGCGACCTGACCGATGTCGCCACCGCCGAGCATTGGAAGGACGTCATCCGTCCGGCCAGCCTGCTCGACTCTTGCACGATCGACGGCAAGATCTATTGCGCGCCCGTCAACATCCACTCCTGGCAGTGGCTGTGGCTGTCGAATGCCGCCTTCAAGAAGGCCGGCGTAGACGTGCCGAAGAACTGGGATGAGTTCGTCGCCGCGGCACCGGCACTCGAAAAGGCCGGTATCGTGCCGCTCGCCGTCGGTGGTCAGCCGTGGCAGGCAGCAGGCGCCTTCGATACGCTGATGGTGGCGATCGCTGGTAAGGACACGTTCAACAAGGTGTTCAAGGACAAGGACGCCGAAGCGGCCGCCGGTCCCGAGATCGCCAAGGTCTTCAAGGCTGCCGACGACGCCCGCAAGATGTCCAAGGGCAGCAACGTCCAGGACTGGAACCAGGCAACCAACCTCGTCATCACAGGCAAGGCCGGCGGCCAGATCATGGGTGACTGGGCGCAGGGTGAGTTCGCGCTCGCAGGCCAGAAGGCCGGCACCGACTATACCTGCTTGCCAGGCCTCGGCGTGAACGAGATCATCTCCACCGGTGGCGATGCGTTCTACTTCCCGCTGCTCAAGGATGAAGCCAAGTCGAAGGCGCAGGACGTTCTCGCCAAGACCTTGCTCGATCCGAAGACGCAGGTTGCCTTCAACCTCAAGAAAGGCTCGCTGCCGGTGCGTGGTGACGTCGATCTCGCGGCCGCCAACGACTGCATGAAGAAGGGTCTCGACATCCTTGCCAAGGGCAATGTGATCGAAGGCACCGACCAGCTGCTTTCGGCCGACAGCCAGAAGCAGAAGGAAGACCTCTTCTCGGAGTTCTTCGCCAACGCCTCTATGACGCCTGAAGACGCACAGAAGCGCTTCGCTGAAATCATCGGCTCCGCCGACTGATCGACTGCGCGTGCTGTCGTGGTCCGGCTCGCCGCCCAGGAACGGCGAGCCGGGTCTGCCCGGGCCCTCAGGTGCGGGCAAGCGGCGGCATATTTCCCGCAAGCCGGTCGCCGGAGGGGCGGTCGCTTGCGAGGAAAGGCAGGAGACGGGTACGCAACCATGATCGGTTGCGGGTCCGGTTCAAAGAAGCAATTGCGTTTCAGGAGGAGACACAATGACGGGTCAAGCGAAAGCCGGCCGGCCAAATCAGTTGCTGCGCAATCTGAATTCCAAAATTGCATCCATCCCGATGATCCTTACCGCTGTCGTCATCTTTCTCGGCGGTACGCTCTGGACGGTGTTTTATTCCTTCACCAACTCGAAGCTCCTGCCAAGGATGAGCTTCGTTGGTTTCGACCAATACAAGCGGCTCTGGGCCGCACCGCGGTGGATCGTTTCCATCGAGAACCTCGCCCTTTATGGCGTCTTTTCCCTGATCTTCAGCCTGGTGATCGGCTTTACGCTGGCGGCGCTGATGGATCAGAAGATCCGGTTCGAGAACGCGTTCCGGACGATCTTTCTCTATCCCTTCGCGCTGTCCTTCATCGTCACCGGCCTCGTATGGCAGTGGGTGCTCAACCCGGAATTCGGCGTGCAGTCGGTGGTGCGTTCGCTCGGCTGGACGAGCTTCACCTTCGACCCGCTCTATACGCCGAGCATCGTCATCTACGGCGTGCTGATCGCAGCCCTATGGCAGGGAACCGGTCTCGTCATGTGCCTGATGCTCGCCGGCCTGCGCGGGATCGACGAGGACATCTGGAAGGCGTCGCGCGTCGACGGCATTCCGATGTGGAAGACTTACCTCTTCATCGTCATCCCGATGATGCGGCCTGTCTTCATCACCACGCTTGTGATCATCGCCTCTGGCATCGTCAAGGTCTACGACCTCGTCGTGGCGCAGACGTCGGGCGGTCCCGGCATCTCGTCGGAAGTGCCGGCCAAGTATGTCTACGACTACATGTTCCAGGCGCAGAACCTGGGGCAGGGCTTCGCCGCCTCGACCATGATGCTGATCACGGTAGCGATCATCATCATCCCTTGGGCCTATCTGGAATTCGGAGGGCGTAAGCGTGCCTGATACCATCGCTCTCAATACATCCGCCACGCCGGCAAAGTCCTTCAGCGGTCCGAACGGCGCCAAGCCGAAGCGGGTGCTGTCGCCGCGCAACATCATGCTCTACGGCACGCTGTTCGTCGCCGCCGCCTATTACCTGCTGCCGCTCTATGTGATGATTGTCACGTCGCTGAAGGGCATGCCCGAAATCCGCATGGGCAACATCTTCTCGCCGCCGATGGAAATCACCTTCGAGCCGTGGGTGAAGGCCTGGGCGACGGCCTGCACGGGCCTCAACTGCGACGGCCTTTCGCGCGGGTTCTGGAATTCGGTCAGGATCACCGTGCCGTCCGTCATCGTCTCGATCGCGATCGCCTCGGTGAACGGCTACGCGCTCGCCAACTGGCGCTTCAAGGGATCGGAACTGTTCTTCTCGATCCTCGTCATCGGCGCCTTCATTCCCTACCAGGTGATGATCTATCCGATCGTCATCGTGCTGCGCGAGCTCGGCATCTACGGGACGCTGACCGGCCTGATCATCGTGCACTCGATCTTCGGCATGCCGATCCTGACGCTGCTCTTCCGCAACTATTTTGCATCGCTGCCGCAGGAGCTGTTCAAGGCAGCCCGCGTCGACGGCGCCGGCTTCTGGCAGATCTTCCTGAAGATCATGGTGCCGATGTCGCTGCCGATCTTCGTCGTCGCCATGATCCTGCAGGTCACCGGCATCTGGAACGACTTCCTGTTCGGTGTCGTCTTCACCCGGCCGGAATACTATCCGATGACCGTGCAGCTCAACAACATCGTCAATTCCGTCCAGGGCGTGAAGGAATACAACGTCAACATGGCCGCCACGATCCTCACGGGTCTGGTGCCGCTGGTTGTGTATTTCGTGTCGGGACGACTGTTCGTCCGCGGCATCGCCGCCGGCGCAGTGAAAGGCTGATCCATGACATCATCCATGAATTCGAGCGTCTCCATCAAAGACCTTTCGCTCAACTTCGGCGCCGTCAACGTGCTGAAGGACCTGAACCTCGAGATCAATGACGGCGAGTTCCTCGTGCTGCTCGGCTCGTCGGGCTGCGGCAAGTCGACCCTGCTCAACTGCATCGCCGGCCTGCTCGACATCAGCGAGGGGCAGATTTTTATCAAGGGCAAGAACGTCACCTGGGAAGAGCCCAAGGACCGCGGCATCGGCATGGTGTTCCAGTCCTACGCGCTCTACCCGCAGATGACTGTCGAGAAGAACCTCTCCTTCGGGCTGAAGGTCGCCAAGATCCCGCAGGCCGATATCGACAAGCGCGTGGCGCGAGCCTCCGAGATTCTGCAGATCGAGCCGCTCCTGAAGCGCAAGCCGGCGGAACTCTCCGGCGGTCAGCGCCAGCGCGTGGCGATCGGCCGTGCCCTGGTGCGCGATGTCGACGTGTTCCTGTTCGACGAGCCGCTGTCGAACCTCGACGCCAAGCTGCGCTCGGAACTGCGCGTCGAGATCAAGCGGCTGCACCAGTCGCTCAAGAACACGATGATCTACGTCACCCACGACCAGATCGAGGCGCTGACGCTCGCCGACCGTATCGCCATCATGAAGAACGGCGTCATTCAGCAGCTCGCCGATCCGACAACGATCTACAACAAACCGAAGAGCCTGTTCGTCGCCGGCTTCATCGGCTCGCCGTCGATGAATTTCCTGAAGGGCGAGATCGCCAAGCGGGGGGAGGCCACCGTCTTCACCGCGAATGGCGTCGATTTCAATGTCGATGCCTACGAGGCGGCAGCACCGTTGCAGCCGGGCCGGAAGGTGACGCTCGGGGTGCGGCCGGAGCATATCAAGGTCAACGAAAACCTCGGCGCCGAGGTTCACGACGCGACCGTCGATATCGAGGAGCCGATGGGCGCCGACAACCTTCTGTGGTTGAAGCATGCCGGGCATACGCTGTCGGTGCGTATCAACGGTTCACGCCGCTTCAGCCCGGGTACCGCAGTCCGGCTCGGCTTCGACATGTCGTTGGCGTCGATCTTCGATGCCGAGACGGAACTACGCCTTTAGACCTCACGCTGCGGGCGGAGCGTCACGGTCACGCTGCTCCGCCCGTTCTTCCAATCGGCCCATGTGGCCAACCATATTCGGTCGCAGCCCGGCAACGGGTTCTCCCAAGAGCGGCCTGATCGGGACAGTGCTATGACATCCATGCCCATCAACGGGTTCAACCTCGACCTCTCAGGCTCGTGGAAGCTTACCTCCACGGATGGTGAAATCACCGCGCCGATCACGCTTCCGGGCGACGTCCATTCGGCGCTGCATGCCGCCAAGCTCATTCCCGATCCCTATTTCGGCCGCAACGAAGAGGTCGTGCAGTGGGTGGCGCACAGGGACTGGGCGCTGGAGCGCAGCTTCAACGTCGCCGAGCCTGACGGCGACTGGTATCTCGACGTCGATTATCTCGACACGGTGGCTGCCGTGTTCATCAACGGCTCGCCGGCACTGGTCGCCGACAACAGCTTCCGGCGCTATCGCCCCGATGTCGGCAGCCTGCTCAAGACCGGCGACAACGTCATCCGCATCATCTTGCATTCGAGCATCGCCGCCGGTGCCGACCGGCAGGACAAGCAGCCTTTCTACATTCCCTATTCGACCGGCAATTCGCCGATCCCCAACGGCAACATGCTGCGCAAGCCGCAATGCCATTTCGGCTGGGACTGGAACATCGCGATTGCACCGCTCGGGCTCTACGGCACGATCGCGCTGCGCAAGCTCGAGACCGCGCGCATCGAGCACGTCACGACGCGGCAGGTGCACAATGCCGATGGTTCGGTCGATCTGCACGTCGCGGCAACGCTGTTTTCCAAGAACCCGGGCATCGTGCCGGTGCATTTTTCGCTCGATGGCGAGCGCGTGCGGCTTGATGTCGGCGTCGGTACCGGCGAGACCGTGGTCAACCACGTGTTCGAGATCGACAAGCCGCGGCTCTGGTGGCCATCAGGCAGCGGCGAGCAGGCACTCTATGGGCTGACCGTCGATCTGCCTTCCGATGCCGTGACCAAGCAGATCGGTCTTCGCACCGTCGAGCTGATCACCACGCCGGATGCATCAGGCGCGCGGTTCGCGTTGAAGGTCAACGGCCGCGAAATCTTCTGCCGCGGCGCCAACTGGATTCCGGCGGACGCGCTGTTTTCGCTGTCGTCGCCCGAGAAGACCGAGGACCTGCTGCAGTCAGCCAAATCGGCCAACATGAACATGATCCGCGTCTGGGGCGGCGGCTTCTACGAGCACGAGCATTTCTACGATCTCTGCGACCGGCTCGGCCTGATGGTCTGGCAGGACTTCATGTTCGCCTGCAACCTCTATCCCTCGACGGAAGACTTCCTCGACAATGTGGCGCTCGAAGTCGATTATCAGGTCCGCCGCCTGAACTCGCATCCGTCGATCGCGCTCTGGTGCGGCGACAACGAGCTTGTGGGGGCACTCACCTGGTTCGAGGAATCGCGCAAGGACCGCGACCGCTATCTCGTCTCCTACGACCGCCTCAACCGGGTGATCGAGCAGGCGATGAAGAAGGCCGCACCCGATGCGATCTGGTGGCCGTCGAGCCCGGCGTCGGGCTATCTCGACTTCGGCGATGCGTGGCATGCCGACGGTTCCGGCGACATGCACTACTGGTCGGTCTGGCACGAGAACAAGTCGTTCGACAATTACCGCTCGGTTCGCCCGCGCTTCTGCTCGGAGTTCGGCTTCCAGTCCTACACCTCGCTGCCCGTCATCAAGACCTATGCCGACGCCAAGGACATGAACGTGGCGTCGCCGGTCATGGAACTGCACCAGAAGAACGCCGGCGGCAACGAGCGCATCGCCGGAACCATGTTCCGCTATTTCCGCTTCCCCAAGGATTTCCCGAACTTCGTCTATCTCTCCCAGATCCAGCAGGGCCTGGCGATCAAGACGGCGGTGGAATACTGGCGGTCGCTGAAACCGCATTGCATGGGCACGATCTACTGGCAGCTCAACGACACCTGGCCGGTGGCCTCGTGGTCGAGCCTCGATTACGGCGGCCGCTGGAAGGCGATGCACTATCTCGTCAAGCGCTTCTTCCAGCCCGTTGCGGTCGCGGCGATCCCCTCGGACGACGGCAAGACGATCCGCTTCTCGCTGGTCAACGACACGCTCGAAGAGGCCAGCGTCGATCTGTCGATCTCGATCCTGACAATGTCCGGCGAGCGCAAGCATCTGAAGGACGTGCAGGCGGTCTGCACGCCGGATGCGGCGGTGACCGCCGCCAGTATCGATATTTCCGAGATCCCTGCCGGCACGCTGCTCGCCTGGCGCTTCACGGCATCGAACGGCATGGGCGGCGAGGGGCATTATGTCCACGGCACCTACAAGGCGCTGGAGCTCGAGCCCTCGGGCCTGATGGTCACCCATGAATATCTCGAGGAGGACGGCTCCGTCTGCCTCAACGTCACCGCCAAGGGACTTGCGCTCTTCGTGATGATCGAGACCGAGACCGATGGCAAATATTCCGACAACGCCTTCGATCTCGCGGCCGGCGAAACGCGCCGCATCATCTTTACCCCGGCCAGCCCGCTTGAAGGCCGCGCGCTGCCGGACTTCCGTTTCTACGACCTGCAATCCTGTCAGTCCGTGGATTGAACCCGATTAAACGTAAGGGGCACGAGGCCCAAGGAGGATACTATGACCAAACTGAGTTTCCAGCTGTATAGCGCCCGCAATTTCCAACCCTATTCGGCGATCTTCGAAAAGCTCGGCAAGGCCGGCTATCAGGAAGTCGAAGGCTTCGGCGGCATCTATGCCGATCTCGACGATGCCGGCCTGAACAGCCTGCGCGCCGAGCTCGACAAGAACGGCCTTGTGATGGCGAGCGGCCATTTCAGCCCGGATTTCCTCGATGGCGAAGTCAAGAAGTCGCTCAACATCGCCAAGATCCTCGGCATGGATTCCATCTATGCGCCGCATCTCGCCGCCGATGAGCGCCCGACCGACGGCGCCGGCTGGCTGGCCTTCGGCAAGCGCCTGCAGGAAATGAGCAAGCCCTACAAGGATGCGGGCTACGCGTTCGGCTGGCACAACCACGACTTCGAATTCGTGAAGCTCGCCGACGGCTCGCTGCCGATCGAGCGCATCTTCGAAGGTGCGCCCGATATTTCCTGGGAAGCGGATATCGCCTGGGTCGTTCGCGGCGGCGCCGATCCCTTCGCGTGGATCGAAAAGCTCGGCTCGCGGATCACCTCGGCGCACGTCAAGGATATCGCACCCAAGGGCGAAAACACCAATGAGGACGGCTGGGCGGATGTCGGCCATGGCACGCTTGACTGGGCAAAGCTCATCACGGCGCTGAAGGGCACCAAGACCAAGCACTACGTCGTCGAGCATGACAATCCGGCCGATATCGATCGCCTGATCACCCGCTCGATCGCATCCTTCAAGACCTACTGAGGACTATCATGACCAAGGAACTTGGCGTCGGCATCATCGGATGCGGCAACATCTCCACCACCTACTTTTCGCTGGCCCCGCTGTTCAAGGGCCTCAAGATCGTCGCCTGCGCCGACCTCAACATGGCTGCGGCCGAGGGACGCGCCGCCGAATATGGCGTCAAGGCGCAGACGATCGAGGATCTTCTCGCCAATGACGAGGTCGACGTCGTCGTCAACCTGACCATTCCGGACGCGCATTTCCCGGTCTCGAAGGCGATCCTTCTTTCCGGTAAGCACGTCTATTCGGAAAAGCCGCTGGTTCTCACCCTCGAGCAGGGTGAGGAGCTGCGCCGCATCGCCAAGGAGAAGAACCTCTCCGTCGGTTGCGCGCCTGATACCTTCCTCGGCGGCGCGCATCAGCTGGCCCGCAAGTATATCGACGAAGGCGGCATCGGCCGCGTGACCTCCGGCGCGTGCTACGTCATGAGCCCGGGCATGGAGATGTGGCATCCGAATCCGGACTTCTTCTTCCTGCCCGGCGGCGGCCCGATCCTCGACCTCGGCCCTTATTACATCGCCAACCTGATCAACCTGATCGGACCGGTGAAGCGTGTCGGCGCCATGACCTCGATGGCATCGCCGACCCGCACCATCACCAGCGAGCCGCGCAACGGCGAGACGATCCCGGTTCGGACACCGACGACGATCCAGGCGATCCTCGAATTCGTCAACGGCGCGACCGTGACGCTGACGGCGAGCTGGGATGTCTGGTCGCACCGCCATGCCAACATGGAGCTCTACGGCACCGAGGGTTCGCTCTACGTGCCGGATCCGAACTTCTTCGGCGGCCTGGTGGAAGCCAGCGGCAAGGACAAGGACATCAAGCCGCTCGACGGCTGGGAGCATCCTTTCGGGATCAACAACCAGGAGAGCCCGCAGGGACCGCGCGCCAACTACCGCACCGCGGGGCTTGCCGACATGGCGATCGCGATCATCGAGGGGCGCGATGCGCGTTGCTCGCTCGACCGCACGCTGCATGGCGTCGACGTCATGACGTCGATCTTGAAGTCCGGCGAGGAAGGCCGCTTCATCGAGCTGACGACGACCTGCACCCAGCCGGCCGCGCTCGGCATCGAAGAGGCGCAGGCACTTCTCAAGTGATTGCCGCTCTTGAAGTACGTGCCTAAAGGTCTATGGTCCGGCGCGGGCGAGGAGCCCGCGCCGTTTTTATACGCCGTTTCAGACAGGGGATGAGGACTATGAGCTGGACACCGGCTTCCGACCGTTATTCGAAGATGAAGTACAACCGCACGGGCCGTTCCGGCCTGAAGCTACCTGCCGTTTCGCTCGGCCTTTGGCACAATTTCGGCGGCGACACGCCGCATGACCGCAAGATCGACATGTGCCGCACGGCGTTCGATCTCGGCATCACCCATTTCGACCTCGCCAACAATTACGGCCCGCCTCCCGGCAGCGCCGAGACGGCGTTCGGCGAAATCCTGCGCACCGAGTTTTCCGGCCTGCGCGACGAACTGATCATCTCGTCGAAGGCCGGCTACGACATGTGGCCGGGTCCCTATGGCGAGTGGGGCAGCCGCAAGTATCTGATCGCGTCCTGCGACCAGAGCCTGAAGCGGATGGGTCTCGACTATGTCGATATCTTCTATTCGCACCGCTTCGATCCGGATACGCCGCTCGAGGAGACCTGCAGCGCGCTCGACCATATCGTGCGTTCCGGCCGGGCACTCTATGTCGGTATCTCGTCCTACAACGCTCAACGCACCCGCGAGGCCGCCGCGATCCTCAAGGATCTCGGCACGCCGTGCCTGATCCACCAGCCGAGCTATTCCATGCTCAACCGCTGGGTCGAGGACGACAAGCTGCTCGATGCGCTCGACGAGGTCGGCATGGGCTCGATCGTGTTCTCGCCGCTGGCGCAGGGCATGCTGACGACCAAGTATCTCGGCGGCATTCCTCAGGACAGCCGGGCGGCGCAGAACCACTTCCTGAAGAAGGACTTCATCCGCCCCTCGATCATCGACAATATCAGGAAGCTCAACGAGATCGCCGAGCGTCGCGGTCAGACGCTGGCGCAGATGGCCATCGCCTGGGTGCTGCGCGGCGACCGCGTGTCCTCGGCGCTGATCGGCGCCAGCCGTTCGTCGCAGATCGTCGATTGCGTCAAGGCGCTGGATAATCTCGATTTCACGACTGATGAGCTGAAGGAGATCGATGTTTATGCCCGTGAGGCTGATGTCAATCTCTGGGCGAAGTCGGCGGAGCGGGATTGATTTGGGTGAGGACAGAGGGTGGGACACCCCCCTCTGTCCTGCCGGACATCTCCCCCTCAAGGGGGGNNATCTCCCCCCTTGAGGGGGAGATGCCCGGCAGGGCAGAGGGGGGCGCCACGGGCGCTGAGCTAAGAGGAGGAGCAACAGATGATCCGCAATCCCATTCTGCCGGGGTTCAATCCCGATCCGTCGATCTGTCGCGTCGGCGACGACTACTACATCGCGACGTCGACATTCGAGTGGTATCCGGGCGTACAGATCCATCATTCGCGCGACCTGGTGAACTGGGCGCTGGTGCGGCGGCCGCTGGAGTGGGCGAGCCAGCTTGACATGCGCGGAAATCCCGACAGTTGCGGCGTGTGGGCTCCCTGTCTCTCCTATGCCGACGGGCTGTTCTGGCTTGTCTATACGGACGTCAAGCGCTTCGACGGGAACTTCAAGGATGCGCACAACTACATCGTGACGTCCCCTACGATCGAGGGCGAATGGTCGGAACCCGTCTACGTGAATTCCTCCGGCTTCGACCCGTCGCTGTTTCATGACGAGGATGGCCGCAAGTGGTTCCTCAACATGCAGTGGAACCACCGTACCGAGAGCTTTGGCGGTGCGCCGAAATCGCCGGCCTTCGACGGTATCCTGCTGCAGGAGTGGGATGCGGAAACGAAATTGCTGAAGGGGCCGATCCGGAACATCTTCGCAGGCAGTTCGCTCGGGCTGGTCGAGGGGCCTCATCTGTTCAAGCGCAACGGTTATTATTATCTCACGACGGCCGAGGGCGGCACGGGTTACGACCATGCGGTGACGATGGCGCGGTCGCGCGACATCGGCGGTCCCTATGAGATTCACCCGAGCACGCATCTCATCACCGCGAAGGATCATCCCGAGGCCATTCTTCAGCGGGCAGGGCATGGGCAATATGTCGAGACGGCCGACGGTCAGGTCTATCACACCCATCTCTGCGGCCGGCCGATGCCACCGAAGCGCCGCTGTACGCTTGGTCGCGAAACCAGCCTGCAGAAATGCGTGTGGAAGGACGACGGCTGGCTCTATCTCGAGAATGGCACGACTGTTCCGGATGTCACTGTTCCGGGACTTGATGGTGCCGTGCCGGTCGAGAAGCCGATGCGCAGCGAATACAGCTTTGATGGCGGTATGCTGCCTGGTGATTTCCAGTGGCTGCGTACGCCCAGGCCGGAGCGGATTTTTAACCTTACGGAGCGGCCTGGTCATCTGAGGCTGATTGCCCGTGAAAGCATAGGCTCATGGTTCGAGCAGGCGCTGGTGGCGCGGCGGCAGGAGCATCACAGCTTCAGGGCCGAGACGGTCGTCGAATTCGATCCCGATACCTACCAGCAGGTGGCGGGGCTGACGCATTATTATAACAGGCACAAGTTCCACGCGGTCGCCGTGACGCTGCACGAAACGCTCGGGCGTTGCGTCACTATCCTGTCTTGCGACGGCGACTACCCGAATGGCCGGCTGAGCTTTCCCGTCGGCAGCGGCGAGGCGCTTCCGACCAACGGTCGGGTCCAGCTGTCGATGGAAGTGCGCGACAACGAGCTGCAGTTCTTCTGGCAGGCCGAGGGCATGGGCGCGTGGCGGGCGATCGGGCCTGTTCTCGACGCCGGCGTGATTTCAGACGAAGGCGGGCGCGGTGAGCATGGCTCCTTTACCGGCGCATTCGCCGGTGTCTTCGCCTTCGATACGTCGGGTCGAGCAAAAACGGCTGACTTCGACTGGTTCAATTACGACGAGCTGTAAACGCAAGCGACATCACCCTCTCGCAGGGTGATGTCGCATTTGCTAATTTAATATATGCTTTCAAGTATGTGTTTTTATTACACAAGTTTAATCTAAATTTCAGTTTCGGTTCATCATTTCGGGGCTAGGTTCGGGGCGTGTTCAACACGAGGAAACCCCAATGAAAAAGATGTTTGCCGTTCTTCTTTCCGCTTCGTTCCTGGCCGCGCCGCTGGTTGCCGCGACCGGTGCAAGCGCCCAGGAACATCATCGCCGCCCCGTCGTCGTCGAGCGCGACGTGCACGTCACCAAGTACAAGTGGAGCCGCGGCCACCGCATGAGCCCCGCCGAGCGCCGCAACATGCGCGAAGTGCGCGATTATCGTCGCTATCGCCTGGCGCCTCCGCCGCGCGGCTATCGCTGGGTGCAGGTCAACAACGACTACCTGATGATCAGCATTGCAAGCAATGTGATCTCGAACATCGTCGTCGGCCGCTGATCGACCGATGTGACGCAGTCTGAGGGCGGCTTCGGCCGCCCTTTTTCATGTCCTCCATTTGGGCGTGTCGCGCTGAAGCCGCGCCGCCAGCTTGCCGAGAATGCCGGCGGCCGGCTTTCGCTCTTCTATCTCGACCGGCGCTGACAAGCCTTCTATCGGCGGTAGCGGGTCGCATTCCTCGCAGACGCATTGATATCTCCCGATCGCCGGCGCTTTCATGCTGCCTTCTCTCCCCAGCGGGCGAAGGGATCGGGCATGTCGCGCCATTTGTCCGGCGTGAAGTCCTCGGTGCCGACAAGACATGCGTCGAGATGGTGGCGGATCCAGCCTTCATCCATCGGGTCGGCGCCGATGAAGACGATCTCCTGGCGGCGATCGCCCCAGACGGGGTGCAGGTAGGGTCCGATCGCCGTCATGAAGCGCGGATCATCAGGCCAGCGCTCCCTCGGCACCGCCGACCACCATGTGCCCATGCGGCTGGTTCGGAGGATGGCGCCGGCCTGACTGACCTCGCCAACGTGGTGCGGCCGGGTGGCGAGCCAGAAGAAGCCCTTGGCGCGCACGACGCCCGGCCAGGCCGTGTCGAAGAAGCGCTGCAGCTTGGCCGGATCGAAAGGGCGCTTCTCGCGATAGACGAAGGAGCGGATGCCGTATTCCTCAGTCTCCGGCACATGATCGGCAAAGCCGTGCATCTCCTTGTACCAGAGCGGGTGCGTCTCGGCCTTGTCGATGTCGAAGAGGCCGGTGCCGAGCACCTCCTGTGGCCGCACTTTGCCGAAATCGGCTTCGATCAGCCGGGCATCCGGGTTGAGACCGACGACGATCTGGCGTGCGGCCTGGAGTTGCTCGGCGGTGGCGATTCCGATCTTGTTGAGGACCACGACGTCGGCGAACTCGATCTGTTCGACAAGCAGGTCGATCACCGTGCGGTTGTCTCCGTCGCCCGCCGTTTCGCCGCGGTCGCCGAGGAAGTCGGTCGAGGCGTAGTCGGCGAGTAGGCCGGCGGCGTCAACGACGGTCACCATCGTATCCAACGCAGCGACATCCGACAGGCTCAAGCCGTCCTCGTCGCGGAACTCGAAGGTGGTCGCGACCGGAAGGGGCTCGGCGATGCCAGTGGATTCGATCAGCAGGTAGTCGAAGCGGTTCTGTTCGGCGAGCTGGCGGACCTCCTTCAGGAGGTCGTCGCGCAGCGTGCAGCAAATGCAGCCGTTGGTCATCTCGACCAGCGCCTCATCCGTGCGCGACAGGTTGGCGCCGCCATCGCGCACTAGTGCGGCGTCAATGTTGACCTCGCTCATGTCGTTGACGATCACGGCGACGCGCAGGCCGTCGCGGTTGGCCAGTATGTGGTTCAGAAGCGTCGTCTTGCCGGCGCCGAGGAAGCCGGAGAGGACGGTGACCGGCAGTTTCCTGTTCATTGCGATCTCCAATTAATGTTATACCATTACATAAGTTGATCTGAAAAAGGCGGACCATGTGCCCGCCTTTTCGGTATGCGGTGCGGCCGGTGTCAGCTTTCGCGCGACAGGCAATCCTTCAGATTGTTGGCGATCCCGCGCATCAGCTTGAAATAGAGATCCGGACCGGCATCGAGCGTTGCGGCTTCGGGATCAAGCACGCCGGCCTTGGCCTTGGTGCCCTCGAGCACGACGTCGACCAGACGCGGCTGGAACTGTGGCTCGGCGAAGACGCAGGTTGCGCCGAGGTCTGAGACCTTCTTGTGGATCTCGGCGAGCCGCTCTGCGCCGGGAATGGTTTCCGGACTGACGGTGATCGAGCCGGCGACGCGCACCTTGTACCGGTTTTCGAAATACTGGTAGGCGTCATGGAAGACGATGAAGGGCTTGTCCTTGACCGGTGATACGATGCTGGCGAGTTCCGTGTCCAGCGCGTCGAGCTTGGCGTTCAGCGCTTCGGCGTTGTTCTGGTATGCAAGGGCGTTCGCCGGATCTGCGGCAACCAGCGTCGTGGTGATCTCGGCGGCCATCGCCTTGGCGTTCATCGGGTCGAGCCAGAGATGGGTGTCGAAGGCGCCGTGACCATGATCGTGATCATGACCGGCCGCTTCCTTGGCGTGATCGTGGCCGCCGGCCGCTTCGGCATGGTCATGGCCGGCTTCGTGCGCATCGCCATCATGGTCGTCATCATCATGGGCCTCGAAGGCGCCGCCTTCGCGGAACTTGAGCTTGGTCAGGCCCGGCGCCCTGTCGAGCTCGGCGATGCTGGCGTCGCTTCCGAGCGCTTCCAGCGGCTTTTCCAGGAAGGCTTCCATGCCGGGGCCGACCCAGAAGACGACCTTGGCGTCCTGCAGCGCCTTGGCGTTGGAAGGCTTCATCGAATAGGTGTGCGGAGAGGCGGCGCCATCGACGATGAGTTCCGGCGTGCCGACGCCCTGCATGATTGCCGAGACCAGCGAATGCACCGGCTTGATCGAGGTGACGACGACGGGCGCGTCCGCGCTATGGGCGGCGCCGGCAAGGAGGAGGGCCGGGACTGCGAGGCCTTGTAGCGCCAGGGGAAGGCCGATCGCGAGTTTCATGTGCATGCTCCGCTTGAATTGCATAGGTAATGTTATTACATCAATTGCGTTATGCTATAACGTGTGCGATAGCAGGACGCAACAGCACTTTCGGAAAAATGATGCCATTATCCGCAAATTCCGGGACGAGTCCGCTTGTCTCGCTTTCCAATGTCGGTGTCCGCAGAAACGGCCGCTGGCTGGTTCGCGGCGTCGATTTTTCCGTCTCGCGCGGCGAGATCGTGACGCTGATCGGTCCCAACGGTTCCGGCAAATCGACGACCGTGAAGACGGCGATCGGGGTGATGAAGGCCGACGAGGGCAAGGTCGTGCGCGCTGCCGGCCTGAAGGTCGGGTATGTCCCGCAGAAGCTCGCCATCGACTGGACGCTGCCGCTGACGGTCCGCCGGCTGATGACGCTGACGGGGCCGTTGTCGGCCGCCGACATGAACGAGGCGCTCGATGCGGTCGGGCTGTCGCACATGGTCGATGCCGAGGTGCAGCACCTCTCCGGCGGCGAGTTCCAGCGGGCACTGATGGCCCGTGCCATTGCCCGCAAGCCCGATCTGCTGGTTCTCGACGAGCCGGTGCAGGGCGTCGATTTCTCCGGCGAGATCGCGATCTACGACCTGATCAAGACGATCCGCAACACGACAGGCTGCGGTATCCTGCTGATATCGCACGACCTCCATGTGGTGATGGCCGCGACCGATACTGTGATCTGCCTCAACGGCCATGTCTGCTGCCGCGGCACGCCGCAGGCGGTGACGCAGAGTGCGGAATATGTGCGCCTGTTCGGCAGCCGCGCTGCGCAATCGCTCGCGGTCTACAGCCATGACCACGACCATACGCATTTGCCGGATGGGAGGGTGCAGCATGCGGATGGATCGGTGACCGATCATTGCCATCCCGACGACGGGCATCATCACGACCACTCCCATAACCACCATGATCATCACGATCATGGTGCGCATGACCACAATCATGCGCGGCATGACCACGGGCATCATCATAGCGCGACCGACGGGCAGGGGCACAAGCATCCGGCGGGAGAGCGCCATGTTTGACGATTTCTTTGTCCGCGCCATCATTGCCGGTGTCGGCCTTGCGCTGACCACCGGGCCGCTCGGCTGCTTCATCATCTGGCGGCGCATGGCCTATTTCGGCGATACGATCTCGCATTCGGCGTTGCTCGGGGTGGCGTTGTCGCTGCTCATGCAGTTCAACCTGACACTTTCTGTCTTCGCTGTTGCCGCGGCCGTCTCGATCCTGCTGCTGGTGCTGCAGAAGCGGCAGGCCTTGTCGGCGGATGCGCTGCTCGGCATCCTCTCGCATGCGACGCTGGCGATCGGGCTCGTCATGGTGGCCTTCATGAGCTGGGTTCGCATCGATCTGATCGCCTTCCTGTTCGGCGATATCCTCGCCGTCTCCAAGGCGGATATCGCCTTCATATGGGGCGGCGGTATTCTGGTGCTTGGCGCGATCGCATGGCTGTGGCGGCCGCTGCTGGCCTCGACCGTCAATCCCGAGCTTGCCGAGGCCGAAGGTTTGAAGCCCGAGCGGGCGCGGCTGTTCTTCATGCTTTTGATGGCGGTCGTGATCGCGATTGCCATGAAGATCGTCGGCATCATGCTGATCACTTCGCTTTTGATCATCCCCGCCGCCGCCGCCCGCCGCTTTTCGTCGACGCCCGAAATCATGGCTGTATTCGCCTCGCTGATCGGCGCCGTTGCCGTGGTCGGTGGGTTGTTCGGCTCGCTGACCTACGACACGCCATCCGGCCCGTCGATCGTGGTCGCGGCACTCATTCTCTTCATTCTCAGCCTTTTGCCCAAGCTCGGGCGGCGGCAGACGATCACGGAAGGACAAGGCTCATGAGCGCACCCGCACTGACCAAGAACCAGGCGCTTGTCTTCGACGTTCTCGAAAAGGCCGACGGGCCGCTCAGCGCCTACACGATTCTCGACAAGCTGCGCGACCATGGCTTTCGCGCGCCGCTGCAGGTCTACCGGGCGCTGGAGAAGCTGCTCGAATATGGCGTGGTGCACCGGCTCGAGAGCATCAACTCCTTCGTTGCCTGCGCCCATCCCGGCGAGAACTGCCACAGCCACGGCATCGTCGCCTTTGCGATCTGCGAGAGCTGCAGCCAGGTGATGGAGTTCCACGACCACGAAGTCGACCACCGGCTGATGGACTGGACCAAGTCCAAGAAGTTCAAGGCCGAGAAGACGACGATCGAAATCCGCGGGCTTTGCGAGGCTTGCGCGGCGTAACTAATCCAGCCGCTTCAGATCCCGCGCAAAACGTTGCCAGTTGGCGACGTATTTTTCCGCCGACCGCCTGAGACCTTCGATCGCGCTTTCATCGAGTGTACGGATGGCGCGGGCGGGGGAGCCGACGATCAGGGAGTTGTCGGGGAATTCCTTGCCTTCGGTGACCAGCGCATTGGCGCCGACGAGGCAGTTGTTGCCGATTTTTGCACCGTTCAGCACCGTGGCGCCCATGCCGATCAGCGAATTGTTCCCGATGGTGCAGCCGTGGACGATGGCGTGATGGCCGATGGTGCAGCCTTCGCCGATCGTCACCGGTGCGCCCGGATCGGTGTGAAGCATCGCGCCTTCCTGGATGTTGGTGCCTTGGCCGACGACGATCGGCTCGTTGTCGCCGCGCAGGACGGCGCCGAACCAGACGCCGACGTCGCTGCCGAGCATGACCTTGCCGATCACATGCGCATCGGGTGCTACCCAGTATGTGCCGGGTGGCGGCAGGTCCGGAACGTCACCCGATAGCGCATAGATCGGCATGGTCGTTTCTTCCTTCAGGCGACGTTGATGGAGAGCTTGGCGACGCCGTCGATGCCGCAGTCGATATGGTCGCCGCGCTTGACGGCGCCGACGCCAGCCGGCGTGCCGGTCATGATCACGTCGCCGGGGGCGAGTTCGAAGAGCTTCGAGAGCTCGGCGATGATTTCAGGCACCTTCCAGATCATCTGATTGAGATCACCGTCCTGCACGCGCTTGCCGTTGAGATCGAGCCAGACGCGGCCGGAATCGGGGTGGCCGAGCTTTGCCGCCGGCACGATCGCGGAGACGGGCGCGGAATGTTCGAAGGCTTTCGCGAGTTCCCAAGGGCGACCGAGCTTCTTGGCTTCGGCCTGCAGGTCGCGGCGGGTGAAGTCGATGCCGACGGCATAACCATAGACGCAATCGAGCGCACTCTCGAGCGCGATATCCTTGCCGCCCGATTTCAGCGCCAGCACGCACTCGACCTCGAAATGGACGTCATTCGACAGCGGCGGGTAGGGGAAGTCCTTACCATCGGAAAGGAGATTGTCGGCGTTCTTCTGAAAGAAGAAGGGCGGCTCGCGGCTTGGATCATGACCCATCTCGATGGCATGGTCGGCATAGTTGCGGCCGACGCAATAGACGCGGCGGACCGGAAAGCGATCGGAGGTGCCTTCGACCGGCAGAAGAACCGGCTGGGGAAGGGGGATGATGGTGCCTGCGGCCGGCGTGGAAGGGGAGATGGACATGAAATGCTCTTGCTGTTTCCTTGAGTCCGATCATCTTAGCCGCAAAAGCGAAGCTGGGGAAAGCGTGGATGACGGTGCGGCGGTACGCCCGTTGCGGCATTGCTGCCCTGCGTGCGGAAACTGGCGTTTTCGTGTGCTTTGCGCTATGAGCGCGGCATGACAACATCGCATTTCTACAAACAGGCGCTTGAAGCGCGGCGGCCGATCTTCGCGGTCGCCCCTATGATCGACTGGACTGACCGGCACTGCCGCTATTTCCACCGGCAGATCAGCCGCAACGCGCTGCTCTACACGGAGATGGTCGTGGCCGACGCGATCATTCATGGACCGCGCGAGCGGCTGCTGTCGTTTGATGCCGCCGAGCATCCGGTGGCGTTGCAGCTTGGCGGCTCGGATCCGCAGAAGCTGGTGAAGGCGGTGGAGATCGCTTCGCCGTATGACTACGACGAGATCAACCTCAATGTCGGCTGTCCCTCGGACCGCGTGCAATCGGGCACCTTCGGGGCCTGCCTGATGCTGACGCCCGATGTCGTGGCGGAATGCATCCGGGCGATGAAGAAGGTGTCTTCCGTGCCTGTCACCGTGAAGTGCCGCATCGGGGTGGACGAGCAGGAGCCGGAGAGGGCCTTGCCCGATCTTCTCGACCGGGTGCTCGATGCCGGCGCCGACGCGATCTGGATCCATGCCCGCAAGGCCTGGCTGAAGGGGCTTTCGCCAAAGGAAAACCGCGAGATCCCGCCGCTCGATTACGACATCGTCTACCGCACCAAGCAGGCGCGGCCGGATGTGTTCATCGGCATCAATGGCGGCATCCAGACGCTGGATCAGGCTGAAGAGCATCTGCGGCATATCGACGGCGTGATGCTCGGGCGGGCGGCCTATCAGAATGCCGGCGTGCTTGCCGATGTCGACCACCGCTTCTTCGGGGCGGAGGCGCAGGCCTTCGACTGGGAAATTCTGCGCGACCGGATGATGGACTACGCTGCGCGGCACATCGCCGATGGCGGCCGGCTGCAGCAGGTGGCGCGGCATATGGTGGGGCTGTTTACCGGGCTGCCGGGGGCGCGGCGCTATCGGCAGATACTGTCCACCGATGCGGTAAAGGCAGGGGCCGGGCCTGAGGTGATCGCGGCGGCTTTTGCGGCGGTGGATTTTTCCGGTGCGGCGGAGGATGCGGTTAGCGCTTGAGGCTTGTGGGTTGCGTCTGCTGGGCGGTGCGTGCCGCTCTGTCCCGTTGGCGTTCTTCCGTGTGACACCCCCCTCTGCCTTGCCAGGCATCTCCCCCTCA
>UCJD01000015.1 GCA_900472605.1 Hyphomicrobiales bacterium | reverse complement strand
GGGGGAGATCGACCCGTGGCCGGCCTCTCGATCAAACAATTGAGGCTGAACGAGCGGCGGCTCCTAGCCGATCTCCCCCCTTGAGGGGGAGATGTCCGGCAGGACAGAGGGGGGTGTCACGTCCTCAAGCTGACAATCCTCGTATCGCAGGATAAAGCGCACGATACCTCGCGTAAGCCTCCTCATAAGCCCCGCTCAACGCCGCATCCGGCTCGATCGTCCCGTCCGTCTCAGGCGGCGTGCACACCGCGACCGGATCAGCCCCAGTCGCCGCGATCAGGCCGAGACGGGCAGCACCGAAGGCCGCGCCGAAATCGCCATCGGCAGGCAGATCGACCGGAACGCCGAGCGCGGTGGCGATCGAGGCCAGCCAGTAGCGCGAGCGCGAGCCGCCGCCGATGGCGGTAACGCGGGAAATGTCGGTGCCTGCCGAACGAAGCGCCTCGAGATTGTCGCGGATCGCGAACGACACGCCCTCCAGCACCGCCTGGGTGAGCACCACCCGGCTGCTTTCATGCTCGAGCCCGATGAAGGCGCCGCGGATGACGGCATCGTTGTGCGGCGTGCGCTCGCCGGAGAGATAGGGAAGGAAGGTGACGCCCGACGGCGCCTTCAGCGTTTCGCCGAGTTCGGCGGTCAGCTCCGCCGCCGACTTCCCCGTCACGTGCGAATGCCAGTTCAAAGCGTCGGTGGCGGACAAGATGACGCCCATCTGGTGCCAGGTGTTGGGCAGCGCGTGGCAGAAGGCGTGAACCGCGCTCTCCGGCTTCGGCAGATAGGAACCGTTGGCGGCAAAGAGCACGCCCGACGTGCCGAGCGACACGAAGGCCGCGCCATGGCTGACGGTGCCCATGCCGCAGGCGGATGCCGCGTTGTCGCCCGCCCCGCCGGCAACGACCACGGAACCGGTGATGCCCCATTGCGAGGCGAGTTCACCACGCAGCTTGCCGCCCTGCTCGGTGCCTTCGACCAGCGCTGGCATGTGCTTTTCATCGAGGCCGGTCGCGGCCAAGAGCTCGGACGACCACTTGCGTTTGCCCGTATCGAGCCACGATGTGCCGGCCGAGTCGGACATTTCCGAGATGTGCTCGCCGGTCAGCCAAAGCCGCAGGTAATCCTTGGGTAGCAGCACCTTGGCCACCTTGGCGAAAATCTCAGGCTCGTTCTTGGCGACCCAGGCAAGCTTCGGCGCCGTGAAGCCGGGGAATACGATGTTGCCGGTGATCTTGCGGAACTTGGGATCGGCATCGAGCGCCGCCGCTTCAACGTAGCTGCGCGTGTCGTTCCAGAGAATGCACGGACGAAGCACCTTGTCGTCGGCGTCAACAAGCGTCGCGCCGTGCATCTGGCCGGAAAGGCCGATGCCCTTGACAGCGGCAAGCTCCTTCGGATGCTTCGCCTTCAGTCCCGCGATCGCCTCCTCGCTGGCGCGGATCCAGTGCGACGGCTCCTGCTCCGACCAGCCGTGGTGCGGACGCGACACATCCAGCGAACCGTTGGCCGAGCCGATGATCGTCTGATCGCCATCGATCAGCATCGCTTTGACACCGGAGGTTCCGAGATCGAGACCCAGATACATGTGTTTCTCCCTTTGCCGTTACGGCAGATTGTCTTTCAAGAAGATGTCGAGACGGATGCGTTCCTGCGCGTCGATGACCGATAGTCCGTCCGCCCTCGCCTTCAGCACGCGGATGGCGCTGCGCACCTCGTGGCCCGCATCCTGGTTCAGGATTGCGTCGATCGTGCCGTCGAGAAGGGCTATGCGCGTATGATCAGTCAACTCGTGCGCGATGACGGTGAGCGCCCGGTCGACGGATTTCTCCTTCAGCGCCCGGATCAGGCCGCGATTGCCGGCGCCGAGGCTGTAGACGCCGATGATGCCGTCGCGCTTCGACAGCGCATCCGAAACCAGCATATGCGCCATATCGGGATCGTCGCGCCCTTCGATGACGGGCAGAATGGAGAGACCGGGAAACTCCTCGGCCATGACGGCCGCGAAGCCCTCCAGCCGTTCGCGATGATCGCGCACCAGCATGGACCCTGCGAGAACCGCGACATCGCCGCTGGCGCCGCCGAGAAAACGGCCAAGCAGCCGCGCCGCCGTGCGACCGGCAGCGATATTGTCGACGCCGGCATAATGATGGCGCAGCGAACCGGTGAGATCGGACACAACGGTGACCACGGGAATGCCATCCTGCACCAGCCGGTCGACGGCATCACGCACCTCGGGCGCATCGGTCGCGACGAGGGCAACGCCGGCGGGGCGCTCGTCGCGCAGCGTATCGAGCGCTGCGGCAAGGGCTGCCGGATCGAAGGCCGGAACCTCTAAGGTGCGGATATCGGTGCGCTCCACCGGCGAGCGCGCCACGGCTGCCATCACCTCGGCGTTCAGCCCGTGCATGAAGGAATTGTCGCTGGCGGGAACGATGAATACGAACGAATAAGTCCGCCCCTTCGCGAGATTGGCGGCGGCGACATCGCGCACATAGCCGATCTCGCGAATGGCGGATTCGACCTTCTCCCGCGTCACGTGCCGGACGCCCGGGCGCTGGTTCAGCACCCGATCGACAGTCGCAAGGCTGACGCCCGCTGCTGCGGCGATATCGTGAACCGTAGGTCTCATCGCTCCTCCTGACGAGACCTTTAGCGCCATTTTTGATGTACGTAAATCAAATTTTTCGACGACGTGTTTTCCATGTCGAATTGACCACTACTTTTCGTGATCTTTGGCGATCTCTGCTTCGAGCCTGGCTGCCGCACGCTTCAGATCACGCGACCTGCCGGCGGTGCTTTCGATCGCCGCCACCGCTACATCCCGCGCGACATAGTCCGACTTGTGACCCATGTTGTGGATCATCACCAGCCGTGCGCCCTTGATGGCGCGAGCAAGATGGCGAGCGTGGATATCAGGCGAAACGATGCTGTCGGTGTCACCCGAGATGATCACCGTCGGCGCATGGATCCGGCCATAGCGCGGCGAATTGCGTTTCGTCCATTCCAGGAGATTGGCGACATCGATGGCATTGTCGCGGAAAGCCTTGGGCCCAAGCGCCTGCAACGCCCGCGTTTCCTTGATGTAGCCGGGCGGCCGGGGATTGGGTTTAAAAACCGAGCGGGTGGCGCTGTCGATCATCGCGAGCCCCACCGGCGGCACGACAATGGCGCTGAACAGCGCGCCTGTTACCGGCACCTTCGCGGCATCGTAATACCAGGCGATACCATCAGGCCAGGGGTAGACGGCGGGCGACAGGAAGACGAGGCCGAGGACCCGGTCAGGATGCCTGAGCGCGAAGCTTGCCGCCACCGCCCCGCCGAAGGAATGGCTGACGATGATCGCCTTCTTGATACCGCGCTTTGTCATAACCGCCGCGATGGCATCGGCCTGTCCATCGGGAAATGCATTCTCCTCCCCCCCGCGATCAGAACGCCCGTGGCCGGGACGATCGACGAACAGGAGATCGGCGTGCCCTTCCAGCCGGTCGCGAAACGAAAACACCGAATCGTGAAGATTGGCGCTGGCGCCGTGGATGAACACGATCGGTGGCAGATCCGGCCGTCGCGCCTTCAGATAAAGGCTGTTCATCCTGTAGCCGCCGACATCGACGCGCGTCTCTTCGGCGGACGGATCGGCGGCGAACACATGGTTCACAGTGACGGACAGGATGAGGGCGAGGAGTGCAAGGATTCTCGTGGATGCTTTGGACATGAAGCGCGGTCGACCCTGATGATATCAGGCCTATACGCGAAAACGCCGGCTTTGGTTTCCCAAGCCGGCGCAAGAATTTGTCGAAGCCGCCGTGAACGTCAATGGCCGCCGCCACCCCCGCCACCGCCTTGCGGCGGTACCGGCTTGTCGATCAGCACGATCCCGAGGATCATCGCCACGAAAAGTCCTGTCAGAATGACGAAGATGTCGCTGAACGACATCACCATCGCCTGCTTCGTTACCATCCCGACCATCTGCTTGATCGCGACAGTGGCGCCATCCATGCCGTATGTGTCGAACTTCGACGCCATGTTGTTGATCTGGTCGAGCGCCATCGGGTTGCCCCAGTCCAGGCCCTCGCGGATGCGCTGGTAATGCACGTCCTGACGGTTGGTCAGCACGGTGTTGATGACCGCGAGGCCGACGGCGCCGCCAAGGTTACGTGTCAGGTTGAACAGGCCGGAAGCGCCGCGCATGCGCGCGGGCGGCATCGTGCCGAGCGCGATATTGTTGATCGGCACCATGCACATCATCAGGCCGAAGCCGCGCAGGATCTGCGGGATGAACAGCTCGTAAAAGTCCCAATCCGTGGTCACGCCTGTCATGATCCAGGTGCCGGCCGCGAAGCTCGCGAAACCCAGCACCATCATCAGCCGCAGATCCATCTTGGCCGACAGCTTGCCGGCGATCGGCGCGGTGAAGAACATGGCGAGACCAGAGACGAACATGGTTTCGCCGATCATCAGCGAATCGTAGCCGCGAATGCGCCCGAGATAGAGCGGGTAGATATAGGTCAGGCCGTAGAGACCGATGCCCATGACGAAGGAAAACAGCGAGCCGACCGCGAAGTTTCGATTGCTGAACGCCTTGAGATCGACAACCGGGAAATCCACCTTGAAAGCGCGGTAGAAGAAGATCAGGCAGCCGATGGCCGACGCGATGGCGCCAAGCAGAATATTGCGGTCGTTGAACCAGTCGTTCGAGTTGCCCTCTTCGAGCACATATTCCAGCGCGCCGAGGAAGACGCCCATCGACGCCAGGCCCCACCAGTCGAATTTCTTGAAGAGCGAAAATTCCGGCTTATCGAAGTCGATGAAGTTCCAGGTCACGATCGTGACGATGATGCCGGGAATGATGTTGACCAGGAACAGCCAGTGCCAGGAGAAGGCATGGCTCAGGTAACCTCCGACCGTCGGGCCGATCGTCGGCGCCAGCGTCGCGATCAGGCCGATGATCGGCGAGACGATGCTGCGCTTGGAGGGCGGGAAGATCGTGAACGCCGCGGCAAACACCGATGGGATCATGCCGCCGCCGATGAAGCCCTGGATGGCGCGATAGACGATCATCTGGTCGATATTGGTCGCGGTCGCGCACAGCGCGCTCGCAGCCGTGAACCCGGCCGCCGAGAAGGCAAAGAGATAACGCGTCGAGATGATGCGCGCCAGCGTGCCCGAGAGCGGAATCATGATGACTTCGGCGATCAGATAAGACGTCTGCACCCAGCCGATTTCATCCGTGCCGGCGCTGAGGCCGGCCTGGATTTCGGCCAGCGACGCCGACACGATCTGAATGTCCAGGATGGACATGAACATCCCCACCACCATCGCGAAGAACGCGATGAGCTTGCGGGGGTCCATGGTATCAGCCGCCGGCGTGGCCGGCATCGATCCTGCTGTTGTGCTCGCGGCCATAGGCCTACCTCGCCAGACAATATTACGGGCCCGCTTTTACGGGCCAAACTACGCGCGAAGCGTCTTACTTGGCGGCATCCGGCGCGGTGCGCGTGTCGACGTCGACGACGACGCTGAGGCCGGCGCGCAGGCGACCCGTGTCCAGCGCGTCCTGCGGCAAGGCAATGCGAACCGGTACGCGCTGGATGATCTTGGTGAAGTTGCCCGTCGCGTTTTCAGGCGGCAGCAGCGAGAACACCGAGCCCGATGCCGGCGAGATCGATTCCACCGTGCCGACGATCGGATGATCGTCATAGGCATCCACATGGACGTTGACCTTGGAGCCCGGAACCAGATGCTGGATCTGCGTTTCCTTGAAGTTGGCGTCGATATAGAGCTGGCGGACCGGGACGAGTGCCATCAGGCGCTGGCCGGGCGAAACCAGATCGCCTTCCTGAACCGAGCGGTTGCCGACGATGCCGTCATAAGGTGCCTTCAGCACCGTGAAGGACAGGTCGCGCGCGGCCTTGTCGCGGGCAAGCTCGAGCTGGCGGATCGTGCCTTCGGCTTCGCGACGCTGTGCGTGCAGCAGCGTCACATTGGCTTCGGCCGATGCGATCGCGGCGTCGCCGCCGACGAGATTGGCGCGCGCCTGGTCGAGCGAAATATTGGCGGTATCGAGCGATGCCGTCGTCCCGACCGACTTGGCCTGCAATTCGCTGGCGCGGGTCTGGGTGATCTGAGCACCGCGAACCGTCGCTTCGAGCGCAACCTTCTGCGCCTTGGCCTGATCGAGGCTCGCCTCGCCGCCGGCGATCTGCGCGTCGATGCGCTGTAGCGACAGCTTCTCGGTATCGAGCGAGGCCTGCGCCTGCTCCAGCGCCAGCTTGTAATCGCCGTCGTCGAGCGTCGCCAGGGTATCACCGACCTTGACCTGCTGGTTGGCGACGACGTTCACCTTGGCGACGTAGCCGGTAACCTTGGGAGAGATCGTGGCGATATCGCCTTCGATATAGGCGTCATCGGTCGAAATCATGAACCGGCCGACCGTGAACCACTGGTAGCCGAAATAGCCAGCGCCGGCGAGAAGGGCCAACCCGAGGATCGGGAGCACGGGGCTGCGCTTCTTTTTCTTCTGCTCAGGGGCCGTCTCGACCGGGGCAACGGTCTGCGGCGTGCGCGGCGCTTCCGCGGTGGTGGCGGCTTCCTGAGCCTCACCTTCAGCAGGCTTGCTGACAATGCGGGCGACATTGGCGTTCTGGCTGGACGACATGAGAAAATACCGGTAAATCGAGTAAAACTGATCGAACTGAACGGTTCGGTTTAGTTGACATAGAGCCTTTTTACGTTCATATCAAGATGTATCGAACCACCCGGTTCGATTTTGTTAACGAAACATTCGCATATGCGAACATGGTTAAGGAGCTATGACAGACTTTTCCGACGTTTCCGTGGAGGAATCGACATCTGCAGGAGGCAGATGGGCCGCGGGTGAAGATCCCGCAAAGCGCAAACAAATTCTCGACGGTGCCCGCCGCGCGTTCATGAAGTACGGCTTCGACGCCGCGAGCATGAACGACATCACGCGCGAGGCGGGCGTTTCGAAGGGTACGCTTTATGTATACTTCGCCAACAAGGAAGAACTGTTCGCCGCGATGATCGAAAGCGAACGCGCCGCCTTCGTTGCCGCGATGCGCACCACGCTTGCCGAGCGCGAGGACGTGGAAACCGGTCTCCATGATTTCGGCATGGATTTCATCGCCCACTTGACCGACGAAAAGGTCATCAGCGCCATGCGCACCGTGCTCGGCGTCCGCGATCGCATGCCGGCGCTCTGTCAGCGCTTCTTCAACGGCCCGGAAAACCTGCGCACCATCCTGCGCGATTATCTCGTGCGCTATGTCGAGGCGGGCAAGCTGGATATTTCCGACATCGATCTCGCCGCCGCCCAGTTCCTCGATCTCTCCAGCGGAAGCTTCTTCAAGTTCCGCTTGTTCGGCAGCATGGAAAAGCCGCCGTCGAAACAGGAAGCCGAGCGCGTCATCAACGGCGCCGTGCGCATGTTCATGGCGACCTATGGGGTCTCGAACAAAGGCTGATCTACGCCTGACATTCCCGGATCAGGACCGTTCCGGCACAGGAGCGGTCCCGCTTAAGCGACCTTGGCGATGGAATAAAACCTCCCCGACTTTCGTATACTCCCTTGCGCGCTTTCCAAGACATGCTTGCCAAGCAGAGGCGCGCGGTTACATTCGAGCGACCGCTAATGTGGCGCAAAGGGATATACATAGATGCAAGACATCATGATGCTCGTGCAGGACCCGGCCGCCTGGGTGGCCCTCGTCACCCTGGTGGTGATGGAAGTGGTCCTCGGGATCGACAATCTCATCTTCATTTCCATTCTCACCAACAAGCTTCCACCCGAAACCCGCGAAAAGGCCCGCAAGCTCGGCATCGGCCTGGCCCTGATCATGCGCCTGGCGCTGCTCGGCACCGTCGCCTGGATCGTCAAGCTGACGACGCCCGTCTTCGAAGTCTTCGGCCACGGCTTCTCGTGGAAGGACATGATCCTGATCGCCGGCGGTCTCTTCCTCCTCTGGAAGGCGACCAAGGAAATCCACCACACCGTGGACCCCGTCGACCACGAGAACGACGCAGCATCCGCTGCCGTCGTCGCCAGCTTCACCGCCGTCATCGGCCAGATCCTGGTTCTCGACCTGGTCTTCTCCGTCGACAGCATCATCACCGCCGTCGGCATGACGCCGCACCTGCCGATCATGGTGATCGCGGTTGTCGCCGCCGTCACGGTCATGCTTGTCGCAGCGACCCCGCTTGCCAACTTCATCGAGAAGAACCCGACCATCGTCATGCTGGCGCTCGGCTTCCTGATGATGATCGGCACGACGCTGATCGCCGAAGGCATGGGCTTCCACGTCCCCAAGGGCTACGTCTACGCCGCCATGGCCTTCTCGGCCCTGGTCGAGGTGCTCAACATGCTGGCCCGCAACGCCAGGAAGCGAAAGCGCGAGGCCAGCAAGGACACGCTGCACTAAAAACAAGACGGGCGCGGCAATCAGGCCGCGCCCGTTTCGTATCCAAGATCGCCCGGGTCAGAGCATGTCGCCGAGCGTCCAGTGGTTCGCCCAGCGCGCATCGATCTCGTCCTCGACGTTCTGATAGCGGATATCGGTCGAAAGCCGGATCAGGCCCTCAGGGCTGCGGTTGGTGGTCGCCGCGTGGATCATATAGGGGCTGTGCAGAACCACATCGCCCGCCTCGTAATCTGCGATCAGCCAGCGCGTATCGAAGCGCTCCGCCATCTCGGGAAGGTCCTTCGACACCCAGCCGCCCTCGCTCATATTCCTGTTATAGGCGCTGATCCGCTCTTCCGGAGTGAGCGCAACGCTCTTTTCGGCAAACTCCGCCTCCATCCGCTTGCCGATCGCGTGCGATCCCTCGAGATAAACCAGCCCGCCCATATCGACAGGCGTATCGCCGAGCGGAATCCAGGCGGTGACGATCCTGCTCGTTCCACCACGCAGATAGACGAGATCATAATGCGCAGGCGTCGCCGTCGGCGTTCCCGGACGGGTAAAGCGCATGATCTTGCGCTTGTGGAGATAGGAGATCCCGCAGAGAAACTGATCCATGAACCGGGTCAGCCGTGGCTGCGCGCAAAATCCCTCGTAAGCCGCCGAGCGTACCAGCGACATCAGGATGCGGTCGGCCAGTTGTTTCTCTGGCTCGGCGCCGGATGCCAGGCCGAGCGCCGGGTCGGACCCCTTTTCGATCAGCCCGGAGCGCGCCAGATGCGAGAACACCCAGCCGCGAAACGCCAGCACGTCGTCGCGCTTCAAGAACCCCTTCAACCAGACATAGCCGTGCCGGTCGTAGCGCTCGCGGATCGCTTCAAGCCCGACACCGGGATCTGTCGGCTCCAGCCGCCCCATGCGGTTAGGCGCGGTCGACAGGCGTTTGCCGTCGGCAAACAGCTCGATCGCCGGCGCACCGCAGGACTGAACAGCAAGACTTGACATTTCGATCACCTCCCAAGCGAATACTGTGACGCTTTATCGCTTGCATCAGGCAGAAACACCATGGACGGAAGAACGGACTGGACTTTTCGCTCATGAACGACCCCACCATCGCGCTCTATCGCTCGCCTCCATCAGGTGCCACGAGTCTGGCCGTGACAGGCTTCGGCCGCCAGCGCGTCGCCAGCCGGCTGAAGAACCGCCGGCTACCGACGCATGCCGTCGTGATGGTGGAACGCGGTCACGGTTGGCTGCACAGCGAGAAAGCGGGAACGATCGAGATATCGGGCCCGGCACTCTTCTGGCTGCCGGTCGGAACGGCGCACGGCTATGGCCCTGATCCGGGCGAAAGCTGGGACGAGCGCTGGGCGCTGTTTTCAGGCGCCCTCGCCGACGAATGGGTCCGCCAGCGCCTGATCGACGAGACGGCACCGCTGGTGCCGCTCGAAAATCCGCGCGTCATGCGGCATCTCTTTACAACGCTGCAGGACGAGTTCACCGAAGACAATCCGCTCGGCCTCGCCGCATCGGCCGCGACACTCTATCGGATCGTCATCGAGGCCGCCCGCCAGGCATCACGCGCGACAGCAAGTGCGGCGGCGGATGCGACGATGGCAAAGGTGGCGGAGGCGCTGGAAGAGCGCGCGTTCATGCCGGTCGACATGGCGGCGCTCGCGTCTGAATTCGGCCTGTCCCCAGCGACGCTGCGTCGCCGCTTCGCGACAGCGACCGGCCTATCCCCGAAGGCCTTTCAGCTACGGCTGCGCATCGACCATGCCAAGCAGCTGCTGACAACCTCGGACCTCACGATCGAAGCGATATCGCACGCAATCGGCATCGACGACGCCTTTTATTTCTCGCGACTGTTCCAGGATCGCGAACGGTGCTCGCCGAGCGAATTTCGCCGCCGGCACCGTCGCGCCTGATCAAATCAGCCGGCCGCCAGTTCCTTGTCGATCGCCTGCACCAGCCGCTGGTCGTCGGCGGTTACATCGGGAGCGAAGCGAGCGATGATCTTGCCGTCGCGGCCGATCAGGAACTTCTCAAAGTTCCAGAGAACGCCCTTGTCGTCGGCTTCAGCAAGCCCGCGGTCGACCAGCTTCTCGCGCATCGGGCCCTCACCCGTCGTCGGCAGGCCGGTGCCCGTCAGCATCTTGTAGAGCGGGTGCTGGTCGTCGCCCTTCACCGAGATCTTCGAGAAGATCGGGAACTTTACGTCATAGGTCAGCGTGCAGAACTCGACGATCTCGGCATCGGTGCCCGGCTCCTGACCCTTGAAGTTGTTGGCCGGGAAGGCGGCGATCACGAAGCCGCGTTCGCGCTTGTCCTCGAAGAGCTTCTCCAGACCTTCATACTGCGCCGTCAGCCCGCATTTCGAGGCGACGTTGACGACAAGCACGACCTTGCCCTTGTATTCGTTCAGCGTGGTTTCGCGGCCATCGGCCAGCTTTACCGGCACGCTCAAAACATCGGTCATTATCAGTCTCCAACATGAAATACCGACGCGGAAGCTATACCCGCGCGCCCGTTTGTCCAGCGCGGAAATCGCCCGCTGGCAAAATCGCGCAAACCATCTAGTCTTGGCTGCCAGGGCGCGGGCGCCGTCTGGAGAATGGGGGGATCTGGATGTCTCGGGAAGTGTTGGTGGCAGCCTTTATCTGCGCCTGCCTGATCGCGGCCTCGATCGGCACCATGCTCAGCTATCACAAACTGCCGAGCCACCACCGGCAGGAAGAGACCAACGCCGTCGTGCGGCTGGTGGCCAACATCTTCGTGGTCATGACCTCGCTGGTCTTCAGCCTGATGATCAACTCGGCGAAGAACACCTTCGAGGGCATCGACAGCAACGTCCACGCCTTCGCCACCGAGATCATCCTCTTCGACCAGACGCTTCGAACCTACGGGCTGGAGGCCAACGAGACCAAGAACAGGCTTTCCACCTATGTCGAAATCGCGCTGGGCAACGTGCCGCCTTCCAGCGACCCTCTGGTCAAGGGCGACCCAGCCGCCGAATTCGCCTTGAACGAGGTGGGAAACAGCCTGGCACTGCTCACCCCTGACGATCCCGGACATATCGCTCTCTTGGCCAATGCGCGCCAGCAGTACCAGCGGATCGTCGAGCAGCGCTGGGTCCTCGTCGAGCAGTCGGAAGGCGTTATCCCGAGGCCGCTGATTGCCATGCTGGCGACATGGCTGATCCTCATCTTCGCGAGCTTCGGCTACCGCGCGCCGAAGAACATCATCGTCGTCTCAATGTTCGTCCTCGCCGCCTTCCTGATCTCCGCCTCGATCTATCTGGTGCTCGACATGGACATCCCCTTCAACGGCCTCATCCAGATTTCCGATCTGCCGCTGCGCCGGGCCATGGCCGAACTTCAGCGCTGACGAAGACCAAATGCGGAACCATATCGCCGTTCGATCGGTTTGGTCCGTATGAAGAGCACAGAAAAGAAAGCCCGCCGCGGCATGACGCGGTTCGTCGCCATCATCTTCACCGTCGCCGTGGTCATGGCCGTCGTTTATTATTTAGGCTTCACACCCGGTTCAGCCTGACGAATTATTTAGCCGGCTTGAAGGTCCACTTAACCACATAGTCGCCGTTGCGCTTGGTCTTAATCTTGGTCTTGACCCTGACGGGACCGCCGATGGCCGCCTCTGCCGCTTCGAATGCCTGGCGCGCCTGTGCCATGGCGTCGTGATAGCTGGAGTTATCGCGCCGTGGGCTATCCGCGATCGCCTTGAGCAGCGCCAGCGTATCGGTTGCTCCACCGTCCGGACGCCTGTTGCCAGCGGCGCCGTTGCGCGTCTCGTTTCCCATGCTCACTCCTTGGCAGCACCATCCGCCCATCACCGTCCATATACCGGCCGCGACCGGAATCTCAATGCGAACGACACCTCAGCGGATGCATGCCTCGCGAATTTTGCACGCCCTAAGCCATTGAACTACATCGCGCGCGGCACAGTTATCCGCGAAGGTCGGGAATTCTCCCGGCATCCGATCCAGTCCCCGGAAACGCATGACAACACAGCAGATTCTCGCCTTCGGCGTCATTGGCCTGATGATGGCGGTCTTCATCTGGGATCGTTTTCGCTACGATCTCGTCGCCTGTTGCGCGCTGGTGCTGGCGATCGCAGTCGGCCTCGTGCCCTTCGACAAGGCCTTCTCCGGCTTCAGCGACGATATCGTCATCATCGTCGGCAGCGCGCTCGTCGTCAGCGCCGGCGTCGCTCGTTCGGGCATCGTCGATACCGCGATCAAGCGCTTCTTTCCCAATCTCGACACGCTGCACACACAGCTTGCGCTGCTTTTGATCGTCGTTGCCGTCCTCTCGGCCTTCATCAAGAACATCGGCGCGCTGGCGATCATGATCCCCGTCGCCTTCCAGTTCGCCCGCAAGAGCGGCAAATCGCCGTCGCTCTACCTGATGCCGATGAGCTTCGCAGCCTTGCTCGGTGGCCTGATGACCCAGATCGGCACCTCGCCGAACATCGTCGTCTCGCGCCTGCGCGGCGAGATAACGGGCACGCCCTTCACCATGTTCGACTTCACCCCTGTTGGCGCCACACTGGCGATCGTCGGCGTCGTCTTTCTGATCTTCTTTCACTGGCTGGTGCCTGAGCGGAAGAATGAAAACCCGTCGCTGGAGGAAGCGCTCGACGCCAAGGCCTATTTCTCCGAGGCGACGATTGCCGAGGAATCGACCGTCGAGGGAAAGCCGCTCAGCGACTTGCTGAAGCTCGCCGACGGAGACGCCGTCGCCACCGCCATCCTGCGCGGCCACACCCGCCTCTCGCCTTTCCCCGATGTCGTGCTCCAGAGCGGCGATACGGTGCTGCTCGAAGGAAGCCCCGACGCGCTCGACCGCATGGTCTCCAACGCCAAGCTGAAACTCTCGGGTAAGCCGATTGCCGACCCCGTCGAGCGCAACGACCTCATCTCGATCGAGGCGATCATCGCGTCGGAATCGCAACTGGTCGGCTGGTCGGCGCGGCAGCTGTCGCTCTCCAACCGCCGCAGCGTCAATCTTCTCGCCGTCTCCCGCAAGGGCCACCGGCTGAACGAGCGCCTGAGCGAAGTCAGGCTGCGCGCCGGCGACGTACTGGTGCTGCAGGGCAGCCGCCGCAACCTGCCCGCCTTCCTGCAGGAGTTCGCCTGCCTGCCGCTCGCCCAGCGCGACATCATGCTCGGCACATCGCGCCGCGCCTATGTGCCGCTCCTCATCCTGCTTGCCGCCATGGCCGCCACCGCGACCGGCGTCGTGCCCGTCGCCACCTCCTTCTTTTGCGCGGCGCTCGCCATGGTCGTCTTCCGCGTCATCCCGCTGGTCGATGTCTATAAGGCGCTCGACGCGCCGATCCTGATCATGCTGGCGGCCCTGATCCCGGTCTCCGACACGCTCAGGACGACAGGCGGTAGCGAGCTGATCGCCGGCTGGCTCGGCCATCTCGCCGCCCAGATGCCGCATTACGGCGCGCTGGCGCTGATCCTGATCACCGCCATGGCCGTGACGCCCTTCCTCAACAACGCCGCGACAGTGCTCGTCATGGCCCCCATCGCCGCGAGTTTCGCCCAAACGCTCGGCTACAAGCCGGATGCCTTCCTGATGGCGGTGGCGATCGGCGCCGGGTGCGATTTCCTCACCCCGATCGGCCACCAGTGCAACACGCTGGTCTTCGGCCCCGGCGGCTATCGCTTCAGCGATTACCCGCGCCTCGGCCTGCCGCTGTCCTTCCTGATCATCCTCGTCAGCGTGCCGTTGCTGCTCTGGGTCTGGCCAATAACCTGAAAGCGCCAGCTGACATGGCCGCCCGAGGTGCTGCGCGTGGCGCAGGCGGGCGGTTTTCCTTGACGTGCGCAACCGAATATGGCCTTAAAGCCAGCCAAACGGACAATTGGCGGAAGAAGCACCGAAAATGCCCTTTTCCGGCCGGTTTCCTGATCCAGTTATCTGAATTCTTTCCGGCCGAGCGTCGCTTTCTCTGGGAAAGCCGTCCGGCATTTATTTGACGGGCACATAAAATGACAGCTTCCGGCGTCCGCGTCCGCATTGCTCCCTCGCCGACCGGCGAGCCGCATGTCGGCACCGCATACATCGCACTCTTCAACTACCTGTTCGCCAAGAAGCACGGCGGCGAGTTCATCCTGCGCATCGAGGACACTGACGCGACCCGCTCGACGCCGGAGTTCGAGACCAAGGTGCTCGACGCCCTGAAGTGGTGCGGCCTGGAATGGTCGGAAGGTCCCGATATCGGCGGCCCTTACGGCCCCTATCGCCAGTCCGACCGCAAGGACATGTACCAGCCCTACGCCCAGGAACTGCTGGACAAGGGCCATGCCTTCCGCTGTTTCTGCACGCCCGAGCGCCTGACCGAAATGCGCGAGGCGCAGCGCGCCTCCGGCAAGCCGCCGAAATATGACGGTCTCTGCCTGAAATATTCCGCCGAAGATGTCTCCGCCAAGATGGCGGCGGGCGAAGGCTCCGTCATCCGCATGAAGATCCCGACCGAGGGCTCCTGCGACTTCACCGACGGCGTCTACGGCGACGTCTCGATCCCGTGGGATTCGGTCGACATGCAAGTGCTCATCAAGGGCGACGGCATGCCGACCTATCACATGGCCAACGTCATCGACGACCATCTGATGAAGATCACCCACGTCGCGCGCGGCGAGGAGTGGCTGGCATCGGTGCCGAAGCACATCCTGCTCTACCGCTATTTCGAGTGGGACCAGCCGGTGTTCATGCACCTCTCGCTTATGAGAAATGCCGACAAGTCGAAACTGTCGAAGCGCAAGAACCCGACCTCGATCTCTTATTATTCCGCGCTCGGCTATATCCCGGAAGCGCTGATGAACTTTCTCGGCCTGTTCTTCGTGCAGATCGCCGAAGGCGAGGAACTGCTCGACATCGAGGAACTGGCCGGCAAGTTCGATCCGGAAAACCTCTCCAAGGCCGGCGCCATCTTCGACATCCAGAAGCTCGACTGGCTGAACGGCCGCTGGATCCGCGAGAAGATGTCGGAAGAAGAGTTCCGCGGCCGCGTGCTGACCTGGGCGATGGAAAACGATCGCCTGATGGCCGGCCTCGCGCTGTCGCAGTCGCGCGTCTCCAAGCTCGGCGAGCTGCCCGACCTGATGGGCTTCCTCCTGAAGTCCGACCTCAACCTCGACCCCTCGGCCTTCGCCAAGATCAAGTCGCCGCCGGAAGAGATTCTTGAGATCTTGAACACCGTGCAGCCGGATCTGGAGAAAATCCTCGAGTGGAACGTCGAATCCATCGAAGCCGAACTGCGCGCCATCGGCGACCGCATGGGCAAGAAGCTCAAGATCATCGTCGCCCCGCTCTTCGTCGCCGTGTCGGGCTCGTCGCGCTCGCTGCCGCTGTTTGACTCGATGGCGATCCTCGGCCGCTCGGTCGTGCGCCAGCGGCTGAAGCTGGCGGCGCAGGCTGTCGCGGCGTTGGTTGGGCCGAAATGATTTGATAAGCGAATGCTGCCTTTGACCGCAGCATTCTGAAATACCCCCCTCTGCCCTGCCGGGCATCTCCCCCTCAAGNNGCAGGACAGAGGGGGGTAACCGCAACGAACACAGCCCGAAAAAGGCAAACACGATGACCGACAAGACCGAAACCGCCACCCTCTCCTCCGACGCCACCGAAGTGCGCGCCCAGAAGCTGAAGCTCCTGCGCGAGAAGATCGGCGACGTCTATCCGGCGCATTTCCACCGCACGATCACCAATGCCGAGCTGGCCGAGAAGTACAAGGATCTGGAATCCGACGTCGAGACGACGGATGTCGTCACCGTCGCCGGCCGCGTCTATTCCTCGCGCAATTCCGGCATGTTCATGGACATCCATGACGCCGGCGGCAAGATCCAGATCTTCAGCCACAAGGACGTGACGCCCGAGGCCGCCCGCGAGATGCTGGCGATGATCGATATCGGCGACATCATCGGCGTGACGGGCACCGTGCGCCGCACCAAGCGCGGCGAGCTGTCGATCAACGCGCAAGAGATCACCATGCTGACCAAATCGCTTCTCCCCATGCCGGAGAAGTGGAACGGCATTGCCGACGTCGAGATCCGCTACCGCAAGCGCCACCTCGATATCCTCAGCAACGAGGAATCCAAGCTGCGCTTCCAGCAGCGCTCGAAGATCCTCTCCGGCATCCGCCGCTTCATGGAAGACGACGGCTTCATGGAAGTCGAGACTCCGATGCTGCACTCGGTCTACGGCGGCGCCACCGCCGAGCCCTTCAAGACGCATCACAACACGCTGAAGCTTGACATGTACCTGCGCATCGCGCCGGAGTTGTTTTTGAAGCGCACGCTGGTTTCCGGCCTCACCGACAAGGTTTTCGAGATCAACCGCAACTTCCGCAACGAAGGTGTGTCCACCCGGCACAATCCCGAGTTCACCATGATGGAGTGCTACTGGGCCTACGCCGACTACGAGGACATCATGGACCTCGTCGAGCGCCTATTCGAGAAGCTGGCGCTGCAGGTGCACGGCACCACGGAATTCCCCTTCGGCGACAAGCAGCTTTCCTTCAAGGGCCCGTTCAAGCGCGTGCCGATGCCTGATGCCGTCAAGGAAGTGACCGGCATCGACTTCCTCGCCATCAAGACCGACGAAGAAGCCCGCGCTGCCGCCAAGGCTGCCGGCTTCGAGGTCGAGAAGGACTGGACCTGGGGCGAATGCCTTGCCTTCATCTTCGAGGAGAAGGTCGAGGGCACGCTGATCCAGCCGAGCCACGTCACCCACTTCCCGAAGGACATCTCGCCCTTCGCCAAGGAAGTCCCGGGCGAGCCGCGCTTGGTCGAGCGTTTCGAGACCTATTGCAACGCTTGGGAACTGGGCAACGCGTTTTCCGAACTCAACGACCCGGAAGAGCAGCGCCGCCGCATGGTCGAGCAGCTCGAGCAGGCCCATGCCCGCGGCGAGAAGGACAAGCAGCTGGATGACGAATTCCTCGACGCCATCGACCAGGGCATGCCGCCCGCCGGCGGCCTCGGCATCGGCGTCGATCGTCTGACCATGCTGCTCACCAACGCCCCCTCGATCCGCGACGTCATCCTCTTCCCGGCCCGCAAGGCCAAGGCGGACTGAAGCGGGTTACGGGCACAGAAATGGCGGCAACCCGAAAGGGCTGGCCGCCTTTTTTGTTTGTTGGTGAGGGGATGCTCAAACGCTGCTCCCGACAGCGGCTCCCCCCACGACACGGGGGTGGTCGTTCCGCGCTCACCACCCCACCACCCTCATCTCTGTGCCAACCTAGGGCTTCGCCCACGGGATGTCACAGAGATCCAGCCACCGCGCGTCTGCGCGGTGAGAGGAGTCTATTGCGATCAAGGACTTGATCGCGCTGGATTCCCGCCACAAGAGCGAGAATGAGGGAGATTGTGGGGATGTCAGCGTTCCATCATCAGCGCTGGAATGCGTGGAACGCGCTTGAGTGGCCGTCAGAGCGGCCACCGACTGAAAGCTAAATCAATGCCCGCCTGATGGCTTCGCCTCACCTTCGGCCGGCGCCGCACCGTGCCCACCTTCAGCCGCCTTCGTCTCGCCCTTCGGCGCCGCCTTGCCCTCGCCACCTTCGGTCGCGGCAACGGCAATCGGGTCGATACAATCCGACACATCCTTGAAGGACGCATTCAGCGCGGTGATCTCGTCATCCGGCAGATCGACGCGCTCGCCGAAGAACAGACCGTTCGCCGCCGCCGTGCCGTCGTAATAGCGCGCCGTGATCGTCTTGTTGCCTTCGATGCTTTCGACGATCGGATCGGGATGCGGGATAAAGACCACGTCGGCGCCGATCGCCCGGCCGCGAATGTCGGAGCGCAGCGTCGGCCCGTTGGCGTCGAGTACCACCACCTGCACCAGATCCGGCTTCTGCGCCTCGTAGACCGCCTTGGCCACCCTCAGCGCCGTCTTTACCCGGGTCATGCCGTCGGTCGGCTCGGTCTTGATATACTTGCGGATCCAGGTCCGCTTCTGTTTCTTGATGGTCACGAGATTGACGTCGGTGCACGCCGCACCGTTCACCATCTCCGCCGGCGGACCGAGGATGGCGTCCTTGCCGACATACAGCGCGGCACCGCCGGAAGCGCCCGCAAGAAGGGCAATTCCGCCGATGATCAGCACCAGTTTCCGGGAAGGCCGGAATATGCGCAGTAAGGCCTTCACGCCAACTGCTCCGCCATCAAGTCACTCCAACGCAATAAACTGGTGTGGACGCTAGAGAAATGACGTTTCGGAATACTTAAATGCTGGCAAGAAGTTTGTACCACAAATGGACTTATCCCAAAAAAGGTCCAGTATGGTGCACGCTTGCAATGGCGCTGGCCGCCATGCTCTAAGGTGCCATGGCCTTCACGCTTCGCCAGATTCAATACTTCGTTGCCGTGGCCGAGCAGGGGTCGATCACGCGGGCCGCGCAGAACCTGTCGATCTCGCAATCCTCGGTTACGGAAGCGCTGAAGGAACTGGAAACCGATCTTGGCGTCGAGCTCTTCGACCGCCACCCGCGTGGTCTGAGCATCACCCATAATGGCCACCAGTTCCTGCGCCACGCCACCAAGATTCTATCAAGCGTCTCCGACGCCCGCACCAGCTTTTCCGGCAACAAGAACGAACTCTCGGGCAAGCTCAACATCGGCGTCACCTCGCTGGTCGCCGGCTACGTGCTGTCAGACCTTCTCGCCCGCTATCGCCGCGCCTGCCCGGGCGTCGAGGTGTCGGCGATCGAGGACAATGGCGGCTATCTCGAGCATCTGCTTGTCGGCGGCGAACTCGACGTCGCCGTCATGGTGATCTCCAACCTGCGCGACCGCATGGCGCTGCAGGCCGAGATCCTCGAGACCTCGCCCTATCGCCTGTGGCTGCCCATGGGCCACCCGCTCGTTTCCGCCGACATCATCTCGATCGCCGATATCGCCCGCGAGCCGTTGATCATGCTGACCGTCGACGAAATCGAGGAGAACACCGGCAAGCTGCTCTCGGCACTCGGCGCCCGCCCGCATGTCGCCTTCCGCACCCGATCCGTCGAGGCGGTGCGCAGCCTTGTCGCAACCGGCGCCGGCGTGGCGCTGCTGCCAGATCTCGTCTATCGCCCCTGGTCGCTGGAAGGCGACCGCATCGAAAGCCGCGACGTCTCCGGTGCCCTTCCTGTCGTGCAGGTCGGCATGGTCTGGCGCAAGGGCTCCAGCCTGCCGCAGGCGGCCCGCGATTTCGTCGGCATTGCCGAGGCGATGCGCTCAGGACGCCCGCGCTAAGCATGAGCCCGAAAAGTGTGAAGCGGTTTTCGGACAAGCTCATACTCAGATAAGCTATCGGAAAAACCGATAACGCCATTCTGATTAATGAATTTGCGAAAGCAGCTTTTTCGCGTCACCTTTTCCGGCGGGAACAAAACGCCACGAAGTGGCACCTGAACCGGGAGACATCAGATGACATATCTTCTGAAATCGTGCACGGCTGCGCTCGCGACCCTGAGTTTCGTGACGCAGGTGGTGGCCGCCGAGCCGCTGAAAGAATTGGGCAAGGGCGAAGGCGCCGTCAGCATCGTGGCCTGGGCCGGCTATATCGAGCGCGGCGAGACCGACAAGAATTACGACTGGGTCACCGGCTTCGAGAAGGAAACCGGCTGCAAGGTCTCGGTCAAGACCGCGGCCACCTCCGACGAAATGGTGTCGCTGATGAACGAAGGCGGCTTCGACCTCGTCACCGCCTCGGGCGATGCCTCGCTGCGCCTCATCGCCGGCAAGCGCGTGCAGCCGATCAACACCGATCTGATCCCGAGCTTCAAGACCGTCGACGAGCGCCTGCAGAATGCGCCCTGGTACACGGTCAACAAGGTCCACTACGGCGTTCCCTATCTCTGGGGCCCGAACGTGCTGATGTACAACACCGACGCCTTCAAGGGCGAGGCGCCGAAGAGCTGGAAGGTGGTCTTCGAGGAAGAGACGCTGCCTGATGGCAAGTCCAACAAGGGCCGCGTCCAGGCCTATGACGGCCCGATCTACATCGCCGACGCCGCACTTTATCTCATGGCGCACAAGCCGGAACTCAAGATCACTAACCCCTACGAGCTCAACGAGGACCAGTACAAGGCCGCCCTCGATCTCCTGCGCGGCCAGCGCAAGCTCGTGTCGCGCTACTGGCACGACGCGATGATCCAGGTCGACGACTTCAAGAACGAAGGCGTCGTCGCATCGGGCTCCTGGCCGTTCCAGGTCAACCTGATGCAGGCGGACAAGCAGAAGATCGCCTCGACCTTCCCCGAGGAAGGCGTCACCGGCTGGGCTGACACGACGATGCTCCATGCCGACAGCGAGCATCCGAACTGCGCCTATATGTGGATGGAACATTCGCTGAAGGCCAAGACGCAAGGCGACGCCGCCGCCTGGTTCGGCGCCGTCCCCTCGGTTCCCGCAGCCTGCAAGGGCAACGAACTGATGACCGACACCGGTTGCGCCACCAACGGCTACGATCACTTCGACAAGATCAAGTTCTGGAGAACGCCGACCGCCAAGTGCGAACAGGGCGAGTGCGTGCCGTATCACCGCTGGGTGTCGGATTATATCGGGGTGATCGGGGGAAGGTGATCGCCGGCCTCGCGTTTGTGGCACCCCCCTCTGCCCTGCCGGGCATCTCCCCCTCAAGGGGGGAGATCGGATGGGGGCACCCACTCGCTCCACATTGATTGTTTGACGCTGACCTAACCGCGAGTCGATCTCCCCCCTTGAGGGGGAGGTGCCCGGCAGGGCAGAGGGGGGTGTGCCCCAACCCCTTACCTCACCAAAACAAAACAACCC
>UCJD01000008.1:80615-95480 GCA_900472605.1 Hyphomicrobiales bacterium | reverse complement strand
CGCCCAGCAAGCCCCTCCCCTTGTGGGGAGGGGTTGGGGAGGGGACTTCGCCACCACCCCTTGAACAAAATCCCAATCGGATGTCGGATCACCCACGCCCCGCCCGTCCTTGGACCATCACATCACCTCAGGAGGAACAACCCATGCCAAGCACCATCCGCCTGCACCGCGTTCTCGCCACCAAGCCCGAGAAGGTCTACCGCGCCTTTATCGAAGCCGACGCGATGGCCAAATGGCTGCCGCCGAATGGCTTTACCTGCAGCGTCCATCATTTCGAGCCGACCGTCGGCGGCACCTTCAAGATGTCGTTCCGCAACTTCACATCAGGCAACAGCCATTCCTTCGGCGGCGAATATCTCGAACTCGTTCCCGGCGAGCGCGTGCGCTATGTCGACCGCTTCGACGATCCCAATCTGCCGGGCGAGATGGAAGTGACGGTCGAATTGAAGAAGGTCTCCGTCGGCACCGAGATCAACATCACCCAATCAGGCATCCCGGACCTCATCCCGCCGGAAGCCTGCTATCTCGGCTGGCAGGAATCGCTGCGCAACATGGCGCGGCTGATCGAGCCGGAGATCGAGGGGTAGGGGGCAAGTCTGCTCCCCGCCTTTCCGCAAATCCCCTCCCCAACCCCTCCCCACAAAGGGAGGGGCTAACCCGAGGCACACTTGGTGCCAGGTAATTGACCTTGAGACTGTCGAGAGGTTGCGCTTGCCACGGCAGCGCGCCCAGCAAACCCCTCCCCCTTGTAGGGAGGGGTTGAGGGGACTTCGCCACACCCATCACGCCCTCGCCCAACTGCCAAATGCGTCTTTTGATTGCATTAACGCAGACCCGCTATCCTGACGTCGCAACGATCGTCGTCACGGAGCCAGCATGACACCCCGCCCTTCGGATTTCGCCACCGCCGGCTGGGCCTACGGTCCGACGGAAACGGCGTCTGCGATCTGCGCGCTGGAGGCAGCAGGTATCCGGGTGCTTGCGCACACGCTTCACCACACGACAATGGTGCCTCACTTCATGACCGCACTCGGCGGTATCGAGCTTCGCGTTCCGGCGGCCGATGCCGAAGCCGCGCGGGAAGTCCTGGCGTCTATCGCGTTTTCGCGCCCGCGCGGCAACATCTGGCTGCGTGCGGTGGGCGGCCTTGTGCTTCTGCTCTGGATCGGGATGCCGCTGCCGGCAAGCGGCCTCTATGGCGTACGCCCCATCACCGCCGCGCCTCAAAGGATCGAGCCCTAGTGGCACCGCATTCGCCGCGCCAACCTTTGTGACATGATCAGATGCACGGCGACGTTTTTGTATTTTAATCCTTATTGACGGAGACAATTTTGAGCAAATTCAACCCCATCCGAATGCATGAGGTGAAGCCTGGGAGTATCAACCGCTTGGTTCGCACCGAGTACGATCCCGCGAAGCCGATGGGCAATATTGCTGCATTTGATATTCATGAAGCCGTCTCTGCCTTCCTGGTGCGCTATGACCAGCAAATAACGCCTATTCTTCCACGTGCGCTTGAGTGGCTGGACAAGGCCATCGAGGGAAAGGAAGAGGAAAGGTTTGGTGGTCTTCCCTGTTCGCATCGCGTAACCCTGCACTGGGCTAAGGCACTTGGCCAGTGGATGTACGGCAAGGGAAACGACGAAGCGTCCTGGAAAATCGCGCAAGACGCACAAATTGAATACATGCGGACCGGCTTTACCAAGGTACTGGGTCCCGACAAGTTTGATTACAAGCTCCAGCGTTTCGTTCGCCAGGAAACCAGAGGCCTACCGTATAGCAGAGGAATGCTGCTCACCTACGGCACTCTCGACGATTTCATGGCCTTCAGCTTTCAGGCCGGACAGTACGAAACCGCGGTCGAAGAATACGAGCGATACTTGAAGCCGAAAGTGCCATCGCTCAAAGCAACGTTAAAGCCAAGGGCTTTTGCCTATGCGCTGTGCCTGAAGAAGTTGGGACGGGCGCGACTTGACGAAAATGACCTGCATGAGGCCGGGCGGCGAATGTTGCAGGCTAATCTTGAGGAACAGTGGTTGGCACGAGGCCAATATACGCGCGCGGCCACATGGTTGAAGATCGTCTATTGGGACCGCGACCCAACCCTGACACCGCTCGAGACCATCCTCAAAGCCTATGACGACATGCCTAACGTGCCTTTGCCCTATTTCATGCTGGCACCCCAGGCGGAACCGGCTTCCCTGCGAACGCAGTGGGCGCGGTTACTGGATAGACTGCGGTTCAAGTGAGGCTTCGCATTCGTCAATCGCGTGACGATTGGCCCTAAATCGAGCCACCACATCACCAAACAAAAAAAGGCGACCCAAAGGCCGCCTTTTCCTCAATCCTTGCGGATGAAGCTTATTCCGCTGCCGGCTCAGCTGCGGCGGCTGCTTCAGCTGCTGCTGCTTCGGCAGCTGCCTTTTCAGCGGCTTCCTGTGCTGCCTTTTCGGCTGCCAGAGCCTGAGCTGCTGCAACCTTTTCAGCTTCCAGACGTGCCTTTTCCTGGGCGAGAGCGGCGCGCTCAGCGTCGTTGAGCTTGCGGGCGCGAACGCCGGTGTCTTCAACGATACGGGCAGACTTGCCGCGACGGTCGCGCAGGTAGTAGAGCTTGGCGCGACGGACCTTACCGCGGCGAACGACTTCTACGCTTTCGATAGCCGGCGAGTAGACCGGGAATACGCGCTCGACGCCTTCGCCGTAGGAGATCTTGCGGACCGTGAAGTTTTCCTGCAGACCGCCGCCGGAGCGAGCGATGCAAACGCCTTCGTAGGCCTGTACGCGCGTACGCGTGCCTTCGGTGACCTTCACGTTGACGCGCAGCGTATCACCAGGAGAAAATTCCGGGAGCGTGCGCTTGGCTTCGATCTTGGCGACCTGTTCGGCCTCAAGCTGCTGAATGATGTTCATCGTCTTAACCTTTGGTTCTTCTGAAACAGCCAGAGCGCTCGACACTTTTCCTTTGGTCCATGACCTCCGGATTTAGCCCTTGCGGGCGGGAGCGGGTTCGCCATTCTTTGTTGCTGGCAGACGGGGATAACCCCATTTCCGCGTGCGCTACTACACGAATGCAGACAGCTTGTCATCCCCAGCTTGACAAATTTGTCAATGTGAACGGCCGAATCTCAGCCTCTGCGGGCTTATTTCTCGCCGACCGGCTTTTCCAGCAGATCCGGCCGCCGCGCGCGCGTCAGCGTCACCGCCTGCTCATGCCGCCACTTCTCGATCGCGCCGTGGTTGCCCGATGTCAGCACCGCCGGAATCTCGCGGCCCTCCCATTCCTGCGGGCGGGTGTAGTGCGGGTGTTCCAAGAGCCCGCCCTCGAAGCTTTCGTGCAGGCCGGAGAGGTCGTTGCCCATGACGCCGGGCAGGATGCGGACGATCGCGTCGAGCACGGTGAGCGCCGCCGGCTCGCCGCCTGAGAGCACGTAGTCGCCGATCGACACTTCCTCCAGCTCGCGCGCGTCGATCACCCGCTGGTCCACACCCTCGAAACGACCGCATATGATGATGACGCCTTCGCCATCAGCCAGTTCGCGCACGCGCTTTTGCGTCAGCGGCTTGCCGCGCGGGCTCATCAGCAGACGCGGGCGGTTGTCGTTTGTCGAGACGGTATCGATGGCGCGGGCGAGCACGTCGGGCTTAAGCACCATGCCGGCGCCACCGCCGGCCGGCGTGTCGTCGACAGTGCGGTGCTTGTCGGCGGCGAAGTCGCGGATCTGCACGGCGTCGAGCGCCCACTGGCGGCGCTCCATCGCCTTGCCGGCAAGCGAATAGCCGAGATGGCCGGGAAACATCTCCGGGTAGAGTGTCAGGACAGTCGCCCGGAAGGCCGTCGTCTCCATCACTTTTTCTTCTTCGGCTTGTCGTTGTCAGGCGCGTCCGGGGTAAACGAAGGACCATCATCATCGCTGTCGACGAGGCCCGACGCCAGGGGGTCGATGGTGATCTTGCCGGCTTCGAGGTCGATCTCCAGCACCGAGGCTTCCGAGAAGGGGATCAGCACCGGGCGCTTGCCGGGACCCTTGAGCTCGAGCAGGTCCCCGGCGCCGAAGTCGAAGATGCCGGTGACGGTGCCGTAGCTGACTCCCTGGTCGTCGATGGCCTCGAGGCCCTCGAGATCGGCATAGAAGAACTCGTCCTCATCGAGCTCGTCGTCGGGCAGGTTGTCGCGGTCGATGTAGAGCTCAAGACCGTTCAGCGCCTCGGCAGCGTTGCGGTCGTTGATCCCCCGGAAGCGCACGACGACGACATTCTTCATCTCGCGGATTTCGAGAACCTCGAAGGTGCGCCCGTCCATGCTGTGCAGGTGGCCGTAGTCGCCGAGCGCGGTCGGATCGGCGCTGTAGGACTTGGCGCGCACTTCGCCGCGCAGCCCCTGCGCGCCACCGATCGTTGCCATCAGCACCGGATTTTCTAGCTTTGTCATGGCGTCCCTAATGTCGAAGCCGGAGGTTTGGTTTCTCATAGCCGAAGTGAACGGGAATGGAAACGAAAACGGGCGGCATGTCGCCATGCCGCCCGTTCGATCGAGGCCGAAGCCCGGAATTATTCCGCGGAAGCAGCAGCTTCAGCAGCGTCGGCGATCTTCTGAGCCTTTTCAGCGGCACGCTCCTGAGCGCGCTTGCCGGGCTTTGCCTTTTCCGGGTTGTTCTTGGCTTCGCGCTTTGCGATGCCGGCTTCGTTCAGGAAGCGCAGAACGCGGTCGGTCGGCTGTGCGCCCTGTGCGATCCAGTGGGTGATGCGCTCGGCGTCGAGCTTGACGCGGGCATCGTTGTCCTTGGCGAGCATCGGGTTCCAGGAACCGAGGTTCTCGAGGAAGCGGCCGTCGCGCGGCGAACGGGCGTCAGCGAGAACGATGTGGTAGTACGGGCGCTTCTTGGAACCACCGCGTGCGAGACGAATTTTCAGTGCCATTTCATTTACTCCTTGGATGTGTCTGAACCGCTTTTCTTCAAGCGGCCTTGTTACTTTGCAGCAGCGCCCTGTTCGGCGTGATCCGCTGCGATCTGCTCATGATGCCGGATGACTTCCTTGATGACGAAGTTCAGGAACTTCTCGGCGAAATCCGGATCCAGATGTGCGTCTTCGGCAAGCTGCCTCAGGCGGGCGATCTGGTATTCCTCGCGCGCCGGATCGGCCGGCGGCAACTTGTACTTGGCCTTGAGAACGCCGACCTCTTTGGTGCAGCGGAAACGTTCGGCCAGGATATGCACCAGCGCCGCGTCGATATTGTCGATCGACTGGCGGTAGCTGGAAAGCTGGGCTTTGATCTCAGGATCAGTCATCGTTCAAGCGACCCCTTCACTTCTTCTTGGGCAGGCCGGGAAGGCCCGGGAAACCACCACCGAGGCCCGGCAGCTTGGTCCCGCCCAGACCAGGGAGACCGCCGAGGCCCGGCATGCCGCCGCCCGGCTTGCCGAGGCCGGCGGCTTCAGCCTGCTTCTGCAGGGCTTCGAGCTGCTTCGGATCGATATTAGACAGGTCGGGCATGCCACCCATGCCGCCGCCAAGGCCACCGAGGCCCATCTTGCCGGCCAGGCCGCCCATCATCTGCTTCATCATGCCGCCTTTGCCCTTGCCGCCCATCATCTTCATCATGTCCGCCATCTGGCGGTGCATCTTCAGAAGCTTGTTGATGTCGGAGGCATCGGTGCCGGAGCCGCTAGCGATGCGCTTCTTGCGCGAATGCTTGAGCATATCGGGATTGGCGCGCTCGGCCTTGGTCATCGAGCCGATGATGGCGAGCTGGCGGCCGAACAGGCTGTCGTTCAAGCCGGCAGACGCCATCTTGTCCTTCATGCCGGCCATCCCAGGCATCATGCTCATGATGCCCCCCATGCCGCCCATCTTCTGCATCTGGCGCAGCTGATCGGCGAGGTCGTTGAGGTCGAACTTGCCCTTGGCCATCTTGGCGGCCATGGCGGCCGCCTTTTCGGCGTCGATGTTCTCGGCGGCGCGCTCGACGAGGCTGACGATGTCGCCCATGCCGAGAATGCGGTCGGCGATGCGGCGGGGATGGAACTCCTCGAGCTCGCCCATGCGCTCGCCCACACCGATGAGCTTGATCGGCTTACCGGTGACGGCGCGCATCGACAGCGCCGCGCCACCACGGCCGTCGCCGTCCATGCGGGTGAGCACGAGGCCGGTGATGCCGACGCGTTCGTCGAAGTTGCGCGCCAGGTTGACGGCGTCCTGACCGGTCAAGCTATCCGCGACCAGCAGGATTTCATGCGGGTTCGACTTCTTCTTGATGTCGGCCATTTCGACCATCAAGGGCTCGTCGATATGCGTACGGCCGGCGGTGTCGAGAATGACGACGTCATGGCCGCCGAGCCGGGCTGCCTGCACGGCGCGCGCGGCGATATCGGTCGGCGACTGGCCGGCGATAACAGGCAGCGTGTCGACATTGGTCTGCACGCCGAGCTGGCGCAGCTGCTCCTGGGCGGCCGGGCGTCGCGTATCGAGCGACGCCATCAGCACCTTCTTCTTCTCGCGGTCGGTGAGCCGCTTGGCGATCTTCGCCGACGTTGTCGTCTTGCCCGAGCCCTGCAGGCCGACCATCATGATGACGACGGGGGCGGCCGCATGCAGATCGACGCCCACGCCTTCGCCGCCGAGCATCTCGATCAGCTCGTCATGGACGATCTTGACGACCATCTGGCCGGGCTTGATCGACTTCAGGATCTCGGCGCCGACAGCCTTTTCACGCACGCGGTCGGTAAAGGCGCGCACCACGTCGAGCGCGACGTCGGCCTCCAGCAACGCACGGCGAACCTCGCGCAGCGCTGCGGAAACATCAGCTTCCGAAAGCGCGCCACGGCCTGTCAGTCCATTCAGGATGGAACCAAGACGGTCCTGGAGGTTTTCAAACATCGGCTCTTCCTTGTGTTTCCGCGATGACGGAAACCTTGTGCTTTTCCTTGACGAAAACAAGACGCATAGCCAAAAAGCACCCGAGGGCGCATCGCGCTGTCGGGTGTGGACCTCCGGGATCAGTTTATACCTGTGCGGGTCCCGGTCGGTGGCTCGAGTCTTGAAGCTCGTCGCAGATTGAGCGGCGGTAAACAGGAAAATGGCCGGTGAGTCAAGGCAAAGACGGGAAATAAGCGACCAGAATGACCTCCGGATGATCTCAGGCGCCGATTGCAGGCATGGAAAATGAAGATTGATATAGAGACATTATTGCCAGCCGAGATCGTCTGCCGCGCATCTCTTCGCGGAAACGAGTATGCGTGGCCGCTCGATGATATTCCATTGGTGATTGATGCGGCGCGGCAAGCCAACCTTTTGAACGTTGGTGGGCAACTGCAGTTTCGCCTTCCCGACGGAGCAACTTGCGAGTGCTCTTGGGTGGAAGTCGACACCTATCGGACGATCGCGAAAACCCTGGAATGGCCCGAGCGGGTGCGAGGCTCGGCTAGCGAGGCTCTGGAACAGTTCTCCAAACTGTGCGACGAGTTCGACGTTGTTGCGGAGGGGTTGAAGGCTTTCCCGGATCATCTTGGTCGACTGGTCGAAGAAGGGCATGATTTGAGAAAGCTGGCGTGCTTCGTCTGGTACGTGGAAAAGAAGAGCAAGTGAGCAAACCCAAGAACCCCTACTACCAAGGCCCGGTCACCGATCATTTCGACGGCACCCGCTTCTTTAATCCCGGCGGCATAGCACCCCTCGGCTTGCGCGCCATGCTGCGCTGGCAGTTCAACGGCGAGCGGCAGACCTGGCAGAAACAGGTGCCGAGCCCCTTCTCGCCGGCAAAGCCCGATCGGCGCATCGAAGGCGACGGCCTGAGGGTAGCGATGGTCGGCCACGCGTCGATGCTGGTGCAAGTGGCGGGGCTGAATATCCTGACCGACCCCGTTTGGTCCAACCGCGTCAGCCCCTTTTCTTTCGCCGGCCCGAAGCGGGTGACGGCCCCCGGTATCCGCTTCGAGGATCTGCCCGCTATCGATCTCGTGCTCGTCTCGCACAATCACTACGACCATCTCGACGTCACGACCCTGAAACGGCTGCAGGCGGCCCACGGGCCCCACTTCGTCACCCCGCTCGGCAACGACACGATCATCCGCCGCGCCGTCCCTGATGCCCGCATCTCCGTAATGGACTGGGGCGACCGGATCGCGATCTCGGACGGCATCACCATCGACGCCGAGCCGGCGCATCACTGGTCGGCGCGCGGCACCGGTGACCGCAGCATGGCGCTGTGGGCCGCCTTCGTCATCTCGACGCCATCGGGCAAGATCTATCATGTCGGCGATACCGGCTTTCACGACGGCATCAACTACCGCGCTGCCGGAGAGAAACACGGCCCCTTCCGCCTGGCCATCCTGCCCTTCGGCGCCTACGAGCCGCGCTGGTTCATGATCGGCCAGCACCAGAACCCTGACGAGGCGGTGCGCGGCATGCAACTCGCCAACGCCGCTTACGTCGCCGGCCATCATTTCGCGACGTTTCAGCTGACCGACGAGGCGATGGATGCGCCGGTGCGGGCTTTGGAGGTCGCGTTGCGCGAGCAGGGCGTGGCGGCGGAACGCTTCCGGCCGCTGCGAGCCGGCGAGGTGTTCGACGTGCCGTTGGCGTGATGGGGATGGCGAGGTTGCTCGACCGCAGCCCTCGCCGCTTCGAGCCATCGCCGTTGCGGCGACGTGAATGGATAGCTGGCGCCAGAAACCAACATACTTGGCCGCCATTTTCTTCGCCGCCGTCCGTTCCATCCACGCGGCCTTTGCTCTAAAGCCAGTCCAACGGAATTGGAAAAGGCAGCGCAATGGGCTTCTCGATTACCACCTGGAACATCAATTCGGTCCGGCTGCGCATGCCGATCGTCGAGCAGCTATTTCTCAAGCACCGCCCAGATATCATCTGCCTGCAGGAAACCAAGGTGCCGAACGAGCTGTTTCCCTTGGCGCCGCTGAAGGCCATGGGCTACGAGCATGTGATCATCCATGGCCAGAAGGGCTATCACGGGGTGGCGATCGCTTCGCGCTTTCCGCTGATCGAGGATCACCGTCAGGATTACTGCAAGGTCGGCGATTCCAGGCATATTTCGGCGGTGTTCGAGCGCGGCGGCAAGCGCATTCGCATCCATAATTTCTATGTGCCCGCAGGTGGCGACGAGCCAGATCGGGAGATCAACCCGAAGTTCGGCCACAAGCTCGATTTCATCGAGGAGATGAAGCTGTTGAAGGCCGATGGCGAGGCCAATACTTCCGCGATCCTTGTGGGCGATCTCAATATCGCGCCGCTGGAGCACGACGTCTGGTCGCACAAACAACTGCTGAAGATCGTCAGCCACACGCCTGTCGAGACCGAGGGGCTGCTCGAGGTGATGAAGCGCGGCCAGTGGCTCGACCTGATGCGCCAGAACGTTCCGGAGACGCAGAAGCTCTATACGTGGTGGAGCTACCGCGCCAAGGATTGGGAAGCGGCCGATCGCGGCCGGCGTCTCGACCATATCTGGTCGTCGCGCGACCTCGGACCGCATCTGCAGCGCATCGAGATCCTGAAGGAAGCGCGCGGCTGGGACCGGCCGTCCGACCACGTGCCGGTAACGGCGCATTTCGATCTCTAAGGGTGTGTAAGCAGGCGCCTCAGGCGAAGCGGTGAAGCTCGGCGGCGGCCTTGGCCGCCAGCGCCGCGATATTGTCGCGGATGCGCTGCTGGATCAGAAGCGCCGCATCCGGATATTCCTCGATCAGCCGGTGAAACAGCGCACGGGTGATGCGGATGATCGCCGTGTCCTCGCGGGCGATCGCCGTGAACTTGCGCTCGACGAGCGTGACCAGCGCAAGTTCCGACAGAAGCGTACCGGACCCGACCACCGCCTGAACCTCAGGCTTGTTGTCGCGTCCGGTCTGGCTCAGTTCGACGCTGCCGCTGACGACGACGTAGGCGCTGTCGGCGGGAGAGCTTTCGCGAAAAAGCATCTGCCCGGTCGAAATCACGCGCCGATCCGCGCCGAAGGCGATCAGCCGCAGCTGATCCTCCGACATTCCGTTGAAAAGCGGAAGCTGCGCGAGCAGCTGGATATCGTCATTCAGCGCCATGATTACGGGACGATCTTGTAGCCACCGTTTTCCGTCACCAGGATCTCGGCGTTCGACGGATCGCGTTCGATCTTCTGGCGCAGGCGGTAGACGTGGGTTTCGAGCGTGTGGGTGGTGACGCCGGAATTATAGCCCCAGACCTCCTCGAGCAGCACGTCGCGGGTCACGACCTTCTGCTCGGCGCGGTAGAGATAGCGGATGATCGCCGCTTCCTTTTCGGTGAGACGGATTTTCTGGCCGTTTTCCGTGGTCAGAAGCTTTTGGCTCGGCTTGAACACATAGGGGCCGACGCTGAAGGTGGCGTCCTCGCTCTGCTCGTGCTGGCGCAGCTGCACGCGGATGCGGGCAAGGAGCACCGCGAAGCGGAAGGGCTTCGTGACGTAGTCGTTGGCGCCGGCCTCGAGGCCGAGGATCGTGTCTGAATCGGTGTCATGGCCCGTCAGCATGATGATCGGCGCCTTGAGGCCGCCCTTGCGCAAGAGCTTCACCGCCTCGCGTCCATCCATGTCGGGAAGACCCACATCCATGATCAGGAGATCGATGGCCGTCGCGCGGGCGCGCTCGACACCCTTGGCAGCCGTGGATTCCTGGAGAACCGTGAACTCGTCATAGAGCGAGAGCTGCTCCGTGAGGGTCTCGCGGAGGTCGTCGTCATCATCCACCAACAAAATGGTGCGTGCTGTCATGCGGCTATGTCCCTCGCCATCTGGTCCCCTTACTCCTACGCCAACTTGAGGGTGTTGGCAAAGATCAGGATACCAAGCTGTTGTCGTATATGGTGCTATATGATTTCAATCATTGCCCCGGCAATTGCAAAAACATGTGAGAAACATGGAAAAAACAAGGCGGAAACCGTCTATACAACCAAGGATTATCACCGTTAGACCAGCACCGGGGCAGAAAAGCCGGGCTTTGCTACAATTCGGCACAGTCGTGGTGCCCGCAGCGGTTGGTCGTTCGGGGCGCACCACACGCAAGCGCGAGGGTGACGGGGCTACGCCGATCGCCGAAATGCGGCTGATTTCGGGATTCGCACGCGGTGAAAAAACCTCCGGCTTGCGAACACGGCTACCGATTCGCCTTATCCGCGAGGACATGCTGTGGTGCGATCAGCCTGATGACGCCAACTACAACAGACCAGTCAAGGCGCCGTTCAGCAAAAGTCACGAAAAGATGAAGCGCGACGACGGGCTCTATGACGTCTGCCTGGTCATGGACTGGAACGTCACCGCGCGCGCCCGCAATCGCGGCTCGGCGATCTTCTTCCACCTGATCCGCCCCGGCTACCAGCCGACGGAGGGCTGCATCGCCATTCACCCGCGCGACATGAACCGCATCCTGCCCTACTTGCGCAAGGGCACCGTCGTCAGGGTTTTGTAATCTTCAGCTAGGGAGCGGGGGTGATATCGCGCGCCGCCTGACCTATATGCAATCCGACCGACGCCCGGGCTGAGAGGCGCATCGGGAAACGGCGGGCAGCCGCTGTTCAACACGCCCCGTTCCATTCATCGCTTTCGCGGAGATTTATTGTGGCACAGCAATCCATCATTACGTTTCACGACGGACATTCCATTCCCCAGGTCGGCCTCGGCGTCTGGCAGACGCCCAACGACATGGCAGCACCCGCGGTGCGCGCGGCCATCGAAGCCGGCTATCGGCACGTGGACACGGCCGCCGTCTATGAAAACGAAGAGGGCGTCGGCGAGGGTATCCGCTCGTCGGGCATTGACCGCAAGGACATCTTTCTCACGACCAAGCTCTGGAACTCGGACCAGGGCTACGACACGACGCTGAAGGCCTTCGACAAGAGCCTGAAGCGGCTCGGCACCGATTATGTCGACCTCTACCTCATCCACTGGCCAGCGCCGAACCGCGACGCCTATGTCGATACGTGGAAAGCCTTCATCAAGCTGCGCGAGGACGGTCGGGCGAAATCGATCGGCGTCTCGAACTTCTACCCTGACCATATAGAGCGTCTGGTTGCCGAGACCGGCGTCGTGCCCGTCATCAACCAGATCGAGCTTCATCCGGACTTCCAGCAGAAGGTGGCGCAGGAAGCGCACAAGAAGCTCAACATCGCCACGCAGTCCTGGAGCCCGCTCGGCCAGGGCAAGCTGATCGCCCATCCTGTTCTCGCCAAGATCGCCGAGAAGCACGGCAAGACGCCGGCGCAGGTGATCATTCGCTGGCACATGGACAGCGGCCTCGTCGTCATTCCGAAATCGGTGACGCCGTCGCGTATCGTCGAGAATTTCCAGGTCTTCGACTTCAAGCTCGATGGCGACGACATGGCCGAAATCGCCAAGCTCGACAGCAGCACGGCGCGCATGGGCCCGGACCCGAAGACGGCAACGTTCTGAGGATTTGAGTCAAGGCTTGGGCCTGGAGTTTGTAGCTCTAGGCCCCGCCCTGCCACGTCTTCACCGCCTCCAGCGGCCAGACCAGCATCAGCACGTTGAGCGTCAGGTTGTCCCGGATCATGTAGCCGGTGAAGATCTCGAAGAAGATGGCGATCGTGACCGTCAGCCAGACCGGCGCGCGCCAGGCGAAGAAGAAGCCGAGCACCATGAACACCGTGTCCATTGCCGAGTTCAGGATGCTGTCGCCGTAATAATCGAGCGAGATCGTCGCCGTGCGGTAGCGGTCGATGATGATGGGGGAGTTTTCCAGGAGCTCCCAGCCGGATTCGATCACCAGCGCCAGAAGCAGCTTCATCGCGATCGGCTTGCCGCGCAGCACGAGGTGCGAGAGCCCGTAGAACAGGAAGCCGTGGATGATGTGGGATGGCGTGTACCAGTCCGACATGTGTTGCGAGTTGCCGCTGGAATTGACGGTCCCCTCCCACAGCTTGACGTAACCGCAGGTGCAGATCGGCGTGCGCCCCATCAGGTATTCGGCGACGATCTGCGCGATCAGCACGCAGAGGCAGGCGATGAACCAGTAGGTCTGGTGCTTGGCTCTCTCCGCCGTCTGAAGCGCGGTCACTGGCCGGCCTCTCCCTCGGGTGCGATCGTGTGCTTCATGATCACAGGCATCTGCGCCAGCGTGAACAGGATGGTGATCGGCATCGTGCCCCAGACCTTGAAGGCAACCCAGGTATCGTCGGAGAAGTTGCGCCACACGATCTCGTTCAAGACCGCGAGAAACAGGAAGAATACGCCCCAGCGGACGGTGAGCTTGCGCCAGCCCTCGGCATCGAGCTGGAAGGCGGCATTGAAGACATAACCGAGCAGCGACTTGCCGAAGAGCAGCCCGCCGAGCAGCGTGAAGCCGAACAGCGAATTGATGATGGTTGGCTTCATCTTGATGAAAGTCTCGTCCTGCAGATAGATCGACAGGGAGCCGAACACCAGAACGACGATGCCCGAAACGAAGGGCATGATCGGCAGGTGCTTGAGCACGACCTTCGAGATGATCAGCGAAATGATCGTTGCCGCCATGAACAGCCCGGTCGCCACGAATAGCGGGCCGCCGAGAGCGGCCAGAGCGGGAAATTTCTCCACCAGCCAGGGGCCACGCAGATTGGCGAAGAAGAAGATCAGCAGCGGCCCGAGCTCCAGCGCCAGCTTGAGCATCGGGTGATGCTTGTCTGCCGCCGACGGGGTGATATCGCTCTCGGTCGTCATGAGGTCCCTGGTCCATTCCCTGGTCAGTCGTTATCGTCGGTCTTTATCGGGGACGCTTGCGCGCCCTTGCGGGCATATCTGTGGCATCAAACGCTATTGGCGGCAATGGCCGCAAGCCGATCAGGCCCGCGCGTCGCCCAGTCCCGCGATCGCGTGCGCGAAATCCTCGGCCTCGAAGGGCTCGAGATCGTCCACGCCTTCGCCGACGCCGATGAAATAGACCGGCAGCTTGTGCTTGGCGGAGATGGCGACAAGGATGCCGCCGCGCGCCGTGCCATCGAGCTTGGTCATGATCAACCCGTTGACGCCGGCGACGTTGCGGAAGATCTCCACCTGGCTCAGCGCATTCTGCCCCGTGGTGGCGTCGAGCGTCTGCAGCACGGTGTGCGGCGCGTCGGGATCGAGCTTGCCGAGCACGCGGACGATCTTCTCGAGCTCAGCCATCAGCTCGGTCTTGTTCTGCAGGCGGCCGGCCGTGTCGATGATCAGCACGTCGCATTTCTTCTGCTTCGCCTGCTCGAAAGCATCGTAGGCGAGCCCCGCCGCATCGGCGCCGAGCTTGGTGCCGACGAATTCCGACTTGGTGCGGTCGGCCCAGATCTTCAGCTGCTCGATGGCGGCGGCACGGAATGTATCGCCGGCAGCGACCATCACCTTCAGCCCGGCGCCGGAGAGCTTGGCGGCCAGCTTGCCGATGGTGGTGGTCTTGCCGGTGCCGTTGACGCCGACGACCAATATCACATGTGGTTTGTGGCTGAGATCGAGCTGCAGCGGCTTGGCGACCGGCTTCAACACCTTGGTGATCTCCGCCGCCATGATGCGGCTCACATCCTCACCCGACACGTCCTTGCCGTAGCGTTCCGACGCCAGCGTATCGGTGACGCGTAGCGCCGTTTCGACGCCGAGATCGGCCTGGATCAACAGGTCTTCGAGCTCCTGCAGCGTGTCGTCATCGAGCTTGCGCTTGGTGAAGAGCGCAGAGATCTGGCCGGTCAGCTGCGACGAGGTGCGGGCGAGGCCGGCGCGCAGGCGCTGGAACCAGTTGAGCTTGGCCGGTGGGACGATGGTGATGGGTTCCGGGGCCTCGGCGGCGGTGGCGAAGCCCTTGGGGAGGATGGGGGCGTCGGCGGGTTCGGTGGTGTCGGCAGGGGTTGCGGCGTCGGCAGCGTCGGTGGGTGTGATACCCCCCTCTG
>UCJD01000008.1:0-80528 GCA_900472605.1 Hyphomicrobiales bacterium | reverse complement strand
CAAGGGGGGAGATCGGCTGGACTTGACCGCTCGTTCCAACCTCTAATGTTTCGGGAGACGCCGGCTCCGGGTCGATCTCCCCCCCTGAGGGGGAGATGTCCGGCAGGACAGAGGGGGGTATCACACCCACTGTGTCAGCATCACCGCTAGGTTCCGCCTCCGCCTCGGCCTCCAGCAAGTCCAGCGGCACCAACCCGACATCATCGGTCGCAAGCGCCGTCGGCAGATCCTCGGAAACATCACCCTCGACAGGCTCATCGGCGGCATCGTCAGCCGGCCCACCGGCCGTATCCATCTCCTCCGGCAACACCGGATCGACAGCCGTAGGCAGCGCATCGACCACGGCAGGCGCCTCCGCGATCGGCTCGACCGCAACCTCGGCCGCCTTGGCCTCTACAGTATCCGGCGCCTGCTCTTCCGCCGTCTTGTCGGGGCCGAAGGTGAAGACCTTTTTGATGAAGCTGAACGCCATGAGAATTCCGTCAGGTCAGGCCGCAGAGGCGGCCGTCAGTTGCATGTCGAGATGCTTGCCGCTGTGGCCGATGATATCGACCTTAACCAGCGCGCGCGGCGTAAGCCCCGGCGCTGCGACAAGCGTGAAGTTTTCCGTATGCGCCAATCCGTTGTTTTCCACCAGCAGCCATTGCCGCGTACCGACCATCCCGTCGAGATGGGACTGATGCAGCCTATGTCCAGTGGCGCGCAACCGTGCGGCCCGCTCTTTGACGAGCGCGCGGTCAAGCTGCGGCATGCGCGCTGCCGGTGTTCCCGGCCGCGGGCTATAGGGAAAGACGTGCAGATGCGCGATCCGCGCTTCATCGGCGAGCCTGACCGCGTTGGTGAACATCTCTTCCGTCTCTGTCGGGAAACCGGCGATCATGTCGGCGCCGATCGAGATCTCCGGCCTGAGCCTTCTGACCTCGTTGACGAAAGCGAGCGCATCGGCGGCAGAATGCCGGCGCTTCATCCGCTTCAGGATCATGTCGTCGCCATGCTGCAACGACAGGTGCAGATGCGGCATGAAGCGCGCCTCATCGGCGATGAGGTCGAGCAGATGCCTGTCCGCCTCGATGCTGTCGATCGACGACAGCCGGAGACGCCGGATGTCCGGCACCTGTTTCAAAAGCGTCTTCGCCATCAGCCCCAGCGTCGGCTCGCCCGGCAGGTCGGCGCCGTAGCTTGTGGCGTCAACGCCTGTGAGTACGATCTCGCGATAGCCGCTTTCGACCAGCTTGCGCGCCTGATCAACCACCGATCCCATCGGCACCGAGCGCGAATTGCCGCGGCCGTAGGGGATAATGCAGAAGGTGCAGCGGTGGTCGCAGCCGTTCTGCACCTGGATGAAGGCGCGTACGTGCCCGTCGATATGCTTGACCATCTGCGGCGCGGTCGCCTTGACGCTCATGATGTCGTTGACGCGCAGCTTCTCTTCCGCCGAAACGCCGAAATCCGGCAGCGAACGATAATTCGCGCTCTTCAGCTTCTCTTCGTTGCCGAGCACCGCATCGACCTCGGTCATCTCGGCGAAGGTCTCCTTCTCGGTCTGCGCAGCGCAGCCGGTGACGATGATGCGGGCTTCAGGATTGTCGCGACGAGCCCGGCGGATCGCCTGGCGCGCCTGGCGCACCGCCTCGCCGGTCACGGCGCAGGTGTTGACGAGGATGGCATTGTTGAGCCCGGCCTTCTCGGCCTCGGCCCGCATCACTTCGGATTCGTAGGTATTGAGACGACAGCCGAAGGTGATGACCTCGACCCCACTCACTTGGCTTCCGCCCCCGGAACCTCGGCTTCATCGCGCTGCCACGCGCCTGTGGTGGGATCGACGGTGCCGGACCATTCCCATTCGGCCGGCCCGGTCATGACGACATGGTCGTCCTCTCGCCATTCGATGACCAGCGGCTGCCGGCTTGGCGCGGAAGCGACGTCGATCGTGACCTTGCGCCCGGTGCGCTCAGTGCGCGCGGCCGAGACGCCGGCGGCGCAGGCGGCCGAACCGCAGGCAAGCGTCAGCCCGGCGCCGCGCTCCCAGGTGCGGGTGCGCAGGCTGCTATCGGACGTGACCTGCGCCAGCGTGATGTTGGCCTTTTCAGGAAACATCGGGTGATTTTCGAGCAGCGGTCCGAAGCGCTCGAGATCGAAGCTCATCGGATCCTTGTCGACCCAGAAGATCGCATGCGGATTGCCCATCGACATGGCCGAGGGAGAATGCAGCACGGGGTTGTCGATCGGCCCGATCTGCAACTCGATGCGGCTGGTATCGAAGAACTCTTCCGACAGCGGAATCTTGTCCCATTGGAACACCGGCTTGCCCATGTCGACCGAGATCGTTCCGTCCTCGTGCTCGACGGCGTTGAGGATGCCGGCCACCGTCTGGAAGGTGAAGACCTTCTTGCCTGTTTCGGCGGCAAGCGCCTGCACGACGCAGCGCGTGCCGTTGCCGCAGGCCTGCGCCTTGGTGCCGTCGCAGTTCAGGATATCGATCCAGGCATCGGTACCCTCTGCCTTCGGATCATGGATCGCCATGATCTGGTCGAAGGCGGTCTCGGCATCGGCATTGAGCGCGATCGCGGCTTGAGGCGTCACCTTGTCCGTGCGCCCGCGCATGTCGACGACCAGGATCTTGTTGCCAAGCCCGTTCATCCTCGCGAATTCGACCGTTGCGCTCATTGTCTCATGTCCATGTGTGTTTGGGCTGTATATGGCGGAAATGCGCGGGAATTACCAGTGGCGGCGTAAGCGGCCCATCCGCGCTTTCCGTCACTATGGCGACGGGGAAATTTTCGCGCCATCGGAAAGAAAGATTCCGACATTATCAGCATCATAGCCGAATTCGGCGCATCCCGTTATCCCCATCGCCCGCACTCGCCACACACTATCCATGTCATCGCACAGGGAGCCGGGTTCGCGAACCGGTACCGCCAAGGTTGGCATCCGGCGTGCGGTGATGGTTGTCAGAGGTGGTTCCAAGGCCGTCAGGGCGAAGGGATCATCCGGCAAGGAAAGGCCGAGAGACGCTCCTGTCGGCCCGGACGACCCGGAACCTTGAAGCAATCGGGCAGGTGGAACACCTGACACACCCACTACCCATACACCGCCGCCTGCCCGCTCCCGCTTTTGTGGGATATCACGTCCAGCCGTCGCAGAGTTTTGCTCCGCGCGGGGTTTTGTCGTGTTTGTGCGACAACATCACCGGAGCGCGCAGGCCGCGGCAGGGATTTCTGCCGTGGGGCGTCGCCGCCACCACCGCCACCAAATCTCAATCCCGATACGCAGCCGTCCCCGGGATAACCTCGTACGGCACCTTGAACACCTTGTCGTCGAACTGCACGCCGGTCTTGACGTTGAACACCATGACAGAGGTATCCTTGCCCTGGTTGTCGGTGATCGTCCATTGGCGCAGATCATAGGTCTTCGGGTCGAACATCATGGTGATGGTCGAGTTGCCGAACACCGTGTTGTTGCCGAGCGCGATGGTGGTGAGATCCGACTCTTCCTTGACGCTCTTCACCGAGCCGGCCGACAGATCGATCTTCTGCGCCAGAAGCAGGCTGAGCGGCGTCTTCGACAGCGGATAGAGGTCCCATGTCTTCAGCTTCATGTTGCCGATCGCCACGTTCTTGCCGTCGGCAATCACGCGGATCGGCGAGGGATCGTCATAGTTGAAGCGCAGCTTGCCGGGGCGCTGGATGAAGAACTTGCCGCCGGTCTGCTCGCCCTTGGGGCCGAACTGCACGAATTCGCCCTGCATCGTGGCGACCGAGGAGAAGTGGTCGGCGATCGCTTGCGCGGTGTTGCTGTTGGAGGCTGCGGCGGCTGCCTGGGCGAAGACGTTGAGCGGCAGCGCCGTGGACGCAGCCGCGACAGCAAGCGCGCCCAGCATGTGGCGCCGTGTCAGCGTGAGGCGGTCCAGGAATGTGTCGGAGTGGTTCATGAAATTCTCCTTTATGCAGTCTGCATGCTGCCGAAACGCGGCGTCTTCATGGCGTGTTCGCATGACCGGCCAGAGGTAACGTTTGCTCGGCGATCAGGTTTCCGTGAAGGATCAGTCCATGCGAGATAGATCGGAACAAAAGCGCCGGAATCAAGGGCGCAGGCGCCCTTACCGGTCGAGAATATCGCCTTCGGTCGGCACCAGGATCTCGCGCTTGCCGGCGTGGTTGGCCGGGCCGATGATGCCTTCCTGCTCCATCCGCTCGATGAGCGATGCCGCGCGGTTGTAGCCGATGCCGAGCCGGCGCTGGACGTAGGAGGTCGAAGCCTTTCCGTCACGCAGGACGATGGCCACCGCCTGGTCATAGGGATCGTCGGATTCGCCGAGGTTGCCCGTTCCAGCCGGACCGCCGCCATAATCGCCATCCTCGTCGTCATCGGCGGTGATCGCATCGAGATATTGCGGCTGCCCCTGCGTCTTCAGATAGGCGACGATGTCCTCCACCTCGCCATCGGCCACGAATGGACCATGGACGCGCTGGATGCGGCCGCCGCCGGCCATGTAGAGCATGTCGCCCATGCCGAGCAGCTGTTCGGCGCCCTGCTCGCCCAGAATGGTGCGGCTGTCGATCTTCGACGTTACCTGGAAGGAGATACGGGTCGGGAAGTTGGCCTTGATCGTGCCGGTGATGACGTCGACCGAGGGACGCTGCGTCGCCATGATCACATGAATGCCGGCGGCGCGCGCCATCTGCGCCAGGCGCTGTACGGCGCCTTCGATATCCTTGCCGGCGACCATCATCAGGTCGGCCATTTCGTCGATGATGACGACGATGTAGGGCAACGGCTTCAGGTCGAATTCTTCGGTCTCGTACATCGCCTCGCCGGTCTCCCGGTCGAAGCCCGTCTGCACGGTGCGCGAGATCGCCTCGCCCTTGGCCAGCGCCTGCTCGACGCGGGAATTGAAGCCGTCGATGTTGCGCACGCCGATCTTCGACATCTTCTTGTAGCGCTCTTCCATCTCGCGGACGGTCCACTTGAGCGCGACGACGGCCTTCTTCGGATCGGTGACGACAGGCGACAGCAGATGCGGGATGCCGTCATAGACGGAGAGCTCGAGCATCTTCGGATCGATCATGATCAGGCGGCACTGCTCCGGCGTCATCCGGTAGAGCAGCGATAGGATCATGGTGTTGATGGCAACGGATTTGCCCGAACCGGTGGTACCGGCGACCAGCAGATGCGGCATCTTGGCGAGGTCGGCGATGACAGCTTCGCCGCCGATCGTCTTGCCGAGCGCCATGGCAAGCTTGGCCTTGGAGGTCTCGAAATCTCTGGAGGCGATCATCTCGCGCAGATAGACGGTCTCGCGGATATTGTTCGGCAGTTCGATGCCGATGGCGTTGCGGCCAGGGACAACGGCGACGCGGGCGGCAATCGCGCTCATCGAGCGGGCGATATCGTCGGCAAGGCCGATGACACGCGACGACTTGATGCCGGGGGCCGGCTCCAGTTCGTAAAGCGTGACGACCGGGCCGGGACGGACATGGATGATCTCGCCCTTGACGCCGAAATCCTCGAGCACGCCCTCAAGCATGCGGGCATTTTGTTCGAGCGCATCGGCCGACAGCGTCGAATCGCGAACGACCGCCTTCGGCTCCGCAAGAAGATGCATGGACGGCAGTTGGAAGCCCTCGGGGCGGATGAAGGAACCCTGGCGCTCGCCTTCGATACGGGCGCCGGGTTTCGGACGACTGGAGGCCGGCACGACGCGCGGTTCGGGACGGCCGCCACTCTGCTTGGCAGGCGCGCGCATCATCCAGTCGTTGTCGTCGTCATCGGGCAGGATATCGGCCGGGCGCGGCGGCATGTCGCTGTCGTAGCCCATATCGTCGTCGTCATCGTCGTTGAGCGAGATCGACGGCGCAGAGACCACCCGGCGCGGCGAACCAGCCCGCGAACCCATCGAGGGGTCCATTGACGGCTCCATGCGCTCGCCGCGCTGTGGCGCCTTGGCGCGCACCGGCTCGTTAAGCTTGCCGAACTCGTCATCATTGAAATCATAGGGCGCGTCGAAATCATCCGGCTTGCGCTTGCGCGGGCCCATGCCGAGCAGGCGGCGCAGGCGGGCCTGGCTCATGTACCACGCATGCGTCAGTGCGCCGAAGGCAAGCCAGCCGCCCTCGTCGTCTTCCTCGTCCTCATCGCCGACCGAGCGCAGCTTGGAGCGGCTGGCGGCGTAGTTTTCTTCCTCTTCCTCGGCTTCTTCCTCCTCGGTGCGGCCGACGATGCCAGATGCAAAGAGCATCATCCAGACGCAAGGCACCGCGAAGACGCAGCCGACGGCGGTGGCGAAGGTGCCGGTTGGATAAGCGCCGACGAACAGCGCCGGAAAGCGCAGGATCATGTCGCCGATGACGCCGCCGATGCCGTTGGGGATCGGCCAGGTGAGCGGCGGCGGAAAGCACCCAAGGACGGCGCAGGAGAGCACGGAGCCGAGGCCCCAGGCGGCGGCGCGCGCCGGAATGCGGCTGAAGCGGCGGCCGGAGATCAGCGCCAGCGCCCAGGCGACGACGGGAAGCAGCGCAACCACGCTCGCAAGGCCGAAGAACTGCATCAGGATATCGGCGAAGGCGGCGCCACTATAGCCGAGCACATTGGTCGGCTCGTTGCCGGTGGCGTAGGAATAGCTCGGATCGGCGACGTTCCAGGTCGCCAATGCCGCGATTGCCAGTGCCAGCGCAATGAAGATGGCAAACCCCAAAAGGGTCTGCGCCTGCCGGAAAATGAACCCCGATAGGGAGAAACGGTCCGGCCGGCCATCCATTGCTGGCGATGTGCTTCTTGCCATGTGTTGTACCCGTCCAATGCCTGAAAGCGTGCGAATCGCCAATGCGCCTCGCACCCAATGCGTCTGCTCCACCTAATCAAAGGACGGTTAAAGCGATGTTAACCATGAGCAGGCTGGCAAGCGGATACCGAAATAAAAAGCCCCGAACCTTTGTGAGGTCCGGGGCCAAAAGCGGCTTAAGTGTTGATTAAGCCGCGACGGGCTGTTGAGCGGCGCCCATGTTTGAGCGCCGCAAGCCTTGATTAGGAGTGATAAGCGGCTTCGCCGTGCGTTGCGAGGTCGAGACCTTCGCGTTCTGCTTCGACGGCGACGCGCAGGCCGACGATGACGTCGACGACCTTGTAGAGGATCGCCGAGCCGATGCCGCACCATACGACGGTGATCGCAACAGCGGTAAGCTGGGTCATGACCTGGCCACCCATCGTCACGCCTTCGGCGTAACCGATGCCGCCGAGCGATGCGCTGGCGAAGATGCCGGTGAAGATCGCACCGAAGATGCCGCCGACGCCGTGGACGCCGAAGACGTCAGCCGTGTCGTCGTAGCCGAACTTGTTCTTCACCACGGAGACGAAGAAGTAGCAAAGCGGCGAGACGATAAGGCCCATGACGATCGCGCCCATCGGGCCGACGATGCCGGCAGCAGGCGTGATGGCGACCAGACCGGCAACCATACCGGAAGCGCCGCCGAGCATGGAGGCCTTGCCGCGCGTCATCGTTTCAACGGCAGCCCACGAAACGATCGCGGCGGCGGTTGCGACGAAGGTGTTGACGGTTGCGAGCATCGCGCCGCCCGAAGCTTCGAGGTTGGAGCCGGCATTGAAGCCGAACCAGCCAACCCAGAGCATCGAGGCGCCGACCATGGTGAGCGTCATCGAGTGAGGAGCCATCATGTCCTTGCCGAAGCCGATGCGCTTGCCGACCAGGATCGCGCCGACCAGACCGGCGATACCGGCATTGATGTGAACGACCGTGCCGCCGGCAAAGTCGAGTGCGCCCATCTTGAAGAGCAGGCCGTTTGCATCCCAGACCATGTGGGCGATCGGGAAGTAGACGAACGTTGCCCAAAGCGCGCAGAAGAGCACCGCGGCCGAGAACTTGATGCGTTCGGCGAATGCGCCGACGATCAGGGCGGGCGTGATGGCGGCGAAGGTCATCTGGAACATCACGAAGATGAACTCAGGAATGACGACACCCTGCGAGAAGGTGGCAGCGGTGGTTTCCTTGGTCACGCCGGAGAGGAACAGCTTGGCGGTACCGCCCCAGTATGCGCTTTCCGAGCCGCCAAAGGCGAAGGAATAGCCGTAGATGACCCAGATCAGCATCATGACGGCGCCGATCATCGTGCACTGCATCAGGACCGAGAGCATGTTCTTGGCGCGAACGAGGCCGCCGTAGAACAGCGCAAGGCCCGGAACGAGCATGAACAGCACCAGAATGGTCGCGACGAACATGAAGGCGGTGTCGCCCTTATCCGGAACCGGTGCGGCAGCAGCAGCCGGAGCGGCCGTCGTGGCGGCATCCTGCGCGAAGGCGACGACCGGCGCGAGAAGCGCTGCGGACGCAGTGGCAAGGCGCGCCAGAGTGGGAGAAAACTTCGAAATTGACATAGAGAAAAGCTCCTTGGCTCTACCGTTACTTACAGCGCTTCTGCGTCGGTTTCGCCGGTACGGATGCGCACGGCATGGTCGATCGAGTAAACGAAGATCTTGCCGTCGCCGATCTGGCCGGTCTTGGCCGACGAGGCGATGGCTTCGACAGCCTTGTCGACGAGCTCGCTTGCGACGGCGATCTCGATCTTGAGCTTCGGCAGGAAGCTGACCGCATATTCGGTGCCGCGATAGATTTCGGTGTGTCCCTTCTGGCGCCCGTAACCCTTTACTTCGGTCACGGTCAGGCCCTGAATGCCGATCGCGGTGAGGGCTTCACGCACCTCATCCAGCTTGAACGGCTTGATAATGGCCATCACAATTTTCATCTGGTTTCCCATCCTTCGTTACCCTCGGCACGGAGCCGACTCTCCTTGCCACTGCCGTTTGCGACCAGCGACCAACCTCTTACATTCAAGGCCCGTGCCAGATTCGAAACGCTTTGTTAAGATATTGAAAAATAAGGGGTATATTTACAAGCGCCAATAAACAGGCAAATGATTGCCTAATAATCGCTCAAAAAATACACAAATGGACAAATTTGCACCCAAATTAGTCATTTGCCCTTTTACGAATCAAGCCTTCCTGCGCCACCGACGCAATCAGGACACCGTCTCGCGTATAGAGGCTACCGCGCGTCAAACCTCGCGCGCCAGATGCGGACGGGCTGTCCTGTGTGTAAAGGAGCCAGTCGTCGAGCTTGACCGGGCGATGGAACCACATCGAGTGGTCGAGGCTGGCCACCTGGATAGTCTGGTCGAAGATCGAGGTGCCGTGCGGATAGAGCGACGTGTCGAGCAGCGTCATGTCGGAGATATAGGCAAGCACCGCCGCTTGGGCGTGCCGGTCGTCGGGGACGGGTCCATTGGCGCGCACCCACACATGCTGTAGTGGATCGAGCTTCTTGTCGGAGAAATAGTGGGTGAGCGAGACCGGCCGGATTTCGATCGGCCGCTCGCGACCCCAATATTTGCGGATCGCCTCGGGCGCATGCGCGAGATAGCGCTTGGCGATCTCGTTCTCGTCGATCAGCGTCTCGGGCATTGGGACATCCGGCATGGCGACCTGATGCTCGAAGCCGGGCTCTTCGATCTGGAACGACGCCGACAGCGCGAAGATCGCCTTGCCGTGCTGGATGGCGACGACGCGGCGGGTGTTGAAGCTGGACCCGTCGCGGATGCGCTCGACCTGATAGATGATCGGCACCGAGGGATCGCCGGGCCGCATGAAATAGGCATGAAGCGAATGCACCTGACGCTCGACATCGACGGTGCGCTGCGCCGCCATCAGCGCCTGCGCGATCACCTGCCCGCCGAACACCCGCTGCCAGCCCACCTGCGGACTGGTACCGCGGAAGATATCGACTTCGATCGGCTCGAGATCGAGCGTTGCAAGCAGGGTTTCCATCGCGGTCGGCTTTTCGGTGAGGCGCGTCATTTTGTATGGCTCCGGCAGGTAGGAAGTGTGGCGATGATGATCTATATAGATCAATAGGATATTCTAAAAGAACGGGACGGGCGTTATGCGTGACATGCTTGTGGTTGGCGGGGGTTATGTCGGGCTCTCCATGGCTGTCGCGGTCAAGCAGGCGGCGCCGCATCTTGATGTCGCGGTGGTGGAAGCAGCCCCCGCGGACGTCTGGCGCAAGGATCCCCGCGCGTCCGCCATCATCGCGGCGGCCACCAAGATGCTCGACGTCTTCGGCATCTGGAATGAGATCGAGCCGACCGCGCAGCCGATCACCAAGATGATCGTCACCGATTCCAAGACCTCCGATCCCGTCCGCCCGGTCTTCCTGACCTTCGATGGCGAGGTCGAGGATGGCAAGCCCTTCGCCCACATGATCCCGAACGTCACCATGGTGGGTGCGCTGCGCGGTGCCTGCGAGCGGCTCGGCATCCAGATCACCCATGGCCTCGGCGCCACCGGCCTGAAGACGCTGGACACGCACGCCGAGATCACGCTCTCGGACGGCAGCACGATCGAAACCAGGCTGGTGATCGCCTGCGATGGCGTGCGCTCGCACCTGCGCGATCTGGCCGGCATCAAGACGGTCCATTGGGAATACGGCCAGTCCGGCATCGTCACCACGGTCGAGCACGAGCGCCCGCACAATGGCTGCGCCGAGGAGCACTTCCTGCCTTCAGGCCCCTTCGCCATCCTTCCCCTGAAGGACAACCGATCCTCGCTGGTCTGGACGGAAACCACTGTTGATGCCAACCGGCTGGTGCGCTCGGACGACCTGATTTTCGAGGAAGAACTGGAGCGCCGCTTCGGCCACAAGCTCGGCGCGCTGAAGGTGGTGGGCGACAAGCGCGCCTTCCCGCTCGGCCTGACGCTGGCGCGTGCCTTCGTCGCCCCGCGTCTGGCGCTTGCCGGCGACGCCGCCCACGGCATCCACCCGATCTCCGGCCAGGGCCTCAATCTTGGCTTCAAGGATGTGGCGGCGCTTGCCGAAACCATCGTCGAGGCCGATCGCCTCGGCCTCGATATCGGCTCGATCAACATTCTCGAGCGCTACCAGGCCTGGCGCCGTTTCGACACTTTCCGCATGGGCGTGACGACGGATGTGCTGAACCGCCTGTTTTCCAACGACCTCGCGCCGATCCGCATTGCCCGCGACTTCGGTCTCGGCATCGTCGACCGCCTGCCGGGCCTGAAATCCTATTTCATCGGCCAGGCCGCCGGCACGACTGCAGCGGGCAACCCGCGCTTGCTGGCGGGCGAGGCGATCTAGGGTGTTGGATGGCGCTAGCTGCGAGCCGGCACGATTGGCGCCTGCATTGCTAATCGGATACTTTAAGGAACAGCGAAACCAATCGATCATTGATATAGTAGTTGCTCCGCCCGGTTTGATGCTTGCTGATAAACCCGGCACTCGCGAGCGTGTCGAGGTAGCGAGCGGCGGTTTGCCGGGTCACTCCTAGTTCTTTCTGCACATATTCGATGCGTGTGTAGGGGTGCCGGAACAGATTGTTAAGCAAATCCTGCGAGTAGATTTTTGGAAGTTCGGCTCTAAGCCTCCTCTTGGTCGTCGACATCTGGTCTCGGATATTTTCAATGAGGTCCAGTGTCGTCTTCGCTGTCTCGTCCACTGCTGTCAGCATGTAGACCAGCCAACTTTCCCAATCCCCTGTGTCCCGCAGGTGTTGAAGCAGTCGATAATAATCGTCCTTGGAGTTATTGATCGCACGGCTGAGGTACAGGATCGGGATTTCAAGAAGGTCCACACGCGTCAGGTATAGAACATTCAATATTCTGCCAATGCGTCCGTTTCCGTCTGGGAATGGATGTATACTCTCGAACTGATGATGCACGAGTGCCATCTTGATTAGCGGATCAAGTGCCGACAGTTGATCGTCGTTGATGAAGCGCTCCAGTGCGTCCATGGCGCCAATGATCTCCCGCGGGTCTTGTGGCGGGACGTAGACGATCTGGCCTGTCCGATCATTTTTCAGAGCGGTTCCCAGTGTTTGCCGAAATCCATCGTCTCTCTGCTTGAGAAGCCTAAACATGCCGACGATGGTTGCGTTCGTCAGAAGCCCCTCGAAGTGATTCAGTCGGTCGAATCCATATCTCAGCGCATCGCGATAAAGTGCGACTTCCTTTGCAGCCGGAGAGTCCGGCCCTTCGGGAAAGAGCTCTGCCTGGAAAAGCTCGTCTTGCGTCGTGACGATGTTTTCGATTTCGGAACTGGCTTTTGCTTCCTGCAGCGCAAGCATATCGATCAAAATGCCCTGATTGGGTATCGCGGCGGCTCGACCTTTCAGCTCCGCGAGCGATCTATTCGCGGCAGCCAGAGCCCTCAACACGTTGATCGTCTCTAAATCCGAAAGCGTGTGGAGCTCCGGCAAACGATAGGTCGGCTTTAACATATCAGCCCCGATGTGTTAAAAAAAATATGTTTTCTTAACACATCGCAACATCATGTTAAACCAGAGAACAAGCTGCTGAAGCTATTCCTCGATCTCGCGCGCTTCCGACACCAGCATGATCGGAATGCCGTCGCGGATAGGGTAGGCGAGCCTCGCCTTTTCCGAAACGAGTTCGTTGTGCTCGCGGTCATAGGTCAGCCGTCCCTTGGTCAGCGGGCAGACCATCAGTTCCAGAAGCTTGGGATCGACGCGGCTCAGTTTTTCGTCCATGCGACTGCTTTTACTGCAAAATCGTGTCCGAGTCACCGAAGACCCGGGCAAGCACGATCTCGGTGATCGCAATCAGCGTTTCCGCCCGCGTCTTGAGGTCGGGCGCCTCCAAGAGCGCCTGCTTTTCCGCCGGACCGAAGGGCGACATCATCGCCAGCGAGTTGACCAGCGTCATGTTGCTGGCGCGCTCCACGCTCTCCCAGTCTGCCTCCAGCTTGTTGGCTTCGAGATAGGCCTTGAAGGCGGCGAGAAGAGCTGCGCGGTCGACCGCATCCTCTTCGTTGCGCGCCGAGAGATCCGAGATGAACGGCGCGATGCGGAAGGTCCGGTAAGGCTGGTGCGTATCCTTCTCGTCCAGCAGCCGGAAGCGGCAGACGCCTGTCAGCGAGACGATGTAGCGACCGTCGCCCGTTTCGGCAAACGAGGTGATGCGTCCGACGCAACCGACGGCGCTGAGATTGCCTTCGCTATTCTTGTCGTCGCTCTCGCCAAGCGCCGGCTGCACCATGCCGATCAGCCGGTTGCCTGATATCGCCGCATCGAACATGGCGAGATAGCGCGGTTCGAAAATGTTGAGAGGGAGCTGGCCGGTGGGAAGCAGCAGCGCACCGGTCAAGGGGAAGACGGCGATCGTGTCAGGCACATCGCCGCTCTTCAGATATCGTGCATTCCCCACTTGCATCGGCACTCGTCCCGCATAATCGGCGGACCTAAACCACACGCCCGCATCAAAGGGAATGTGGGGTACGCCATCGAAAACGCAAGGGCGGACGACAGCAAACCGAAAGGCGAAATCTCGCTGACGCTTACGAGAACAGCAGCGCCGAAAGCTTGCGCCGTCCCGAAGCGCTGGCCGGATCCTTGAAGCCCCAGACCTCGAAGAACTGCAGCAGCTGGCGGCGTGCGCCATCGTCGTCGAAGGTCCGGTCCTTGCGCATGATGTAAAGCAGGTGATCGGCCGCTTCCTCGCGTGCACCCTCGACATTGCGGATCTTGGCAAGCTTCATGCGCGCCTCGTGATCGTCGGGGTTGGCGGAAAGCGCCTGCTCCAGCGCCACGGGGTCGCCGAGCTTGCGGGCTTCCTCGATCTGCTCGAGCTTCTTCACCACCGCCTGGATCGCCGGATCCGCCGCCATTTCCTCCGGCAGCTCGCTCAGCGCCTCGCGCGCCCGCTCATGCTGGTTGGCAGAGATCATGCACTGCGCCATGCCAGCCAGCGCCTTGGCATTATCAGGATCGGCCTGCATGACGGCGCCGTAAAGCTGTGCCGCGCCGTTGATGTCGCCACTGGCGAGCAGGCCATCGGCCTCGGCGACAACCGCCTCGATCTCGGCCGCCTGATCGGCGCCGGCGGGACCGGCGATGCGATCGATGAACTCACGGATCTGGCTCTCGGGCACAGCGCCCATGAAACCATCGGCCGGGCGGCCGCCGACGAAGGCAATGACAGCAGGGATCGACTGGATGCCGAGCTGGCCGGCGATCGACGGATGGTCGTCGATGTTCATCTTCACGAGCTTGACGCGGCCTTGAGCCTCGTTGACCACCTTTTCGATGACAGGGGTCAGCTGCTTGCACGGGCCGCACCAGGGCGCCCAGAAATCGACGAGCACCGGCTGGTTGCGCGACTCCTCGATGACGTCCTTGCTGAAGGCCGCCGTCGTCGTATCCTTGATATAGCCGCCGCCTGCCATTGGCGCTGCTGCCGCCGCCTGCGCGGGCGCGGCAGGCGCGCCGCCATAGCTCGCCGTTGCAGACATCTGGCCGAAGGAATTGCTGTAGGGATTGTCGTTGCCGCTCATGAGTATCTCCCGCCGCGCCGGTCAGCCGGCTTTTCTAGCGTTAAAATCGTATGTCAGGACGTCACTTTCAAGACAAGCGGCGTATGACCGGTCGCTTCCATGAAGCGAACGAGGTCGGCGCTTGCGATCGACGTGGTCGCGTCGTTGGACAGCGGATGGCAATTGATAATGTCGTCCTTCATGAGATCGGCATCAAGAACGAATGTGACCTTGTGGTCCGTATCATTGATCGCGCCGAAAGCCGTGACCGAGCCCGGAATGACGCCGAGATACTCCATCAGCTTCTCCGGCTTGCCGAACGACACCTTGCTGGCGGCGCCGATCAGCGTGTGCACTGTCTTCAGGTCGACCGAGGCATTCTCCTCGACCGTGAGCAGGAAGAACTGGTCCTTCTTGTCCTTCACGAACAGGTTCTTCGTATGACCACCGGGAATCTCGTCGCGCAACGCCACCGATTCGGCCACCGTGAACACGGGCGCATGCGTCTTGGTGCTGTGCTTGATGCCGAGCCCGTCGAGAAAGGCGAACAGTTCGGTTGCGGTCTTCGGCGTCTTGTCGGTCATGGTCGTTCCAGCACTCGCATCGGGGTAATTAGCACCCTGATTACGTCGCCCTCCCCTTTTTTGCAACGTGCCTATTCGCCGCTTTTCCCTGCATTTGCGGCATTTTAGGTCGGGCAAGAAAGGCTTTTCGAATTTTTCTTCGCCTTTCCGTCATTTCCCTGTTGCATTTGAAAATCGTTTGGGCGATATAGCGCCCGTCGCCGCAAGGTGGCGCCCACGGTCCTCCAAACTACCACAGGCCGTCGGGATTATGAGCGGGTGTAGCTCAGTGGTAGAGCACAACCTTGCCAAGGTTGGGGTCGAGGGTTCGAACCCCTTCGCCCGCTCCAAATCTTCCCAGATGACAGAAATATGATGCATCAGGCGCTCCAGATAGCGTCTTTCTTCCATGCTCTGATCCAATCGTGGTCTCCGTTCAGGAAGCCGCTTGAACAACGTCAGGCCCACCCCTCAAAAAACATTGATTTGCGCATCGCCCCTGCCCATGTTGAAGCAAGGGGCAGGATAACCGATTGGGCGGGAGAACATGCTGCAACGGACCGAGGAAACAGATGCCGCGCTGGTCGACAGGCTGCAGCATGCGGCATTCAACTACTTTCTGAAGCACACCAATCCAGACAACGGCCTCGTCGCCGATACGTCGGTCGCAAACGTGCCCTGCAGTATTGCCGCCGTCGGCTTCGCGCTGTCGTCCTACACCGTCGCCGTCGAGCGCGGCTGGATGACGAGGGCGGACGCGATTTCACGCACCACGACGACGCTCTGCTTCTTCGCCAATGGCCATCAGGGCCGCGAGCGGCACGCAATCGGCTACAAGGGCTTCTTCTATCACTTCCTGCACATGGACACCGGCCACCGCGCCTGGAACAGCGAGCTCTCGACCATCGACACGACGCTGCTCGTGTCAGGCGTGCTGACGGCAGCCAGCTATTTCGATGGCGACGACGAGGCCGAGACCGAAATCCGCCGCATGGCGACGCTGATCTATGAGCGCATCGACTGGCACTGGGCGCTGAACAAAGGCGAGACCATCTGCATGGGCTGGAAGCCATCAAGCGGCTTCCTGCGCTGGCGCTGGCAGGGCTATGACGAGGCGGTGCTGCTCTACACGCTGGCGCTCGCCTCGCCCACGCACCCGATCCCGCAATCGAGCTATGACGCCTTCACCTCGAGCTATTCGTGGATGCTGTTTGGAGACCAGTGTTATCTCTACGCCGGTCCCTTCTTTATCCATCTCTTCTCGCATGCCTGGATCGATTTTCGCGGCATCCGCGACAAGCCGATGGCGGCGCGCGACAGCGATTACTTCCGCAACACCCAGATCTGCATCGAGGTGCAGCGCGACTACGCCGAGCGCAACCCCGGCCATTTCATCGGTTATTCCAGGGATGTCTGGGGCCTGTCCGCCTCCGACGGGCCACCGCCGTCGCGCAGCCGCCATGGCGACCGGCGCCCGAGCGTGCTCGGCTATGCCGCCCGCGGCGCGCCGCTTGGCCCCGACGACGGCACGCTTGCGCCATGGTGCGCGCTTGCCGCCCTGCCATACAACAGAGAGGCGGCGATCTCGGGCACGCGCGCGCTGCTGCAGGCCTATCCCGATCTCTGCTACGAGGGCCGCTTTCCCGGCGGCTTCAACCCGTCGGTGAAGACGGCGGAACCCGAGGGCTGGGTGGACGACCGCTGCGTCGGCATCGACCAGGGGCTGCTGGTCATGTCGATCGAAAACGATCGCTCCGATTTCATCTGGAGCCTGATGCGCAAGTCGGATGTCATCCGCACCGGCCTGGAACGCGCCGGCTTTACCGGTGGCTGGCTGGAGAATGAGACGGAAGACGCCGAGCGCAGGTTTGCCTGAGTGAAGATCGCCTGACGGCGCGATGGTCGATCGGCTTGCGCAAAACCCGCCCGCCAGCGCAGAAACAATCCCTCAGCGCACGAAAACGTGCGCCTTGCCGGCGATCTCCAGCCGCACACGGTCGCCGCGCTGCGGCAGCGCCACGCTCGAGGTCTTGATCAGGATCGGCGGCAGCGCCACACCGTCGAGCGATACGGCGACCGTGCAGGTCGCGCCGCCGAAATCCACCTCCACCACGCGCCCGCCATAGGGCTGTTCGCTGCTGTCGGTGACGACACGGATCTGTTCGGGCCGGAGCATGATCTCGACCTTGCCCTGATGCTGGCTGTCGACCGCGACATGCCCCAGCGCGCAATCGGCATGGCCGTTGCGGATGATCGCCGGCAGCATCACCGCGTCGCCCAGAAACAGCGCCGTCTCGCGATCGCGCGGCGCCAGATAGAGCGATTGCGGCGATCCGGCCTGCATCAGCTTGCCATCGCGCAGCACCGCGACCTGATCGGCGTAGGACAGCGCCTCTGCCTGGTCGTGGGTGACGAGAATGCTGGTGATGCCCGCCGCCTGCAGTACGCGGGCCACCGCCTTGCGCATGTTTTCGCGAAGCCCCGTGTCGAGCGCCGAAAAGGGTTCGTCGAGCAGCATCAGGCGTGGTTCGCGGCCGAGCGCGCGCGCCAGCGCCACGCGCTGCTGCTGGCCGCCGGAAAGCTGGTGCGGGCGGCGCGTGAGCATGCTGCGATCGAGTTCGACCATATCGAGCAGTTCGAGCACCCGCTTGTCGCGATTGGCGGTGCCACGCGCGAAGCCGAAGCCGATGTTGTCGGCAACGTCGAGATGCGGAAACAGCGCACCTTCCTGCGAAACGATGCCGATGCCGCGCTTATGCGCCGGCACCGCGGCCGGCCCGTCGGCCAACAGCTCGCCGTTGAGCGTCACGCGGCCCTGATCAGGCTGCTCGAAGCCGGCGATGATGCGAAGCAGCGTCGTCTTGCCGGAGCCGGAGGGCCCGACCACGGCGGTACGGCTGCCCGCCGTCACCTCCAGCGAGATGTTATCGAGCGCCTGCACCTGACCGTAACGCTTGCTGGCACCGTCTATCGTAAGCAGCGTCATTGTCCGGCAGTCCGTTTTGATTGAGCATGAAGAAGAAGGGTCAGCGGCAGCGACAGCACGACCATCATGAAGGCGTAAGGCGCGGCAGCGACATAGTCGATCTCGCTGGTCAGCGACCAGAATTTCGTGGCCAGCGTCTCGACGCCGTTGGGCGAGAGCATCAGCGTCGCTGTCAGTTCGTTGGTGATCCCGAGCGCGACAAGCGCGATGCTGGCCGCGGCACCAGGTGCGGCAAGCCGCATGGTGATCTGCCGCACCGCCTGGCCAGGCGTGCGCCCGAGCGCCATCGCGGCCCGCTCCAGCTCCACCGGCGCCTGCGCGATGCTGGCGCGCAGCCCCACCATGGCGCGCGGCAGGAAGAGCAGGATATAGGCGATCAGCAGCGTCGCGAAGGTCTGGTAGAGCGGCAGCACCAGCCGCACGGTAATCGTCACCAGCGCCAGCGCCACCACGACACCCGGCAGCGAGCCGACATAATAGTGGCAGGCTTCGAGCACGCGCTGCACGCGGCCCGGCGCGCGCACCGACAGCCAGGCCATGGGGGCGGCCGCGATCGTTGCCAGAATGCCGCCGGCAAGCGCCAGCACGATCGACTGCACGAAGGCGTTTCCAACTTCGACGCGCCAGATGCCGGCGCCGCCAAGATAGAGCCAGCGCACCAGCGTCACGAAGGGCACGCCGAGCGTCAGCACCGCGACGACAACGGGAAGAAGCACTGCCGGCACCGCGTACCAGCCGAGCCGGCGGCGGTCGGCCGGCCGGGCCGAGCCGGAGCCGACGCGGGCATAACGCTCGTTGCCGCGCACGAGGACCTCAATGGCCAGTAGAAGCAGGCAGCAGGCGACCAGCACGCCGCCGAGCATATTGGCGGCCGGGCTGTTGTAGGCGGACTGGAACTGGTCGACGATGGCGGTGGCAAACGTGTCGAAGCGGATCATCACGAAGAGGCCGTATTCGGACAACAGATGCAGCGCGATCAACAGCGCGCCGCCGCAGATGGCGAGCCGGAGCTGCGGCAGGATGGTTCGGAAGAACACCGCCCAGGGCCCAAGCCCGAGCGAAGCGGCCGCATCCTCGATCGCCGGATCGAGCCGGCGCAAGGCCGCGGCAACGGGGAGATAGAGAAACGGATAATAGGCGAGCACGGAAACGAAAACGCCGCTCTGCAGCCCGCGCATGCCCGGCACCAGACTGACCCAGGCGTAGGAATGCACGAAGGCAGGCACCGCGAGCGGCGCCACGGCAAGCCACGCCCAGAGCCGCGCGAAGGGAACATCGGTGCGCTCCGTAATCCAGGCAAGCGTTACCGCCAGCACGATCGACAGCGGCACGGTGATGACTTCGAGGAACACGGTATTGACGAGCAACTCGCCGACGCGGGGGCGGAACACCAGCTGCTTCACCGTCTCCCAGCCGACATCGATGGTGATCCAGGCGATGAAGCCGAGAGGAACGAGGCTGAACAGCGCAACGATGGCGGCAAAAAGCACGACGGGCGCATAGGGCAGGCCCCGGCGCGGTCGTGCCAGTCCTGCCGCCGGCCGCGCCGCCGACATCTCGGAAGCAAGCAATCTATTGTCCTGCAGCAAGGCCGCGCCTTTGAACGCTGAAAAAGGAAGGCAACCGCCTTTGACAGACGGTTGCCGTGTATCGTCATGGCCTAAAGTTTTCTTGAGGCAAAAGCAACAGTTTTGCCCGGCCCCGGCGTAGCGACTAGATCAGCCCCGCCTCGGTGATCATCTCGACCACCTTCTTGCTGTTGAGCTGCGACGCATCGACGGCAGGTGCCTGCAGGTCTGCCATCGGCACCAGCTTGTCGTTCGAGGCCGCGCCCTTGCCGACGGCATATTCATACGAGGTGCCATCCTTCAGGATCGCCTGCCCCGCCTTGCCGGTAATGAACTTCAGAAAGGCTTGCGCCTCCTTCTGATGCTGGCTCGACTTCAGGATGCCACCGCCCGAGAGGCTGACGAAGGCGCCCGGATCCTGGTTCTTGAAGTAGTGCAGCGCCACGTTCTTGCTGTTTTCAGCCGTCGCCGCCTGATCGCCGAACCAGTAGTAATGATAGATGATCGCGCCTTCGACCTCGCCCGCATTGACTGTCTTCATGGCAACGGTGTTGCTTTTATAGGAGGTGGCGTTTTCCTTCAGCGCTTTCAGCCATGCCGCCGTCGCCTCTTCGCCCTTCAACTGCAGGAGCGCGCTGACGATCGCCTGGAAATCGGCGCCGACGGGTGCCGCGCCCCAACGGCCCTTCCAGGCCGGATCGGCGAGATCGAGCATCGATTTCGGCAGCTTGTCCTCGGTGAGCTTGGTCTTGTCATAGGCGAACACGGTGGAGCGCGCAGCGATGCCGGCCCACATGCCGTCCTTCGGGCGGAACTCCTCCGGCAGCTGCTCGAGCGTTGCCTTGTCGATCGGCGCGAACAGGCCGGCGGCATCGACCAGCGTCATCGCCGGCGAATTTTCGGTGAGGAACACGTCGGCGGGCGAGGCCTCGTCTTCCTGGATGATCTGGTTGGCGAACTGCATGTCGCTGCCCTGGCGCATCGTCACCTTGATGCCGGTTTCCTTGGTGAAGGCGTCCACCCACTCCTGGCCGAGGCTCTGGTGCTGGGCGTTGTAGACGACGATCCCTTCGGACTCCTCTTCCTGCGCTCTGGCGCCCGAAGCGAGCGACGTTGCGGCAAGAAGCATGGCACCAAGTGCTGCGGCCTGCGAGAGGCGATTAAGGGAGACGGTCATGATGCCCTCCATGGCATTTCATCTGCGATATCCATGATGATTGCAGCGGTATATTTTCGTTACGCCCTCATTTCAAGTTTGCGCACCGTGGGAGCAATCACAAAGGCTTGAAATAATTGCAATATTTTAGAACAATTCTAGAGGAGATTGATCACGGCGATCAGCTCGTCCTCGACCTCGACGCCGTTTTCGATCGCCGCGCGCCGGGCGTTCTGCCCGCGCCGGCCGGGCAGCCGCACGCCGGGATCGGATGCGATCTCATCGGCCAGCCGGCCCATCCGCTCGGCCGCGCTGGAGCCGCCGGTAGCATCGGGATTGATGACGATGAGCATATGGCCGAGCGCCGGCGCATCGCCCTGATCGTCGAACAGCGAAGACGCTTCGAAGGAGAAATTGGCGCCGGTGAGCGCGCCGGCCATGATCTCGACCATCATCGCCAGCGCCGCGCCCTTGGCTTCGCCCGATGGGATCATGGTGCCGGCCAAGGCCTCTCCGGCGTCGGTGGTCGGCTGGCCGTTGCGGTCGAAGGCCCAGTTGTCGGGGATCGGCACGCCCTTCTGCTTGGCCGCCATCACCTTGCCGCGCGCCACCCGCGACAGCGCCATGTCGATGACAACGGGATCGGCATTGGGCACCGGTGCGGCAAAGGCGATCGGATTGGTACCGAACACAGGCTTGCGTCCGCCCCAGGCCGCCATCGAGGCCGGCGCGTTGGCAACCATAAGCGCCACCAGCCCCATCTCGGCGAAGCGCTCGACCGTCAGCGCCAGCACGCCGGCATGATGCGAGCGGCGGAAGGCGACGGCCACGATGCCCTGCTCGCGCGCGATATCGGGAACGACGGACAAGGCGAGATCGATAGCCGGATAAGCGTAACCGTGATTGGCGTCGATCTGCACCACGGCGGGTAGCGGGTGCGCGAGCGATGGCGTCGCGAAGCCGTCGACCTTACCGGCCCGCGCCTGCCTGGAATAGGCCTCGACGCGCCTGAGCCCGTGCCCGCCCTGCCCGGCAGCTTCCGCCGCCACGAGCGCGCGGGCGACCGAACGGGCATTCGCCTCGCTCACCCGGTTTCTGATCAATGTTTCGAAAACCAGTGTCTCGGCGACGGCGAGTGTCAGATGCATTGAAGGAACCTACGCAAACAAAAGGACGATAACGCGGCCACGTTATCGCCCTTCTTCTCGCAATGCAGCAATTGAATGCAGCGCTTATTCGACGTCGAACTTGACGCCCTGCGCCAAGGGCAGCGTCTTGCCGTAGTTGATGGTGTTGGTGGCGCGGCGCATGTAGGCGCGCCATGCATCCGAGCCGGACTCGCGGCCGCCGCCGGTTTCCTTCTCGCCGCCGAACGCGCCGCCGATTTCAGCACCCGAGGGACCGAGATTGACGTTGGCGATGCCGCAATCAGACCCGCGCGCCGAAAGGAAGCCTTCGGCTTCGCGCATGTCGTTGGTGAAGATCGACGACGACAGGCCCTGCGGCACGGCATTGTGGTCGTCGAGAACCGCGTCGAAATCGCTGTACTTCATGACGTAGAGGATCGGCGCGAAGGTCTCGTTCTCGACCGGACCCGTCTGCGCGGGCATTTCGACCAGCGCCGGGCGCACGTAGAAGGCGTCAGAGGCACCGTTTTCGACGCGCTCGCCGCCGGTGATCTTGCCGCCCGCCGCCTTCGCCTGCTCCAGCGCCGACTGCATGTTGCTGTAGGCCTGCTTGTCGATCAGCGGACCGACCAGCGTACCCGCCTCCAGCGGATTGCCGATGCTGACGGAACCGTAGGCCTTCTGCAGGCGCGGCACCAGCTGGTCGTAGACGCTCTCATGCACGAACAGGCGGCGCAGCGTGGTGCAGCGCTGGCCGGCGGTGCCCATGGCCGAGAAGGCGACGCCGCGCAGCGTCAGGTCGAGATCGGCCGTCGGGCAGATGATCGCGGCATTGTTGCCGCCGAGTTCGAGGATGGCGCGGGCAAAGCGCTGCGACAGGCGCGGACCGACTGCGCGGCCCATGGCAGTCGAGCCGGTGGCCGACACCAGCGGCACCTTGGGATGATCGACCAGCGCCTCGCCGACATCACGGCCGCCAATCAGGAGCGTCGAGAGATTGGCCGGCGCCGTACCGCCTTCGGCCACGAAGCGCTTCAGCGCCTTTTCGAACAGCGCCTGCGTGGCAAGCGCCGTCAGCGGCGTCTTTTCGGACGGCTTCCAGACGGTGGAATTGCCGCAAACCAGCGCCAGCGCCGCATTCCAGGACCAGACGGCGACAGGAAAATTGAAGGCCGAGATGATGCCGACGACGCCGAGCGGATGCCAGCTTTCCATCATCCGGTGCTCGGAGCGCTCGGTGGCGATCGTCAGGCCGTAGAGCTGGCGGGAGAGACCAACGGCGAAATCACAGATGTCGATCATTTCCTGCACTTCGCCGAGACCTTCCGACGTGATCTTGCCGACCTCGATCGACACCAGCCGGCCGAGCTCGGCCTTGGCCGCGCGCAGCTCCTCGCCGAGCAGGCGCACAAGCTCGCCGCGCTTAGGCGCAGGAACGGCGCGCCATTCGAGAAACGCCTTGTGGGCGTTATCGATCGCGGTCTTGGCATCAGTGACCGACACTTCCTTCAGCGCGCCGATGTCCTTGCCTGTCACGGGCGACGTTACCCGCAGCGTACCGCCGGTGAAGCGGTCGGCGCTGACGCCGAGCTTGGCAAGCAGGGTCTTGGTTTCGGTGGCGAGATCGAGCGTTTCGATGGTCATTGTCGTGGTTCCAACCTTATTGTTCTTTAAAAGCGGGCATCGGCGAAGTGGGCGACCTGGGCGCCGGCTTCGTACCATAGTTCTTTGGCGGCGCGGAAGCGCGGCTCGGCGGGATCAGTCAGCGGCAGCGGTAGATCGGCCTCGCTCATCTCGCCCAGGATATGGCGGGCAAGCGTGCGGCCGAACACCGTTCCCGGCGCGATCCCCCGGCCATTATAGCCGGAAAAGCCGACGACATTGTCGGCGAACTTGTGAAAGCGCGGCAGCGCATTGTCGGTCATGCCGATCTTGCCGTACCACTCGCATTCGAACTCGACATCCCCGAGCTGCGGGAAAAGCTTCTTTAGCGCACGCCGCGCCCATCCCTTGTGGACGGAAAGCCCGGTATTGCGTAGCGCCCCGACACTGCCGAACACCAGCCGGCCGGCCTGGTCCATGCGATAAGACGAGAGGATTTCCTTGGTGTCCCAGACGCCCTCGCGGCCGACAAGGATCGACTTGCGCAGATTGTCGCCGAGCGGCCGGGTCGCCAGGTTGAAATAGGGCAGATGCACCTGCTCCTCGCGCACCTGTTCCCATGGGCCGGTGCTGTAGGCATCGGTGGCGACGATGATCCAGTCTGCGGTGACGGAACCGTTCGCCGTCTTCACCGTCCAGCGATTGCTGTTCTTCTCGGTGGCGATGACAGGGCTCGACGTATGGAGCGAGACACCAGCCTTGACGGCGGCATGCGCCAGCCCCCGAGCATAGGCGAGCGGCTGCAGCGTGCCGGCGCGCATGTCGAGCAGCGATCCGGTATAGGCGTGGCTTCCTACCCGGCGCGCCGTCTCGGCGGCATCGAGCAACCTGACATCGGCGCCACGCGCGGCCCACTGGCTGGCGCGATCGGTGATTTCCTTGAGGCCATCGGCACCGACGGCGACATGCAGCGTGCCGTTGCGCTCTAGTTCGCAGGCGATGCCATGTTTGTCGATCAGCTCCATCACCAGCTTCGGCGCGTTTCCCAGCAGGTCGAGCAGGCGCTCGCCATAGACGGGGCCGAGCACACCGGGCAGATCGTCGGGCATCACCCACATGCCGGCATTGATCAGCCCGACATTGCGCCCCGCACCACCGAAGCCGACTTCGTTGGCCTCAAGCAGCACCACCGACTTTCCGGCTTCCGCCAAGTGCAGGCTGGACGATAGCCCGGTATAACCGCCGCCGACCACGACGATATCGGCGGTCAACGCGCCTGAAAGCGGCATCGTTGCCGGCGGCTGCGGCGCGGTTTTTTCCCAAAGGCCGTGGGAGCGCGGATCATTCAGCATGGGAGAGCTCCGTTCGCAAATCGTCAGGCAACGTTGCTCAGGCGCAGGCCGGATAGCCCGAGCAGATCGATCGCCGCCTCCAGCGAGCGTGCCTGACGTTCCGCGTAAAGGTCAAGCTCATCCGTGACGGTGGCGCCGAGCGCCTCTTCGAAGGCCGAGCGGTTGGAGCGGGTCGCGTAATTCTGCTGCTGGTCCGTTCCAAGGTTCGACTGGAAGATCCCCGCGGCACTGACCGGCAGGAAATCCTCGTAAACGATCGGATCGAAGGCGAGGTAGCCCATCTCGATCAGCGCCTCCGCATCATCGGGCAGCGCGCCGTCGACGGCGGCCGCAACGCCCTGGGGCGTTGCGGAATAGTGGAAGAAGGCCAGCTGCTCGGCCCGAAGCGCCGCCCAGCTATCCGGCAGTTCGTGGAACCGCTCGGCAAGCTCGCTGTCGTAATCGCCGGCCTTGGCGCCGCCGGCGCCAACCTGCACTTCGCCGCGAACCGACGCCAGCAGCCGGTCGTAAAGCGCCCGGCCCTTGGCCGTCAGCGCCACGCCGCGCTGCTCGATCTCGCCGAAGCGGGCCGTATGCGTGCCCTTGTTGGTCCCGGTCTCGCCTGCAAAGGCGATCGCCTCTTCCAGCGCCTTGAAGCTGGTCTGGCGCAGCAGGATATCACAATCGCGACGCGGCGGCCCCTCGATGACGGCCTTCGGCGTGATGCCGCGCTCCGGCATGCGGGCCTGCACGGCGTCGATATCGAGCGTGCGCGGGGTCAGGTGATTGATATGCGGCCCCTTGAACGAGACGACGTCGGCGATCAGCCGGTGCGCGTCGTGCAATCGCTTGTAGGTCTCGGCGCTGACGGTGGCCTCGCCGTGCCAGCGGAAGGTCTCGAGCGCCTCGGCGACGAATTCGCGCGCTTCCGCTTCCGTCAGCCCGCCGACCTCTTCATGACGCGCGATCAACTGGATGGCGCGCTCGGTATAGATGCGACGCTTCGACAGGATATCGGCAGCTTCAGCGCGCAGAGCCTCGTCCTCGATCAGCTCGAGCCTGAGCAGCGAGGTGAAGACACGGAACGGATTGACGCTGAGCGCTGCCTGATCGACCGGGCGGAAACAGGTCGAATGAACAGGCACACCGGCGACAGACAGATCATAGTAGCCGACCGACTGCATGCCCATGACGGCGAAGAGGCGGCGGATGGTGAAGAGCTCTTCGGCCGTGCCGAGACGGATGGCGCCATGGCGCTCGACATCGATACGATCAAGCTCGCCCGCCCGCGTCAGGCGCTCACGCAGCGCGTTATCCTTGGCGAGAACCTCGGCATTGACGTCGGCAACCAGTTCCAGCAGCGTTCCGTATTGCGGCACCTCGGCGCGATACATTTGCGACATCGCTTCGGTGAACAGCGAGCGGATGCGGTCTGTGGAAACGAAGCCTGCCATGATAGAGATCCCCACGTTCATTCCGATTATGATTAGTGCAGCTATTTACAAGCGCCCGAAAGCCATAAATATCGACATTTCGGAAATAGCTCATTCTGAAATGGAATGACCCATGCTCACGTCAAGGCGTTTTCTACCCTCCACCGCGCTGCTCTCCGCTTTCGAGGCGGTATCGCGCACCGGCAGCGTCACGGCCGCCGCCAAGGAGCTCGACCTGACGCAGAGCGCCGTCAGCCGCCAGATCAAGACGCTGGAGGAGCAGCTTGGCGTCGAACTCTTCATCCGCGAGCGCCAGACGGTACGCCTGACGCTTGCCGGCGACGGCTATGCCCGCGAGATCCGCGAGGCCCTGCGGCGCATCTCCAGCGCCTCTCTGAACCTGCGCGCCAATCCGCACGGCGGCACGCTCAACCTCGCGATTCTGCCGACCTTCGGCACCCGCTGGCTGGCGCCACGCCTCGGCCGCTTCCTCTCAGCCAACCCCGGCGTCACCATCAATCTCGTCACCCGCCTCTCTTCCTTCGATTTTCGCCTGGATTCGATCGACGCCGCCATCCATTTCGGCCATCCGCACTGGCCGGGCGCCGAGCTCACCTTCCTGATGTCGGAAAAGACCGTGCCCGCCTGCAGCCCCGATTTCCGCGACCGGTACGGGATCAGCCAGCCGTCCGATCTCGTCGACGTGCCGCTGCTTCACCTCACCACCCGGCCGGATGCCTGGGAGCAATGGTTCGCAGACAACGAGGTGCCGCCGCAAACCGTTCACGGCATGCTGTTCGACCAGTTCGCCACCGCTGCCCAGGCCGCGATCGCCGGCCTCGGCGTGGCGCTGTTGCCGACCTTCCTGATCGAGGACGAGCTGAAGCGCGGCGATCTCGTGGCATCAGTCAATCGCGAGATGGAGAGCAAGGAACGCTACTATCTGGCCTTTCCCGCCGAGCGCGCCGACTACGCCCCGCTATCGGCCTTCCGCGAGTGGATCGTGCGCGAGGCGGCCGGTTGACGGAACCGCTTGCGCCGCACCGGTCGTTTCGCGCATTATGCCGCCAAACCAGAATTCGATGCAGGAAATCCTCATGAAGCCGATCTTCGTCCAGCTCCAGTGCGCCCCCGGCAAGACCTACGAGGTCGCCGACGCCATCTACAAGACCGAACGCGTCTCGGAGCTCTATTCGACCAGCGGCGATTACGACCTGCTTCTCAAGGTCTACATCCAGGAAGGCGAGGACATCGGCAAATTCGTTAACGATCAGATCGCCAGCATTCCGGGCATCGTCCGCTCGCTGACGACGCTGACCTTCCGCGCATTCTAAGACCGGGTCACGGTCGGTTAACTCTCCGCGAAAGCAAATACCCGAAGGCGCGGACATTTAACGCAGCCTTAACGCCGCCAGTCGCCATGTGACATTGATGAAAGCCGCGACCAGCAATCGCGGCCGAAGGGATGACATATGTCTGCCGCCGAACTCTATCCCCATGACGCCGAACCGGTCGCGGCCAGCGCGCCGCTGATCGTTCACGTCATACGCCAGTTCCTGCCCAATCGCGGCGGCCTTGAGGACGTGGTCGCCAATCTCGCGCGCCAGACACTGAAGCGCGGCTACCGCGTCCGCGTCGTCACGCTCGATAGCCTGTTTACCGCCCGCGACAAGAAGCTGCCGGCGCGCGAAACCATCGACGGCATCGACGTCGTCCGCATCCCCTGGTCGGGCAGCACGCGCTATCCGCTCGCACCGGAGGTCTTCCGGCATCTCGGCGACGCAGACCTGATCCATGTGCACGCGATCGACTTCTTTTTCGACGCACTCGCCTGGGGCCGGCTGCTGCATCGCAAGCCGATGGTGGTCACCACCCATGGCGGCTTCTTCCACACGGCGAAATTCGCGGCGATCAAGAAGGTCTGGTTCCAGACCATCACCCGCGTCTCGGCCACCGCCTATAAGCGCGTCATCGGCTGCAGCATGTCGGATCTCGCGCAGTTTTCAAAAATCGCGCCGAGCCGCAGCATCGTCATCGAAAACGGCGCCGACATCGGCAAGTTCGCGGACCGCGCATCCCGTAGCCCCAAGCGCCGGATCGTCACGATCGGCCGGTTCTCGGTCAACAAGCGCCTGGACCGCCTGATCGACGCGGTCGCGGTGCTGAGGGTGTGCAATCCGGATTGGCATCTCGATATCGCCGGCGTCGAATCCGATCTGACCAGACAGGACCTGATGGCCCAGATCGACCGGCTGAAGCTGAACGGCTCTGTCACCATCCATGTCGGCGCCGACAACGACGCGGTCGGCCACATCATCGCCGACGCCTCGATCTTCGCCTCGGCTTCATCCTATGAGGGCTTCGGCCTGGTGGCGCTGGAAGCCATGAGCGCCGGTCTGCTGCCGGTGCTCAACACCAACGAGGCCTACGGGACGCTCGGCGCGCGCCACAAAGACATCCTGCTCGCCGACTTCGCCGACACCGCCGCCGCAGCCCTCGCGCTGGAAACGGCTTACGAGCGGCTGGAAACGCAGGGGCCGACGGTAAGGGCAGCGCTTCTGTCCGGCGCCTCGGCCTATTCCTGGGACGTCGTCGCGGAGCGTTACATCAGCGTCTACAACGAGCTTATCGCCGGCTAGAAAAAGCCGGCGCACTAACCCTCGATCATCCGAAAAATCGACCGACCGCAACGGGCGGGCGCACGCCTTTGCCCGATCAGGCCTTAGCGAGGCGCGCGATCTCGGCAAACACCGTCCGGCGCGATTCCGGCGGCGTCAGATTGTGATCGGCATCGGGCAGCATCACCAGCCGGACGTTCGGATGGCGCTCGAACTTGCGGCCACCGGGGCCGAAGTGGAAATACATGTGCTCCAGCCCGACATCGCCTTCGCTATAGATCAGCGTCAGCGGCACCTTGCGCTTGCCGACGGTGACGAAGGACTTCTTCACCTCGCTCGCCGTGTGACGGCGGCTCGGCAGGTATTCGAGCAGCGGCGCGATGCGCACCGACATGCGGCGTGAAAAGGCGATGATGACGTTGCGCGTCGCCGCCAGCACGTCGATATCGCCCTTCATCAGGCGCTTGACCGTGGCGAAGCTGGAAAGCCGCTGTCCGTAATCCTCGAAGCTGCGCGGCACCGACACGACATGCTTGCGCTCGACCGGCTGGTTCGGATCCCAGTAATAGACGAAGGGATTGATAGATACGGCCGCTTTGACCCTGACATCGTCGACGGCCGAGCGGATGGCGACATAGCCGCCGCTGCAGCGCCCGGCGACCATCAGCGGCCCCGGCACCATGCCCTCCAGCAGATCGAGTGCTGCCTGCGCATCGGCATTCTGGGTGGCGGAATAGAGAATCTGATCCGGCGCATCCGGACGTGGAGGGCTGTCGCCGACATTGGCGGAATCGAAGCGGATCGAGGCAACGCCCTGGCGAGCAAGCTCCCGGGCCATGTCGGTGATCGCACGACCCCAGCCGGACTGGCGGTCATAGGCGGTCGACAGGAACACCACGCTGTTGCCGCGTGGCCGTCCGACCGGACGCGTGACGACGCCGACCAGATGATTGAACGCGCCGAAACGAACCGGCACTTCCTCGAAGCCGTCGCCTGCGAGTGACTGCGTATCGACAGCGGTGGCCGAAGGCACAGCGGCCGGATCGACCGACGTATGCTCGCCCACCCATTGCGTCAGCGTCTCGACGACGTCCATCGGGGTGCGCGAGAAGACCGGGTCGGAGATGAGCCTGTCGTAACCCTTGAACACCTGCTGCTCGACAGTCGCGCCAAGCGCCGTCAGATTGTCGGCGAGCGTCGCGTCGTCTGCGCGCTCGGGTCGCTCCAGAATGAGGTAACGCGGCGCGGCAAGCGCTTCCGGCGCGGCAATCCGCACCTTCGACAGCTCGGCGGCGATCCCATCGGGCATCTGCAGCCCGGCGATCATGTGCTTGCCCTCGGGAATGGCATCCTCGCCCAATCCCAGGTGATGATTGATGAACGTCGCCCATGCGCGAAGCTCGCGCAGATAGGCGCGCCCGTTGACGACGGGACCGAGCATGGCAATGGCATCGACGCCCTCAATCGACGGCGCGGTTCTCTGCGCAAGGGCTGCACCCAGCCCCTGGGCGACGATGATGATACGGCTGCAGCCGCTCAACTGCTTCAGCCGTTCGGCGGCATCGCGGATCGCATCTTCCCAAACCTTGAGGCCAACGCTATCGTCGATATCGAGCGCATCGCCCGCACCGGGATAATCGAAGCGCAGGCTGGGCGCGCCGAGGGCCGCGAAATGCTCCGCGGTGACACGGAAGAACCGTCGGCTGCACATTTCTTCAAGCCCCCAGGGATTGACGAAGAGCACCGCCGTGGAGCGCTTCGCAACCCCGACGTCCTCCGGCTTGAACAGACCGATCGTGCCATCGAAGGCAAAGGGCAGCGCGGCCTCGTTGCCGGCACCTTCGGCAAGACCTGTCTCGACCGTGATCTCGATCGGCAGATCTTCATTCGCTGTCTTGGCACTTGACGGCGCGATGAACGCCACGACCGTGTTGGCGGCTTTTCCTAACGAGCCTGGCATCTTCTCGACAATAGAAAACATAACATCGGCATCCTCTCGCGGAATTGCCTTTAAAAGCTTGAGCGCAACAATATAGCCAGCCCCACCAAGGACGACTGCGAGAACAAGTCCAATAGAACCGTTGATATAGTGTAAAACGCCGAGGGCTATAATTGCGCACAGAAACGACGCAGCCAGTGTCTTGATCAGATTTACGTAAAGACCGGAGAGCTGAGAGCCGAAACCGGTCTGCCGCACCATGATGATACACATTATCGTGAACACGCCGATGCGCACCATTGCGGCACCCTCGGCCGCGAAGAACGGAACGACCGCGAGGCAACCGAGCGTCATCACGGCGGCGCCGACGAGGCTGACTTTCAACCGGTCGCGAACGCGGTCCATGGACAGGAGATACAGGCTGAGCGTCTGCATGAAGGTGTAGGACGGGGCGGCAAGCGCCAGAAGCGCCACGACGGTTCCGCTGCGCGCGAATGCCTGGCCGAACACTTCGCGCACCAACTCGCTCGATATGGCGGCAAGTCCAAAGCTCATCGGCAGGATGATATAGGCCATGCTGCGGGTGACGGCCGCGAAAACCTCGACCGGCAGGGTACGGTCGTCGCTCGAGTGGCGCCGCTCCGAGTAATAGGGGAGCAAGCTGCCCGTCATCTGGATCGGCAACTGCAACGCGATATTGGCGACGGACAGGCCGACGGCATAAAAGCCCACCATCTCGACCGACCAGAACTGCTGCAGGAACAAGAGCTCCAGCCTGTTGAGGAAGATGGAATCGATCAGGAACTGCGCCGAGAGCACGATCGAGGAGGCCGCCAGATATTTGAGCGGAACCCCGCAGCGGTCGCGCGGCGTCATCAGGATCGGAATGGTGGCGATGAAGAACACCATCTGCCCCAGCAGATAGCCGACCAACACTCCCTCGACCCCATAGAGCACGGCGCCGGCGCCAACGCCGATCAGCTGCAGCAGGCAGACGCCCATCGCGAGCTTGAAGAAATCGGTCAGCCGCCGCTCACCGATAAGGTAGAATTTGACGAAGGATCCGATCGCCTGCACGAAGAACAGCGCGCCCGTGACGTAGGCGACCGAGGGGGCGGTTTTCGCCCAATGCATCTGCTCAGACGTCAGGAAGAACAGCGCGTAGAGGCCGAGCAGAAACAGCGTCGAGCACAGCATGACGGTGACGAGCAGCGAGGCGAAGCCCAGCCGCCGCCGCGCATCGAAACCTTCCGCCTGCAGCTGCGGCAGCGTCTTCGACATGGTGATACTGGAGCCGAGCTCGGCGATTGATGCGCCGGTGACGACGAGCCAGAGCGAGAAGGCGACGATGCCGTTCGCCTCGGGCCCGAGCAACCGGGCGGTGATGATGGAAGACAGGAACCCCGTTACCAGCAGCAGCATTCCCGCCGCGCCGTTCATCACAGAATTCGCGATAATTCCCTTAGACATACCGTATCCGCTTTAGGCCATTTCACGGACCTACATTAGTAAGAAAGTCTTTCGAAATTGATTGCGCCTCATCTTTTGCGACGAGCGCATCTAGAACGAGAACGCGCGCGCGCCACCTGGGGTCAGCACCTCGCCGGTGGGGCGATCATCGGCCCCTCGCCCTGAAAGCGGGCGCAGGAGAACGCGTTTGGCAGCGCCCGGTGCGAGATGGAACCAGTCATCGTCGGGCCGGTAACCATCCACGCTGAAATGCACCGATTGCGCCAGCCTGTCGGTCGCGAGATCCGCGAACCACGCACCGCCATCCGCAACCAGCGAGACCTGGATCTCGGCATCGTGCACGGCTTTCGAACGCCCCTGCGGGAAATGGAAGGCATCGGCCACCACGGCCCCGCCATCAGGAAGCCTGAGCCGCGCCACCGTGACGTCATGCGCCGGCGGGCCGAAGCGGAACGCGTAGGTCGTGTCGAAGAAGGCGCCGAACAGGTCGGTGGCCGCGAACGTCTCCGTGCTGCGTGGCGCAAGCGTGAGGATGCGTCCGCCGCTCGCTACATTCTGCCGGCCGTTTCTGAAGCAGATAACCTCGAGATCAAGCTGCAGGCTGTGCTCGGTCTCGTTGATCACATGCACGTCGAGCCCATTGGTCCCCTCGTCGGTCACCAAGACCTGTACCGGCCGGAAGGCCCGGCGCAACGCGTACCAGATCGGCTTCGGCGCACCGGTTGAATCGATTACACCCCAGCCGGCGCCGGGCAACAAGTCCTGCAGCGTCCAGACCAGCGCGCCGTGGCAAGTCGACCCTTTGCGCCGCCATTCCGCAAAGGTCTCCTCCGCCACCTCGCCGGTGACGGCGCGCGACAGATCGAGATAGAGCTCGCGGTTCTCACGGCGCAGGCGCGCCGGATCGACGTCGTAGAGTTCGCCGAGATAGAAATCGCGCACATCCTCGAAATCCCAGGAGGCGCCGCGATCGCGCGGCACGCGCGATTTCCATAGCGGGCTGTGCACCGGTGGCACATCGAGATGCCGTTGCAGCGTCTTCTGCTGCGGCACGTTGGCGAAGGCGAGACTCTCGGCCGCGAAGCGCACATTGGCACGGCGCGCATCGTCAAGCGGCCGCATATAGGCGCCGACACCGTAATAATGCGTCACGCCGGCATTCGGCGAAAACGGCATGGCACCGCCGGACGGCGAATTGACGACATAGGGGATTTCGGGGCAGAGCCGTGCCGCGATTGCCGGAATGATCTCGTCGGTGATCGGGCCGGACCAGAATTCCGGCGGCAGGCCGAGCATCGCCGCCTGCTGATAGGTCTCGCTGCCGCCACATAGCACCGTAAGAGATGGCGGACCCTGCACGCCGTGCAGGAACTCCTCGACCTCGGCGTGGACATGCGCGGTAAACGCCTTGTCGTTCTTCGGATAGTCGAAATTGGCGAACATGAAGTCTTGCCACACCATCAGCCCGAGCTCGTCGCAAAGCTGGAAGAAATCGGGCGTCTCATAGGCCATGGTGCCGCCAATGCGGATCATGTTCATGCCGGCCTCGGCGGCCAGCCGCAGGAACGGCTCGTAATCCACCCGTGCACCTGGAAGGCGCACGATGTCGGCCGTTGTCCAGACCGCGCCTCGGCAAAACACCCGCTCGCCGTTGATCAGAAGCGCAAAGTCGCTGCCATCCGTGCCGCGATCGGCCACGACGCTCCTGAACCCGGCCTTGCCAAGCGGGTGTTGGGCACCATCGATGACAACGGCGTAATCGTAGAGACGCGGCGTTCCGTGCGTGTGGGGCCACCAGGGCTCCACATCCTTCAGTCTCAGAATGGCCGAGTAGTGCCGCTCGCCGACCTTTTCGAACGCCTGATCGATGCCGCCGCAGCGTAACGACAGTTCGGGCGCCTCGGCGTCGGTGCGCAGCGACACGCTGAGCTTGCCGGAACCATCCGGCTCCAGCACCGCCCGCACGCTGACGTCATCCAGCGAAACGACATCGCGGCGCACCAGCATGACCGGTCGCCACGGGCCGGCGGCGTGGATTTCCGGGCACCAGCCGGGCATGCGGCCAAGCAGGGTGGTGCGGACGTTCTTCAGTCCCTGCGGCGTGATCATCTGCGGCCGCCAGCGGGCGCGCGGGCCGCTTTCGGCGATCCGGGGCGCCAGCGCGCGAAAACACAGCGCCAGCTCGTCGCCACCGGAGAGCGTCACGGGCACCTCGTGCAGGGTGAACATGCTTTCGGACGAGAGGATCTCCTGGCCGTTCAGGAACACATGGCAAAGCGTCGCCAGCCCCTCGAAGCGAAGAATGACGTCGCCCGGCGCCGCGTCGAACAGGCGGCAGACATACCAGGCGTCCCTGTTGTCGAGCGGCACGGGGTTTTCGCGATCGAACAGGCCCGCCCTCTCAAGCGCGCCCGCGACCGTGCCGGGCACCTCGGCGGGGATGAACTGGGCCGAAAGCGGCAGGTCGTGCGGATTGGCGCAGGCGCCGGGTTCGGTCAGAACCAGGTTCCACCCCTCGCTGAGCGCGACTTCCTCCGCCGCGATGCTCGCCAATCTCCCACGCATGATCAGGCCTCCGGCTTCAAAGATGCTTTGTGAGCGAAGCCATTACGGCATCCCATGCATCGGCAGCCGGATCAAGCGCGGTCGCTAGCGGCTCGAACTTCTTGCGGGCGACGGCGCGCGCCAGCTGGAACTGCACCGACTTGGCGGCTTCCGACAGGCGCCGGGCATGCTCGGCGGCAGCGCCGAATTCGGCGGCCGAATGCCAGACCAGATAATCGGCCAGCAGCTCGAAATTGGCGCCGAACTGGCGCAGCGTGTTGAAGGCGTATTTGTGGAAGAAGCCGAAAGGCCGCTCGGCCACCGCCTCGACCTGCTCGGGAAACACGCCAGCGAAGACGCGGATCGGGTTTTCGCGCGGCCGGCGGGCGAAATGTGCGCTCAGCAACGCACGCGACACGGCCCGCGTCCGCGTCGCATCGACGGGCGTTTCGGGAAATTTCGCGAATTCGGTATAGGGCAGGAACAGCGGATCGTCGTCGGTGAGATGCAGCTGGAACAGCCCGTCGAAATCCTCGCCCTCAAGGCTGAAGAAGCCGCCATTGTGGAAATAGTCGACGCGCTTGTGGGCCATATCCAGCTTGTTGATCGCAACGGTCGTCTTGCCGTGCTCCTGCCGGTAGGCCGTGCCCTGCGTGTCGGGCATGTAGAACGAATCCATCTCGATCAGGCAGAGACGGCCGCGCGAAATCTGCGTCTGGATGTGACGCTCGACCTTGTCGAAGATCGCCAACTCGGTGACGCGGATGCCGTAGAGCGCTTCCAGATCCTCGAGCGGCACCTTGAAGAAGGTGAACTGGTCGCCCTCGAAATCCTGGCCGAGCGTGAAGCCGAGCATGGCCTCCGGCGCGAGTCCGAGGGTGGAAAGTACCTCGATCCACAAATCGATATAGCAATTGGTCTCCGGCCACATGCGCTCCATGGAATGCAGCGCATGCGGGGAATAGCTGTCCGGGCTGATCCCCGGGAAGACGGATGCCATCGCTCCCCTTAGCCCCAGAGCGCCTGGCGCACGGCGGCGGGCCACAGCTTGACGTCGAGGCCGTGGTGATGGAACAGCGCCAGCGCGATGCGTTCCAGCCCGAAGCCGACGCAGGCGGTAAACGCGACACTGCCGTCTTCAAGGTTCAGGCCCCACTTCTGACCGAAGGAATCCTGATGGAAGTTGAAGCTCATGCAGGCCGTCGGATTGGCCGTCGAGGTGATCGGGATCAGGAGCTCGAATTTCAGGTTCTGGTCGCGCTGGTTGTTGACCATCATCTTGCCGGCGCGGCCGAAGAACGGGTCGTTGGCGACGTCGATGGTGACGTCGAGACCGACGAGCTTCATCATCTCGAGACCGCGATCCATCCACTTCTGGCGGAAATCGGTGACGTGCAGTTCGGTGCCCATGCAGACATATTCGCGCATGCGGAACAGCTGCTGGCGGGCAGGATCGCGCGAGGGCTCATGGCGGAAGCAATAGGACTGCAGGTCGAACAGCGCACCATCCCTAGGCAGGTTGCCGCGGCGGGCGACCGTCGGATAGAGCGGATAGCAGGCGGCTGGCGTCAGCACGATCTCGGTCGCTTCCTGGCCCTTGGTCCAGTCGTCGCCGACTTCCATGCACTGCAGCAGGTTCATGTGATCGAGCTCGTTGCCGCAGAAACTGTGCACGGTACCGGCCAGCTGCGGGAAGCTCTTCATGTAGCCGCTCTTCTCGAAGATTTCGCGGTTCATGCCCGGCGGAAAGCGCATTGCTTCCGCCCCGTCGGCGCCGCCGAAGCGGTCGATCAGGCGCTCGAAGGCGGCAATCACGTCCTCGAACTGGCCGCTGCGGCCGTAAAGACCGTCAACACCCATGTCGATCAGAAGGCCGGACTCGAAAAGCCGGTCCAGGAAGGAGGTCTGCATATCCATGTGAGTCACCCCAGTAGGCTAGTGTCCTGCTTGTGGACAAGGAGCATGCTCGACGTGTTGCCAAGGATGCGGTCGTTGGAAATCATCAATTGTGCGGAATGCGCGTCGCGCAGATGCCGGCCGAGGCTGAACGGCGTGCCGTTCTTGTAGCCCATGATGCCGCAGATCAGCATCGTGTGGTTGACGATCTCGAGGATCGTTTCCGACGACGCGATCTTAACGTTGTTCATCGCCACGGCAAAGGCCATGGAGGAGAGCTTGTCGGGATCGGCCTTGGCGTCCTCGTAGGCCTTGAGGCCAGCAACGACGTTGGACTTCACCATTTGCAGCAGGTTGGAAACCTCCGCAAGACGCAAGGCACCAGGCGGGGGCGCACCCGGAGACTTGCGGGCCGCGGCACGAACGAAGGCCTGGGCCCGCGAGAAAGCGTCGATGGCGATACCATACCAGACGCCGCTCCACAGAAGGTGCGACGATGCGAGCATCGACTGCGCGGCGATCTCGGCGAAAGGCTTCGGCAGGATCTGCTCGGCCGGCGCTTCACCCTTGAACAGGAAACCGTCGGAACACGTGCCGCGCATGCCGAGCGTGTTCCACACATGCGTCCGTTCGAGCGTGTACTGATCCTTGAGAAACGCCGTCAGCACCTGATCCGACGGAGCCGCATCCGCATGGGCGCGCGAGGTGATCAGAATGGCATCGGCATGTGCGCCGTAGGAAATGACGGTCGCATCCTTCTCGAGCCGGCAGATGCCGCCCTCGACATGAACGGCGCAGATGCTGTTGCGCAGGTTGCCGCCGATACCGCCTTCGGTCGTCGCCGAGCCGATCAACAGCTGGTCTGCCGCGATGCGGCGCATGAAATCGGCATGCCAAGCGCTATCCGCGCCGTGCTCGACGAGGCTCGACAGCTTGATGTGGTGCATGGCGAAAACCATGGCGCTGGCGGCGCAGGCCTGACCAAGCATCGAGCAGAGCTCGGCGATCTCAGTCGTGGTGGCGCTCTCGCCACCAAGGCTGCGCGGGATCTGGATGCTGAGCAGGCGCTCGGCCTTCATCGCATCCACGGCTTCCTCAGGAAACCGGCCTTCAAAATCGACGGCGTCCGCGAACTTCGCCGCGATGGCGACGACACGGGCGGCCCTTGCTGCGAAACTGTCTTCCGTGATTTTGACTGGGAAGTTCATCAGGCGACCTTCCGGCTATCCTTGATCAGATCGACGGTCCGGGCGATGGCCGAGATGCTGGCGAAGGACTTGCGATTGAGGAGATTGTCCGGGAACTCGATATCGAAGGCGTCCTCGATGCCGAGCATCAACTGAACCGATGCGAAGGAAGTGAGTCCCGCCGCGTAGAGATCGGCATCATCAGCCACGGTGTCGATGGCCACAGGCAGCTTGCCGAATTTCGCAAGCAGTTCGCGGATCGTCGTATTCATCCTCACATCTCCAAGCTGTCATAACCAGAGCGGGCGCTCATCGCCCTGTCATGGAGGTGCTTTTAAGGAGGAAAACCCAATATTCCGCTAAGGCATGTGGTTAAATCTGGCCCCGATGAAAAGCTAAGAATTTAGCGTCTTCCGCTACCGAGTAGAGATAAAGCAAATCGGATCATTGCTTTGCGGGAAAAGCTTAAACAACGCTTGGTCTCGGCACGAACGACCGCAAGTGCTGAAATGAAACGAAGAACGGAACAGTTAACTGCCGCGCGGCGGGTAGATATGCTCTTGTCCGTTGTAGTCGGAAACCGAATAGCAACCTTCCGCGTTTCTGCGGATCGTGTTCTGGCCGATATCGGCTTTGCCGTATCCTCCGGGAATATCCAGAATATAGGTCGGCTGGCACAATCCAGAGATGCGCCCACGGAGCGATGCGACGATCGCCTGGCCTTCTTCCACCGAGAGCCGGAAATGGCTGGTGCCCGGCGCTAGATCGGGATGATGCAGATAATAGGGTTTCACCCGCGTCTCGACGAAGGCCTTCATCAGCTCCGCCAGAACATCCGGATCGTCGTTGACGCCCTTGAGCAGCACCGACTGGCTGACCATGACGATGCCCGCATCGATGAGCCGGGCGCAGGCGGCGCGCGCCTCGGCCGTGAGTTCGCGCGGATGGTTGGCATGCAGCGCGACATAGGTGGTCTTGCCGCTCGCCCTCAGCGCCTCGATCAGCGCGGCATCGATCCGAGAAGGATCGACGACGGGCACGCGGCTGTGAAAGCGGACGATCTTGACGTGATCGATATCCTTGAGCTGTTCGAGGATATCCCGCAGCCGGCGCGGCGACAGCACGAGCGGATCTCCGCCGGTGAGAATGACCTCCCAGATCGCGTCATGGCCCCGGATATAATCGAAAGCAGCCGTCATCGCGGCGGGATCGAGCGTGCCCAGCCCCTGCGGTCCTACCATCTCGCGGCGGAAACAGAAGCGGCAGTAAACGGGACAGACATGCACCGCCTTCAGAAGCACGCGATCGGGATAGCGGTGAACGATGCCCTCGACCGGGCTATGCGCGTGATCGCCGATCGGATCGGCGCGCTCCTCCGCCGTCATCATGAGCTCGGCGGCATCAGGCACGAACTGGCGCGCGATCGGATCTTCGGGATCGTTAGGGTCGATCAGCCGCGCGATCTCCGGCGTCACCGCGATCGCATAGCGCGCTGCGACCTCGTCCAGCGCCTCGCGGTCGGCGATGAGCCCGGCATTGGCGAGCTCGTCCACCGTCTTGATCGGCCGGTTGATCGTCACTGCCCATACTCCGCCACCGGCGCCCACAGCACCTGATCGATCCGCCGCGCGCCGGTCGCCAGCATCACCAGCCGGTCGAAGCCGAGCGCGATGCCGCTGGCATCGGGCATGATCGCCAACGCGTCGAGCAGATCGTCGTCGATCGGATAGGTCTCGCCATAGATCCGCTTTTTCTCCGCCATCTCGATCTCGAAGCGGCGGCGCTGCTCTATGGGATCGGTAAGCTCGCCGAAACCGTTCGCCAGCTCGACGCCGCAGGCATAGACCTCGAAGCGCTCGGCCACCCGGGGGTCGGCAGCCGACGGCCGCGCGAGTGCTGCTTCGCAGACCGGATACTCATCGAGGATCGTCACCCGCCCCATGCCAAGATGCGGCTCGACCTTCTCCACCAGCACGCGGCTGAAGAGATCGGCCCACTGGTCGTCCTTGGCAACGCGCATGCCGTTGCGCCTCATTTCGGTAGCCAAATGTTCGCGGTCGGTCGCGCCATCGGCGCCGACGGAGGCCAGAAGATCGATATCTGCATGACGGCGAAACGCCTCGGCGACGCTGAGGCGCTCCGGCCCTGCGAACGGATCGCAGGCCGTCTCGCGAAAGCTGAGCATTGTCGTCTGCATCGTCTCGGCCGCCAGCGCGACAATGCGCACGCAGTCCATCATCAGGCTCTCATAGCGCTCACCGGTGCGATACCATTCGAGCATGGTGAACTCGGGATGGTGCAGCGGCCCGCGCTCGCGGTTGCGATAGACGTGCGCGAAACAGGCGATACGCTCTTCACCGGCGGCAAGCAGCTTCTTGCAGGCGAACTCTGGAGAGGTGTGCAGATAAAACGGTGCGGCCTGCCCATCCGTGGTCAGCGCCTCGGTGGCGAAGGCATGCAGATGCGCCTCGTTTCCCGGCGACACCTGCAGCGTCGCCGTATCCACCTCGATGAAGTCCTCGCGCGCGAAGTAGCCGCGCAAAGCAGCCTGAATCCGGTTGCGTCCGATCAGGAACGGCCGGCGGTCGGCATGCACACTGGGCGTCCACCAGGGGGACGCTTTGGCGATAGAGGGTTTCATCGAATGCTGTCCTGATCGGATCACCCAACGCAAGGGCTGGCTATTTGCCGGATTTTAGGTTAGTTGCGCCCCCAAGAACACCTGATTGCGTCTCCAGGGCCATTTCGACAGTCCTCTACGACGCCAAAAGCCGAGTTACAAGGAACTCTTATGGTCAAGGTCATCGCCTCTTCCGTCCGCAAGGGCAACGTTCTCGATGTGGACGGCAAGCTCTACGTCGTTCTGACGGCCAACAACTTCCACCCGGGCAAGGGCACGCCGGTCACCCAGGTCGACATGCGCCGCATCGTCGACGGCGTGAAGGTCTCCGAGCGCTGGCGCACGACCGAGCAGGTCGAGCGCGCCTTCGTGGAAGACGTCAACCACCAGTTCCTCTACGAGGACGGCGAAGGCTTCCACTTCATGAACCCGGAAAGCTACGATCAGGTCGTCGTCGACGTTGAAACCATGGGCGACCAGAAGGCCTACCTGCAGGAAGGCATGGTCTGCATCCTGTCCATGCACGAAGGTGTTGCGCTTGCCCTGCAGCTGCCGCGCCACGTGACGCTCGAGATCACCGAGACCGAGCCGGTCGTCAAGGGCCAGACGGCATCGTCCTCTTACAAGCCGGCTATGCTTTCCAACGGCGTCCGCACCTCGGTTCCGCCGCACATCGACGCCGGCACCCGCGTCGTCATTGCGACCGAAGACAACTCCTACGTCGAGCGCGCCAAGAACTGATCCGGCGCCGATCAACCGCTTCAAAGGCCGCATCGCCCGCGCGATGCGGCCTTTTTCTTTGGCGTTAAGCGTCGAGATGTGTAGGCTGTCGGCACGGACGAAAGGAGATCAAAATGTTCGATTTGAATCCTTCCCTACCCTTTCGGAGCGAAGAGGAATACAGGGCAGCGCTGTCTGAAATCCGGCCATACTTCGAAGACGAACCCGACGAAGGTTCCGACGAAGCAGCTCGGTTTGACATGCTCTTCATGCGGATCGAAAAGCACGAAGCAGAGCTCCAATCCATCCTGACGTCGAATACGACTGGGACGATATAAGTGACGGCACCGACGGAAGCTTCGTAGCCGCAACAAAAAAGGCGCCGGGAAACCGACGCCTTTTCTTATCCGTAAACCTGATTGCTCAGGCCAAAGCCATTAGCGCGGGCAACGGGCTTCGTAGCGGCGGCCATAGCGGTCGCGGTAGACGCAGTAGCCACGGCGTTCTACCGACTGGCCGATGAGCGCGCCTGCGAGACCACCGGCAACGGCGCCAACGGCCGCACCACCCCAGCTGTGGCTGACCGCGCCGCCGATCACAGCGCCGGTGCCGGCGCCGATCGCCGTGCCCTGTTCCGTGGCCGTGCAGGATGCCAGCGCGCCAACCAGAGCACCGATGAGTACAATCTTCTTCATCATGACATTTCTCCCAGGTTTTTCGGGCGCTTAGATACGGCCCATGAGTACAAGAATGATAATAATGACGAGAACTAGCCCCAAACCACCGGAAGGTCCATAGCCCCAGCTGCGACTATAACCCCAATTCGGTAGGGCTCCGAGCAAAAGCAGAATAAGGATAATGAGTAGTATTGTTCCAAGCATATCCCGTGACCTCAGCGCATTTCGAGTTTGAATGAGCCAGAAACACGTAAGCCGGCTTTTGGTTCCGTCTATTTTTTCCAAGAGGACAATATTTTTCAGCAGGTAAGCCGACGGCACCTGGCATCCTCGCGCTGACGCATAGCAGGCGCGGCGCCAAAAGCGCATTTGCGCCTATGGTTAAAATTTCCATAAAATACAACAGGTTGCCGTGAACAAACCGGGAAGTCAGCAACGTCGCTGATTCGTCTGCTTTTTGTTCCGTATTTGATCAAGCCTGCTTCGAAACGGATTTTTTACATTTTGGGCGGAAGAGAAATCGCCCCTGGGAGCCGGCAAGCACTCGTCCCTATGCGCCGAACAAAAGATCCGGCACACGCCAAACGAGAATCGTCCGATTCAGCATCTGGTGGGAAAAAGTGATTCAAAATCAATACTTAGCCGTGAACAAACCCTGAATCATCGTGAGTCAGCGATTCGTCTCCGATTCGTTCTACAGCTGTTCCGAATCGTTATGCGAGCATTCCACAAGCTATTCGCGAGGCCGAAAATCCGCCGGTGAAATTGAAATCAGCCCTTGCGTTTGCCTCGGCGGCTGTCCATTTGTTTGTCTGCTTCGGATCAGGAGCTTGGTTTACCCCCGGGGCTCCCCCGCCCCGTCTGCAGGACAAAGACACTGACATCGCAGCCGATGATACTGAGCGGACGCGGCGTGACCGCGGTGCTCGGTCCAACCAATACAGGCAAGACCCATTATGCCATCGAGCGGATGGTCGCCCACGGCACCGGCATCATCGGCCTGCCGCTGCGCCTGCTCGCGCGCGAGGTCTATACGCGTGTCTGCGAAAAGGTCGGTGTCCACAACGTAGCCCTGGTGACCGGCGAGGAGAAAATCTCGCCGCCGAACGCGCGCTACTCGGTCTGCACCGTCGAAGCCATGCCGCGCGAGACCAAGGCCGCCTTCGTCGCTATCGACGAAGTGCAGCTAGCCGGCGATCTCGAGCGCGGACACATTTTCACCGACCGTATCCTGCATCTGCGCGGCCGCGACGAGACACTGCTGCTCGGCGCCGGCACCATGCGGCCGATCCTCCAGCATCTGCTTCCCGGCATCACCGTCGTCGAGCGCCCACGCCTATCGCACCTGCTCTACGCCGGCCAGAAGAAGATCACCCGCCTGCCGCAACGCTCCGCCATCGTCGCCTTTTCGGCCGACGAGGTCTATGCGATCGCCGAGTTGATCCGCCGCCAGCGCGGCGGCGCGGCCGTCGTTCTCGGCGCGCTCAGCCCGCGCACCCGCAATGCCCAGGTGGCGCTCTACCAGGCCGGCGACGTCGAATATCTGGTGGCGACGGACGCGATCGGCATGGGGCTCAATCTCGATGTCGACCATGTCGCCTTCGCCCAGGATCGCAAGTTCGACGGCTATCAGTTCCGCAACCTCAACCCCGCCGAACTCGCGCAGATCGCCGGCCGCGCCGGCCGCCATCTGCGCGACGGAACCTTTGGTGTGACGGGCCATGTCGACCCGTTCGACGAGGAGCTGGTCGGCCGCATCGAGGGTCATCACTTCGACAACGTCAAGGTGCTGCAGTGGCGCACCACGGACCTCGACTTCAAGTCGATCCAGACGCTGCGCGCCAGCCTTGAAACCGGCCCACGCGTTGCTGGCCTGACACGCGCGCTGCCGGCGGTGGACCAGCAGGCGCTCGAGCAGCTGTCGCGCTATCCCGAGATTCGCGATTTGGCCGATACGCCTGCAAGGGTCGAAAAGCTGTGGGAGGCATGCGCGCTGCCGGATTATCGGCGTATTGCGCCTGCCCAGCATGCCGATCTGATCGCCACCCTCTTTTCCGATCTCGTGCGCTATGGCACGGTGAATGAGAATTTCCTTGCCGAGCAAGTTCATCGCGCGGATCGAACAGATGGCGAAATTGACACGCTTTCGGCGCGAATCGCGCAGATAAGGACGTGGACCTATGTATCGAATCGGCCAAGCTGGCTTGCCGATCCGACACACTGGCAGGAAAAGACGCGGGAAATCGAAGATCGATTGTCCGATGCGTTACATGAAAGGTTGACGAAACGCTTTGTTGATCGCAGGACATCTGTGCTCATGAAGCGCCTGAGAGAGAATGCGATGCTGGAAGCTGAAATCAGTGTAAATGGCGATGTCTTCGTTGAAGGACATCATGTGGGGCAGTTATCCGGTTTCCGGTTCACGCCTGTATCGGGAGCGGATGGTCCGGACGCGAAGGCGGTCCAGACTGCTTCGCAAAAGGCGCTTGCTTTGGAATTCGAAGCCCGTGCGGCGCGTATCCACGCGTCCGGCAACGGCGATCTGGCGATCGGCTCCGACGGCTCGATCCGTTGGCTCGGCGATCCGGTGGCACGCCTGGCGGGAACCGAGCACATCATGCGTCCGCGCCTGATCCTGCTTGCCGACGAGCAGCTGACCGGCAATGCGCGCGACCACGTCGCCGCTCGCTTGGAGCGCTTCGTCAACCACCACATCTCGACGGTACTGAAGCCGCTCGACGATCTGTCGCGCGCCGAAGACCTGCAGGGTCTCGCCAAGGGTCTCGCGTTCCAGCTGGTGGAAAATCTCGGCGTGCTCTTCCGTCGCGACGTGACCGAAGAGGTCAAGTCGCTGGATCAGGACGCCCGTGCTTCGATGCGTCGCTACGGCGTTCGCTTCGGCGCCTACCACATCTTCGTGCCCGCGCTCCTGAAGCCGGCTCCGGCCGAGCTCATCACGCTGCTCTGGGCACTGAAAAACGACGGTCTCGACAAGCCGGGCTACGGCGACCTCATTCCCGTTCTCGCCGCCGGCCGTACCTCGGTCGTCACCGATCCGGCCTATGAGCGCAATTTCTACAAACTCGCGGGCTTCCGTTTTCTCGGCAAGCGCGCGGTGCGCGTCGATATCCTCGAGCGTCTGGCCGACATCATCCGCCCGCTGCTGCAGTGGAAGCCGGGTCAGCCGAACCGTCCGGAGGGTGCCTATGACGGCCGCCGCTTCACCACGACCACGGCGATGCTCTCTATCCTCGGCGCCACGCTCGAAGACATGGAAGAGATCCTGAAGGGTCTCGGCTACCGCGCCGACGCCGTAAAGGCGGAAGAAGCCGCGACCTATCTGGCAGCGCAGGACGCCGCCGCAACCCCTGCCGCGGCAACGACGGAAGCGACCGCTGACGCCGGCGCTGAAACGGCTGAGCACGACGACGCCGACAGCGCCTCTTCCGAGGAGACTGCGGCTGAAACGCCGGCTGCGGAAGCACCTAACGCTGAAGAAGCACCAGCCGCTGAAGCGACCACAACGGAAGCCTCTGCCGAGGCGGCGCCCGCAGCGGAAACGCCTGCAGCCGAAGCCGAAGAACCGAAGCCGGTTCTGCTCTGGCGCCTTGCCGGCCGCACCGACAACAACCAGCGCCAGGCACGCGGCCATGGTGAGCGCCGTGGCGGCGAACGCCAAGGCGAGCGTCAGGGACAGGGCGAGCGCGGCGAACGCCAGGATCGCGGCCAGGGCAATCGTCGCCAGGGCGGCGAAGGCGAGAACCGCGACGGCAACCGCCAGAACCGCGGCAAGGACGGCGGCAAGCCGCACCAGGGCCGGGGCGACCAGCGCGGTGACCGCAACGACCGCGGTGGCGATCGCAAGGGTCGCGATAACAATAACAATAACAACCGTGGCGGCGCCCAGCCGCTGCGCTTCGAGGCAAAGCCGCCACGCAAGGAGAAGCCGATCGATCCGGATTCGCCCTTCGCCAAGCTCGCCGCCTTGAAGGAGCAGATGAAGAAGTAAACCATGAGCGCGGAGACACAGCCACAAAGCGGTTCGCGCCAGCGCATCGACAAATGGCTGTTCTTCACGCGCATGATCAAGTCGCGCTCGCTGGCGCAGGCCCAGATCCAGTCTGGCCATGTCCGCATCAACGGCGAGCGCGTCAACCAGCCCAGCCATCAGGTCAAGCCAGGAGACAAGGTCGAGCTATCGCTCGACCGTCGCGATCTCGTGCTGGTCGTCAAGTCAGGCGGCGCAAGACGCGGCCCTTTCGAGGAAGCCAGGCTTCTTTACGACGACGTCTCGCCGACGGCCGAGGACAAGAAGAAGCTGACGCCCTACGAGCAGGCGACCCGCGACGTCGGCAGCGGCCGGCCGACCAAAAAAGAGCGCCGCGCAATCGATCGGCTGATGTCGGACGAGGATTAGAAAATCCGTCTCCGGACCGCACGCATTGGCGATTTCTTTATTCTTGAAATCGGACGATAAAGCCGATACTTCACAAGCAACTTGCCGGATGGCGTGAGGGTTCCCAAGACCGGTCATGTCCTGTCTCCGGCCAGGGGAAAGGCGCGACGTTCCAGGTTGCCCGGCCCCGTCTGCGTGAAAATCCTGGAGTTCTTCATGACCTATGTCGTGACCGACAACTGCATCAAGTGCAAATACACCGACTGCGTTGAAGTATGCCCCGTCGACTGCTTCTACGAAGGTGAGAATTTCCTCGCCATCAATCCCGACGAATGCATCGATTGCGGCGTTTGCGAGCCGGAATGTCCCGCCGAGGCGATCAAGCCCGATACGGAGCCGGGCCTCGACAAGTGGCTGAAGATCAATGCCGAGTTCGCCAGCATCTGGCCCAACATCACCGTCAAGAAAGACGCGATGGATGGCGCCAAGGAAGTGGACGGCGAGACCGGAAAGTTCGACAAATACTTCTCCGAAAAGCCCGGCGCTGGCGATTGATCGCCCGATGATACTATAGTCTGAGACGGGGCCGGAATCTGCCCAATCTCGTGGCGGATATGCGTGACTTATGGGGGCGACATGTGTTGCCCGCATGACTCATACGCAGTAAATTATTGATTTCCTCATATTTTTGTGGTAACTTTCACACACTGTTCCTTTTGCGGCATCAAGGATGCCCCAAACCACCACGAAAGCAAACAAATCCAAGCGCGATTTCCGTGACATATCATGATCTTGAGCTGTCACGCCCCAAGATTGCGTGTCTGAATATGCTTGCTTCTTCCCGGTGGGACCAGAAGTAAAGTCACCCGACGGATCCGACCGTCTCATCCGGGCCTGACTGACCCGGCTCCGGCTTCGGCCGGAAGCGTAACAGGGAGTTTTTGACAAGAATGACGATCCAGCAGAAAAAGCCTTCAGCAGCCCGCCATGGTTTCAAGACCGGTGAATCGATCGTATACCCCGCTCATGGCGTCGGTACCATCACCGCCATCGAAGAGCAAGAAGTTGCCGGGATGAAGCTCGAACTTTTCGTAATCGATTTCGAGAAGGACAAGATGCGCCTGAAAGTGCCGGTCGCAAAGGCCATGAGCATTGGCATGCGCAAGCTTTCCGAGACGGATTTCGTCGAGCGTGCTTTGAAGGTCGTGCAGGGCAAGGCGCGCGTCAAGCGCACCATGTGGTCCCGTCGCGCGCAGGAATACGATGCAAAGATCAACTCCGGCGACCTGATCTCGATCGCTGAAGTCGTTCGCGATCTCTATCGTGCCGAAAACCAGCCGGAACAGTCCTATTCCGAACGCCAGCTTTACGAAGCAGCGCTTGACCGCATGGCGCGCGAAATCGCCGCCGTCAACAAGCTTTCGGAAACGGAAGCCGTCCGCCTCGTCGAGACGAACCTGAACAAGGGTCCGAAGCGCGGTAAGGCCGTGGAAGAAGACGAAGCAGAGGAAGAAGAAGCAGCCTGATTTCAGGCTTTCTTCCCATCAAAAAACCCGGCCATCGTGCCGGGTTTTTTTATTGGAACCTTTTCCATAGTCGCGCGTTTACACACTGTCACCACGGACTTCCGGGAGAAAGCAATTTCGCTGGAGGTCCGGTTTTCATGTCAGGATGCGACGAGGAGCGGATCATGCCTTCCACAAATTGCCGATTTGGCAACGTGAAGAAAACGGCCTGCGATCGCGGCGTAACCAGCACATAACAGTAACTAGGGCCTCTTTCTGAGACGTCCAGAGTTCGAGGCCTTCATATCTTCAAGCCATGAATTTGATCCGGGCAGCACTGTCCGGAAGCAAGCCTTGTTTGCCCTTTTCGGGGCTAAAAGCCTGAGCTCAGGAGACCGATATGAAGAACATGTCTGCAGACCGGCGCATGATCAAGATCGCCATGGCGGCTCCCTATCTTGCCCGCGAGGAAGAACATGACCTCGCCGTTCGTTGGAAGCACAACGACGACCGTGGAGCGCGTAACCAGATCGCAATGGCACATATGCGCCTGGTCATTTCGATGGCGGCGAAATTTCGCAACTTCGGACTTCCCATGAGCGACCTCGTACAGGAAGGTTATGTGGGCCTTCTGGAGGCCGCGGCCCGTTTCGAGCCAGAGCGCGATGTGCGCTTCTCCACCTATGCAAGCTGGTGGATCCGCGCCTCGATCCAGGATTACATCCTGCGCAACTGGTCGATCGTCCGCGGTGGCACCAGCTCGGCGCAGAAGGCATTGTTCTTCAATCTGCGCCGCTTGCGCGCCAAGCTGGCAAAGGGCGATACGCAGCTGACGCTGCAGTCGATCCATCAGGAAATCGCCGCAGCGCTCGGTGTTAGCCTTTCCGACGTTCAGACCATGGATGCACGCCTTTCCGGCAACGACGCCTCGCTGCAGGCGCCGTCCGTATCGGGCGACGCCGACAGCGCCGAGAAGATGGATTTCCTCGTCAGCAACGAGCCGCTGCCCGACGAACAGGTGACAAACATGATCGACGGCGAACGTCGTCGCGTATGGCTGGCGTCTGCGCTCACCCATCTCAACGAACGCGAGATGAAGATCATCAGCGCCCGCCGCCTCGCCGAGGATGGCGCGACGCTGGAAGAACTCGGCGCCGACCTTGGCATCTCCAAGGAACGCGTACGCCAGATCGAAAGCCGTGCCATGGAAAAGCTGAGGACAGCGCTTGTCAGCGCCGATCCATACATGGCCACGCATTAAAGCATGTCGCGTAAGCATGTGAAGCACGCTTTTGATGACGACATGCAGTAATGCAAGAACCTGAAGCGCAACGAGCGAATCTGAGAGATCGTGATGCGCTTTAGGACACCCCGAGATTACTCCCCCCAGTGATGTAATTGGCCCGGCGAAAGCCGGGCCTCTTTTTATTCCGAGATGATTTTCACGCGGTCGCCGGGCGCAACCGAGGCCCCGGTTGGCAGGGCGTTGATGAGCTTGAACAGATCGAGCTTGCGATCCGTTCCCATCATCCGCGCAGCGAGCGTGGTGATGTTGTCACCCGGCTGCACCGTCAGCACGCGAACCCTGAGCGGCTTCAGCGACGCGGCCTCGGCCGGCGTCATGCGCCGGAAGCTGGACCGCAGCACATCGGCGGTCGATTGCAGCGCAGTGCTCCCCTTCGGCACAGCCGTGAGGAATCGGAATATCTGCGAATTGTTGCGCACGACAGTCACGTCGAAATCCCAGCGATCGGCACTCGCCCGCGCGGTTGCGGCTTCCATGCCGTTGACGGTGATCTGCCGGATGGTCGACGGATCGAGCCCGGTCACCCAGCCGCTCGAGATGTAATTGGTCAGCGACTGGTTCTGGTTATCGGCCACGCCGTCGAACCGGATGGCGATGTCGCCGGGACCGGTCGCCATCACGGCCTCGACCTTGTTGTCGATCTTGAAGTCCGGCGGCACGTCGAAGCGAATGCCGAGACCGCCATGCAGGAAGGTCTGGCCGCGAACATAGCCCTCTTCCGGACTATCTCCGTAGAGCAGGCCATCGATGCCGTCGAGATAGTATCCGCGCCCTGTATCGCCGACCTTGCCCTCCTGGCCGAAGGCACGGGCATGGTCGCGCGCAAGCTCGATGCGCTGCGCCGAGTTCGGATGGCTCGACAGGAAGTCCAGGCTCTGGTCGGCATCTGGATCAACCGACATAAATCGGCTGTAGCCGGCCATGGAATCGAGGAAGCGGCTGGCCGCATAAGGATCATAGCCGGCTTCGCCGAGCATTCGTACGCCGATGACGTCGGCCTGCAGTTCCTGCTGGCGCGAGAAGGCGGCAAGCCGCAGCTTGCCGCGCGCCAGCGCCTGCTTGCCGGCGATATCGCTCGACAACACCTCTGCGACGACGCGGCTGGCGATCACTTCCGCCTCTTCGCGCTTCTGCCGCTCGATGCCGTGGTTGGCGGTGACGTGGCCCATTTCGTGCGACAGCACGGCGGCCACTTCCGACGCGTCGTTGGCAAGAGCCAGGAGCCCGCGCGTAACATAGAGATAGCCGCCGGGCAGCGCGAACGCGTTGATCGCGGGCGAATTCAGGATGGTGATGCGGTAGGACTGGCTCGGATTTTCCGAAACCGCCGTCAGCGCGCCGGCAATGCGCGCCACCAGCCGCTCGGTCTTGGCGTCCTTGTATTCGCCGCCATAGCTCGCGACGATGCGCGGATGCTCGCGCGCGCCCATGGCGGCACGCGGATCGTTCTTCTGCACTTCGTCGACGATCTGCGGATTGGACGAAGGGCCGACACTGGGCTGGTAGGATTGTTCGAGCGCCGACTGACAACCGTAGAGCGCCACGGTGGAGGCGGACAGGATCGACGCCCGTCGCGCCCAGCGGCACGCTGCGAAGAACACATCACTGGAAGGCGCGGGCAGTTTCCACGTCGTCATGCGGTCCAGTCTGGCTCTCCGAGTCATCGCGCTTCTCGGCCGGCTCGCCGTCATGGCGCCCCGGTCGTCTTCATCAAGGTTCAACAGGCGTATGCCCCCGTTTCGGCAATGCACAATCGAGGACCCAAGCCTTTGCTTTAGCTGATTTCCGCATCGGTTGCATAGCGAGACTTTGCCTAAATATGGCGGCTTTATACTTTAGCAAGCCTAACGTGGTTAAGGAGTTCTCTGGGTCGCCGCAAATTATGGCGAAAGTGCCGTTGTCTTGTTAAGATTCGTCGATCCGCAGAAATTGCCGCAGCGCGGGATTGTCCTCGCCAGTCGAAAACCGATCGATCGGCGCCGCCACCGCGACCCTGCCCTGATCGATGAAAATCGCATGGTCGGCAATCCGCCTGATTTCGTCAGCATCGTGCGACACGATCACGATCGTGTTGCCGCTGTCGCGGTGCATGGCCAAAAGCAGCGCCGCCATGTCGCGGCGCAGGCTTGGATCAAGCGCGGCGAAGGGCTCGTCGAGCAGCAGGATCGGGCGTTCACGCACCAAAGCCCGGGCAAACGCCACCCTCTGCCGCTCGCCACCCGAAAGCGTGGCCGGCATCCGCTTTTCGAAGCCTGACAGGCCGACTTTGGCAAGCGCCGATATGATGGCGCGACGATCGGCGTCGCCGAGTTTCAGCGCCGGATGGATGCCGAGCCCGATATTGGTGAAGACGTCGAGATGCGCAAAGAGGTTGTTGTCCTGAAACACCAGCGACACGGGACGTTCGGCCGGATGCTGGTGACCGATATCTTTTCCATGAAACAGGATCTGCCCTTCATCCGCCGTATCGAAACCGGCCAGCAGATTGAGGAAAGTCGATTTCCCGGCGCCCGATGCACCGGTGACGCCGATGACGGCGCCTTCTGGAAGCGCGCAATCGAACAGAAAGGCATTCTGGCCAAGCCGCAGTCTCACATCCCGCATCTCGATGGCATCAGTCATGCGATAGAGCCTCCCGCTTCGGCTCACCCATCGTGCCCGAAATCGTCAGCAGCAGGCAGATCACGCCGAGGATCAGCGCCAGCCCATCCGCATCATTGGTGCGATAACTGCCGAGACTGGAATAGACCAGCCACGGCAGCGTCACGAAGCTATCCGAGCCGAACAGCGCCACCGCGCCGAGATCGCCCAACGACAGTGCCATCGCAAAGGACAGCGCCGTCAGCACCGGCTTGCGCAGGTCGGGCCACGAGATCAGGCGCAGCTTGGCGAAACCGGAGATGCCGAGGCTGGCGCTCAGCCGTTGCGTGCGGCGCTGGTGAATGGCGTAGGCCGGCTCCAGCACTCTGACGACGAAGGGCATCGCCATCAGCGCATTGATGGCGACGACGAGCACCGGCGCCACGATATTGACATCGCCGACACCGCGCGCCGCCAGAAACCAACCCGTGGCGAGAACGATGGGCGGGAAGAGCAGCACGAGCGACGACGCGGCGCCCATGGCGGCAAAGAAGGGCCGCGCACCGTGCCGCGCGCCGCGCTCGAGCGAAAGCGTATGGCGGGCGCGCACGAGCGGCATCGACAGGGCAAGCGACAGCAGGGCCGACGACAGCGCCATCACACCGCTGGTGGCAAGCGCGCGCCAGAAGATCGCTTCGCCCACGAGCTTCACCAGATCGGCCCGCAGCCCCGCGATGACGATAAAGACCAGCGGCAGGCCGAGAAAGAGCACCGCCAGCGCCAGAAGCACGCGATCGGCGATCCACGCACCCAACAGCGTGCCGTCCGGCCGCCGGATCGTTCGACCGGCAGTCAGCCCTGCATCTCCTGATGCCGGCAGCAGCGAGAGAATCCGGAGCACCACGGCCGTCAACGCGATTTGCAGCAGGGAGAGACCCACCGCGCGACCGGGATCGAAATCGAACCGCAGCGACTGGTAGATCGCCACCTCGATCGTGGTCGCGGCCGGGCCACCGCCGAGCATCAGCACTAGCGTGAAGCTGGTGGCGCAGAGCATGAAGATCAGCCCGGCAACGCCAGGTATGACCGAGCGCAGCACCGGCCACTCGATGAAGCGGAAGACGGCACCCGGCCGCATGCCGAGGCCGCTCGCCACCAGCCAATATTCGCCCGGCACCCGCTCCAGCGCCGCCAGCATCAGCCGGCAGGCAAGCGGCAGATTGAAGAACACATGCGCCAGCAGAATGCCCGACAGGCCATAGATGCTGACGGGTTGATCGATGCCCGTCCATGACAGCATCGTGTTGACGACGCCCTGCCGGCCCCAGATGCCGATCAGGCCGAGGGCTCCGATCAGCACCGGCAGCCCCATCGGCACCGCCATCAGCCTAATGATCCAGATGCGACCGATAAATCGCGGCTGCCGCGCCAGCGCCCGCGCAACAGGAATGGCGAACAGCACGGACAGCAGCGTTGATAACGCCGCCTGTAGAAGCGTGAAGCGCAGGACGCGCAGGATGTATGGATCGGAAAGGATCGATCCGACAGGCATGCCGTCGGTGGAGATCAGCAGGGACAGTGTCGCGACCGTGACGAAGACAATGATGGCGGCGAGGCTGAGCGCCCCGCCGGCCAGCGCATATCGTGTTTCGGACGGCGCGAGAAGCATCAGTTCATGCTCATCAATTCATGCTCATGGCGGCCAGCCACTCGTCGATCCAGGCCTTGCGGTTCTTGGCAACCTCATCCGAACTCATCAGGAAGGTCTTCGACGGATTGACGAGCTTGCCGAAAGCATCCGGCAGCGGTGCGGAGGTTGCCGACACCGGCATCATCCAGTTGTTGGTCGGGATCGTGTCCTGGAAGCCAGGGGTGACCATGAATTTCAGGAAGTCCCGGGCCAGCGCCTTGTCCGGCGCGCTCTTCAGCAAACCGGCGACCTCGATCTGGATATAGTGCCCCTCGGAGAAGGCGGCTGCCTGGTAACGATCCGTGTTTTCCGAAACCATGTGATAGGCGGGCGACGTCGTATAGGAGAGCACCATCGGCGCCTCGCCCTTGGTGAACAGGCCATAAGCCTCCGACCAGCCGGGCGTCACCGTCAGCACGCGCTTCTTGAGCTTCGCCCAGGCTTCCGGCGCCTGGTCGCCATAGACCGACTTCACCCACAAGAGCAGTCCGAGGCCCGGCGTCGAGGTGCGGGGATCCTCGATGACGATCTTCTGCGCGGGATCGCCGTCGACCAGCTCCTTCAGGCTCGTCGGCGGCGTCTTGATCGTCTGCGTGTCGTAAATCACGGCAAAATGGCCGTAGTCATAAGGCACGAAGACATTGTCCTTGAAGTCCCCGGGGACCTTCAGCGCGCTGGTATCGACGCCGCTGGCATCGAACAGCCCGGTCGCCTTGGCTTCGGTGATCAGATTGGTATCGAGGCCGAGCACGACATCGGCCTTGGTGCTCGATCCCTCAAGCTTCAGACGCGACAACAGCGCCACGCCATCGGCGACGCTGACGAAGTTGACCGTGCAGCCGCAGGTCTTCTCGAACGCCGCCTTCACCTTGGGGCCGGGGCCCCACTCGGATGTAAAGCTCTCATAAGTGTAGATTGTGAGCGCCTTGTCGGCGGCCAGCGCGGCCGTTGCCGAAAAGCCTCCGAATAGAATGGCAGCGCCAAGCGCATAGGTCTTGAAATGGGTCATGACACCTCTCCTCTAGGTTCAATTGAAGGGGAAAAGGGCGGTGCCTGGTGTCACGCGTCTAATCCCTCCGCCGGTGTTAGCCGGATCAGGTTCCGCGGGTTGGCTTTCGCAAGCCTCTCAGCCAAGCATCCTGAAGATACGAGGCACCCCGTTAGAGCGTCGCAAGATGTATATCCGTAGCCGGCGTCTGGCAAGAGCAGACGTCGGCCAGTTCGTTGGCTATTCGGCAGCCTCGGCCGCCGCTTTTGCGGGCGTGCCACCGGTGCGTGGCAATTGCACCGGTTTCAGCATGAGCGCCGCAACCAGCCCGATCAGTGCGATGCCGCAGGAGGTCATGAACAGTGGCACGAAGGCGTTGGCATAGGCCTCGGCAACCGCGTGGCGCGCGGCCTCCGGCAAGGCGGCCAGCATCTTTGGCGTCAGCTGTTCGATATTCGCCACGCCGGGGATCGAGGAACCGACGCGTGCAAGCTGCGAGCCGATGATTGCGCCGTAGATCGAGATCGCGATCGACGCGCCGCCCATGCGCGACAAGGTGACCGAGCCGGTCGCAGCACCGATATCCCTTACCGGCGCTGCATTCTGAACGCCGATGATCGGAACCTGCTGCGCGAGGCCGATGCCCACGCCCTGCAAGGTCATGACGAGGCCAATCAGCACGATCGGCGTGCCGGCGTGAAACTGCGACAGCAGCGCGAAGGCAAGCGCATTGCAGCTGAGGCTGGCGACGGCGAAAGGCTTGTAGCGTCCCGTTGCGGAAATCACCCGACCTGCCGAGATCGACCCGCACATCAGGCCGCCGGTGAGAAAGATGAAGAACAGGCCGGCGCCGGAAGGCGAAAGCCCGGTCGTGGTCTGCAGGAAGAGCGCGAAGTAGTTCACCATGCCTATGGCGATGCCACCGCTCATGATCGACATGATCAGAAGCAGGCTGAACGTCGAATTGCGAAACAACGACAGTGGAATGATCGGCTCGGCTGCCCGGCGCTCGACGAATATCCACAAGGCGAGGCAGACGACACCGGCCGCGATGATCGCCAGGTTCTGGGGTGCCAAGAGCGAACCGAATACCTGCGCGCCATCGGCGGCGAGCACGATGCTTGTCGTCGTCAGTGCCAGCAGGATGGCACCTGCATAGTCGATCGTAGGCCGCCGGTTCGGCTTGCGATAGGGAAGCATGAAGATCAGGCCGCCGAGCACGACCGCGCCGATCGGAATATTGACGAGGAAGATCGAACGCCAGCCGAACAGATCGCTCATCGTGCCACCAAGCACCGGCCCGATAGCGCCCGACGCCATCAGCACCAGGCTGACATAGCTCTGGTATTTTGCCCGCTCGCGCGGCTCGAACAGGTCAGCTGTTACGGCAAAGATCGACACCATGATCCCGCCGCCACCCAGCCCCTGCAGCAGGCGGGCGGCGATCAGCGTGTTCATCGACACCGCCAGCCCGCAAACCGCCGATCCCATGGTGAAGATCAGGATCGCAGCCATCATTACATATTTGCGACCGAAGAGATCGCCGAGCTTGCCGTAGAGCGGCATCACCGCGCTGACAGCCAGCAAATAAGCCGAACCGACCCAACTGAACCGCTCGAGATGCCCGAACTCGCCGACGATCGTCGGCAGCGCCGTTGCCACGATCTGGTTGTCGAGCATGGCCATGAACATAGCCGTCATCAGAAACAGGAAGAGAATGAGCCGGCGACGGGGATCGGTCACCAGCGGCTGCTGGGCGGCAACTTGCATGTTCATGGAAGGGATCTCTCAGGTTACGCAAGCAATTTATGTGCTATCAGCATATAAATGTCAACGTCATATAAATGACATCAGCATATTTTCCTCCCCGCCCTGTTCTGCTATCCTTCGACCTATGACCGACACTTTGCAGCTAGCCCCAGAGACAGAACCCACCGCGGATGACATCGCTCATATCGGCCAAAGCATGAGCCGCATGCGCGTGATCACCGGACGCCGGCTGATCGCCCGGCTTGCCATCGAGAAGGTGGCACCGGACCTGGAACTCTCCCATCTGGACGTTCTGGAATCGGTCAATCGGGCGAGCGAGAATGGCGAGGTGACCGTCGGCACCATCGCTGAAGCCATGCGCATCGATCCTTCCCGCGCAAGCCGCATCGTCGCCGACATGGTCGGGCGCGGCGTGCTCGAGCGGGCCGCATCGCAGCAGGATGCGCGGCGGATCCTGGTTGTCATCACCCCGTTTGGCCAACGCCTGCTTGGCGAACTGAAGGCTCAGAAGCTCGCTGTCATCGGTGAAGTCGTCTCCGATTGGTCGGCTGCAGAGGCCCGAAGCTTCGCCGAGCTCTTCGACAAGTACATGATCGGTTTCGAGCGTGTTTTCGCCGTTCGCGACAAACATCTGCCGCCTGTGCCGAAACCCGGAAAATAAGACGACAGATTGATCTGAATCAATTGGTTACCTTGCATCGTTTCATAGAACTCCGCTGGACGAAAAAATCTAGGAGAGATTCGAATGAAACGCCGCCTGGCAAAACTCAAGGGCATGTTCGCAGCCGTCGTTCTTGTTGCCGCCGCCCATCCCGCCATGTCCGCCGACCTGACCCAGCCGACCGCAGCACAGGAAGCGACGCAGAGCCAAAGCCCCTGGATGATCCGCCTGCGCGCACTTGGCGTCATCACCCAGGATTCCGGTTATGTCGGCGGCGTCGCGGGATCGGATCTCTCCTACTCGGACACCGTCATTCCGGAATTCGACGTCACCTACTTTTTCACCGACAACATCGCCGCCGAACTCATTCTCGGCACGACATTCGCGAATGTCACCGGCGAAGGCTCGATCGACGGGCTCGGCAAGGTCGGCAAGACCTGGCTGCTGCCGCCGACGGTGACGCTGCAGTATCACTTCAACGACTTCGGCAACTTCCATCCCTATGTCGGCGCCGGCTTGAACTACACCATCTTCTATAACGAGAAGGGCAAGAGCGCCCAGAGCCTCGACATCGACAACACCTTCGGCGTCGCGCTGCAGGCCGGCTTCGACTACATGTTCGATGAGCACTGGGGCCTCAACGTCGACGTCAAGAAAATCTTCCTGCGTCCCGATTTCAACGTGAACGTCGGCGGCACCGACATGACCGGCAAGGCCAAGCTCGATCCCTGGCTGATCGGCGCCGGCGTCACCTACCGCTTCTAAGCGCGGCCTTTCACACAGAAACGCCCGAGGGCGCGGACAAAGCATGTCCGCGCCCTTTCCCTTTTCCTCCGCTTTGCGCTATGGGCAATGCCCATGAGCCCATCCACCTTCACCATCCTGCTCGGCGGCGAGCTGCACATGACGGAGCGCCTTCGCGCCGCCGTCGCTGGCAGCCGTTTCATCGCAGCCGATGGCGGCATGCGGCATGCGATGGCGCTCGATGTCCGGCCGGAGCTCTGGGTCGGCGATTTCGATTCCACCCCGGATGATCTGACGGCTGCTTTCTCGGACATTCCGAGAAAGCCATACCCCACCGCCAAGGCCTCGACAGACGGCGAAATCGCCGTATCGGAAGCCATTGCGCGCGGTGCAAAGCGGCTGATCCTCGTGGGCGCCCTTGCCGGCGACCGCTCCGACCACGCGCTGCAGCACTTGCTCTACGCCGTCAGCCTCGCCGAGACTGGCCTCGATGTGCTCCTGACCTCGGGCACGGAAGAAGCCGTGCCCCTGATTGCCGGAAGCATCACGCTTGATCTGCCGAAGAACAGCCTGTTTTCCGTTCCCGCCTTCAGCGAACTCAACGGCCTCTTCATCGAGAACGCCCGCTATCCGCTGAAGAGTTTCCATTTGCCGTTCGGCTCGTCGCGCACCATTTCCAATGTCGCGGAAGGCCCCGTGCGCTTCTCGCTTGAAAACGGCCGCGCCATCGTGCTCGCCCGCCCTTACGATCTTTCCGGAGTCTGATTTTTGGCGCCCCCTATCCTTAAACTCGACGACATCTTCCTGAGCTTCGGCGGCGCGCCGCTTCTGGCGGGTGCTGCCCTGCAGGTGGAGCCCGGCGACAAGATTTGCCTCGTCGGCCGCAACGGCTCCGGCAAGTCGACGCTCTTGAAGATCGCCGCCGGCATGGTGGAAGCACAGTCCGGCGAGGTCTTCCGCCATCCGTCCTCGACGGTGCGTTACCTCGAGCAGGCACCCGATTTCGCCGGTTACACCACCGTGCAGGCCTATGCAGAAGCGGGCCTTGGACCGGGCGACGATCCCTACCGCGTCACCTACCTGCTCTCGCATCTCGGTCTCACCGGCGAGGAAGATCCGAAGAACCTTTCAGGCGGCGAAGCCCGCCGCGCGGCGCTTGCCCGCGTTTTGGCGCCCGAGCCCGATATCCTGCTGCTCGACGAGCCGACCAACCATCTCGACCTCCCCACCATCGAATGGCTGGAAGGCGAGCTGCAGAAGACCCGCAGCGCGCTCGTCCTGATCTCGCACGACCGTCGCTTCCTTGAGAAGGTCTCCACCGCAACCGTCTGGCTCGACCGCGGCACGTCGCGCCGCTTGAACCGAGGCTTCGCCCATTTCGAGGCCTGGCGCGATCAGGTTCTCGAAGAGGAAGAGATGGAACAGCACAAGCTCGGCAAGGCGATCGAGCGTGAGGAACACTGGCTGCGCTACGGCGTCACCGCGCGGCGCAAGCGCAACATGCGCCGCCTCGGCGAGCTGCAGACGATGCGCGCCAGCTATCGCGGCCACAAGGGACCGCAGGGCTCCGTGCAGGCGACCGTCTCCGACGCGCAGGAATCCGGCAAGCTCGTCATCGAAGCCGACAAGATCACCAAGACCTATGGCGAGCGTCCGATCGTCACGCCGTTTTCGATCCGCGTCCACCGCGGCGATTGTATCGGCCTCGTCGGCCCGAACGGCGCCGGCAAGACCACGCTCCTGAAAATGCTGACCGGCCAACTGGCACCGGATACCGGCACGATCAAGCTCGGTACCAATCTGGAGATCGCCACGCTCGATCAGAAGCGCGAGGACCTCAACCCCGAGGACACGCTGGCGCATTATCTCACCGACGGTCGCGGCGAGAACCTGCTGGTGAACGGCGAGCAGCGCCACGTCACCGGCTACATGAAGGAGTTCCTGTTCCAGCCGGAGCAGGCCCGCACGCCGATCAAGAACCTCTCGGGTGGCGAGCGCGCCCGCCTGATGCTCGCCCGCATGCTGGCGCGGCCATCCAACCTCTTGATTCTCGACGAACCGACCAACGACCTCGACATCGAGACGCTGGACCTGCTTCAGGAAGTCGTCGCCGGCTTCCCTGGCACCGTCATCCTCGTCAGCCACGACCGCGACTTCCTCGACCGCACCGTCACCTCGACCATCGCGCCGGCTGTGCCGGATGCGCCCGATGGCCGCTGGATCGAATATGCCGGCGGCTATTCCGACATGTTGGCGCAGCGCAAGGGTGCCGCCGACGAGCGCAAGAAGGCGGAGAAGGCCGAGAAGGCGAAAGCGCAGGAGGCAGCTCCGGCCGCCGAAGCACCGAAGGGCAAGGGAAAGCTTTCCTTCAAGCAGAAATTCGCGCTCGAAAACCTTCCCAAGGAGATGGCCAAGGCCGAAACCGAGATCGCCAAGCGCGAGGAAAAGATGGCCGACCCAAACCTCTTCTCCAAGGACCCCACCACCTTCAACCGGCTGGCCGCCGAGATGGAGAAATTCCGCGACAGCCTGGTGAAGATGGAAGAGGAATGGCTGGAACTCGAAATGCTTCGCGAGGAGCTGGAAGGCTGACCGCCTTCTACGCCGCCGAAAGCTGAGCCTCGATCGCCGCCTTGTCGACGATGGACCAGACGCTTGCGATCTTGCCCTCCGCGAATTCGTAGAACACGTTCTCGGAGAACGAGATACGCCTGCCATTGACGGGCAAGCCGAGAAATGTGCCTTGCGGGCTGATGTCGAAATTCAGCCGGCTGGCGACCATGGTGTCATCGGCGACCAGGATCTGCACGTCGAAACGGAGGTCGGGTATCGCGCGAAACTCGGCCTCACGTGCCTGCCGATAGCCATCCAGCCCGACCAGCACTCCGTTATAGCGCACATCCTGCCCGACATAGATCCCGAGGTTTTCCCAATCCTGGGAATTCAGGCAGTCGATATAGGCGCGGTATAGGTCCGCAACTCTCTCTGCCGGCATTCGAACGCTCCTGCTATCGGCGATACCTGCCAGATAGTTCTTGCCTCCGAGACGGAAACCCTCACATTTCATTGATTGGCCAGCGCTGAAACCGCGTGCCTAATCTCTCGAAGGCTCCCGCCCCCGGGGCCATGAGGAGAAAATCGATGTCTCGCTATCTGAACGCTAGCCATGTCGCGGCGCTTGCCGTCGGCATTCTTCTGAGCACGTCGCATGTAACGTCCGCCGCCGATGCGGAGCGCGTGCGCGTGCGTGGCGATATCGCCAGCCTCACCGGCGACACGCTCGTCGTCAAGACCCGCGAGGGCGCCGATCAGACCGTCACGTTGAAACCGGAATGGAGGGTTGGCGGCATCAAGAAGGCCTCGGTCGAGGACATCAAGCCGGGCGACTTCGTCGGCATCGCTTCGCTGCCCCGGCAGGACGGCGGCGATGGCGCTCTGGAAGTTCTGATCTTTCCGGCGGCCATGAAAGGCACCGGCGAAGGCAGCCGCCCCTGGGATCTGAAGCCCAACAGCAGCATGACCAACGCAACTGTCGCCAAGGCCGTCAAATCCGTCGACGGGCACACGGTGACGCTGACCTATCAGGGTAAGGAAAAGACCATATCGATATCGGACGACACACCGATCGTGACCTTCACCGCCGCGCAGAAATCGGACCTGACGCCGGGCGCGCATGTCATCGTCATGGGCGAGAAGGCAGCGGACGGAACGGTCTCCGCGGCACAGGTCACGGTCGGCACCAACGGCATCGTTCCGCCGATGTGATCCCCGATCGAGACGATCAGAGCGCCGGCGCCGGCGTGTTCGGCGCCTTGTCGGCGATCCTGCTCTCATCGGGCTTGGCGGCAAGCGCTTCGAGATGCAGCACGCGCGGATGGAACGCTCCGATATAGGCATCGGAGCGGCCGATATAGATCATCGTCGCATCCGGCATCGCTTCGAGAACCTTCATCATCGTCGACTGCCATTCCGGCTCCATGCCCTCGAGCACTTCGTCGAAGACCATCCATTGCGGTCGCACGAGCAAGAGCCGTGCGAAACCGATAGCCCGCTGTTCGTCGGCGTCGAGAAGCTTGTCCCAGCGTGCGCGCGTATCCAGGCGCGAAACGAGATTGTGCAGCCCCGCCTTTTCGAGCGCCGCCACCACATCGTCGTTCTTGTAGGTGTCGGCGGCTTGAGGAAACGCCAGCGCTTCGCGCAGCGTACCACCCGGAATATAGGCCGATTGCGGCACGAACAGCATGTCGTCGGTGGGCGGCAGGCCGATCTTGCCGCTGCCGCAGGGCCACAGTTCCGACATCGCCAGGAAGAGCAGCTTGCGATTGACGTTGTGATCGCCGTTGATCATCACCTTCTCGCCGGCCTTGATCGTGACGCTGCCCTCATGCAGGCGGAAGCCGCCGCACTGGTCGATCTCCTCATCCATCTTGGTGGCGACCGTCACGTTATCGAGCGTCAGGGTGCCTGGCGCGCTTCGCTCATAGGCAATCGCTTCCTTGAGATCGACATCGTCGCCCATGGTGGTCAGAGCCTGGCGGAAATCGGTGACGCGCATCAACGTCGCGCGCCATTCGGCGATCGGGCCGAAATTGGACACGTACCAACGCAGCGCCGTGTTGACCTGGTTAAAGGCGCCGACCGACATCATCAGCTGACCGAAGGTGAGGCCGCCGGAGAAATAGGCGGGCGCCGCCACGATGATCGGGATGACGACGACCAGCCATCCGTAACCTGCAGACACCCAGGTGAGATTGACGTTGGCCATCGCCAGTTTCTTGAGGACCTCGAGAACGGCGCTGATGTCGGTATTGATCCGCCCCCGCTCGTTTTCCTCGCCACGCGCAGCCGTGATCGCCGGAATGTTCTCATTGGCATGCATCAGCGCGAAACGCAGCTCGGCTTCCTTGGAGAAGCGGTCAGCATTGAGCTTGACGAGCTTGCGGCCGACGAGCTGGCTGAGCACGGAGGCGGACGCCGCGTAGAAGATCGCCGCCCAGACCATATAGCCCGGAATGGAAAAGGCGTATTCGCCAAAGCGGAAGACGAAGCCGCTCGACAGTTCCCACAACACACCGATGAAGCTCACCAGCAGGATCGTCGACTGCACCAAGCCGATGACAAGCCCGGTGGTGCTTTCCGCGAGATTGCGCGCGTCCTCATGCAGGCGCTGGTCCGGATTGACGCCGATCAGCCCGCTGGAGGCGAGCCTGAGCGCCCGCTTGCGCTGCAGCCACTGGTCGACGAGGTCACGCGTCAGCCCCTCGCGCATGTAAAGCGCCGTCATCTGGTTCAGCCAGGCCTGCACCACGTTGAGCAGGAGCAGCATGCCGGCGATCAGCGCGAAGATCTTCAGCTGGTGGAAAAACCCCGGCAGATCGCGGCGCGAGATGGCGTCGTAGAAAGGCGCGTTCCACTGGTTGAGAATGACGGTCGCATAGGCTGTCGCCAGAATGATTCCGATCAGCGCCGTCGACAGGATAAGCACCGGCGCCCGCACTCTGGAGTGCCAGAATGCGGAGAACATCACCTTGAGGCGGAAGATCAGGCTGAGATCATACCCCACCCGGTCCTGACCCTGGATGCTCGGTCTGCCCTTGACGTCATCTGCCATCATGCTTCCTTACGCGTATGTAGCACCTGAATAGCACCGTGAGTCAGCCTGTCCAGCAACAGTTTCTAGCATCAGGTAATGCGCGAGTTACCTCGGCAAATAGGCGCCGCCGCGTATCGGTCATTGATTCGCGGCCTGACTGGGTCTATTTAGAGCGCTCCGTGGTGATTTGGCCGGCCGGCTTGCAGCCACGTTAAAGAAGTTGCTAAAGGGCCGCGTGCGGACCGATAGCGATATATTCGTATTTTTCATCGAGTGACCGCTATGCCGATCAAGATCCCCGATACCCTGCCCGCCTTTGAAACCCTGGTTCAGGAAGGTGTGCGCGTGATGACCGAGACGGCCGCGATCCGTCAGGACATTCGCCCCCTGCAGATCGGGCTCTTGAACCTCATGCCGAACAAGATCAAGACCGAGATCCAGATGGCGCGCCTGATCGGCGCCTCGCCGCTGCAGGTCGAGCTGTCGCTTGTTCGCGTCGGGAACCACAAGGCGAAAAACACCTCGGAAGATCATCTTTTCTCCTTCTACCAGACCTGGGAGGAGATCAAACACCGGAAGTTCGACGGCTTCATCATCACAGGCGCGCCGATCGAAACGCTTCCATACGAAGACGTTACTTATTGGGATGAAATGCAGCAGATTTTCGACTGGACGCGCACCAACGTGCACTCCGCGATGAATGTCTGCTGGGGCGCGATGGCCGCGATCTACCATTTCCACGATATTCCGAAGCACGCGCTGACGGAAAAAGCCTTCGGCGTCTATCGCCATAAGAACCTCAAGCCGTCGTCGGTCTATCTGAACGGTTTCTCCGACAATTTCGAGGTTCCAGTCTCGCGCTGGACCGAAGTGCGCCGCGCCGATATCGAGCAATCCGGCACGCTCGAAATCCTGATGGAATCGAGCGAGATGGGCGTTTGCCTCGTGCACGAGAAGAAGGGCAACCGGCTCTATATCTTCAATCACGTGGAATATGATTCGACATCGCTCGGCGACGAATATTTCCGCGACGTGAATGCCGGCATTCCGATCAAGATGCCGCACAATTATTTCCCGCATAACGACCCGTCCATCCCGCCGCAGAACCGCTGGCGCAGCCATGCGCATCTGCTCTTCGGCAACTGGATCAATGAAATCTACCAGACAACACCCTACAATCTGGAAGACATCGGCGAGGACGGCTGAGGCTTTTCGCCGTGCTTGATACGCCGCCGGACCTGACCGGCGGCGCTTGTTTTTTATATCGCGGCGGTTGCGGTTTCACTCAATTGAGAGCAGGTTCCGTCGCGAAATTGCGGACGCGAACCGGGGAGGAAACAGAATGGCGGATGGATTGAAGCGGGACGTTTTTGGAACGACGAAGACGGGCGAAACCGTCCATCGCGTCGAAATCTCGGGCGGCGGCCTGACCGCCAAGGTGATCACCTGGGGTGCCGTCATCCAGGACCTCAGGCTCGAAGGCCATGATGCGCCGCTCACCCTCGGCTTCGATGACTTCGACAACTATCCCGCCCATTCCGCCTATTTCGGCGCGACGCCCGGCCGCAACGCCAACCGTATCGGCGGCGGGAAGTTCACGCTCGACGGCAAGGACTATCAGCTCGACCTCAACGAAAACGGCGTCAGCCACCTGCATGGCGGCTTCGAAAATATCGCGCTGCGCAACTGGACGATCGTCGAGCATGACAGCGACCGCGTCGTCCTGAAGATCGTCGATGCCGATGGCCGCGGCGGCTATCCCGGTAATTGCACCATCCTCGTCACCTACCGCGTGCATGGCGATGGCGAACTCTCTGTCGTCTACGAGACGACGAGCGACCAGCCGACCATCGCCAATGTCTGCCAGCACGCCTATTTCAATCTCGACGGTCGCGACGACACGCTTGGCCACGACATCATGATCGCGGCGGACGCCTATCTTCCGACAGACGAGCGGCAGATCCCGACAGGCGAGATCCGCCCGGTCGAAGGCACGGTCTTCGACTTCCGCGAAATGGCCTCGCTGAAGCGCTTCGAGGGCGACACCCAGGCGCTCTACGACCACAATTTCTGCCTCTCGTCCGACCGTGTTGCCAAGCGCTCCGTGGTCCTGGCACGCAGCCTCTATTCCGGCGTCTCGATGGAAGTCCGCACGACAGAGCCCGGCGTCCAGTTCTACGCCGCCTTCAAGCTCGATGTGCCGGTGCCCGGCATCGGCGGCCGCAAATATGGTCCCTTCGCCGGCTTCTGCCTGGAAACGCAGATCTGGCCCGATGCCATCAACCAAAAGGGCTTCCCCAACGCCGTCCTCCGCCCCGGCGAAGTGCTGCGCCAGGAAACGGACTACATTTTCTCGAAGAGCTGACGGCGGCGGGTCGAACTCTTCTGACGTCATCAAACCCTCGCAAAGCTCTGCGAGGGTTTTTTCGTTGAACATAGCACTTGCAATTGGTTCCAAAGAGGTTCTATTTTAACCTCATGGATAGAACCAGTCTGATAGCGGAGATCGACGCACGCGGACTGCGCGACACAGCGCGCAGCGGGCCTCTCTATCGTCGTCTCGCACAGACACTGACCGGTCTGATCAATGAAGGGCTGCTGAAGCCCGGCGCTGCGCTGCCGAGCGAGCGCGATCTGGCTGAGGCCCTGAAGATCGGCCGCGTGACGGTGCGCACTGCCTATCGCGACCTCCTGAATTCAGGCACGCTGGAATCGCGACACGGCAGCGGCACCTTTGTCTCCGCCAAGGTCGAACGCATGGAGCAGTCGCTCTGGCGGCTTTCGTCCTTCTCGGAAGACATGCGCTCGCGCGGCCGTGTGCCGGCGGCGAGGATTTTATCTCGCACCATCAACAAGCCCTCGCCGGACGAGGCTTTTCTGCTGGGGCTCGGCGTCGACGAGCGCGTGTTGCGCCTCGATCGCCTGCGCCTTGCCGATGGGCTGCCGCTGGCGATCGATCGCTCCGTGGTCCCCGTGAAGTTTCTCGATGACACCGCCGGCGGCGAAGGCTCGCTCTACGACGCGCTAACCGCAAGCGGCCATCGCCCGGTGCGCGCGTTGCAGAAGCTCTCCGCCGTCACGCTTGACGCGACCTCGGCTGCAGCGCTCGACGTTGCGGCCGGCGCGCCCGCCCTTCTGATCGAACGCGTATCGCGCCTGGAAGACCAGCGCGTCGTTGAATACACCCGCTCCCACTATCGTGGCGATGCATATGATTTTGTTGCAGAATTGAGAATTGGAGACGAGCTATGAGTGAACCCCAGTCGCTGATGTTGCAGGAAGCCGGCCAGTCTCCCGATGTGGTCGCCACGCTGCTGCGCAAGGAAAAGCCTGTTTTCGACGAGATCGCCAAGCTCTTCTCCAAGAATGCGCCAAGCGTCGTCACCACCGCCGCGCGCGGCTCGTCCGACCATGCGGCCACCTTCTTCAAATATCTGTTCGAGATCACCTGCGGCATTCCGGTGGCCTCGATCGGCCCCTCGATCGCGTCGGTCTACGGCACCCCGCTACGCCTCAAGGGCGGCATTCACTTCACCGTATCGCAGTCGGGTGCAAGCCCCGATATCGTGGCGCTTCAGGAAGCGGCCAAGCGCGGCGGCGCGACCACCATTGCCGTCGTCAACGTCACCGATAGCCCGCTCGCCAAGCAGGCTGATCTCGTACTCGACCTCAACGCCGGCGCCGAAAAGAGCGTCGCGGCAACCAAGTCGTTCATCGCCTCGGTCGCGGCCCTGTCAGGCGTAACGGCGGCAATCGGCGCCAGCGGCGACCTTAAGGCCGCGCTTGAAAAGCTTCCCGAAGCGCTCAGCGCCACATCGGGCATCGACACGGCCGCCGCCGAAGACGTGCTGTTCAACGCAACCTCGCTCTACACTGGCGGCCGTGGCCCGGCTTTCGCCATCGCGCTCGAGGCAGCGCTGAAGGCCAAGGAAACCTCCGGCCTTCATGCCGAGGCATTCTCGCTCGCTGAACTCATGCACGGCCCGATGCGCTTGGTGCAACCGGGTTTCCCGATCCTCGCCTTCACGCCCGATGACGCCGCCTATGCCAACAACGTCAAGGCGCTGGAGCGCCTGAGCAAGCTCGGCGCCACCACGGTGCCCTTCTCGACCAAGGAACTACCCGGCATCAACCTGCGCGTACCCACGACCGGCAACGGCCTGCTGGACCCTCTCGTCTCGCTGCTGGTCTACTACCGCATGATCGAGGCCGTCACCCGCCGCAAGGGCTTTGACCCCGACAAGCCGGCGAACCTCTTGAAGGTGACGGAGACCGTTTGATGTCGCGCAAGATTTTTACCGGCGCCCGCATCTTCGACGGCGAGCGCTTTCACGACGACAAGGCGCTTGTCGTCGCCGACGGGCGGATCGAGACGATCGCCGGCCTGAACGACCTGCCGGATGGCGAGACGATCGCGCTTGACGGCGGCATTCTCGCGCCCGGCTTCATCGACGCCCAGGTCAATGGCGGCGCCGGCCGCATGCTGAACGACGAACCGTCGCCCGCCTCCATGTACCGGATCGCCGAGGGGCATCGTCCCTATGGCACGACGTCGCTGCTGCCGACGCTGATCACCGATACCGGCGAGGCGACGGCCGCCGCCATCGACGCCGCGAGGCAAGCCGTCAAGACGAACCGGGGCGTTGTCGGCCTCCACCTTGAGGGTCCGCATCTCGCGCCATCACGCAAGGGCGCGCATCTGGCCGAACTGATGCGCCCGGTTGACGACCGCGACGTCAAGGCGCTTTCCGCCGCCGCAGAGGCGATCGGCACGCTGCTGGTGACGATGGCGGCCGAGCAGGTCACAGAGCGACAGGTGCGTGAGCTGAGCGAAGCGGGCGTCACCGTCAGCATCGGTCATTCCGATTGCTCGAGCGAAGCCGCCGAGGCGCGCTTCGACGCCGGCGCCCGTGGCGTGACGCATCTTTTCAACGCCATGAGCCAGCTCGGCCATCGCACGCCGGGCCTTGCCGGAGCAGCAATCGATCACCCGGCCGTCTGGTGCGGCATCATCGCCGATGGCCACCACGTCGATCCCAAGGCGCTGCGCACGGCGCTGAGAGCCAAGCGCGGCGAGGGCAAGCTGTTCTTCGTCACCGACGCCATGTCGCTGGTGGGTTCCACTGAGGACAGCTTCACGCTGAACGGCCGCACGGTGCGGCGCGAGACCGGCGCCTTCTGCTCGCGGCTGGTGCTCTCCGACGGCACGCTCGCCGGCTCCGATGTCGATATGGCCTCGGCGATCCGTTATGGCCTCACCTATCTCGACCTGTCGCTCTCAGAAGCGCTGCGCATGGCAACGCTCTACCCCGCCCGCTTCCTGAAGCTCGACGATCGTGGCCGTCTCGCGCCCGGCTTGCGCGCCGATCTCGTGCACATGAGCGACAGGATAAAGGTCAACCAGACCTGGATCAGCGGCGATCCCACGTGACCGAAAAATGACGATTGTCAACCAAGCGTTGACAATCGGTCGCCGAAGCCTGGTCTATTCGGCAACGGCCGGCAGGCTCATATTCCCTCACGAAACGGCGGCACATCAAACGCGCCGGCCCTGTGAGAGGACAAAATCATGGCCCAGATCATCCTGAATTCGGCAACCGCCATCCTGATCGCGGCGGCATTTCTGGCAACGGCAGCAATGGCGCTCCGCAATGAAAACCAGGTGCGCGTCCGCGTGCCCGTGAAGGTCCGGGAACGGCACCACCCCAACGGTTGAATGACCGAATAATTCCTCGAATTCGCCCCAATATCGACACCGGTCGGGATCAGGAATGCCTCGACCGGCTTGGGAGGGAAAGACAATGACGAAGATCATCGGCGCAGCGGCAATCTTGACGATTGCGCTCGCCACTTATGCGGCCTCGCTCAACCCTTATGATACGAGCAAGACCCCGCATAAGCCGTCGCACCAGACGACCGTCAGCGACACCGAACATACCGCCTCGATCCGCTAAGCATGCCTCGCCAAAGCGCAGCCCGCCTTAGACGAACAACTGCCCGCCATTGGCGCTGAGCGTCGAGCCGGTAATGAAGCCGGCATCATCGGAAACCAGAAACACCACGCAGCGCGCGATTTCATCGGGTGTGCCGAGACGCCCGACCGGGATCTGCGGGATGATGCGTTCGTTGAGCACCTTCTCAGGAACCGCCAGCACCATTTCGGTGCCGATATAGCCGGGGCAGATGGCGTTGACGGTGATGTTCTTCGCCGCGCCTTCCTGGGCAAGCGCCTTGGTGAAGCCGAGATCGCCGGCCTTTGCCGCCGAATAGTTCGCCTGTCCCATCTGGCCCTTCTGACCATTGATCGACGAGATGTTGACGATACGCCCGAAGCTGCGCTCGCGCATGCCGGCCCAAACCTGATGCGTCATGTTGAACAGGCCGGTGAGATTGGTGTTGATCACCTCGTGCCACTGCTGCGGCGTCATCTTGTGGAACATCGCGTCGCGTGTGATGCCGGCATTGTTGACCAGCACTTCGATCGGGCCGACGTCCGCCTCGATCCGCGCCAGACCTTCGGAACAGGCCTCGTAGCTCGACACGTCCCACTTGAAAACAGGAATGCCGGTCTCCGCGTGAAACGCCTGGGCGGCCTCGTCGTTGCCGGCATAATTGGCCGCAACCCGATAGCCTGCACTCTTCAAGGCCAGTGAAATGGCGGCGCCAATACCGCGCGTACCGCCGGTGACAACAGCGACTCTGCTCATGTTCCGCTCCCCAAATGTAAGGCTCCGCTATCCTCGGAGCTCAATCACGACACGATGTAAAGCAGGCTATTAGAACGCTTCGAAGCACATGGCGACGCCCATTCCGCCGCCGATGCACAATGTCGCAAGTCCCTTCTTCGCGCCACGGCGCTTCATCTCGAACAAGAGCGTGTTGAGCACGCGCGCGCCGGACGCGCCGATCGGATGGCCGATGGCAATCGCCCCGCCATTGACGTTGACGATCTCTGGGTTCCAGCCGAGATCTTTGTTGACCGCACAGGCCTGCGCGGCGAAGGCTTCGTTGGCCTCCACGAGGTCGAGATCGTTGATCGACCAGCCGGCCTTCTCCAGCGCCTTGCGTGAAGCCGGGATCGGCCCGGTGCCCATGATCTGCGGATCGACGCCGGCGGTCGCCCAGGACACGATGCGCGCCAGCGGCTGGATGCCGCGACGCGATGCTTCCTGTTCCGTCATCAGCACGGCGGCCGCCGCGCCATCATTGAGGCCCGAGGCGTTGGCGGCCGTGACCGTGCCTTCCTTGTCGAAAGCCGGGCGAAGCTTCGCCATCGCCTCCATGGTGGCGCCATGGCGGATATATTCGTCCGCATCGACGGTGACGTCGCCCTTGCGGGTTTGGATGACGAAGGGGATGATTTCGTCGGCGAAACGCCCGGCCTTCTGCGCGGCTTCCGCCTTGTTCTGCGAGGCTACGGCGAACACGTCCTGTTCCTCGCGCGTCAGCTGCCACTGGCGTGCGATGTTTTCGGCGGTCACGCCCATGTGGTAACCGTAGAAGGCGTCGGTGAGGCCGTCCTTGATCATGGTATCGACCATCTTCATGTCGCCCATCTTGGTTCCGGCACGCAGGTGCGCTGCATGCGGCGCCATCGACATGGACTCCTGCCCGCCGGCGACGATGATCTTCGCATCGCCGAGCGCGATCTGCTGCATGCCGAGCGCCACGGCACGCAGGCCCGAACCACAGAGCTGATTGATACCCCAGGCGGTCGCTTCCTTCGGCACGCCGGCCTTCATCGCCGCCTGGCGTGCCGGATTCTGCCCCTCGCCCGCCGGCAGCACCTGGCCGAGGATGACCTCGTCCACTTCGGAGGCATCCACGCCCGCCCGATCGAGCGCGCCCTTGACGGCCGCGGCACCCAGTTCATGGGCGGCGACAGTGGCGAAAGCGCCGTTGAACGAGCCGACGGCCGTGCGGCCGGCGCTGGCGATGACGATAGACTGACTGGACATGAAGGCCTCCTCGTTAGCTCCACCACATATAGGTTGAAACTGACAAAGCTTCACCGCCAAGTCAAACGGCAAGACAGCACATGCGAATTTTCGAAAGAACTTACGCTGCGTGAATTATCTTGCGCCAAAAGGGGCTTGCCGCATCGCACAAAGAGATTGTCACCGGCCCGATTTTGCGTCTACACTCCCAAGTGGAGGAATTTCAATGACAATAAGACGGGCTTTGGGAGATTCATATGGCGAAGAATGAGGGCCAGGTAGCGATCAAGAAATACGCCAATCGCCGACTGTACAACACAGGCACCAGCACCTACGTGACGCTGGAAGACCTGGCGGAGATGGTGAAAAAGGGGGAGGACTTTACCGTACAGGACGCCAAGAGCGGCGACGATATCACGCATTCCGTGTTGACGCAGATCATCTTCGAGCAGGAATCGAAGACCGGCAACACGCTGCTGCCCATTTCCTTCCTACGCCAGTTGATCACCTACTATGGCGACCAGATGCAGATGGTGGTTCCGAGCTTCCTGGAACACTCCATGCGCGCCTTTACCGAACAGCAGGCGCAGATGCGCGAGCAGGTGACGCGCGCCTTCGGTGAGACGCCGCTGACGAAAAATCTGGCGCTGCCGATGCAGATGGTCGAGGATCAGGTCCGCCGCAACACCGAGATGTTCCAGCAGGCCATGCAGATGTTCTCACCCTTCAAGGCGCCGGCAACAGCTGCCAAGGAAAGCCGCAAGGCCGAAGCCAAGGACATCGACGAACTCAAGGAACAGCTGCGCGCGCTTCAGAGCAAGCTCGACAGCCTCTGATACCAAAGCCGATCGCTTCGCATCTCCTCGGGCCGAGGCTTGGGGAGATGCCGAGACTCACAGCCCTATCGAGACATCCCGCCCGGCGCTGCGGATCGACACCGCGAAGCCGCCGACGACATCGATCAGCGCGATCGTCAAGAGAATGAAGAACACCTGCGTCGCCGCATCGGGAACAAGCAGGAACTCCACCAGAAACGCGATGAACACAAGCATGGACAGCATGTGGTTGGCCAGGCTGCCGCGTGCGTTGCGCGTTGCGCGCAATATCTCGAAGAACAAAACGACGAGCGCGACAACGATGAACAGGTCGCCGAGCGACATGCTCCAGATCGCACCTGAAATCATCGACAGTACGATGAGGTCATTGTGAAGCGCGGGAAGTCCGCCGCTGCCCATAAACCCAACCATCGCAAGATTATAGAGAATGAAAGGCACGACCATCAGCGGAATTGCAGTGAACATGTGGCGGTATTCTCCCTCGGTGAAAGAATAGTGCCGTAAATCACCGCGTCACTTCAAGTGATCATGCGATATATTATTGCCAAAACGCAAAAGGCCGGCATGAAGCCGGCCTTGCGAATTCCGTCTAGACGGAACGCATCAGAAATTATGCGCTTTCCTTCGGCGTCAGAACCTGACGGCCGCGGTACATACCGGTCTTCAGATCGATATGGTGCGGACGGCGCAGTTCGCCGGAGTTCTTGTCTTCAACGTAGGTCGGTGCCTTCAGCGCGTCAGCAGAGCGGCGCATACCGCGCTTGGACGGGCTTGTTTTTCTCTTCGGTACAGCCATTTTAATTACTCCACTTCACGGGCGAACACATCCAACGGCCAGACTGGCGGCCGAAACGACGTGTCGCGATTTCGGAAATTTTGCGCGCTTATACATGCCTTGGAGGGGCTTGACCAGTCCCCAGCTTTATTTTTTGAGATTCAAGTGAATCTCCGATCAGACCTCGTCTTCCTCGACGATCCAGGGCTCGGCGCGCGCCGCCTCTTCCCAGACCTGCCAAGCCGGCAGCGCCTTCATCGCGCTCATATAGCTCAATGTATCGCCCGATGTCACGAGGTCATAAATCTCGAAGCGATTGACGACGGGAGCAAACATCGCGTCAGCACCCGAGAAGCCGCCGAACAGGAACGGCCCACCGGAATGGGCGCGCAAATCCCGCCAGATCGTCTCGATGCGCGCGACATCGGCCATGACGCCATCAGCCAACGCAATCCGGCCCTTCGGGCGGCGGATGTTCATCGGGCAGGCGTTGCGAAGCGCTCGGAAGCCCGACAGCATCTCCATCGACACCGCGCGCGCTACGGCCCGCTTGTCGCGCGCCTTAGGCCACAGGCCGGCTTCTGGATAAAGCTCGGCGACATATTCGATGATGGCGAGCGACTGCCAGACGCGAGTGGCGCCATGTTGCAGCACGGGAACCTGGCCGGTCGGCGAAAATGCCCGGAAGCGAGGATTGCCTGCCGCGTTGTCGAAGGGAACCAGAACCTCCTCGAACGGAATTCCGGCTGCTTTCATCGCGATCCATGGGCGAAACGACCACGAGGAATAATTCTTGTTGCCGATATAGAGTGTCAGCCTGTCCAACGATCTCTCCTTATGCATCGATCATTCATGGTTACGATCATCGATGCCAGATGACGTCTGACGTCACCAACGACATCTTCTGATGTCAGTCATAAATGCATCTGACGTAATCGCCCGAACCCCGCGCGCGCCGCTCGATGACGGCGGCGAGCCGGCGCAGGCCACGTCCAGGCTTGCCGGCATTGCGATCGATAGGATTGGGCAAGGAGACTGCGAGAAGGGCGGCTTGCCGGCTGGTCAGCTTCGACGCCGGCACCTTGAAATGATGGCGCGCTGCCGCCTCGATGCCGTAGATGCCCGGACCCCACTCGGCGATGTTGAGATAGATCTCCATTAGCCGCCGCTTCGACCACACAAAATCGGCGGTCACCGCCAGCGGCAGTTCCATCGCCTTGCGCACGAAGGAGCGGCTGTTCCACAGGAACAGGTTCTTCGCCGTCTGCATCGGAATGGTGCTGCCGCCGCGCGTCGCTTCACCGCGCAGCGTGTCGGTGACCAGCATCCGCATTTCGCCCCAGTCGACGCCGCCATGGAAACAGAATTGCCCGTCTTCGGACATCATCACCGACTGCACCAGAACCGGCGAGATCTGGTCGATCGACACCCATTGCCGGTCATAGCCGCGCAGCAGCGCCAGATCGCGCAGCATCAACGTCGAGACCGGATGGATGAAAGGAAGGACGTAAAGGAAGATCAGCACATAGGGCAGAGCAAGCAGCACGGCGATCGCCAGAACGATACGCATCATCAACGAACGACCTTTCAGCCAAAGAATGGCACGCCGGTGGATCGGCATGGCAATGCTGTCGTCTCTCTCCGGCGCTATGTCCAATTCCCCTGACCCAGTCTGGTTCCCCCCTCCTCCATACCGTCTGAAAACGGCCATTGCCAGACACAAAGGAAATCTTGGCGGCTCCATCGACAATTCCGTTGCAAGCCCAAGCTTGCCCGTGCCAAACAACGCCGCATGAACGCGCATCTGAAGACATTCGAAAGCCGGCTCGCAGCCAACGCCCGTGAGATCGAAGGCGTGCTCGACGCGCTGCTCTCGCAACCGGTTCTGGACGACGAGATCGCCCGCCCGGAAAACCTGCGCTCCGCCATGCACTACGCCGTGTTGAACGGCGGCAAGCGGCTCCGCCCGTTCCTTGTCGTCGAGACGGCAATGATGCTTGGCGGCAATCGCGACGCCGCCTTGCGGATCGGCGCGGCGCTCGAATGCGTTCACTGTTACTCGCTCGTCCACGACGATCTGCCCGCCATGGACGACGACGACCTGCGCCGCGGCAAACCCACCGTTCACATCGCCTATGACGAAGCCACCGCCATTCTCGCCGGCGATAGTCTGCTGACCTACGCCTTCGACATCATCGCCTCGACCCCAGGCATCGACGAGGCGAGCAAGGTCGCGCTGATCCTGGCGCTTTCGCGGGCCTCCGGCCTCGGCGGCATGGCCGGCGGACAGGCGCTCGATCTCGCCGCCGAAAGGCACGCGCCGGACGAACACGGCATCGTCATGCTGCAGGCAATGAAAACGGGCGCGCTCATCCGCTTCGCCTGTGAGGCGGGCGCCATCGTTGCCGGCAGCCCGGCTGAGGACCGCGCGACATTGCGCCGCTTCGGCGAACGGATCGGCCTCGCCTTCCAGCTTGCCGACGACATCCTCGACCTGACGGCCGACAGCGCCACCATGGGCAAGGCAACCGGCAAGGATGCAGGACGCGGCAAGGGCACGCTGGTGGGCCTATACGGCATGGGCTGGGCCGAGGCCACGCTCTCGGCTCATATCAAGGAAGCCGACGCGCTGCTGAAGCCCTATGGCGCGCGCGCCGCGGTTCTCGCTGAAGCGGCCCGTTTCATCGCCGAGCGCAAGAGCTGAGGCTCCCGCCTCAGCAATCGCTGAAAAAGCGTCACCGAGACAAGATTCCGGCGCCCGCTCGCGTCGCGATCCCTTGCCGAGTAGCATAAGCCGCGCCTAAAACGACTGGAATTGTCGCGCCCTTGCGCGACCGACCGGGAACAAGCGTCATGCACGAGACCCTCAGCTACCTTCCGCAGATCTTGCCTGCCTACATCGCCTATATCGTCGCGGTCATCAGCCCCGGCCCGGCCATCATGGCGATCGTCTCAACGTCGATGATGCATGGCCGCAAGGCCGGCATGACGATCTCGCTCGGCATTTTCGCGGGCTCCTTCACCTGGGCATGCGCGGCTGCCCTCGGTCTTGCCACCATCCTGCACACATATGCGATCGCGCTCGAAATCCTGAAGATTTTCGGCGGCCTTTACCTGCTTTATCTCGCGTACAAGGCCTTCAAGGCCGTGCGGGCCACCCCCGATATCCAGCAGGCCACCACGCCGAAGAACATGTCGACGCGCGCCCTGCTTCTGCGCGGCTACGGAATCCACGTCACCAACCCGAAGGCGATCTTCGCCTGGCTGGCGATCATCGCGCTCGGCATGCCGCAGGGCGCGCCGGCATCGGTTGCCGGGCTCATCGTCGGCATCTGCCTGACGACGGGCTTTATCGTATTCATGGGATACGCGGTACTGTTCTCGACACCGCAGGCGCTGAAGATTTACGCCAGCCTACGCCGCTGGATCGAAGGCGCCATGGCGGCCTTCTACTGCTTCGCAGGGCTGAAGCTGCTCACCAGCCGCATCTGATTTTTGGATAAGAAAGCGACGGCGCGGATTACTCCGCCGCCGTCCTGTTCTGGCCGAAACGCTTTTCGATATAATCAGCGACCAGCGCCTCGAAATCACCGGCGATGTTCGGGCCGCGCAGCGTCATCGCCTTCTGCCCGTCGATATAGACGGGCGCCGACGGGCTTTCGCCCGTTCCCGGCAGCGAAATGCCGATATCGGCATGCTTGCTTTCACCCGGACCGTTGACGATGCAGCCCATGACCGCGACGTTGAGCGCCTCGACACCCGGATACTTGTCGCGCCACACGGGCATGTTCTTGCGCAGGTCGTTCTGAATGTTCTGCGCCAGCTCCTGAAATACCGTCGAGGTCGTGCGCCCGCAACCGGGACAAGCGGCGACCACGGGAATGAACTGGCGGAAACCCATAACCTGCAGGATTTCCTGCGCCACCTGCACTTCGCGCGTACGGTCGCCATTCGGCTCCGGCGTCAGCGACACGCGGATCGTATCGCCTATCCCGTGCTGCAGCACGTAGCCCATGGCCGCCGACGAGGCGACGATGCCCTTCGAGCCCATGCCGGCTTCGGTGAGCCCGAGATGCAGCGCGTGGTCGGAGCGCTCAGACAGCATCGAATAGACGGCGATCAGGTCCTGAACCTGGCTGACCTTGGCCGACAGAATGATGCGGTTGCGCGGCAGGCCGATCTCTTCGGCGAGATTGGCCGAGATCAGCGCCGACTGCACGATCGCCTCGCGCGTCACCTGGCGCGCCGAAAGCGGCGAACCGACAGCCGAGTTCTGGTCCATTAGGGCAGTGAGCAGTTCCTGGTCGAGCGAGCCCCAGTTGACGCCGATACGCACGGGCTTGTCGTAGCGGATTGCCATCTCGATGATGTCGCCGAACTGCTTGTCCTTCTTGTCCTTGAAGCCGACGTTACCGGGATTGATGCGGTACTTCGCCAACGCCTCGGCGCAATCGGGATGATCGGCAAGCAGCTTGTGGCCGATATAGTGGAAGTCGCCGACCAAAGGCACGTCCATGCCGAGGCGCAGCAACCGGTCTCGGATGCGCGGCACGGCGGCAGCACTCTCGTCGCGATCGACGGTGATGCGAACGAGCTCGGAGCCGGCCTTGAACAGAGCGGCCACCTGGGCGACCGTAGCGTCGATATCGGCCGTGTCGGTGTTGGTCATCGACTGGACGACGACGGGCGCGCCGCCGCCGACGATGACGCCGCCGACATCGACGGCGACGGATGCGCGGCGCGGTTTCGGATCAAAATCCGTAGCTGAAGACATGGATAGAGCTCTTGAACCCTTAAATTTCGTGTCTTTCAGGTGGATCATGACCGCCCGCTTGTCAACCCGCGCCATCCATCACTTTGTTTGACGTTTGTCAGTGACCGCCACCGGAAATGCCATCGGCATAGCGCGCCAGGTTGGAGAGCGCCAGCACGACAAGCAGAAGCGCCGGCAGGGCAATGAACACGACGGAAAAGCCGACATGCTCCGCCACGAAGCCGATGGCCGACGGCGCCACCAGCATGCCGGAATAGCCCATGGTGGTGACGACCGAGATACCGATACCCGCCTTCAGATGCGGAATGTTACCCGCCGCAGAGAACGCGATCGGCACCATGTTGGAAATACCGATGCCGCAGAAGGCAAAGCCGAGGATGGCGATCTCCGCATTCGGCGCAAAGCCGGCAAGCAGCATGCCGACGATGGCAAACAGGGTGCACATCCTCAGCGTCCGCACGCCGCCAAGGCGGTCGCGAACGAGATCGCCCGCGAACCGCATCGCCGCCATCGTCAGCGAGAAGGCCGCAAAGCCGAAGCCGGAAAGCGCAACCGAAGCACCGAGTTCCTCGCGCAGATAGAGCGCGCCCCAATCGAGAACCGCACCCTCCGGCATCATCGAAAACAGCGCGACGAGACCGAGCAGCCATGGCAGCGGCACCATCGGCAGCCGTGTCTTCTCTTTCTTGGTATCGGGATGCGGCTGGTCGGCAAGGATCATGTTCCAGGCAACTGCGAGCGTGATCGCGGCAAGCGCCGTGGCGACGACGGCATGCGCGAACACGCCGAAATGCGCGATCAGCAGCCCGCCGAGGCCGGCGCCGATCAGGCCTCCCAGGCTCCAGAAGGCGTGGCAGGACGACATGATCGCCCGCCGCATCGATTGCTCGACAGCAACCGCATTGGCATTCATGGCAACATCCATGGCCCCCATGAACCCGCCGAACAGGAAGATCGCGATCGCCGCCGTCACGATATTGGGCGCCAGCGTCAGCGCCAGCAGGCCGGGCAGCAGGCAGACGGCCATCGCCAGCGATACGACCCGCGATCCATGCCGCGCGATCTGTGCGCCGGCGATCGGCATCATCGTCAGCGAACCGATGCCGAGCACCAGGATCATCAGCCCAAGATGAAATTTGCTGAGCTCCAGCCGTTCCGCGAATTCGGGAATCTTCGGCGCCCAGGAACCCACGGTGAAGCCGTTGATCAGGAACAGTAGCGACACCGCCGTCCTGTTCTTGGTGACGTAGCCGCTTCTTGCCGGAAGCGCTGTGTTGACGTGATTATCCATGTCTCTTCCCATATGCACTGGCGCCGGCACTCCTCGTCCGGCGCGTCATTGAACGAAATTTAAGTGGTTTGGCCGGCAACCAGCGTCTTGCAGCCAAGATCCCGATAGCGCGCCAGCATCCCGGCATCGGCATCGCGCTCGACTACGAGGCAGCCGCAGTCGGCGACCGAGAGCACGCCATGCGGCGCGGCCGTGCCGAACTTGTCCGAGGTCACGGCGACGAGCACCTGCCGGCTCTTGGTCGCGACGAAGCGCTTGAACTCCGCATCCTCGAAGCCGAAGACGGTGACGCCGGCCGCGATATCGACGCCGCAGGCGCCGAGAATGCAGAGATCCGGCGACAACGGCTCCATGTCGCGCATCGCCTTGGCGCCCAACGCACCACCGACCTGTCGGTCGACCAAGCCACCGATCAGGATGACATTGACGAGCGGCTTGTCGATCAGCGCCGCGGCAATCGACGGCGCATTGGTCACCGCCGTCAACGGCATATCCATCGGCAGCGCCATGGCGATCGCAAGGTTGGTGCTGCCGGCGTCGAAGAACACGGTCATATCGGGGGCGATCTGCGAAACAGCAGCCGCTGCCAGCGCCTGCTTCCGGTCCCGCGCGATACCGGCTCGATGATTGAGGCTGCCACCAGCAGGAGAAACCGGCAGCGCGCCGCCATAGACACGCTCGCAGAGCCCAGCAGCCGCCATCTCGCGCAGGTCGCGCCGCACCGTATCCTCGGACACGCCGAATTCCGCCGCAAGCTCGGCTGCAAGCACGCGCCCATGCATCTGTAGTTTGCGCGAAATGACGCTTTTGCGCTCCTGCAGCAGAAGTTCGTTCGTGTTCATGCCGGTTTTAGCCTGACCAATCTTAACTCGATTGAATCATGCATAAACCGATAAAAACGTGCAAACAAGCCGCAACCGAAAAATCATGGCTTCACATTGTGAAACACTGAACACCAAATCCGTGATAAATGAGAAAAATATTCGCAGTTGCCGATTTTATTCGCAGTTTTTGACGCATCCGCGCCTCGGCTTTTCTGCGATTTTCCAGCCATCGAACACACTGGTGAATTGGACAGACACATGAACCTCCTGAAGACCCTCGCGACCGCCGCTCTCATCCAGGCCGCCGCCCTGATGCCGGCATTGGCCGGCGAAAACCTCGCCGCCATCAAGCAGGCAGGCGTGCTGAAGATCGGCACCGAAGGCACCTACGCCCCGTTCACCTTCCATGATGCCAGCGGCAAGCTTGTCGGCTTCGATGTCGAAATCGGCGAAGCAGTCGCCGCAAAGCTCGGCGTCAAGGCCGAGTTCGTCGAAGGCAAGTGGGACGGCCTGATCGCCGGCATCGACGCCAAGCGCTACGACACCGTCATCAACCAGGTCGGTATCACGGATGCGCGCAAGCAGAAGTATGACTTCTCCGAGCCCTACATCGCCTCCAAGGCCGTGCTCATCGTTCGCGATGGCGACGACAGCATCAAGAGCTTCGCCGACCTCAAGGGCAAGAAGTCGGCCCAGTCGCTGACCAGCAACTTCGGCAAGCTTGCCGAGCAGTCCGGCGCCGAGCTCGTCGGCACCGACGGTTTCGACCAGTCGATCCAGCTGGTGCTGACCAAGCGCGCCGACGCCACGATCAACGACAGCCTGTCCTTCCTCGATTTCAAGAAGCACAAGCCGGACGCCCCGGTAAAGATCGCCGCACAGCAGGAAAACGCCGATTATTCCGGCATCATCGTTCGCAAGGGCGAGCCGGAACTGGTCGAGGCGATCAACAAGGCGCTGACCGACATCAAGGCCGACGGCACCTACAAGACGATCTCCGACAAGTATTTCGGCCAGGACGTTTCGAAGTAAGCCAAAACCATCAGATAAATCCCCTCCCCAACCCCT
>UCJD01000007.1 GCA_900472605.1 Hyphomicrobiales bacterium | reverse complement strand
GCCTCGATCGTCGAGTAATCATTGAGATCGGCCGTCTCGAAAGGGACGGCCGCTTCGATGACATTATTATGAAGCAAGTGGCTTTGGCCGCTTGCTTATTACAGAGAAATACGGCACATGGCGCGCAAGCGCTGTTTGCGCGCTGCTTCGTTTTGCGAAGCGGCAGACTGAAACTAACATAAAGGTGGGTCGAAAGGCCTAAAGACTGGATAGGGATGCCGGCTTCCGACGTCCCTCTCGATCTTTGAAACCGGTGGTCCGCCTTTAGGGAATAAAAACAACCCGTGCCTTGAACAAAGGCGCGTAAGTAACAAACACAAGGATAACGTCGAATGAACGGCCAAAATATCCGCATTCGCCTGAAGGCGTTCGATCACCGCATTCTCGACGCTTCGACGCGCGAGATCGTGTCGACGGCGAAGCGCACCGGCGCAAGCGTCCGGGGCCCCGTTCCGCTTCCGACTCGCATCGAGAAGTTTACGGTAAACCGGTCCCCACACATCGACAAGAAGAGCCGCGAGCAGTTCGAGATGCGCACGCATAAGCGCCTCCTCGACATCGTTGACCCGACACCGCAGACGGTAGACGCGCTGATGAAGCTCGATCTCGCCGCTGGTGTCGATGTTGAGATCAAGCTCTGAGCCTAGCTCGAGCTGAGTTGGAAGGATTGAACCGATGCGTTCAGGTGTGATTGCACAGAAGGTCGGCATGACCCGCGTCTATAACGACGCCGGCGAACATGTTCCGGTAACAGTACTGCGTATGGAAGGCTGCCAGGTCGTAGCCCAGCGCACAGTAGAAAAGAACGGCTACGCCGCAGTTCAGCTTGGTGCTGGCACGGCGAAGGTCAAGAACACGTCCAAGGCGATGCGCGGCAACTTCGCTATCGCCAACGTCGAGCCGAAGGCAAAGCTGGCTGAATTCCGTGTTTCGGAAGACAACCTGCTTGACGTCGGCACCGAGCTCAAGGCTGGCCACTTCGCCACCGGTCAGCTCGTCGATGTCACCGGCACGACGATTGGTAAGGGCTTTGCCGGCGCCATGAAGCGCCACGGCTTCGGCGGTCTGCGCGCCACGCACGGTGTGTCGGTTTCGCACCGCTCGCACGGTTCGACGGGCTCGCGCCAGGATCCGGGCAAGGTTTTCAAGAACAAGAAGATGGCTGGTCACATGGGCCAGACGCGCGTTACGACTCAGAACCTGGAAGTGGTTTCGACCGATGAAGATCGCGGTCTGATCCTGATCAAGGGTGCAGTACCCGGTTCCAAGGGTGCCTGGATCATTGTGCGCGACGCCGTCAAGTCGGCCGCGAAGTAAGGGAGCCAGACCAATGGAATTCAACGTCAAGACCCTCGAGGGAAAAGACGCAGGGAAGGTTTCTCTTTCTGACGCGATTTTCGGCCTCGAGCCCCGCGAAGACATTCTCGCCCGCGTAATCCGCTGGCAGCTTGCCAAGAAGCAGCAGGGCACCCACCAGGCAAAGGGCCGCGCCGACGTATGGCGCACCGGTGCCAAGATGTACAAGCAGAAGGGTACGGGCCGCGCTCGTCACCATTCGGCTCGCGCTCCGCAGTTCCGCGGCGGTGGTAAGGCTCACGGCCCGGTTGCTCGCAGCCACGAACACGACCTTCCGAAGAAGGTTCGCGCTCTGGGCCTGCGTCTTGCTCTGTCGGCAAAGCTGAAGTCCGATGATGTCATCATCATCGACAACCTGGTTGCTGCTGAAGCAAAGACCAAGGCGCTGGCTTCGACCTTCGCAACGCTCGGCCTGACCAACGCTCTCTTCATCGGCGGCGCCGAACTTGATGGCAACTTCAAGCTCGCAGCCAAGAACATCCCGAACATCGATGTTCTGCCGATCCAGGGCATCAACGTTTATGACATCGTGCGCCGTGGCAAGCTCGTGCTTTCCAAGGCTGCCGTTGAAGCTCTAGAGGAGCGTTTCAAGTGACCGATCTTCGCCACTATGATGTGATCGTCTCGCCGTCGATCACCGAAAAGTCCACGCTGGTATCGGAAAACAACCAGGTTGTTTTCAACGTCGCTAAGACGGCGTCGAAGCCGGAAATCAAGGCTGCAGTCGAGGCGCTCTTCGGCGTCAAGGTCACGGCCGTCAACACTCTGCTCCGCAAGGGCAAGACCCGTCGTTTCCGCGGTTTTGTCGGCAAGCAGAAGGACGTGAAGAAGGCAATCGTGACTTTGGCTGAAGGCCAGACGATCGACGTCTCCACCGGTCTCTGAGGAATAAAAACATGGCATTGAAAACATTCAATCCTACGACCCCGAGCCAGCGTCAGCTGGTCATCGTCGACCGCTCTTCGCTCTACAAGGGCAAGCCGGTCAAGGCGCTGACGCAGGGTCTGACCAAGAGCGGCGGTCGTAACAACCTCGGTCGCATCACGGCTCGCTTCATCGGCGGCGGTCACAAGCGTACGTATCGTCTGATCGACTTCAAGCGTCGCAAGTTCGAGGTTGAAGGCACGGTCGAGCGTATCGAATACGACCCGAACCGTACCGCGTTCATCGCGCTCATCTCCTACGCCGACGGCGAGCAGGCCTACATCATCGCTCCGCAGCGCCTTGCTGCCGGCGACAAGGTCATCGCCTCCGAAAAGGCTGTGGACGTAAAGCCGGGCAACACCATGCCCCTGCAGTACATCCCGGTTGGCTCCATCATCCACAACGTGGAGATGAAGCCGGGCAAGGGCGGTCAGATCGCTCGCTCCGCCGGTTCCTACGCACAGCTCGTAGGCCGCGATGCGGGTCTGGCGATCCTTCGCCTGAACTCTGGCGAACAGCGCCTCGTGCCTGGCTCCTGCCTTGCTTCGATCGGTGCGGTTTCGAACCCTGACCACGCCAACATCAACGACGGCAAGGCCGGTCGTACGGTATGGCGCGGCAAGCGTCCGCATAACCGCGGTGTCGTCATGAACCCTGTCGACCACCCGCACGGTGGTGGTGAAGGCCGCACCTCCGGTGGTCGTCACCCGGTTACCCCTTGGGGTAAGCCGACCAAGGGCAAGCGCACCCGGTCGAACAAGTCGACCGACAAGATGATCATGCGCTCGCGTCATCAGCGTAAGAAGTAAGAGAGGAAGTCTCCAATGGCTCGTTCAGTATGGAAAGGTCCGTTCGTTGACGGCTATCTTCTCAAGAAGGCTGAGAAGGTTCGTGAAGGCGGACGTGCAGAAGTAATCAAGATCTGGAGCCGTCGCTCCACGATCCTGCCCCAGTTCGTCGGTCTCACCTTCGGCGTCTACAACGGCAGCAAGCATATTCCGGTCAACGTCAATGAAGACATGGTCGGTCACAAATTCGGTGAATTCTCTCCGACCCGGACCTACTACGGTCACGGTGCGGACAAGAAGGCAAAGAGGAAGTAACGATGGGCAAGGCAAAAGCCGAACGCCGGCTGAAGGACAACGAGGCGCAAGCAGTCGCCCGCACGCTCCGCGTCAGCCCACAGAAGCTCAACCTGGTTGCCGCGGCTATCCGCGGCAAGAAGGTCGAGCGCGCACTCGCTGAGCTGGAATTCTCCCGCAAGCGCATCGCAGGCGCCGTCAAGAAGACGCTCGAATCTGCGATCGCAAACGCCGAGAACAACCATGATCTCGACGTTGACTCGCTGGTCGTAGCGGAAGCTTACGTTGGCAAGTCGATCGTCATGAAGCGTTTCCACGCTCGTGGCCGTGGTCGTGCATCGCGCATCGAAAAGCCCTTTGCGCACCTCACGATCGTTGTTCGCGAAGTTGAAGCCGCCACCGAGGAGGCCGCATAATGGGTCAGAAAATCAATCCAATTGGTTTCCGTCTTGGCATCAACCGTACCTGGGATAGCCGCTGGTTCGCGGACAATGCCGAATACGGTCAGCTGCTGCACGAAGACCTGAAGATGCGCAAGTTCGTCATGAGCGAACTGAAGCAGGCTGGTATCTCCAAGGTGGTTATCGAGCGTCCGCACAAGAAGTGCCGCGTCACGATCCACTCGGCTCGTCCTGGCCTGATCATCGGCAAGAAGGGCGCAGACATCGACAAGCTCCGCAAGAAGCTGTCGGACATGACGAACTCCGAAACGCACCTCAACATCGTTGAAGTTCGCAAGCCGGAAGTCGACGCTGTTCTGGTCGCCCAGTCGATCGCTCAGCAGCTCGAGCGTCGTGTTGCTTTCCGTCGCGCCATGAAGCGCGCCGTTCAGTCAGCAATGCGTCTTGGCGCCGAAGGCATCAAGATCACCTGCGCGGGCCGTCTCGGCGGTGCTGAAATCGCTCGTACAGAATGGTACCGCGAAGGTCGCGTGCCGCTGCATACGCTGCGCGCTGACATCGACTACGGCACAGCCGAAGCGGAAACCGCTTTCGGTATCTGCGGCATCAAGGTTTGGATCTTCAAGGGCGAAATCCTTGAGCATGATCCGATGGCCTCCGAGCGCCGCGCACTCGAGGGTGATGCTCAGGGTCCGGCTAGCCGTGACCGCGATCGTCGCCGCGACAACGCTTAATAGCGTTGGTGGCAGATAAGTTCGGAGAATAAGAAAATGTTGCAGCCAAAGCGTACCAAGTACCGCAAGCAATTTAAGGGCCGCATCAAGGGCGTCGCCAAGGGTGGTTCCGACCTCGCCTTCGGTGAATTCGGCCTTAAGGCTCAGGAGCCAAACCGCGTAAATGCACGCGAGATCGAAGCGGCCCGCCGCGCGATCACGCGCTACATGAAGCGTGCTGGCCGTGTATGGATCCGCGTGTTCCCGGATGTTCCGGTAACCGCAAAGCCGACCGAAGTCCGTATGGGTAAGGGTAAGGGCTCTGTTGAATATTGGGCATGCAAGGTCAAGCCAGGCCGCATGATGTTCGAGATCGACGGCGTCAGCGAAGAAATCGCTCGCGAAGCGCTTCGCCTCGGCTCTGCCAAGCTCTCGGTCAAGACGCGCTTCGTACAGCGCATTGCAGAGTAAGGAGCAAGGCACATGAAAGCCGAAGAAGTTCGCGGCCTGACGGCCGATCAGCTCAAGGACAAGCTCGCCGACCTCAAGAAGGAGCAGTTCAACCTGCGCTTCCAGAAGGCCACCGGTCAGCTCGAAAAGTCCTCCCGCGTCAACGAAGTTCGCAAGGACATCGCCCGCGTGAAAACCATTGCCCGCCAGAAGGCGGCAGAAGCAAAGGCCTAAGAATATGCCGAAGCGCATCCTGCAGGGCGTCGTCGTTGGCGACAAGAACGAGAAGACTGTAGTTGTCCGCGTTGAGCGTCGTTTCGCTCATCCGCTGATGCAGAAGACCGTTCGTCGTTCCAAGAAGTACAAGGCCCACGACGAAAACAATCAGTACAAGATTGGCGATACCGTATCCATCGAGGAATGCGCGCCGATCTCCAAGGACAAGCGCTGGACGGTTATTTCCGCCCAGGCAAAGTAAGAATTTCTCGCGAGGCCTTGCGTCTCGCGGAAATTTCTGTATGAAGCAGCGTCAGAACGCTCGTTCGTCGAGCGTTCTTTTGCTTTGAGCGCACGGAAGGTCCCGTTTGGGAAACCACCCTGGCACGATCGATCCCGCGCTAGTCAAGCTATTGCCGTGTTTTCGCCTGCTCTCGTGGCAAGCGGCCGGCTGACAATTTTCATATGCCGGGGTAGGGGGCGTCAGCCCAACCATTCCGGTAAACACAAGAAGGCGACCTGATATGATTCAGATGCAAACAAACCTCGACGTGGCGGATAATTCCGGCGCACGTCGTGTCATGTGCATCAAGGTGCTGGGCGGTTCTAAGCGCAAGTATGCCTCGATCGGCGACGTCATCGTCGTTTCGATCAAGGAAGCTATTCCGCGCGGCCGCGTGAAGAAGGGTGACGTGATGAAGGCGGTTGTCGTTCGCACCGCCAAGGAAATCCGTCGCGTTGATGGTTCCATCATCCGCTTCGACACCAATGCAGCAGTCCTCATCGACAACAAGAAAGAGCCGATCGGCACCCGTATCTTCGGACCGGTTCCGCGCGAACTTCGCGCCAAGAACCACATGAAGATCATCTCGCTCGCTCCAGAAGTACTGTAAGGAGCACGAACGATGCAAAAGATTCGTAAGGGCGACACGGTCGTCATGCTCGCAGGCAAGGACAAGGGCCGCACCGGCGAAGTCCTTCAGGTTCTGCCCAAGGAAGATCGCGCCGTCGTCCGTGGCGTCAACGTCGTGAAGCGCCACCAGCGCCAGACGCAGACCCAGGAAGCCGGCATCATCAGCAAGGAAGCCTCGGTTCACTTGTCCAACGTCTCGATCATCGACAAGGACGGCAAGCCGACCCGCGTTGGTTTCAAGGTTGTTGACGGCAAGAAGGTCCGTGTGGCCAAGCGTTCCGGTGAGGTGATCTGATGGCTGAGGCAAAGTACGAGCCGCGGCTCAAGAAGGAATATGTCGAGCGGATCCGCGCGGCGATGCAGGAGAAGTTCTCCTTCGCCAACGAGATGATGATCCCGAAGATCGACAAGATCGTAATCAACATGGGTGTTGGTGAAGCAACGGCTGACTCGAAGAAGCCGACTGTTGCCGCAGCTGACCTGGCCGCTATCGCTGGTCAGAAGCCGGTCATCACCCGTGCACGTAACTCCATCGCTGGCTTCAAGGTCCGCGAAGATATGCCGATCGGCGCAAAGGTTACCCTGCGCGGCGCTCGCATGTATGAGTTCCTGGACCGCCTGATCAACATCGCGCTTCCGCGCGTTCGCGACTTCCGCGGCCTGAACCCGAAGAGCTTTGACGGCCGTGGCAACTTCGCCATGGGCATCAAGGAGCACATTGTGTTCCCTGAGATCAACTACGATAAGGTTGATCAGATGTGGGGCATGGACATCATCGTTTGCACGACGGCCACCAAGGACGACGAAGCACGGGCTCTGCTGACAGAGTTCAACTTCCCGTTCCGTCAGTAACCGTAACGACGAGCGTAGAAAAGGAACCACACATGGCGAAGACCAGCGCAGTTGAAAAGAACAAGCGCCGCCGTATTACGGTCGCCAACCAGGCCGCAAAGCGGGCTGAGTTGAAGGCGATCATCATGAACCAGGCTCTTCCGATCGAAGACCGGTTCAAGGCCTCGATCAAGCTGGCATCCCTGCCGCGCGATGGATCGAAGACCCGTATTCGCAACCGTTGTGAAGTATCGGGCCGTCCGCGCGCATACTACCGCAAACTGCGCATGTCGCGTATCGCGCTGCGTGAACTCGGCAATCTCGGCAAGGTGCCGGGCATCGTCAAGTCCAGCTGGTAAGGAGCAGGTTAGATGACAATGACTGATCCGTTGGGCGATATGCTCACTCGCATCCGTAACGGCGCTTCTCGCCGCAAGTCGTCGGTATCGACGCCTGCTTCGAAGCTCCGTGCACGTGTTCTTGATGTTCTCCAGGCTGAAGGCTACATCCGTGGCTACGCCCTTGTCGATTTCGGCAATGGCAAGTCTGAAATCAACATCGAGTTGAAGTACTACGAAGGCGCATCGGTGATCCGTGAGATCGGCCGTGTGTCCAAGCCGGGCCGCCGGGTTTATGTCTCGGTCAAGTCCATTCCGCAGGTCGCGAACGGTCTCGGCATCACCATCCTTTCGACTCCGAAGGGTGTGATGGCTGATCACCAGGCTCGCGAACAGAACGTTGGTGGCGAGGTTCTTTGCTCGGTATTCTAATACCGAGCATCGATCTCCATAGCGAACAGACAGGATATAAAAATGTCTCGTATCGGTAAGAAGCCCGTTCAGATTCCTGCTGGAATTACGGCTACGGTCGAAGGCCAGAAGGTCACTGCAAAGGGCCCGAAGGGCGAACTCTTCTTCGTCGCAAACGACGAAGTCGGCGTTACGCTCGAAAACAACGCGGTTGTCGTGACTCCGCTCACGCAGTCGAAGGATGCTCGTTCGAAGTGGGGCATGTCCCGCACGATGATCGAGAACATCTTCACGGGTGTTAAGGACGGCTACGAGCGCAAGCTCGAAATCAACGGCGTCGGTTACCGCGCATCGCTTCAGGGCAAGAACCTGCAGCTGGCGCTCGGTTTCAGCCACGACGTGGTTTACCAGACCCCGGAAGGCATCACGATTGCTGTGCCGAAGCCGACTGAAATTGTTGTCACCGGCATCAATAAGCAGCAGGTCGGTCAGGTTGCCGCAGAAATCCGCGAATACCGCGGTCCTGAGCCTTACAAGGGCAAGGGCGTCAAGTATGCCGGCGAACGTATCGTTCGCAAAGAAGGCAAGAAGAAGTAAGGATCACGCGAAATGGCTAGCAGGAAAGAAGCACTTGCACGTCGTGCCAACCGCGTGCGCCGTCATCTCAAGTCGGTGGCCAACGGTCGTCCGCGCCTGTCGGTTCATCGCTCCTCGAAGAACATCTACGTTCAGGTTATCGACGATGTTGCAGGCAAGACGCTCGCGTCTGCCTCGACCCTCGATAAGGACCTGCGCGGTTCTCTGAAGACCGGTGCAGACACGGCAGCCGCCGCCCTCGTAGGCAAGCTCGTTGCAGAGCGCGCCTCCAAGGCTGGCGTCAAGGAAGTCGTATTCGACCGTGGCGCCTTCATCTACCACGGCCGTATCAAGGCCCTGGCGGAAGCAGCTCGCGAAGGCGGTCTGTCCTTCTAATAGATTTCCGGTCGGAGCTCAGCGCTCCGGCCGGTTTTTCACCGGACCGCAAACGCTCCTCGATAGGGGAGGCTGATGCGGTCCTCGTTTTGTCTGCCGTTCCACCCGCAAAAGAAAAAGGAAAAGGACAATGGCACAGGAAAGAAAAGGTTCGCGCGACGATCGCCAGAACCGCGAAGAGCGCGATAGCGAATTCGTCGACAAGCTGGTCGCGATCAACCGCGTCGCGAAGGTCGTCAAGGGCGGCCGTCGTTTCGGTTTTGCTGCTCTCGTCGTCGTTGGTGACCAGAAGGGCCGCGTTGGCTTTGGTCACGGCAAGGCACGCGAAGTGCCGGAAGCAATCCGCAAGGCAACTGAAGCTGCCAAGCGCGAACTGATCTTCGTACCGCTGCGTGACGGCCGTACACTGCATCACGACGTTCACGGCCGCCACGGCGCCGGCAAGGTTCTGCTTCGTTCGGCCAAGGTCGGTACCGGTATCATCGCCGGTGGTCCGATGCGCGCTGTTTTCGAAACGCTCGGCGTTCACGACGTCGTCGCCAAGTCGACCGGTTCCTCGAACCCATACAACATGGTTCGCGCTACCTTCGACGCTCTGAAGCACCAGGTTCACCCGAAGGACATCGCAGCACAGCGCGGCATCAAGTATGCAACGCTCCAGGCTCGCCGTGCCGCTTCCGGTAACGCTTCTGAAGAATAAGAGGAGCTGATCCATGGCCAAGGCTACAAAGAAGACCGAAGCGAAGACGGTTACCGTCGAGCAGATCGGCAGCCCGATTCGCCGTCCGGACGTCCAGCAGCGCACGCTGATCGGTCTCGGGCTGAACAAGATGCACCGTCGTCGCACGCTGGAAGATACGCCTTCCGTTCGTGGCATGATCCGTGCTGTCCAGCATCTCGTTCGCGTCGTCGACGAGAAGTAAGCAGGGAGTATTCGCTATGAAACTCAATGAAATCAAAGACAACGAAGGTTCGACCCACAGCCGTAAGCGCCTCGGCCGCGGTATCGGTTCGGGCTCCGGCAAGACCGGTGGTCGCGGTGTCAAGGGTCAGAAGTCCCGTTCGGGCGTAGCCATCAACGGCTTCGAAGGCGGTCAGATGCCAATCTACCGTCGCCTGCCGAAGCGTGGCTTCAACAACATCTTCAAGTCCGACTTCGTTGTCGTGTCTTTGGAGCGTGTTCAGGCAGCGATCGACGCTGGCAAGCTCGACGCCAAGTCCACGGTTGATGCAGCAGCTCTCAAGGCTGCCGGCGTTATCCGTCGCGTCAAGGACGGCGTTCGTGTTCTCGCCGACGGCGAGCTGAAGGCAAAGGTCAAGTTCGAAGTTGCTGGTGCTTCCAAGCCGGCTGTCGAAAAGATCGAAAAGGCTGGCGGTTCCGTCACGCTTCTTTCTGCCGCAGCTGCAGAGTAATTTAATCTATGATAAACCGCCCGGGGTGCTTCACACCGGGCGGTTTTGCTCCCATATGTGAGCCTCACAAAAGCCGGTCGGATGCACGTGCGTCAGGACAGGTTGAACGAACAACAGGGTGAGGCATAGGTTGCGCCCGCAATCCGTCCGAAGCCCGCTTTTGAATAATTCAGAAATGCCGATCCGGCGTTCTGCCTTTCGCTTGGTCAGAGCCCGAAACCGGTAGCGCGGAGATACGCATGGCGTCTGCAGCGGAACAGTTGGCTTCCAACCTCAATTTCTCGACCTTCGCCAAAGCCGAGGATCTCAAGAAGCGCCTGTGGTTTACACTGGCAGCTCTCCTCGTTTATCGGTTGGGAACGCATATTCCGCTTCCCGGCCTCAACCCTGAAGCCTACGCTCAGGCCTTCAGCGGCCAGGCTGGTGGCATTCTCGGCCTCTTCAACATGTTCTCGGGCGGCGCCGTACAGCGCATGGCGATCTTCGCGCTCGGCATCATGCCCTATATTTCTGCTTCGATTATCGTGCAGCTGATGACCTCGGTCGTCCCGGCTCTCGAGAACCTGAAGAAGGAAGGCGAGCAGGGCCGTAAGATCATCAACCAGTACACCCGCTACGGCACCGTCCTTCTCGGCACGCTGCAGGCTTATGGTATCGCCATTGGTCTGGAGAGCGGGCAGGGGCTCGTTGTCGATCCGGGCATCTTCTTCCGCGTCTCCACGGTCATCACGCTGCTCGGCGGCACGATGTTCCTGATGTGGCTCGGCGAGCAGATCACGTCGCGCGGTATCGGTAACGGTATCTCGCTGATCATCTTCGCCGGCATCGCCGCTGGCCTGCCGAGCGCTCTTGCCGGCACGCTGGAACTCGGCCGTACAGGCGCCCTGTCGACCAGCCTCATCCTCTTGGTCATCGTTGTTGCGATCGCCGTTATCGCGGTCATCGTCTTCGTCGAGCGTGCCCAGCGCCGCCTTCTGATCCAGTATCCGAAGCGTCAGGTTGGCAACCGCATGTTCCAGGGCGATACCTCGCACCTGCCGCTGAAGCTCAACACCTCGGGTGTTATCCCGGCGATCTTCTCGTCTTCGCTGCTGCTCTTGCCGGCAACGATCGCGGGCTTCGCCAGCACCACCAACATGCCGACCTGGGTCACTTCGATCGTCGCCGCGCTTGGCCACGGCCAGCCGCTCTACATGCTGCTCTACGGTCTGCTGATCGCCTTCTTTGCCTTCTTCTATACTGCCATCGTCTTCAATCCGAAGGACACGGCCGATAATCTGAAGAAGCATGGCGGCTTCATCCCGGGCATCCGTCCGGGCGAGCGTACCGCCGAGTACATTGATTACGTTCTGACCCGCATTACGGTCATCGGCGCAATCTATCTCGTCTTCGTCTGCATCCTTCCAGAAATCCTCGTGTCGCAAACCGGGATCCCATTATCCCTTGGTGGCACTTCGCTTTTGATCGTCGTTAGCGTAACTCTTGATACGGTGGCACAGATCCAGGGTCACCTGATCGCGCAGCAGTACGAAGGCCTGATCAAGAAATCGAAGTTGCGTGGAGGAAAGAGGGGTCGATGAGACTTATACTTTTGGGGCCGCCGGGCGCGGGTAAGGGGACTCAAGCTCAGCGGATCGTGGAAAAGTACGGCATTCCGCAACTTTCCACGGGTGACATGCTTCGTGCCGCCGTTCAGGCCGGTACCGAAGTTGGAAAGCGCGCCAAGGCCGTCATGGATGCTGGCAAGCTGGTCTCAGACGATATCGTCATCGCAATCGTGTCGGAACGTATCGACCAGCCCGATTGCGAGAATGGCTTCATCCTCGACGGTTTCCCACGCACGCTGGTTCAGGCTGATGCAACGGAAGCGATGCTCAAGGGCAAGGGCATCGAACTGTCGAAGGTTGTCGAGATCCAGGTGGACGACAAGATCCTGGCGGACCGCGTTTCGGGCCGCTACACCTGCGCGAACTGTGGTGCCGGTTATCACGACACCAACGTCAAGCCGAAGGTGGAAGGGGTCTGCGACCGCTGCGGTTCGACTCACTTCAAGCGCCGTCCCGATGACAACCGCGAAACCGTGGTGACGCGTCTCGGCGCTTACTACAAGGAAACATCGCCGCTGATCGGCTACTACTATGCCAAGGGCAAGTTGCAGTCGGTGGATGGCATGGCAGACATCGATCACGTCACCGGCGAGATCGAGGGCATACTTTCGAAGCTGTAAGGCTTTGGAAATAAAACTTGGCGGGAGCGGTTGCTTTTCAGCACTGATTCCGTTAAACACCGCGCCAACTCGCGATATCTCATGCGGTCGGCGCGGACTTCCAGACGAAGTTCCGGGTTCGATCGTTTTGACTTGTTGAGAACCTGAATTGTAATTGCGGCCTTTCAAGGCCGTGTAACGAGACACCACTTGCCGGATGGCAACTGGAACGCAAGGAGAATAGGCGTGGCACGTATCGCTGGCGTCAACATCCCGACCGCAAAGCGCGTTGTAATCGCGCTGACGTACATTCACGGGATCGGTTCGAAATTCGCACAGGAAATCATCGAGAAGGTCGGTATTCCTGCTGATCGTCGCGTGAATCAGCTCACCGACGCTGAAGTCCTGCAGATCCGCGAAACCATCGACCGCGATTATCAGGTCGAAGGTGACCTGCGTCGCGAGACCTCGATGAACATCAAGCGTCTGATGGACCTGGGCTGCTACCGCGGTCTGCGTCATCGCCGTGGCCTTCCGGTCCGCGGTCAGCGCACGCACACCAATGCACGTACCCGCAAGGGTCCTGCAAAGGCGATCGCTGGTAAGAAGAAGTAATTTCCGGGAAACCGGAGGTGAGGGGGCTGGCGGTCTGCGCCGGCCTCTTTTGAGTTTCGGGCAGGGCCGCAAGGTCTCGTTCCGGTGTAGCCGCTGGTATTACGGCGGTGCAGAGATCCAAGAAAGGGATACAAATGGCCAAGGAAGCCGTACGCGTTCGCCGTCGCGAACGTAAAAACATTTCGTCGGGCGTCGCTCACGTCAACTCGACCTTCAACAACACGATGATCACGATCACCGACGCACAGGGCAACGCCATTGCCTGGTCGTCTGCTGGCGCCAAGGGCTTCAAGGGCTCGCGCAAGTCGACCCCGTTCGCCGCCCAGATCGCTGCTGAAGACTGCGCCAAGAAGGCTCAGGAACACGGCATGAAGTCGCTGGAAGTTGAAGTTTGCGGTCCGGGTTCGGGTCGTGAATCCGCTCTGCGCGCCCTCCAGGCTGCCGGTTTCATGATCACGTCCATCCGCGACGTGACCCCGATCCCGCACAATGGTTGCCGCCCGCGCAAGAAGCGTCGCGTCTGATCATCGCCATTCACAACATCGGTGAGCGGATCGTCGCTCCCGATGCTTCTCAAGCTCGGTTGCCACGATTGGATGGTGGCAACGAACGGAAGGCAAAAATATGATTCAGAAAAACTGGCAGGAATTGATCAAGCCGAACAAGGTCGAGTTCTCTTCGAGCTCGCGCACCAAGGCGACGCTCGTAGCAGAGCCGCTGGAGCGCGGTTTCGGCCTCACCCTCGGCAACGCGCTTCGCCGCGTTCTGCTGTCCTCGCTGCGCGGTGCTGCAGTGACGGCTGTGCAGATCGATGGCGTGCTGCATGAATTCTCGTCGATCCCTGGCGTTCGTGAAGATGTCACCGACATCGTCCTGAACATCAAGGAAATCGCCATCAAGATGGATGGCGACGACGCAAAGCGCATGGTCGTGCGTAAGCAGGGTCCGGGCGTTGTGACGGCTGGCGACATCCAGACGGTCGGCGATATCGAAATCCTCAACCCCGAGCATGTGATCTGCACGCTCGACGAGGGCGCCGAAATCCGTATGGAATTCACCGTCAACAACGGCAAGGGCTACGTTCCTGCCGATCGCAATCGTGCGGAAGATGCTCCGATCGGTCTCATCCCGGTCGACAGCCTTTATTCGCCGGTCAAGAAGGTGTCCTACAAGGTTGAAAATACCCGTGAAGGACAGGTTCTCGACTACGACAAGCTGAACATGACCATCGAAACCGATGGCTCGATTTCCGGCGAAGATGCCGTCGCTTTCGCGGCTCGCATCCTGCAGGATCAGCTTGGCGTGTTCGTCAACTTCGACGAGCCGCAGAAGGAAACCGAAGAGGAAGCAGTCACCGAACTCGCTTTCAACCCGGCCCTCCTCAAGAAGGTGGACGAACTCGAACTGTCCGTTCGTTCGGCAAACTGCCTGAAGAACGACAACATCGTCTACATCGGCGACCTCATTCAGAAGACCGAAGCAGAAATGCTCCGCACGCCGAATTTTGGTCGCAAGTCGCTGAACGAAATCAAGGAAGTTCTCGCTTCCATGGGCCTGCACCTCGGCATGGAAGTGCCGGCATGGCCGCCTGAGAACATCGAAGATCTCGCCAAGCGCTACGAAGACCAATACTAACCATCAAACGGCGGGCGAGAGATGCCTGCATGTGAAGGAGAATAGCAATGCGCCACGGTAAAGCCGGCCGCAAGCTGAATAGAACCGCCAGCCACCGCAAGGCAATGTTTGCCAACATGGCTGCCTCGCTCATCCTGCATGAGCAGATCGTAACGACTTTGCCGAAGGCAAAGGAAATCCGTCCGATCGTTGAAAAGCTCGTAACCCTCGGCAAGCGCGGCGACCTGCACGCTCGCCGCCAGGCGATCTCGCAGATCCGCGATACCGCCGTCGTTTCCAAGCTGTTCGACACGATCGCTTCGCGCTACGCAACCCGCAACGGCGGCTACCTGCGTATCATGAAGGCTGGCTTCCGCCAGGGCGACAACGCCGCTCTCGCTGTCATCGAATTCGTTGACCGCGACACCTTCGCCAAGGGCGCAGCCGACAAGGCTCGCGTTGAGGCCGAAGCTGCTGCTGCCGAAGCCGCTTAATATTTTCCGGTTCGCCGGAAAGAAAACAGCCGGGCTGAAAAGCCCGGCTGTTTTCGTTTGGGGTGTTGATTTGTCATCGTGTGTGCTCCGGCCGCTGGCCAGTCTTGCTGAAATGCTGAAGCCGCGCGGGTGGTGGGCCGTCTATGACCTCGACATCACCCTGCGCCTCTAGCGCGGCCTTGAAACGGGCAGCATTGCGCTTTCCCCATATCCCGAGAAAGCAGGCACCGGTCAGGTGGTTCTTGAAGACGATCGCGCCCCCAAAGGCCGCACTCAATCCAGCCTCGCCGACGAGCCCGCCGCCGCCATAGGCATCTACGACAGAGTCGAGCGGCGCAGCGGCAACGACTGTGTCGCCGGCCGGGGCGAAATGAGGGTCACGGTAGATATATAAAGGCGACGCTGCTTCCATTCGGGCAGTCTGTCAGCGTTCACGGCATCAAACAAGAGCTCAGCCGGCAGCCTGTGCTGGACGCGTTCTGCCGCCTTGTCCGTTTCGCCCGCGCTTCCTGCTCCGTGCAATCGGCCGCCATGACCGATATAGCAACAGCAGTATGATCAGGCCGACATAGACATACTGCTCGAGATCCAGGATCTTCGTCGAAAGCGCGAAATGCACCGCGCCGCAGGCGGCGATGATATAGATCAGCTTGTGCAGCCAGAGCCACTTCGATCCGAGTTTTCGGATGGACAGGTTGTTGGAGGTCACTGCCAGCGGCACCAGCAGCACAAGCCCTGCCATGCCGAACATGATGAAGGGCCGCTTCATTACATCGTCGAGGACGGCCGAGACATCGAGCGCCTGATCAAGCACCATGTAGACGGCGAAATGCATGGCGACGTAGTAGAAACAGAGAAGCCCAAGCGCCCGGCGATAACGCAGATAATTCCAGCCCAGCAGATCGCGGGCAGGGGAAACGGCGAGCGTGAGCACTATGAAGCGCAGCGCCCACAGGCCGAGGAACAGCTCGAAGGTCTTGACCGGATCGGCGCCCAGCTGATCGGTGGCGCCGAGATAGAAAGTCCAGGCGGCAGGCGCCAGCCCGACGACGTAGAGCAGCCAGACGGAGGCCGAATGCCATCGCTTCGGCAGGCTGAACGAGAGTGTCGCCATCAGAAGTTCGCCTTCAGGTCCATGCCCGCATAGAGGCCAGCGACCTCGTCGCCATAGCCGTTGAACGGCAGCGTCGGATGACGGCTGGCGCCGAAGAAGCCGCTCTCGCCGATTCGCCGCTCGGTCGCCTGGCTCCAGCGCGGGTGATCGACAGCGGGGTTCACATTGGCATAGAAGCCATATTCCTGCGAATTGGTGACTTGCCAGGTGTTCTTCGGCTCCTTGTCGGTCAGCGTGATGCGCACGATCGACTTGATGCCCTTGAAGCCGTATTTCCAGGGAACGACCAGCCGGATCGGCGCGCCGTTCTGGTTCGGCAGCGTCTCGCCATAGAGGCCGACGGCAAGCAGCGTCAGTGGATGGTTGGCCTCGTCGAGCCGCAGACCTTCCACATAGGGCCACTCGAGCGATTGGAAAATCCCCTTCTGACCCGGCATCTCTTCTGGGCGCACGACGGTTTCGAAGGCGACATATTTCGCACTTCCCAGCGGCTCGACTTTGCTCAAGAGCGCGGCAAGTGGAAAGCCATCCCATGGGATCACCATCGACCAGGCCTCGACGCAGCGCATGCGATAGGTGCGGCTTTCGATCGGGAATTCCTTCATCAGCGCATCGACATCGAAGGTCCCCGGCTTGTTGACCATGCCGTCGACCTTGATCGTCCACGGCATCGGCTTGAAGTCGCCCGACAGCGCCGCCGGATCGCCCTTGTCGAGGCCGAACTCGTAGAAGTTATTGTAGGTGGTCACGTCCTTGATCGGCGTCAGCTTGTCATCGACCTTGTATTTGCTGTCTATCACTGAGAGCGCGGCGGCACTGGCCTTGCCGGCGCCCAGCAAACCGGCGGCACCAATCGCCGCGGCGCCAAGGAATTGGCGGCGGCCGAGATAGACCTGGCGCGGCGTGATCTCCGAAGAAGCAATCTTGGGTGGACGATAGACGGGCATGGATTCCTCCTGAGCAACAGGGCTCGGCATTGAACTTGAACGCATTCAAGCTCGTTTCGGATCACTGTTTACGCCTTGAAACTACCGGCCGGAAAGCCAACTTTTTGTGTAGCGAAATCGTGGCGTCAGCCTGTAACAAATCGCGTTCTTCCCACGTATATGGTCGATGGGCGCCTGAGGCGTACCGAGGAGTACCGCTTTTGCCTTTCCCGGTAGTGACAGCATATACTCTTTGGATTAGGACAATTCCAAAGAGTAGCGATAGCATGACGGTGTCCGTACGGCGCGTCCGGTATCGCAGAAGACTTCCGATGTTGTGAGGAAACGCCAATGCCAGCTTATCGTTCGAGAACCACGACCCACGGTCGCAACATGGCAGGTGCGCGCGGCCTTTGGCGCGCCACGGGCATGAAGGATTCGGATTTCGGCAAGCCGATTATCGCGGTGGTCAACTCCTTCACCCAGTTCGTGCCGGGCCACGTCCACCTGAAGGACCTCGGCCAGCTCGTCGCCCGCGAGATCGAAGCGGCCGGCGGCGTCGCCAAGGAGTTCAACACCATCGCCGTCGACGACGGCATCGCCATGGGCCATGACGGAATGCTCTATTCGCTGCCCTCGCGCGAACTGATCGCCGACAGCGTCGAATACATGGTCAACGCCCACTGCGCCGACGCCATGGTCTGCATCTCCAACTGCGACAAGATCACCCCCGGTATGCTGATGGCCTCGCTGCGCCTCAACATCCCGACGGTTTTCGTCTCCGGCGGTCCGATGGAAGCCGGCAAGGTGGTGCTGAACGGCAAGAAGGTCGCGCTCGACCTCGTCGATGCCATGGTCGCAGCCGCCGACGACAAGATCAGCGATGAAGACGTCGCCGTCATCGAGCGTTCCGCTTGCCCGACCTGCGGTTCCTGCTCCGGCATGTTCACGGCGAACTCGATGAACTGTCTGACGGAAGCCCTGGGTCTGTCGTTACCCGGAAACGGCTCGACGCTCGCCACCCACTCGGACCGCAAGGAACTCTTCCTCGAAGCCGGTCGTCGCGTCGTGGCGCTCGCCAAGCGCTATTACGAGCAGGACGACGTTACCGCTCTGCCGCGCACCATCGCCAGCAAGGGCGCCTTCGAAAACGCGATGGCACTCGATATCGCCATGGGCGGTTCGACCAACACCGTGCTCCACATTCTCGCGGCGGCACATGAAGGCGAGATCGATTTCACGATGGACGATATCGATCGCCTGTCGCGTCGCGTTCCCTGCCTGTCGAAGGTCGCGCCCGCCAAGGCCGACGTTCACATGGAAGACGTTCACCGCGCCGGCGGCATCATGGCCATCCTCGGCGAACTCGACCGTGCCGGTCTGCTGAACGTCGATCTTCCGACGGTCCACGCTCCGACCATGCGCGAAGCGCTGGCGCAGTGGGATGTCGCGGTCACCGACAACAAGGCCGCGTTCGACCTCTTCAGCGCCGCTCCCGGCGGCGTGCCCACGCAGGTTGCCTTCAGCCAGAGCTCGCGTTGGGAAGAACTCGACCTCGACCGCGAGAAGGGTGTCATCCGCGATGCCCAGCATCCCTTCTCAAAGGATGGCGGTCTCGCCGTTCTGAAGGGTAACCTCGCGCTGGATGGCTGCATCGTGAAGACGGCGGGGGTCGATGAATCGATCCTGAAGTTCTCCGGTCCGGCCAAGGTCTATGAAAGCCAGGATGCAGCCGTAAAGGCGATCCTGTCCAACGAAGTCGTCGCCGGCGACGTCGTCGTCATCCGTTACGAAGGCCCGAAGGGTGGCCCTGGCATGCAGGAAATGCTCTATCCGACGAGCTACCTGAAGTCGAAGGGTCTTGGCAAGGCATGTGCGCTGATCACCGACGGCCGCTTCTCCGGCGGTACATCGGGTTTGTCGATCGGCCACGCCTCTCCGGAAGCGGCCAATGGTGGCACCATCGGCCTGGTCCGCGAAGGCGACATGATCGATATCGATATCCCGAACCGCACGATCAGCCTGCGTGTCGATGATCAGGAACTCGCAACCCGCCGCGCCGAACAGGATGCCAAGGGCTGGCAGCCGGCTGAAAAGCGCAAGCGGAACGTCACGACGGCGCTGAAGGCCTACGCCGCCTTCGCAACCAGCGCCGACCGTGGCGCAGTGCGCGATCTCGGCGATCGCTGAACCCACTGATTAAAAGTCGGCTGCTCTATTAAACCGGTCGCCTCAAAGCGGCCGGTTTATGTTTTTGTAGCTTTCGCCGAGCTGCTTCAGCCGCTCGTCGTAGGCGGCCTGGATGCAGGCGACATCGGCGGCGCACTCCTGGCGCTTCTTCAGCCATGCCGTCTGCTCGTCTTGCATCGTGCCGCGCGAGCCCATGGCGAGCAGGCCGGACAAAAGGTCGAAGGTGGTTACCATCTTCACATCGGCGTCGTTGAGCGAGCGGTTGTCGCATATCGCCTTCTCGTCGGGCTTCAGCTCCTTCGCCTCGCAATCGAAGCTTGCCGCATGGCTTATCCCGGCGGAGGAAAGCAGCAAGGCGGCGGCGGTGAAAAGAAGAGGCTGGCGATATCGCGTCATGCAAGGGGTCCTGTCTGGTCAGCTGGCTCTCAAGAATGCCATGCCGACGAAGATGATGCAGCAAAACCAGATGGCAAGGATGACGATCAATCCGGCACGGCTGGACGGTCGCTCGAGGCGTGCGGCCGCCTCCAAGCGCAACTCTGCCAAGACGTCGGGGGGCACGAGCCTGACGGCGAGCATGATGCCCAAGGGCACAATGAGGAGATCGTCGAGATAGCCGAGCACGGGAATAAAATCGGGGATGAGGTCGATCGGTGACAACGCGTAAGCGGCAACACCGCCCGCAACCGCCTTGGCGTACCAAGGCACGCGCCTGTCGCGCGCGGCAAGCCACAGCGCGACGATGTCACGCTTCAGTGATTTCGCCCATAGTTTGGCCTTTGATATCAGTTGCATGCCTGTCGTTCCTGACTCAGTTTGGCAAGTGTATAGCGCATCGGTTGACCCGCCTTATTCGTCCATGCTTATGCCCTCTTTCCTTTCTAGCGTCCGGCACTACAACGTTCTCTCAAGACGATTTCAAGAAGGGATTCTTATGCACGACCTGTTGAAGCGCGCCTCTCTGCCGCTGCTTGCTCTGGTGCTTGCACTGCCGATCAACGCTCATGCCCAGACCGCAAAAACAGTCCCGCAGAGCCAGATGGAAATGCAGCTGTCCTTCGCGCCGCTCGTCAAGCAGACGGCAGGTGCGGTGGTGAACGTCTACGCTGAAAAGACCGTGCGCCGTCAGTCGCCGTTTGCCGGCGATCCCTTCTTCGAGCAGTTCTTCGGCCAGCAGATGCCGAACCGTACCCAGAAGCAGTCCTCGCTCGGCTCCGGCGTCATCGTCGAGGCGAACGGCACGATCGTGACCAACAACCACGTCATCGAGGGCGCCGACGAAATCAAGATCGCGCTCTCGGATGGACGCGAGTTTCCCTGCAAGGTCGTGCTGAAGGACGACCGCCTGGACCTCGCGGTACTCAAGGTCGATACCAAGGCGACGTTCCCGGCGCTTCCGATCGGCAACTCCGACGCCGTTGAAGTCGGCGACCTCGTGCTTGCCATCGGTAACCCGTTCGGTGTCGGCCAGACGGTCACCTCTGGCATCGTCTCGGCGCTCGCGCGCAACCAGGTCGTCAAGGATGAGTTCGGCTTCTTCATCCAGACCGACGCCTCGATCAATCCGGGCAACTCCGGCGGCGCGCTGATGAACATGAACGGCGAGCTGATTGGCATCAACACGGCGATCTTCTCGCGCGGCGGCGGCTCCAACGGTATCGGCTTCGCCATCCCCGCCAATCTCGTTAAGGTGTTCCTGGCCTCAGCCGACGCGGGCGTGAAGACCTTCGAGCGTCCCTACGTCGGCGCGACCTTCGATGCGGTCACCTCCGACGTTGCCGATGCGCTCGGCCTCGGCAAGGCGCGCGGCGCCATCGTGGTCAAGGTCACGGAAGGCGGCCCGGCCGCGAAGGCCGGCCTGAAGGCAGGTGAAGTCATTACCGCCGTCGATGGCGTTGCGGTGGAGCATCCCGACGCACTGTATTACCGGCTGACCACTGCCGGCCTCGGCAAGCCGGTTGATCTCGCCGTCACCGATAACGGGAAGGAAGAGCATGTAAAGATGACGCTCGGCCAGGCGCCCGAGACGACGCCGCGCGATCAGCGTACGATCGGCGGCCGTTCACCCTTCACCGGTGCCGTCATCGAGAACCTGTCTCCGCGCGTGGCCGACGAGCTGCGCATGACGAGCGAAAGCACGGGTGTCGTTGTTTCGGAAGTGAAGGACGGCTCCGTTGCCCAGCAACTGGGCTTCCAGCCCAAGGACATTATCGTCTCGGTCAACAGCGCCGACGTGAAGACCACCAAGGAACTCGCCACACTCGCGGCGCAGAATCCGAGCTTCTGGCGCGTCGAGATCGAGCGCGACGGCCAGCGCATCAGGCAGTTCTTCCGATGAGCAATGATCTCTTCGCGCCGCGCATTCCGCCGGAGGTCGCCAATCGGCGGCCGCTCGCGGACCGGCTTCGCCCGCAGACCATCGCCGACGTCACCGGTCAGGACCACCTGACCGGTGAGGACGGTGTTCTCAGGCGAATGATCGAAAGCGGCTCGTTGGGATCGATGATCTTCTGGGGACCACCCGGAACCGGCAAGACCACTGTCGCGCGTCTGCTGTCGGGCGAGGCGGGGCTTGCCTTCGAACAGATTTCGGCGATCTTCTCCGGCGTCGCCGATCTCAAGAAGGTGTTCGAGGGCGCTCGTCTGCGCCGAATGGATGGGCGCCAGACGCTGCTCTTCGTCGACGAGATCCATCGCTTCAACCGCGCCCAGCAGGACAGCTTCCTGCCTGTGATGGAAGATGGCACCGTCATCCTCGTCGGCGCTACCACCGAGAACCCGTCCTTCGAACTCAACGCCGCTCTTTTGTCGCGCGCCCGCGTGCTGACCTTCAAGTCGCATGACGACGAGAGCCTGGCGGAACTCCTGAATCGCGCCGAGGCCATCGAGGGCAGGAATTTGCCGCTCACGCCGGAAGCCCGCATCAGCCTGTTGCGCATGGCCGACGGCGACGGTCGCGCGGTGCTGACGCTCGCCGAGGAAGTTTGGCGCGCCGCCCGCCCCGACGAAATCTTCGATACCGAGGGGCTGACCCGCATCGTCCAGCGCCGCGCGCCGGTCTACGACAAGGCGCAGGACGGCCACTACAACCTGATCTCGGCCCTGCACAAGTCCGTGCGCGGCTCCGATCCAGATGCAGCACTCTACTATCTCGCGCGCATGTTCGACGCCGGCGAGGATCCGCTCTATCTCGGTCGCCGGCTGGTGCGCATGGCAGTCGAGGACATCGGCCTTGCCGATCCGCAGGCGCTTGTCATCTGCAACGCCGCCAAGGATGCCTACGATTATCTCGGCTCGCCCGAGGGGGAACTGGCTTTGGCGCAGGCTTGCGTCTATCTCGCGACCGCGCCGAAATCGAACGCCGTCTACACCGCCTTCAAGGCCGCGACCATGGCCGCCAAGCAGAACGGCTCGCTGCTGCCGCCCAAGCACATCCTGAATGCGCCGACCAAGCTGATGAAGGATGAGGGCTACAACGAAGGCTACCGCTACGACCACGACGAGCCGGATGCATTCTCGGGCCAGGATTACTTCCCGGAAAAAATGGGTCGCCAGACCTTCTACGATCCGCCTGAGCGCGGCTTCGAGCGGGACATCCGCAAGCGGCTTGAATGGTGGTCGAAACTCAGGAAAGAGCGCAATCAGCGCTGATCACGACGCCCGCTTCTGGCCTGATGGAGCGGTAATGATCTTGACGGATGATTCCGCAAGCCCGTGATGGCCTTCCATGTCGACCACGAGATGCCAGTGACCGCTGTCGGGGATCGGCACTCGGATGGGCGATTTGCGCGCAACGCCGCCCACATATTTGAAGTCGAGCACTTCAGTGAAACGCTGGTAGTTCGGCGACGTCATCAGCCGAACGTTGGCCACCGCATTCAATGTCACCTCGATCACCGTTCCGGCGCGCTGCTCCTTGAGATCGTAATGAGTGAAGCGGAAATTCGGCTTGTTCGGCATCGTGTCTGCTCGGCGTGGGGTAGGGGCCGATGATACGAAGCGGCGGTTAAAGAAGCGTTCGCCAACGCCTGCGGGAACGCCGTCGCGCGCACCCGCTGAGGTGGATGATGTCTCGTCAATGTACATGTCCGCTGCCGTCGGACCGATCGAACGGCAGCAGTGTGCGGGTGCGGGTGATGGCGATCTGCGTGACATCGTGATCGCATTCGTCTGACGCGAAGTGCAACGCGGCATGCTCGCTGATAAACAGACCGCCGACGCGCCCCTCGCGATCCTGGACCACCCATCCGCCGCCCTTGCTCCGGCCGATAGTGAAGCGCGGCAGGGGGACGGGCTGGATCGTCGCTGCCGGGGCACGCGCGTTGGAGGAGGGCATGATCTTTCCTTTCAGGCTGGATGATCGAGGCTGTGGTTGAAGTTGTGCGATCTAAACCGCGCGCACGTGCGGCCGGCTTTCGGCGAGCCCCGTGAGGGAAGCGAAAACCGCTGCCTTTTCGGTGGCCTCAAGACCGACCATCGGCAGACGAACGTCAGGGAGCGTGCCGAGCAGCACATGCAGCGCGTATTTGATGGGAGCCGGCGAGGCGTCTTCGGCAAGCGCCCGGATAAGCGGCTGCAGGCGGGCATGCAGCGCTGTGGCGGCCGCGATGTTGCCCGCCTTCGCTAAGCGATAAAGGGAGGAAAACAGGCGCGGCTCGACATTGGTACCCGACGCCAGCATGCCGTCGCCGCCGCAGGCCAGAAACGAAAGCGCGCTGCTGTCGTCGGAGGACAGGTGGACAAACCGCTCGAGCAGATGAGGCTGAAGCCGGACCGCCGCATCGCCTGCGTGGACAACGCCGAGGATGCTCTCAAGGGATGCCAGCGCTTCAAGGCTTTCAGGCGCCAGGCTGCTGGCGCAGCGCGAGGGACTGTCATCGATGAGGAAAGGCAGATCGCTCGCCGCCGCCACCTCCGCAAAATGGTGGACAATGCCTTTCTGTCCCGGTTTCGAATAGTAGGGCACGGTGATGAGTGCAGCATCAGCGCCGAGCTTCTGCGCCTCCAGCGTCAGCGCAATGGTGGTCGACGTGGCATTGGTGCCGGTAGCGGCGATAACGGCAACTCGTCCCGCCGCCACCCTGACGCAGGAGCGGATGATGGCCGCTCGCTCGGTGGCCGACAGTGTCGGCCCTTCGCCTGTGACGGTGCAGACGGCCAGTCCGTCAATGCCGGAATTGATCTGCCTCTCCGCCAGCCGCTCAAGCGTCGCAAGGTCGAGCCGGTCGTTCCTGAATGGCGTGACCAGCGCCGTGATCACCGTTCCCAGTCGCAGTTTTGTGTCCATACGCATGGCCGTGTCAGAAACTGCCCCAGATGACATAGATCTCGACGGCGGCAAGCACGAGGCCGAAGACGATCAGCGCTTGTGCCGTCCGCTTCTCGCGCATCTGTCGCTTGATCACAGGCCGTCGGGGCCGGCCGGTTGGAGTGTGAGGAAATAGGGAGTCTCGCATGGCGTCTACCTCTGAATTTCGACCAGAGGCTAACGCCGCGCGGCGTATGAAATCCATTCGCGGCTTTCCAGGGGGAAATAGAAATCTCATAAAGATGGCGTCCGTCCACGACAGGGCGGATCTCGAAATAGAATCCGAAATCATGGACTTGCGGCGCGTTTCGGACTCGACTTGCGAAGCACTTGAATCAAAATGGCAAGTCGCGGGAGGAGATTGCGCAAGGGCATGTCGGGAGCGTGCCCGGCCGTTCGTCCTTGCATCATGACGCGGCGCAATCGAGCTGCCGAGGGTTCACGCATAAGGCCGCTATCGGCGCAGGGAGAGAGATATGGGCAGAACAATCGCAATTCTGATCGCAAGGCTGATCTTCGCCGGCGTGTTCATCATGGCGCTGAGCTTCAAGTTCATGGATATCGCGGCCACGGCCGGTTACATCGCTGCTGCCGGTTTTCCATTGCCGCTCTTTCTCGCCTGGATCGCGGCCTTCTTCGAACTCGGACTGGCGCTCGCTTTCCTGACCGGCATCTTCTTTTCACCGGCGGCCCTGCTGGCGGGGATCTACGTGATCTTTCTCGCCGTGTCATTTCATGGACCCGGGCGCTGGGCCGGCAATCAGGCGGAATTCGGCTTCTTCATCGACCACTTCACCTTTCTGGCCGGTCTGCTCTTCGCGGCGGTCCATGGGCCCGGCGAGGCGCTGGTGGTCAAGACCGGCCACGCCCGCCCGCCGTCTGCTCTAGCGCAGTAGCCCGTCGAGCGCGGGCATCCCCAGGAAGGCCGAGGCGCCGATCAATCCGTAGCAAATCATCCGGAACGTGCTCTCGCGCGCGAAGCCGAAAAGCTTGGAGCCGAGAAACAGGCCGATCGCATAGCTTGGCAGGATGACAAGCGTCAGCGCGAAGACGGTATCGACGAACAGCCCGCCGGCATAATAGCTGGCGACGCTGAAGCAGGTGGAGATCGCGAAATAGATAATTATGTTGGAGCGGACCTTGGTGAACTCGGTCTTTCCGCCCAGCCAGTAGGCGACCACAGGCGGCCCGCCGAGTTGGGCCGCGCCACTGAACAATCCGGCCACCAGTCCTACTGCGGCGCTGAGATAGGATTGCGGCTCCCCATGATAGCGCCAGCCCGAGACCAAGAGGGCAAGCAGTAGCAGGGCTATGACGGTGATCGACCAGCGCAGAAGCAGCGGGTCCATCAGCGTCAGCACGGCGGTGCCTGCGGGAACTCCGAGCATCGCACCGGCAGCCATGGTGAAGACCTCGCGCCGGTTGGCCCGCTTCCATGCGGGCGGGATCATGCCCAGCGTCGCCAAGCCGTCGATAACCAGCAGCACCGGCGAGATCAGCTTCGGCCCTATGATGGCGCCGCCCAGCGGAATGAAGATCAGCGCCGCCCCGAAGCCGGAGAAGCCACGGGCGAGCCCGGCAATGCAGGCGATGGCGATCAGCGTGTAAAGCCCATGATCCGGCAGCGCGGCGGAAAGCCACGCACCAATATCGGCCATGCTGCCGGAAAACGACATGAACGCCCGGCCTCGCTCAGGAGGCCAGCATCAAGTCCATGTTCTGCACGGCAGCACCCGAGGCACCCTTGCCGAGATTGTCGAGCAAAGCGACAAGATTGACCTGCGAACCACCAGGCGTGCCGAACACGAAGAGCTTCATCGTGTCCTTGCCGGCGAGTTCGACGGCATCGACACGCGCCATCTTGCTGCTGTCTGCCAGCGGAACGACCGTCACGATGTCCTGGCCGGCATAATGCGCCGTCAGCGCCGCATGAATGCTCTCGAGCGAGGCACCCGGTGCCAGCATGTCGAGATGCAGCGGAACCTGCACGATCATGCCCTGCGCGAACTTGCCGACCGATGGCGCGAAGATCGGCGCGCGGTCGAGCAGGCCGTGGATCGTCATTTCGGGCACATGCTTATGCGTCAGCGTAAGGCCATAGAGGAAGTGCGGCGCGCTGATCGCGTCATCACGGCTCTGGTCTTCCATCTGCGCGATCATCTGCTTGCCGCCGCCGGTATAGCCGGAGACAGCATTGACGGTGACAGGGTAGCCGTCGGAGAGAATGCCTGCGGCACGCAGCGGCCGCATCAGGCCGATGGCGCCGGTCGGGTAGCAACCGGGATTGGCGACGAAGCGCGCCGAACTGATCTTGCCAGCCTGCTCCTTGTCCATCTCGGCGAAGCCGTAGGCCCAGGAAGGGTCGACGCGGTAGGCGGTCGAGGTGTCGATGACGCGAACATTGTTGTTGGCCGAGACCATCTGCACGGCTTCCTTCGACGCATCGTCGGGAAGGCAGAGGATGGCGATGTCGGCGCTATTAAGCATGTCCTCGCGGATCGCGGCATTGCGGCGCTCCGCTTCCGGAATGGACAGAAGCTCGACATCGCGGCGGCCGGCCATGCGCGTGCGGATCTGCAAGCCCGTCGTGCCGTGTTCGCCATCGATGAAGATCTTCGGTGCCATTGTCTTGCTCACACTTTCAATAGGTTAGAAAGAAGTCCGGAATCATTTTGTAAGATGGATGAGTCAGCCGTGTGACGCTGTTGCGCGTCGTTCGGCGTGCAGGCCCAGCATATACATCGCGACCGTCGCCCCCGCAATGGCGGTGATGTCGGCATGGTCGTAGGCCGGCGACACCTCGACGACGTCGGCGCCGCGAATGTCGAGCTGATGCAGCCGCTGCAGCACGGAGAGGATCTTGGCGCTGGAAGGGCCGCCGGAAACCGGCGTGCCGGTGCCGGGCGCATAGGCCGGATCCAGGCAATCGATATCGAAGGTGAGGTAGGCGGGGGCGCCCTTGGTGTGCGAGATGATCGTCGAGGCGATCTCGGCAGCGCTCATCTCTTCCACCTGATGGCCGTAGAGGATGCTGATGCCGAAATCGTCGGGAGCGTGCGTGCGGATACCGATCTGGATCGACCGATCGGGATCGATGATGCCGTCGCGGACCGCGCGCGCCACGAAGGAGCCATGGTCGATCCGCTTGTGGTCGTCGAACCACGTATCCTGATGCGCATCGAACTGCACCAGTGCCAGCGGTCCGTGCTTGGCCGCATGCGCCTTGAGGATCGGCCAGGTCACATAGTGGTCGCCGCCAAGCGTCAGCATGAATGCGCCGGCATCGACGATCGCCTTCGCCTGCCGCTCGATCGCGGCTGGTGTCTCCTGGTGGTTGCCGTAGTCGAGCAGGCAATCGCCGTAGTCGATCACGGCCATGTCCGCGAACAGATCGCGATTGAAGGGATATTGCGGGTCGTTGTCGAAGATCGCCGAAGCCCGACGGATCGCCTGCGGCCCGAAACGCGTACCCGGCCGGTTGGAGGTCGCGGCATCGAACGGAACACCCCACACCACCACGTCGGCGCCGGCCAGATCCTTGGTGAAGCGCCGGCGCATGAAGGACAGCGCACCTGCAAACGTCGGGTCCGTTGCCGACGAGGTGAGGCTCGTTGCCGTAAAGGCATGATCGATCGACTTGTTGGCCAAGTGACTGTCCTTTGGTTGGAAGCTAGGAGGAAATCAAAGGCCCGGTCTCGGGCCTCCGTGCCTCTAATGAAATTCAAGCGGCGTTTTGGTCCGTTTCGATGGAAATCTTGAGGCCAAGCGCCTTGATGACACCGAAGAATGTGGACAGCCGCGGGTCGCCTGTTTCGCTGAGCGCCTTGTAGAGCGCTTCCCGCGTGACTCCTGCCTCTTTGGCAATGGAGGTCATTCCGACTGTCCGCGCGACATCGCCTAGCGCGTGCGCGATAAGGGCAGGATCGCCATCGTCGAATGCCGCCTCGAGATAAAGAAGTCGGTCCTCCGCCGTTCTCAGGTGATCCTGAATGTCGAAGCGTGTGGTTTCGAGAGGCATGTTCAGATCTCCTTTGCCATTTGCTTCGCCAGAGCGATATCGCGGCTTTGTGAGGACTTATCTCCACCGCACAACAGGATGGTGATCGTGTCCGCAGTTCGGATGAAATAGATGCGATAGCCCGGTCCGTACGAAATGCGCATCTCGCTCACACTCTCGCCAACCGATTTCACATCGCCCGGATTTCCGAGCTCCATCCTGCGAATGCGCGCAGCGATACGCAGGCGAGCCCTGCCATCCCGGAGGTCGCCAAGCCACCTGGCGAATAAAGGTGTTTGGCGTACTTCCATCATGTGTGAATTATAATTCACGGCAGGGGTTTGTCAAAGCATCAGCCAAAACGAAAAAAGGCCGGGCAATGCCCGACCTTTCCACATTCCGAAGTCCGAAGCGATTAACGCTTGGAGAACTGGAACGAACGGCGGGCCTTGGCCTTACCGTACTTCTTACGCTCGACGACGCGGCTGTCGCGGGTCAGGAAGCCACCCTTCTTCAGGACCGAGCGCAGGCCCGGTTCGAAGTAGGTGAGTGCCTTGGAGACGCCGTGACGAACGGCGCCGGCCTGGCCGGAAAGACCGCCGCCTGCAACCGTTGCGATGATGTCGAACTGGCCGTCACGGGCAGCAGCGACGATCGGCTGACGCAGAATCATCTGCAGAACCGGACGTGCGAAGTATTCCGTGAATTCCTTGCCGTTGATGACGATCTTGCCGGAGCCCGGCTTGACCCATACACGAGCAACGGCGTTCTTGCGCTTGCCGGTCGCGTAGGAGCGGCCAAGCGAATCGACCTTACGGACGTGTGCCGGAGCCGAAGCTTCGGTAGCCGTGCCGAGATCCTTCAGGGAGGAGAGGTCAGCCATTCTTAGGCGCTCCTTACGTTCTTCTTGTTCAGCGAGGCGACGTCGAGAGCGACGGGCTGCTGAGCTTCATGAGGATGGTTGGAACCAGCGTAAACGCGCAGGTTCTTCATCTGGCGACGGCCGAGCGGGCCACGCGGAACCATACGCTCAACTGCCTTTTCAAGAACGCGCTCCGGGAAGCGGCCTTCCATGATCTGGCGAGCGGTACGCTCCTTGATGCCGCCGGCAAAACCGGTGTGCCAGTAGTAAACCTTGTCGGAATACTTCTTGCCGGTGAATACGACCTTGTCGGCATTGATGACGATGACGTTGTCGCCGTCGTCAACGTGAGGCGTAAAGGTAGCCTTGTGCTTGCCGCGCAGACGCATGGCGATAACAGAAGCGAGACGACCAACGACAAGCCCTTCGGCGTCGATGATGACCCACTTCTTCTCTACCTCTGCAGGCTTCTGGGAGAAGGTTGCCATAGTAGTTACTCTCTTTTGGATCCCTTGGCCCGAAGGCGAAAGGGCGTTTCTTGTTGCTTGATTTGGGAGCCCGAAGGCGCACCAAAAAGAAAGCAGCCGGGAAAGGCTGCGTTCTGGCGGTGTGTATAGAGGTTGGTGCCGGCAGCGTCAATATCGCCGTGGGCAGCGCCTGTAAAAACAATTCAATAAAATCAATGCGTTAAAGATGTGGTATTTTGATACCTCAATTTTCGGCATAGCGATCGCAGCGCTTTGGCGCCCACGGCATCGCTTCTGCTCGAAATGACTGGCCTTTTGTGGCAGGACTGGTAGCACGAAATCGACATGCAGGGAGTTTGATCATGGCCGAAGTTCTATCGTTCCGCACCGATGCCAATAAAGCCAGCGGTTCGCTCGTGCTGCGCCAGTTTTCCGATGGCGTCCTGCGCCTGACGCTGAACAATCCTCCCGCCAATCACCTGTCGCTCGCCATGATGGAGACATTGATGGGCGAGCTGCAGAATGCGGACGAGGACGACGACGTGCGTGTGGTGATCATCGCATCGACAGGCGATATCTTCTCGGCCGGCCATGATCTCAAGGAGTTGACCGAGCATCGCGCCGACCCCGACGACGGCGAGGCTTTCTTCGAAGAGACCTTCGCGCTCGCGGCCGACCTGATGCTGGAGATCACCAAGCTGCCGAAGCCCGTCATCGCTGAGATCGACGGCCTCGCGACCGCCGCCGGGTGCCAGCTGGTCGCCTCCTGCGATCTCGCGATCTGCACGGATACCGCGACCTTCTGCACGCCGGGCGTCAACATAGGGCTTTTCTGCGCGACGCCGATGGTGGCGCTGACACGCTCCGCGCATCGCAAGCAGGCGATGGAGATGCTGCTGACCGGAGAAACGATCGACGCCTCGACCGCCAAGGATTTCGGCCTGGTCAATCGCATCGTGCCGAAACAATATCTGCAGCAGGTCGTCACCAAATACGCGTCGGTGATTGCAAGCAAATCGCCCATGGCGGTGAGGATCGGTAAGGAAGCCTTCTATCGCCAGGTCGAAATGCCGGTCGAGGAAGCCTACGGCTATGCCGCCGAAGTCATGGTGGACAGCATGATGACCGAGGATGCGGAAGAGGGGATCGGGGCTTTCCTTGAAAACAGGATGCCGGATTGGTCTGGGGACTGAGCCCGGGGGAGTTAGTGCCCGTTATGCCAGCTTCAGCAATAGCCCGCCAAGCGCGATGATCGCGCCGGCGAGATAGCGCCATGGGCTGGCTTTCTCCTTCAGGAACACCACGGAGATGATGAGCGCGAACAGGATCGACGTTTCGCGCAGCGCGGCAACGGTTGCGACGGGCGCCTTGGTCATGGCCCATAGCGCCAGCCCATAGGATGCGATCGATCCGGTGCCGCCGATCAGCCCCCGCCACCAGTTCACCTTCACATGCATGGCAACGGCATAGAGGCCGCGTCGCGAGATCGCCCAGCTGATGAGCAGCACCGGCGGCAACAGCGACATCCATAGCGTATAGGATATGGCATTGCCCGATATCCGCGCCCCGATGCCGTCGACATAGGTGTAGGTGGCGATGACCACGGCATTGGCGAGCGCCAGACGAATGGCGTGGCCGCTGCCGCGCTTGGCCTCGAAGGCCAGCGTCAGGATGCCTGCACAGATGGTGATCGTGCCGATCAGCGCGCCACCCGACAGGCTTTCGCCGAGAACGAAGCCGCTCGTTGCTGCGACCAAGAGCGGCGCGCAGCCGCGCATCAGCGGATAGACGAGGCCGATATCGCCGGCCCGATAGGCGCCCGCAACCAGCTGGAAATAGGCGAACTGCAAAATCGCCGAGGCGCCGATATAGGGCAGGGCTTCAACATTGGGGAACGGAAGCAGCGGCAGAAACGGAAGAGCCGCGATCGCCCCACCCGCCGAGATCAGGCTGGCATCCAGCGCCTTGTCCGTCCCCGCCTTGATCAAGGCATTCCAGGTCGCGTGAAGAAGCGCGCCGAACAGGACCAGCAGGATGACGGTGAGAGACAAAATAACTACCTGATGGTGTGGCGAAAGGAAGGGATAAAGCTTGTTACGCCGTCATCAGGAAAATGCAACAGCGACCATGGAGATCGAGCTATGCAGTTGGGTCTCTGCTTAATCGATTATGCAACCTTCGGACGATCATATCGCCAATCGGTCATTGTGATACGTACGCCAGAAGTTTCAAACACTTTTTCCTCATTCAACTATGAGGTGTTTCTAAAATGAGCATGAACGGATGAGGACATAAACGGGATATACAGTGAACATCAGCCGTGCGGAGTGCGTTAACCCGGTTGGGTGATGCAAATAGATCACAAATTGCCGCGCGATGGCGCGATCTGCCAGTTAAATTTGGTGGGTTTTATGCCCGTCGTGTGGGCACGCGCTCAACCGAAATTTCGGATATCAGAGCGAGTTATCCGGAATGAAGAGCATCCCGTCCAGGTTGTCGATATTCTGGCAGTTCAGAACCCGGCATTTAGCGTTGTCCTTCGTCGGAACCGTGGTCCATTCGGCATATTCGTTGGCGTCGCACATCCGGCTGTTGCGCACATATCTGTCGTAGAGCGTCATGCCGCGAACGCGGGTGGAGGGATAGCGCAAGATGACCGCTCCCTCGTTATGGATCGCGGCGCGCGCCCGATCGCAACTGATAGTCTGCGAATTGTAGCGCGATATCGCCAGAGCCGGTGTGGCGGCGAGCAGCGCGGCGATGAACACAAACACTTTTCTCACGGCAATCTCCTCCTTCGGCATCTGGCGCACCTATTATATATAGCAAACGCCCCACCGGTGTCATTCAGTTGGAGACAAGGCAAGATGGATCACGATCATTATAGCGACGAATACATCCTCGATATCCTCCGGTCTGTGAAGACGATAGCGCTCACCGGCGCGTCGCCCAATCCGGCAAGGCCGAGCAATGGCGTCATGGGTTATCTTTTGTCGCGCGGCTACGAGGTCGTGCCCGTCAATCCCGGCCAGGTCGGCAAGCGCATCCAGGGGCAGGAGGTCTTCGGCCATCTCTCTGACGTGACTGTGCCGGTCGACATGGTCGATGTCTTCCGCGCCTCGAACTATTTGTCCGAGGTCGTGGACGAGGCGCTGGCGATGAACCCGCGGCCAAAAGTGATCTGGGCGCAGCTTGGTGTCCGCGACGATGCTGCTGCCGCCAAAGCCGAGGCGGCTGGTATCAAGGTGGTGATGGACCGCTGCCCGGCAATCGAGTACCCACGCCTCATCGGCTGATCAGGGCAAATTTTTCGCCAAACGCGTCTCGGTTGAAATGGATGGCGATTAACTTTTACAGATCGTTCGCTATGCTCCGCCCATCGAAGTTGAAGCAGCAAAGTCGAATCACAACGGGAGGACTTCATGACCGCGAATGATCCGGGTTTCAATACGTTGGCCGTGCACGCAGGCGCAAAGCCCGATCCGGCAACAGGCGCCCGCGCCACGCCGATCTACCAGACGACAGCTTACGTCTTCAACGATGCCGATCACGCTGCAGCACTCTTCGGCTTGCAGGAATTCGGCAATATCTACACCCGCATCATGAACCCGACGCAGGCCGTGCTCGAAGAGCGTGTCGCCGCCCTTGAGGGCGGCACGGCGGCGCTCGCTGTCGCTTCCGGCCATGCCGCGCAGATGATCGTGTTCCATACGCTGCTGCGCCCAGGCGAAAACTTCGTCGCCGCCAAGCGCCTTTATGGCGGCTCCATCAATCAGTTCGGCCACGCCTTCGATAATTTCGGCTGGCAGGTGCGCTGGGGTGATTCCGCCGATCCGGCGAGCTTCGAAAGCCAGATCGACGAAAACACCCGGGCGATCTTCATCGAAAGCCTCGCCAATCCCGGCGGCACCTTCGTCGATATCGCGGCAATCGCGGACGTCGCCCATAAGCATGGCCTGCCGCTGATCGTCGATAACACCATGGCCAGCCCGTACCTCATCCGGCCGATCGAGCATGGCGCCGATATCGTCGTGCACTCGCTGACCAAGTTCCTCGGCGGCCACGGCAATTCCATGGGCGGCATCATCGTCGACGGCGGCACCTTCGACTGGTCGAAATCCGGCAACTACCCGATGCTCTCAAGCCCGAGGCCGGAATATAACGGCGTGGTCCTGCATTCGACCTTCGGCAATTTCGCTTTCGCCATCGCCTGCCGCGTTCTCGGCCTGCGCGACCTAGGCCCGGCGATCTCGCCGTTCAACGCGTTCCTGATCCTCACGGGTATCGAGACGCTGCCGCTGCGCATGCAGCGCCACAGCGAAAACGCTGCCACCGTCGCCAAGTGGCTGAAGGCGCACAGCAAGATCGCCTGGGTGAATTACGCCGGGCTTGAGGACGATCCGAACCACGCGCTGCAGCAACGCTATTCGCCGAAAGGGGCGGGGTCCGTCTTCACCTTCGGCGTCAAGGGCGGCTATGAGGCCGGCAAGTCGCTGGTGGAAGGCCTACAGCTCTTTTCCCACCTCGCCAATATCGGCGACACCCGCTCGCTGGTCATCCACCCGGCCTCCACCACCCACCGCCAGCTGACCGACGAGCAGAAGACAGCTGCCGGCGCCGGCCCGGATGTCGTCCGCCTGTCTATTGGTATCGAGGATGTCAAGGACATCATCGCCGATCTCGAACAGTCGCTGGCGAAGGTGTGAGCGCCGTAGCGTCGTGCGCGGATGCGATGTTAACGCTGTGAAGGGATGATCGGGATTTGGCTCTGGAAAATCGTCTGGCACGGCTCGCCGTTCTGATCGACGCGGACAATACATCCGCCAAGATCGCGGACGGCTTGTTCGAGGAAATCGCAAAGATCGGCGAGGCGAGCGCAAGGCGCATCTACGGCGATTTTTCAGGGCCTCGCTTGAAGCCATGGGCGGATGTGCTCGCAAAGCATGCGATCATCCCGCAGCAGCAGTTCGCTTACACGACGGGTAAGAACTCTTCCGATATCGCCTTGGTGATCGACGCCATGGACCTTCTGCACAGCGGGCGATTTGACGGCTTCTGCCTCGTGTCATCTGACAGTGACTTCACGAGGTTGGCTGCCCGAATTCGAGAGCATGGCACTGACGTCTACGGTTTCGGCGAACAGAAGACGCCTGAGAGTTTTCGCCAGGCCTGCAGGCGCTTCATCTACACGGAAAATCTCATCTCCATGCCGAAAGGGGACGTGGGTGAGGAGGCCGCTGTGCCTCTCCAGCCGCCGAGTGCCGTCGTGCCGTTGATCAGGAAGGTTCTGTCTCAGCACGCGGGAGAAGATGGTTGGGTTGCTTTGGGGGCAGTTGGCACGCAACTCTCCAACCTCTCATCGGATTTTGATCCTCGGACCTATGGATATCGAAAGCTGAGTGATCTGGTGAAGAAGACGGGGCAGTTCGAGGTTGAAGGGGCAGGGGCGACTCTTCGAATCCGGCGGAAAGTCGCCAATCAGGACCCTGCTACGCAAAAGAAATGATGCCCGTGAGGCGCAGATGAGCGCTCAGTGGCAAAGTGAAAGACAGAAAGCTTATGGCAAAGCAGCTCCAACTCGATATCACGGGCGTCGAACCTGAAGTCGGCGCCCCGGCTGAGGATCGGTTGATCGCGGGCGATCCGCAGTTCCGGACATGGAACCTGGAGGAGGCCGATGGCGGTCTCTATGCCGGCATCTGGGAGGCGACGCCGGGCAAGTGGCGCATCGTCTATGACGAGTGGGAGTATTTCAACGTACTGTCAGGCCACTCGGTCGTCACCGAAGACGGTGGCGAGCCCGTCCACCTGCGCGCCGGCGACCGGATGATCCTGAGACCTGGCTTCAAGGGAACCTGGGAAGTCATTGAAACGACTCGCAAGGACTACGTCATCAGGCTCTGATGACGCTGTCGCCGCATAGGCACATTCTTGCTGCGATCGTCAGTCCTGATCCTGTCCGGCACCGGAAAAAGCCGCGGCAAAGCCCGGTGATGCGATAAGGTCCATCGTTCGCCGCAGGTTTTCGGACGCATCCTTGCCGAACGCGGCATCGAAACGTGCCTGTGCCTCGCGCCACAGGCCGTTCGTGTCGGTCCACAGCTTGTCGCCCTTTTGCGTCAGCCGCACGCGCTTCACACGCCGGTCGTGATCGTCGGCAACCAGTTCGACGAGCCCGTCGCGTTGCAGCGGCTTCAGCGTGTGGCCGAGCGCGGAGAGATCCATCACCATCGCCTCCGCTAGCATCTTCAGCGGCGTTTCGCGGCCGAGCTTGATCTGCGTCAGCAGAGTGTATTGCGTTATCTTCAAGCCGCTCGGCGCCAGCACGTCTTCGTAAAGCTGGCCCAGTTGCCGTGAGGCGCGCTTGAGCGCGCTGTTGCTGCAATAATTCCATGCCCCGTCAGGGGTGTTGCTCTCTGCCATCGCATGTTCTCCATCGGTGATGTCTTCCGATTGGTGGCGATCCGTCAACCGCTAAACGACACATCTTTTTCCAGGGCTCTTGCGAACGCCGATCCGTTGCCTAAATATAGTGGTATATACCAGTAAATTTCAACGCGCCCTATGACGTGAAACGGGGTGTGTTCAAGCAAGGAAGGAATGCTGCAATGTCCAACGCATCTCTCGGAACGGCAATCGTCACCGGCGCCTCGTCCGGCATCGGCGCCACCTATGCCGATCGTCTCGCCAAGCGCGGCTATGATCTCGTGCTCGTCGCCCGCGATGCGGCGCGCCTGCAGGCGCTGGCCGACAGGTTGGCCGGCGAAACCGGCGTAAAGGTGAGCGTTCTGCCGGCCGACCTCACCGATCGGTCCGATGTCAAGATTGTCGAGAAGCGCTTGCGCGAAGACGCCGATATCAGCCTCCTCGTCAACAACGCCGGCATCGGCCCCAAGGGTACGCTTGTGGAGGATGACATCGATTATCTTGAGACGATGATCGAGCTGAATGTCGTCGCCGCCAACCGGCTGGCCGTTGCCGCCGCGCAGGCCTTTGGGGCGCGGGGCAGGGGCGCCATCATCAACATCGCATCGGTGGTTGCCTATATTCCGGAGCGCTTCAACGGCACCTACAGCGCCACCAAGGCGTTCGTCCTCAATCTTACCCAGGCCATCCATTCGGAAGTCGGGGAAAAGGGCGTCAAGGTTCAGGCGGTCATGCCCGGCCTGACCCGCACGGAAATCTTCGAGCGCGTCGGCCGCTCCTTCGACCAGATGCCGCCATCGATGGTGATGGATGTCAACGACATGGTGGACGCGGCGCTTGCGGGCTTCGATCAGGGCGAACTGGTCACCATCCCGTCCTTGCCCGATAGCGGCGACCTTGATGCCGCGACGGCAGCGCGTCTGGCGCTTGGACCCAACCTCTCGCACAACAAGCCCGCACCGCGCTACGATGTCGCAAACGCGGGCTAGCCGCGCTCGTCGCTCGGCGCGAAGTCGGCACGCACGATGCCGTGGCGTTGCAGCTTGTCGTAGAAGGTCTTTCGCGGGATCCCAAGTTCCGCGATCGTCCGGCGTACATCGCCGTCATTGGCGTCCAGCACGTCGCGGATGATGCTCGCTTCGTAGCGGTCCAGTCGATCGGGCAGGGGCAATCCCTCGCTGAGATCGGCAGGCTTCGGGTCGGATGCGCTGCCCGCGAACTGCTCGACCCCAAGCACGAAACGCTCTGCGAAATGCGAGAGTTCGCGGACGTTGCCGGGCCAGTCGTGATCCTTCAGATGCCGGTGCACGGCGGAAGACGCAACCGGCATGTCGCGCCTGAAGCGCTTGGCCGCCCTTTCGGCGAAATAACCGAAGAGCAGCGGAATGTCGTCGCGCCGTTCCCTGAGTGGGGGGATCGAGATCGTCACCACGTTCAGCCGGTAATACAGGTCCTCGCGAAAATCGCCGCGCTGCCGGGGGTCGCCAAGATCGACCTTGGCGGCGGCGACCACGCGCAGGTCGACCGGCCGCACCTCGTTGGTCCCGAGCGGCGTCACCTCGCGCATTTCAAGCACGCGCAGCATCTGCACCTGCGTCGACGGCGCCATGCTCTCGATCTCGTCGAGGAACAACGTGCCGCCGCTCGCATGCTCGATGCGGCCGACACGCTTCTTCTGCGCGCCGGTGAAGGCGCCGGGCTCGTGGCCGAAGAGCTCGCTCTCGATCACGGTCTCCGGCAGGGCGCCGCAGTTGAGCGCCACGAAATTCCCGGCGTTGCGTCGCCCCCATTGGTGCAGCAGGCTGGCCACGACTTCCTTGCCGCTGCCGGTCTCCCCGGTCACCAGCACATCGACATCCGTATCGGCGATCTGCCGCAGCGTATGGCGTAGCCGCTCCATCGCCGGCGTCTGGCCGATCAGCGGCAGGTCGTCGCGCACCTGCTCGCTCGCCTTGCGCAGGGCACGGTTCTCCAGCACCAGACGCCGCTTCTCCACCGCCCGGCGCACGCTCTGCACCAGACGGTCGGCGGGGAAGGGCTTGCTGATGAAATCATACACACCCTGCTGGATCGCCTTCACCGCCATCGGAATATCGCCATGGCCGGTGACGAGGATGACGGGAAGATCCTGGTCTTGCCGCTGCACACGGTCGAACAACTGCAGGCCGTCGATCTGCGGCATGCGGATATCGGAGACGATGATCCCTGGAAAATCCGGTGTCAGCGCCGCCAGTGCATCGACGGCCGAAGAAAAGGCGGACACCAAAAAGCCCGCCAGTTCCAGCGTCTGCTTGGTGGCGCGCAGGAGATCCTTGTCGTCGTCGACGAGGAAGATGGATGCGGCGTCGGTCATGGCTTTGCTCTCACGAGATGCACAATGAAACTGGTGCCCTGGTCGCTGCTCGAGACCTCGATGCGGCCGCCATAGTCGGCGACGATGTCCTTCGAGATCACCAGACCGAGGCCGAGCCCCTTCTCCTTGGAAGTGTTGAAGGGCGTGAACAACGAGGCGAGGATGGCAGCGGGTATGCCAGGGCCGTTGTCGGCGACGATCACCGCGACGTCCTCGTCCGTCGCGACGGCGGAGATTTCCACCCGCGCATCGCTGCGCCCCTCCAGCGCCTCCAGCGCGTTCTGAAACAGGTTGATCAGGATCTGCTCAAGCCGAACCCGATTGCCGAGAACCTGCAATCCCGGGGGCGGCAGCTTGATGCTCAGTGCCTGCAGTTGTCCGGCAAAACGGCTCTTGAGCAGCACCACGGCGCCCTCGATCACATCCCGCAGCTCCACCGGCTCCGGTGCCGTACGCCCCTTGCGCGCGAAAGCCTTCAGCTCTTCGGTGATCGAGCCGATCCGCTCGGTGAGATCAGCGATGGCGCCGAGGTTCTCCTTCACCGGCTCGGCCTGCTTGCGGTCGAGAAAGACGCGCGCATTATCAGCATAGGCGCGGATGGTCGCGACCGGTTGGTTGATCTCATGCGCGACGCCGGCCGCGACCTGGCCGAGAATGGCAAGCCTGTTTGCCTGAACCAGCTCCTGCTGCACGACCTGCAATCTTGATTCGGTGTTCCTGTGATCGGCGATCTCTTCCTGCAGGCGGTCGCGCGCGCGACTGAGGTCCTCGGTGCGGGCGACGACCCGCCGCTCGAGTTCCTCGCGCATCGACAGTTCGACGGCAATGCGCATGGCTGCACTTTGCCTGCGCCTTAGCAGGAACGCCGCGACCGCGAGGATGGGCACCAGCACGGCGAGCGAGAGCAGTCGCATTTCCCGCACGGACGAGGCGACGGCTGCTTCCGTCGGCACCAGATACTCCAGCCGCCAAGGGGTTGTCGGTACGGCGGCGTAGAGGCGCAGATATTCAGCAGCACTGCTGCCGGGAAGGATCGCGGAAACAAGCGATGTCCTTGGGTCGATGATATCGGGCCGCATGACGGGAAGTGGCGTCAGCGGCGCATCACCGAATTGGAGGCTGTCGCGAATGGCGGCGAGCTCCTGCTGCGGCACTGCCACCGCCGTCATGAAGCGCCAGGACGGGATGCTGGTGATCAGCACGACGCCGTGCTCGTCGGTCACGTAGACCGGCCGGCGCGTGTCGCGCCAGTCTGTCTCGAGCTGATCGAATTCAAGCTTCACCACCACGACGCCGAGCGGCGCGTCGGCGCTGCCGACCCGTCGCGAGATGTAGAGCCCCGGGCGCTTGCTGACGCTGCCGAGCGCGAAATGCTCGGCCGTTCCCTGCTGCATCGCCCGCTTGAAATAGTCGCGGAACGTATAGTCGTTGCCGACGAAGCTGATCGGCTCGCGCCAGTTGCTGGACGCGATGGCAAGGCCATCCGTACCGATGACATAGAGGACGGCGGCCTGCGTGCCCGTCACTAGGCGTTCCAGCTTGCGGTTCAATATGTCGATATCGTTGACGCTTATGGAGGAGAGGGCATTCAGGACCTGCTGGTCCTCGGCGAGCAGCAATGGCAGCGCGCGGGGACGCTCAAGCACTGCCGTCAGCAGCGCCACCTTCAGGCTGGCATCGGTCTGGCTTTGGGCCGCGAGCGCGTTGATCGACGAACTGCGACCGTAGAGTGCCGCACCAATCAGCGCGGCGGCAAGCAGGGCAGCAGAGAGGGCGACAAACAGGATCCAGCCGCGCCGCGTTCTGCGATCGACATCGTCAACGGTCTCAAACCCCGGAATGCTCGGCGTGCTTGGCATGATGCTAACTGTGCGGATTTGCGCACATTCGTCAAATGAAATTGTGCGATAATTCGCTCAATCTGGATCGGATGGTGCTTGGCGTGACAAGAAAACTGTTTTGAATCATGGCGATATTGCGGCGGGCGGAAACTGGCACGGTCATTGCAAAGTAGCTGCGAATAGCCGGAAGGCTGTTGATTGAAACGCAGTTGCCCCGGGAGGCCGGTCAGGTTTGGGGGCTTTATGGAGGACACTATGGGTGTTGCAATTCCAGCCGCCGAGCCGCGGACCAAGATGCCGTTCTATCGGCATCTCTATTTCCAGGTCGTCGTCGCCATCATCGCCGGCATGCTGATCGGCCATTTCTGGCCGGACTTCGGCGCCAGCCTGAAGCCGCTCGGCGATGCCTTCATCCGCCTCGTCAAGATGATCATCGCGCCGGTCATCTTCCTCACGGTCGCCACCGGCATCGCTGGCATGTCCGACCTGAAGAAGGTCGGCCGGGTCGCCGGCAAGGCGATGCTCTATTTCATCGTCTTCTCGACGCTGGCGCTGATCGTCGGCCTCATCGTCGGCAACCTGCTGCATCCGGGTTCAGGCATGAACATCGATCCGGCGACGCTCGATGGCAAGGCTGTTTCGACCTACGCCACCAAGGCGCATGAAACCACGATCACCGGCTTCCTGATGAACATCATCCCGGAAACCATCGTCGGCGCGTTCGCGCAGGGCGACATCCTGCAGGTTCTGTTCTTCTCGGTGCTGTTCGGTATCGCGCTCGGCATGGTCGGCGAGAAGGGCAAGCCGGTTACGGATTTCCTGACCGCGCTCACCGCCCCGGTCTTCCGCCTCGTCGCCATCTTGATGAAGGCTGCCCCGATCGGTGCCTTCGGCGCCATGGCGTTTACCATCGGTAAGTACGGTATCGGCTCGGTCGCCAATCTCGCCTACCTCATCCTCACCTTCTACATCACGGCCCTTCTCTTCGTTCTGGTCGTACTGGGTGCGGTTGCGAAATATAACGGTTTCTCGATCCTGTCGCTGATCCGCTACATCAAGGAAGAGCTGCTGCTCGTCCTCGGCACGTCCTCGTCGGAAGCGGCTCTGCCGGGTCTGATGCAGAAGATGGAACGCGCCGGCTGCAAGCGTTCGGTCGTCGGCCTGGTCATCCCGACCGGCTATTCCTTCAATCTCGACGGCACCAACATCTACATGACGCTGGCAGCACTCTTCATCGCCCAGGCAACCGGCATCGATCTGTCGCTCGGCGACCAGATCCTGCTGCTTCTCGTTGCGATGCTGTCGTCCAAGGGTGCCGCCGGCATCACCGGCGCCGGCTTCATCACGCTTGCCGCGACCCTGTCGGTCGTGCCTTCGGTTCCGGTCGCCGGCATGGCGCTGATCCTCGGCATCGACCGCTTCATGTCGGAATGCCGGGCTCTGACCAATCTGGTCGGCAACGCTGTCGCCACCGTCGTGGTTGCCCGCTGGGAAAATGAACTCGACCAGGAAAAGTTCGCCGCCGCTATGGCCGGCCAGCTTCCCGAAGAGCTCGACCAGCCGGTGCCGACGCTGCAGGCTGCCGAATAAGGCAAACAAACCAAAGAACAGCCTGCCGTTAACAGGCAGCTGTGCCTCCCAAGGCGGATGGCCGCGCTCCCGAAAGGGAGCGCGGTCGTTTTGTTTGGCCGCTTCTCAGCGAGAGGGCCAGCTGAGATCGAGCCGGTCTAGCCCATGGAAATGGTAGACGTCCTTTACTTCGGGCGTCTTGGCCAACTTTAGGCCGGGCAGGCGCTCGAACAGGATCGGCAGGACCACGTTGAGCTCCAGCCGCGCCAGCGGCGCGCCAATGCAGAAATGGATCCCGGCACCGAAGGAGAGGTTGGCCGCCTCGCGGCGATCCGGCTTGAAGGTCAGCGGATCGGTGAACTTCAGCGGATCGAGATTGGCCGCGGCCAGGATCAGGCTCACCTTGTCGCCGCGCTTGAACGATATGCCGTCGATCTCGGCCGGCTCCAGCGCCCAGCGCTGGAAGATGTGGACCGGCGCACAGATGCGCAGCGATTCCTCGACGGTCCGCTCCGTCGTTTGCTCGTCCTTGAACAATTCGGCCGGCGCAAAGCCGCTGTCGAGGATCATCCGCACCGAATTGCCGATCTGATGCACCGTCGCCTCATGCCCGGCATTGAGCAGCACGATCGTCGTCGAGACGAGTTCGTCCTCGGTCAGATACTGGCCCTTGTGTTCGGTGTGGATCATATGCGTCAAGAGATCGTCGCGCGGATTGGCGCGGCGCTCGGCGATCACGGTTTTCACATAATCGGCGAATTCCTTCGCGGCCTTCTCGGCGCCATCCTCGTCCGCGCGGGTGCGGCCGAAGAGATACATGCGGATATAGGCATGCGACCACTTCAGGAGCTGCGGCCCCATCTCCTCTGGGATGCCGATCATGCGCGCGATCATCGTGACCGGGATGATGTCGGCGAAGGCGGAGAGCAACTCGACCTCACCCTTGTGCCCGAACTGGTCGATCAGCCGGTTGGCGAGCTCCTCGAGCTCCGGCTTCATTTTCTCGACGTGACGCGAAACGAAGGCGCGGTTGACGAGCGTGCGCAGGCGCGTGTGCTCCGGTGGCTCGAGCTCGAGCAGGGAATAGCGTTCGGCGAGATCGAAATTGACGACGTGCTGGTCGGGCTCGGGAAGCCCCAGCTCCTCGCGGCTGGCGATATGAAGGATCTGCCGGCCGAAGCGGCGGTCGCGCAAAAGCCCGTTTACGTGGTCATAAGAGGTGAAGAACCACTGCTTCTGCTCTTCCCAGTAAAATGTGGGACAGTGGGTATGCAATGCCGCATAGGCGGCATTGGGATTGCTGTAGAACAAGGGGCTGCGCGCATCGATGGAGACGCGGCGCGCGGCGGGATCAATGGACATGTAAGGCAATGTGATCATGCCCGTGGCTTAGCGGATTTGCCCGCTCTCGAAAAGAGAGGACAACCTATGAGCACAGCACAACCTATTGTCAGCGTCCAAGTGAACCGACCCGACGCAGCGCATGGATCTGGTCGTCGAGCGTCGGCACGAGCTCGCCTGTCGTGTGATCCGGTTTTTCTTCCGGCGGTGGGGGCGCTGCCGCCTCGACCTCGCCGAAGGTCACGGTGCAGTTGCGACCGGCGGCCTTCGCTGCGTAGAGCGCGCGGTCCGCTGCCGATACAAGCTTGTCCATATTGGCCTCTATCGGCGAGGCAAGGGCCACGCCGATGCTGACGGTGGCCGGAATGATGGCGTCGCCGGTGCTGACGGGCACTCGGCAGAACTCGGTCCGAATGGTTTCGGCCAGCGCTTCGGCCTCTGTCTGGTCGGAAACGCTCGCGAAGGCCGCGAACTCCTCGCCGCCCATGCGGCCGAACACGCCTGCAGGGGTGAATTGCTGCGCCATGCGGGCAAAGACCGTCAGCACGGCGTCGCCGCCCTGATGGCCGAAGCGATCGTTGATCCGCTTGAAATTGTCGAGATCGAACAGAAGAACGGCGACTTGCCGGTTTTCGTCGAACGCCTTCGTCTGGATGCGCGTGAACTGCGCAAACAGGCCGCGGCGATTGAGGACACCGGTCAGCGTGTCTGTGAGGCTGAGAATACGCAATTTCTGCTCCGAGCGCTCCATGATGAGGCGAACGGTCAGCGCGCAGGCGAGTGTCAGCATCAGCGCGGTACCCATTGCCGCCAGGCCCGCGATGTTGGCTGCTTCGATGTCACCGGGCGACAGCACCGCGATGGCGCCGGCGGCCGTGAAGCAGACGCAGGCCTGCAGAATGAACATGACTGCGAGCTTGGCGCGCGCCGACTCTCGATTAAGGCCGGGCGAGCTGACGGCCATGGTCAGCGCCGTTGCGCCCGTTGCCGAAGCGAGATTGTAGAGGGCGACCCGGTTCGGGTAATCGTCGTGCACCCACGGTAGGAACACACCTGCCAGCCAGACGACCGGCGGCAAGAGCACCCACCATTCGATCTTGCGCCGGTCAAGCGCCAGATATCCCGCCACCCAGGCGCTCTGGCCGAGGAGCGCGATCGTATTGCCCGCCTCTACGGACAGATAGCTCGGAACGTGGCCGCGCAATGCGACCAGTGCAAATCCGATGCCGCTGAGCATGAATCCCCAGCCCCAATAGAAATAAGTTTTATCTCGGACATTGTGGCGCCAGGCAATGAACGCGACCAGCGCGAGCGTCATAGCCTCGGAGCACCAAATGGCCAGTCCCGTCGTAACATTGAACACGGCAATACCCCTTGTATGGCCGCATCCTCGCTAAATAAGCTGGCGACTTTCTTAATCGCGGAGCGGCAGCCCGCAGGCGCTGTCTGTTATCTGGCGATAGGCTTTCCACGAGGTAAATGACCGGCGCTCCATGCTGGGCGAATTCAGAATTTCTTCATCTTGCCGAAGAGAAAATCTGTGAGCCGGGAGTATGGCCGCGCGCCGTTAATGACGGTTTCGAAGAATCTCCCTACAGAAGGCTCATCAAAACAGGCATGGTTTCCCTCCGTCTTAACGTTATCCCAAGGCGCGTCTTGAAGAGAAGGGTAGGGAAGTTCTATGTAGGGATAAGGCATTTTCTTTGATTCCCGGCGTCGGGCCGGAAAGACGTTGACAAAGGACGCACATGAGAAACCCAGTCGATACCGCTATGGCCCTCGTGCCGATGGTTGTGGAACAGACCAATCGCGGTGAACGCTCCTACGACATTTATTCGCGCCTGCTCAAGGAACGCATCATTTTCCTTACGGGTCCGGTCGAGGATCACATGGCGACGCTCGTCTGCGCCCAGCTGCTTTTCCTCGAAGCCGAGAACCCCAAGAAGGAAATCGCGCTCTACATCAATTCGCCGGGCGGCGTCGTCACCGCGGGCATGGCGATCTATGATACGATGCAGTTCATCAAGCCTGCCGTATCGACGCTGTGCATCGGCCAGGCCGCATCCATGGGCTCGCTGCTTCTCGCAGCCGGCGACAAGGACATGCGCTTCGCCACGCCGAACTCGCGCATCATGGTTCACCAGCCGTCGGGCGGATTCTCGGGCCAGGCTTCGGACATCGAACGTCACGCACGCGACATTCTCAAAATGAAGCGCCGCCTGAACGAAGTGTACGTCAAGCACACGGGCCGCACCTACGAGGAAGTTGAAAAGACGCTCGACCGTGACCATTTCATGGACGCGGCGGAAGCCAAGGACTGGGGCGTGATCGACAAGGTCCTGACGTCTCGTGTCGAGATCGAAGGCGATACGCCTAGTCAGAACTAGGGATGGTGTTTTCCCCGCCACAGTTCTATCTCATTTGTGATCGAACTAGGGAATAAACCGAGTGGCGGGTGAACCATTCTCAAGTATTAATGCTATGTTGAATTTTTATGACATAGCATTTGGCTTCGAAGGGGAGTTCGTTGCCGCCGGGGCCAAGACGGCCTAGTCTGGACCCGGTTCGTACCCCTTGACGGCCTTGGCCGGCTGTAGCTCCAAGTCGGGGCAGGCCAATGAGTTGACCGCACTTTCACCTTGAAATGCGGCGTGCTGGAAGGAAAGTGATATGAGCAAAGTCAGCGGCAGCAACGGCGGCGACTCTAAGAACACCCTGTACTGCTCCTTCTGCGGAAAGAGCCAGCACGAAGTCCGCAAGTTGATTGCCGGACCGACAGTTTTCATCTGCGATGAATGCGTCGAATTGTGCATGGATATCATCCGCGAGGAAAATAAATCCTCGATGGTCAAGTCCCGTGATGGCGTTCCCACGCCCCAGGACATCATCAAGGTCCTCGACGAATACGTCATCGGCCAGCGTCAGGCGAAAAAGATCCTGTCCGTTGCCGTTCACAACCATTACAAGCGTCTCGCGCACGCCACGAAGAACGGCGAAATCGAGCTTGCGAAGTCGAACATCATGCTGGTCGGCCCGACCGGTTGCGGCAAGACCTATCTTGCCCAGACGCTCGCCCGCATCATCGACGTTCCCTTCACGATGGCCGATGCCACGACGCTGACCGAAGCCGGCTATGTCGGTGAAGACGTCGAAAACATCATCCTGAAGCTTCTGCAGTCGGCCGATTACAACGTCGAGCGCGCGCAGCGCGGCATCGTCTACATCGACGAAGTCGACAAGATCTCGCGCAAGTCCGACAACCCGTCCATCACCCGCGACGTGTCGGGCGAGGGCGTGCAGCAGGCGCTTCTGAAGATCATGGAAGGCACGGTTGCTTCCGTTCCTCCGCAGGGCGGCCGCAAGCATCCGCAGCAGGAATTCCTGCAGGTCGACACCACGAACATCCTGTTCATCTGCGGTGGCGCCTTCGCCGGTCTCGACAAGATCATCTCGGCGCGTGGCGAAAAGACCTCGATCGGCTTCGGTGCAAGCGTTGCCGCTCCTGATGACCGTCGCGTCGGCGAAGTGCTGCGCGAACTCGAGCCGGAAGATCTCGTCAAGTTCGGCCTGATCCCCGAGTTCATCGGTCGTCTGCCGGTTCTGGCGACGCTCGAAGATCTCGATGCGGACGCCCTGATCCAGATCCTGTCGGAGCCGAAGAACGCGCTCGTCAAGCAGTACCAGCGCCTGTTCGAGATGGAAGACGTCGAGTTGACCTTCCACGAGGACGCCCTTCGCGAAATCGCCCGCAAGGCGATCACCCGCAAGACCGGTGCCCGCGGCCTTCGTTCGATCATGGAAAAGATCCTGCTCGACACGATGTTCGAACTACCGACGCTCGAAGGCGTACGCGAAGTCGTCATCTCCGACGAAGTCGTCCGCGGCTCCTCGCGTCCGCTCTACATCTACGCGGATCGACAGGAAGAAAAGGCCAACGCCTCGGCCTAAGTATCAGCGCGATACGAACCGTGAATTTTAGGGGCTTGCCGTTGGCAGGCCCCTTTCTATTTGAAAAACCGTTCACGGCACCTGCAAATGCCGATAAAACTTGCTGATGACGCCCGAAACCACCGTCGTTGCCGTTGCGAATTCATCCGCCCTTGGCAATTATGCAATGATTCCGTTGGTGTGTTTCGGCGTTGTATTTTAGCCGGTTCGGAAATGGTCAGCGCCGGTCCAGCTAGGCGCGACATAGTAAGGTGTTCCGTTGTAGCATAGCTGTCATGTCCAAGCGGACACGGGCCATGTGGCAGCTTGAAAAGCATAGTCAGAACCTCCACTTGTTAATCCAAGTGAGAGTGCGGCCGGTCCCAAACGGTCGCGCCAGAAGAGCCCGGCAACGGGACGATGGAAAGGAAATAAAATGACGAAGAAAACGTCAGTTGCGAGCACCGCTTATCCAGTATTGCCCCTGCGCGACATCGTGGTCTTTCCGCACATGATCGTACCTCTCTTCGTGGGCCGCGAGAAATCGATCCGCGCGCTCGAAGAAGTCATGGGCTCGGACAAGCAGATCATGCTCGTCACGCAGATCAATGCCAGCGACGATGATCCCGAACCGTCCGCCATCCACAATGTCGGCACCGTCGCCAATGTTCTGCAGCTGCTGAAGCTTCCCGACGGGACCGTCAAGGTTCTTGTCGAAGGCCGCGCGCGTGCCGAAATCGACGCTTACACCGACCGCGAGGATTTCTATGAAGCCCTCGGTCACGTGCTCGAAGAGCCGCACGACGATCCGGTCGAACTGGAAGCGCTGAGCCGCTCGGTCGTGTCCGAATTCGAGAGCTATGTGAAGCTCAACAAGAAGATTTCGCCCGAGGTCGTTGGCGCCGCCAGCCAGATCGACGATTACTCGAAGCTAGCCGATACGGTCGCCTCGCACCTGTCGATCAAGATAACCGAGAAGCAGGAGATGCTGGAAACCACCAGCGTCAAGGCTCGCCTCGAAAAGGCGCTCGGCTTCATGGAAGGTGAAATCTCGGTCCTTCAGGTCGAGAAGCGCATCCGCTCGCGCGTCAAGCGCCAGATGGAGAAGACCCAGCGCGAATACTACCTGAATGAGCAGATGAAGGCGATCCAGAAGGAGCTCGGCGACGGCGAGGAAGGCCGCGACGAGATGGCCGAACTGGAAGAGCGCATCTCCAAGACCAAGCTCTCCAAGGAAGGTCGCGAGAAGGCCGATGCCGAGCTGAAGAAGCTGCGTCAGATGAGCCCGATGTCGGCGGAAGCCACGGTCGTGCGCAACTATCTCGATTGGCTGCTCGGTATTCCGTGGTCGAAGAAGTCGAAGATCAAGACGGATCTCAACAACGCCGAAAAGATCCTCGAAGCCGATCACTTCGGTCTCGACAAGGTCAAGGAGCGTATCGTCGAGTATCTCGCGGTCCAGGCCCGTGCGACCAAGATCAAGGGCCCGATCCTGTGCCTCGTCGGCCCTCCTGGTGTCGGCAAGACCTCACTCGCCCAGTCGATCGCCAAGGCGACCGGCCGTGAGTATGTCCGCATGGCGCTCGGTGGCGTTCGTGACGAAGCCGAAATCCGCGGTCACCGCCGCACCTACATCGGTTCGATGCCCGGCAAGGTCATCCAGTCGATGAAGAAGGCGAAGAAGTCCAACCCGCTCTTCCTGCTCGATGAAATCGACAAGATGGGCCAGGACTTCCGCGGCGACCCGTCGTCGGCTCTGCTCGAGGTGCTGGATCCGGCACAGAACTCGACCTTCATGGACCACTATCTTGAGGTCGAATACGATCTGTCGGACGTGATGTTCATCACGACGGCGAACACGCTGAACATTCCGGCACCCTTGATGGACCGCATGGAAGTCATCCGTATCGCCGGCTACACCGAGGACGAGAAGCGCGAGATCGCCAAGCGGCACCTGCTGCCGAAGGCCATCAAGGAACATGCGTTGCAGCCGAATGAATTCTCGGTCAGCGACGACGCCCTGATGGCGATCAGCCAGCAGTACACCCGCGAAGCCGGTGTCCGTAGCTTCGAACGTGAACTGATGAAGCTCGCCCGCAAGGCGGTCACGGAGATCATCAAGGGCAAGACGAAGTCGGTGGCGGTCACTGCTGCCAACATTTCGGATTACCTCGGTGTTCCGCGCTTCCGTCACGGCGAAGCCGAAGGCGAAGATCAGGTCGGTGTCGTCACCGGTCTGGCCTGGACCGAGGTCGGTGGCGAACTGCTGACGATCGAAGGCGTCATGATGCCGGGCAAGGGTCGGATGACCGTTACCGGCAACCTGAAGGACGTGATGAAGGAATCGATTTCGGCGGCGGCATCCTATGTCCGTTCGCGTGCTGTCGATTTCGGCATCGAGCCGCCGCGCTTCGACAAGTCGGACATTCACGTCCACGTGCCGGAAGGCGCTACGCCGAAGGATGGTCCGTCGGCCGGCGTCGGCATGGCGACGGCGATCGTCTCGATCATGACCGGCATCCCGGTCCGCAAGGACGTGGCGATGACGGGCGAGATCACGCTTCGTGGTCGCGTCCTGCCGATCGGCGGATTGAAGGAAAAGCTGCTCGCCGCACTACGCGGCGGCATCAAGACGGTTCTGATCCCGGAAGAAAACGCCAAGGATTTGGCGGAGATTCCGGATAACGTGAAGAACAATATGGAGATCATCCCTGTGTCCCGCATGGGCGAGGTGATCAAGCATGCTCTGGTCCGCAGACCGGAAGCGATCGAGTGGGATGGCACGGTGGAAACGCCGGTTATCGCAACGGTCGAGGGTATCGACGAAAGTGGCACATCAATCGCTCATTGAGCCTTGTTTGCCACATTCGTGCCCTATTGCTTAAAAACCCTGAAAAGGCTGGCATTTTTGCCAGCCTTTTTTTGTGAAAACCGCGCGGAGACGCTTGCTTTTCCTTTATTTGCAGGCTCTTTGGGGTGCGGCGGGCCTGATGCACCATATTCCGTGCCCGGCTATAGATTTGAGTCGTTTCGAACCATTTGAAAGGGGTGGAAACATGAACAAGAATGAACTCGTGTCCGCAGTTGCCGAAAAGGCAGGACTCTCGAAGACCGATGCCGCTTCGGCCGTCGATGCTGTTTTCGAAGTTGTCCAGGCTGAACTCAAGGGCAAGGGCGACGTTCGCCTCGCTGGTTTCGGTAGCTTCACCGTTTCCCATCGCGCTGCCACCAAGGGCCGCAATCCGTCGACCGGCGCTGAAGTCGACATTCCGGCTCGTAACGTGCCGAAGTTCACGCCCGGCAAGGGCCTGAAGGAAGCCGTCAACGGCTGATTGGATTTGCTTCGTCGCCGGACGACGAGACCGGCAGCGCAAGTATTCGAAGGGTTCGGCGAAAGCCGGACCCTTTTCGCATTTCCGAGCCTTGCCGCGATCGCCGGTTTGAACTACGCATGGATCATTCTCAGGGCGGGGCGCAATTCCCCACCGGCGGTAAGAGCGCAAGTTTGAGCCCGCGAGCGCCTTTTCACTCCAAGTGGAAAGGGTCAGCAGATTCGGTTGAATTCCGGAGCCGACGGTCATAGTCCGGATGAAAGAGAATGAGCAGGGTACGCGGGGCGGGGTGGTCCGCCGCGTCGGCACCCGCGTTCATGCGTCCTGATTTGTGTTGGTCCTTTTGTTCGGATGAATGACATGAATCAGACTACTCAGATTTCCATATCCGCATCGCGTGCGCTTGCCGGCGCAAGCTGGATGGTGCTTGCGGGGATCGCCTTTGCCATTCTAAATGTCGTCACCCAATGGCTGACGATGACCCTGGCCGTTCCCTCTGCCTCGGTCGCTTTCTGGCAATACGCCTTCGCGCTCGTCTTCTCGTTGCCCTTCCTCTGGAAGACCGGCCTTGGCGCAATGCGCACCCAGTATCCCCGGCGCCACGTCATTCGCGTCATTCTCGCCGCCCTCGGCGTCCAGACCTGGGTCGCAGGTCTTGCAAGCGTGCCGATCTGGCAGGCGATCGCGCTGGTCATGACCTCGCCCTTTTTCATCATCCTCGGCGCACGCCTGTTCTTGGGCGAGCAGGTCGGTGCGGCCCGCTGGGGTGCCACGGCCTGTGGCTTCGCCGGCGCGATGATCATTCTGCAACCATGGTCGGACAGCTTCAGCTGGTCCGCGTTGTTGCCGATCCTGTCGGCGCTGCTATGGGGCGCGTCGTCATTGATAACCAAGAGCCTGACCGGGATCGAGAAGCCGGAGACGATCACGGTCTGGCTGCTTGTGCTCCTCACACCCGTCAACGGCGGCCTCGCCCTTGCAGCCGGCTTCGCGATGCCGACGGGCACGGTGTTGATGCTGCTTGCCACGGCCGGCCTGCTGACGGCGATCGCCCAGTATCTTCTGACGCTGGCCTACAGTGCCGCTGATGCCGCCTATGTCCAGCCCTTCGACGATCTGAAGCTGCCGCTCAACGTGCTCGCCGGCTGGCTGGTCTTCGGCTATGCGCCGGCGGGCTACCTGTGGCTCGGCGCCGGCCTGATCCTTTGCGCCTCGCTGTTCATCATGCGCCATGAGATGAAGCGCGAGCGCGCAGCCGCATAAGAGCGTTGCTACGGGCGTTCACGCGATTGTCATGTGGATGGTTCCGAGCGCCCGGCACATGTCACATCGCTGTAATGCAAACCCCATAGGCGGAGGGCGTTTCTTCGCAATGCCAATTGGGGGTATCTCTTATGAAGACCATTATTTCCGCGGCCGCCGCCGTTCTTCTCACGGCCGGCGTCGCTGCCGCTTCGGACTATGTTTCCTATCTCGACTATCCGCAGCCGAAGGATGACAGCAAGGAGTTCTTCACGGCGATCGAGATTCCGCAGGGAAGCTTCACCAAGTACGAAATCGACGCCAAGACCGGCCACATCGTCGTGGACCGCTTCCAGTCGATGCCGGTCATCTATCCTGCCAACTACGGCTCCATCACCAGCTCGCTCGGCGGTGACGGCGATCCGCTCGACGCGCTCGTCTACACCCGCGAACCGGTCGTTCCGGGCGCGATCATCAAGGTTCGTGCCATCGGCGTGCTGAACATGATCGACGGTGGCGAAAAGGACGACAAGATCGTTGCCGTTCCGGCCAGCGACATCGATCCTAGCTACGACAAGATCAAGGAAATCAGCGATCTTCCGGAGATCGAGCAAGAGCGTCTGCAGGCCTTCTTCCGCGTCTACAAGCAGCTTCCGGCCAAGCGCAAGGTTGTCGAGCTGAACGGCTTCGAGAACGCCGAAAAGGCGCAGGCCGAAGTCGCCGCCGCCATCAAGGCTTACGCTGAAAAGAAGTAATCCGGGCACGGCCCAGATGCGGAAATGGCCGGGTCGATGCCCGGCCATTTCTGTTTTTAGATGAGATCCGGCTGTTACCAGCGCTGGTGCACATGCGGCGCGATCAGCCGGTCGTAGATCTCGTGGCTCGCTGCCATCACCTCATGCGTCAGCGGCGCCAGGCTGGCCGCCGCCGCATTGCCCTTCGCCTGCTCGGCGTTGCGGGCGCCGGGAATGACCACCGTGACGGCATCGTTCATCAGGATCCACCGCAGCGCAAACGCCGCCATGGTGGCGCCCTCGGGAACAAGCTTGCGAACCTCTTCGACCGCCTGCAGGCCGACTTCGAACGGAACGCCCGCGAAAGTCTCGCCGACGTCGAACGCTTCGCCGTGGCGGTTGAAATTGCGATGATCGTCGCTCGCAAACGTCGTCTCGCGGCTGATCTTGCCCGAGAGCAGGCCGCTTGCCAGCGGCACGCGGGCGATCACGGCGATGTTCTTCTGTCGCGCCTCCTGGAAGAACAGATGGCTTGGGCGCTGGCGGAAGAGATTGTAGATGATCTGGATGCTGACCACGCCGGGAAATTCGATCGCCTTCAGCGCTTCCTCGACTTTCTCGACGCTGACGCCATAGCCGCGAATCTTGCCGGATTTCTGCAGTTCGTTCAGTCCCTCGAACACTTCCGGCCGGTAAAGCACGTCCGTCGGCGGGCAGTGCAGCTGCACGAGGTCGAGGCTGTCGACCCTGAGGTTCTTCAAGCTGCGGTCGATAAAGCCCTCGAGATTGGCTTTGGTGTAACCATCAGCCACATGCGGATTGAGTCGCCGACCCGCCTTGGTGGCAACCATAGGGCGCTCACCGCCGCGGCTCTCAAGCACGTCGGCGATGATTTTCTCCGAGCGGCCGTCGCCATAGACGTCGGCGGTGTCGATGAATGTTATCCCGGCATCGAGCGCCGCATTGAGCGCGGCGCGACCGTCGGCCTCGCTGACGTCGCCCCAGGCGCCGCCGATCTGCCATGCGCCAAAACCGATATTGCTCACTGTATGGGGCAGGTGGCCGAAAGAATGCTGCTTCATAAAAATCCTCCTCGTGATTGTCGCCCACGGCACTAGCAGCGGATAAAAGCGGCGACAAGCGTCCTGAGGAAGAGATAGGGCAGGGCCGTCGCGTGTCGCTACCGCTGTCGGGTAAAGTCGACCCGCACCTTTGCCACCGGAAATCCGAATTTGCTCACCCACGCTATGTTGAGCAACGTCCCGTCCGGCATCAGCCGCAAAGTGTCGTGGAACCGCACGATATTCCTTTTGGCGGTTGGATCGATATCGACCAGATAGCTGTAGCGCGCCACATTGCCGTCGATCCTGACCATCGCCTCTCCGATTACATCCTCGCGGGTTCCCGCATAGGCGCCAGGTGCGGTCTTGGCGAAGCGCCAGGTCTTCCGATCGCGCTGGCCATCGGCATAGGCGAAATCTTCGCGAAGCGTCAGAATTTTGCCGTTCCAGCGACCGGTCAATTTGACCTTGAAGCTGCGATCGACACCGTTGATCGCCTGGAACCGGCCAACAGCAATGCTCTTGCCCGCGAAGAAGTCCTCCAGTCGAAAGTCACGGGCGGCGGCGCCGGTTGCGGGCAGGCACGCCAGAATCAGGAAGGAGGCAAGAAGAGGCGCGTTACGCATGATAGATCCCTTCGCTGGCCGTAAATCGGCCTGTCAGCGCTTACGCTGGCGCGAAGGGAACAGATCATTACCGACGATCGCCGGGCGACTCAGAGTCGCTTCAGGCAGAACGAGAAATGCGCGTGCGATTCCACGGTCAGGAATTCGAACTGCCAGCCATAATCCTTGCAGAACTTGGTGACGGCCTCGACGACGCCATAGACGATCGGCTTCACCGTATTGCCGGTGCAGAAGTCGTGGCCGGCGATGCGGCCGGTCCGCTTGACCTTGCGGTCGCACAGCAAAAGCTCCTGCCAGGTCAGTTCGAACGAATGATCGGTGTCGATATAGGCCCAGTCGAGAAAATCGTCCTCGAACTCCGCGAGCTTTTCCAGTGAGGTGCCCTGCATCAAGTGCAGCTGCCCGCTTTCGATCTGCTTGCCGAACTGCGTGTGGATCTGGTCGAGGCCCGAGCTGTAGCGGTCCATGCTCCAGGGATCGATGAGATAAAGCTGTGCCGGGCGATTCTTTTCGAGAATCTCCGCTGTATACTCCCCGAAGGCTGCGCCGATCTCGACACCCACACCACCGTTGGGAATACGATAGAGCAATTCACCGCGATCGGGCAGCAGGCGCGCGTTCTCCATGTGGTGGGCGCTGAGCTGCGTGCGCGGCATGGCCGCCCGCTGTGCCTGGCGATCTTCGCGTGTTTTCATGATTCTATCTCCGCCTGAAGCACGAGAGGTGCCGTTCGATTTGGCCGGAACCTAATCGCCGGAAACAGGATTAGCAACTGCAGCAAAATCAAAGCTGCCAGCCGGTCATTCACATAAAGGGGAAAAGGGAATGGTGGGCGATGAGAGACTCGAACTCCCGACATCCTCGGTGTAAACGAGGCGCTCTACCAACTGAGCTAATCGCCCTCCGCGGTGCGGATCGTGTCCGCCGCGTCGATGGCCGTGATCTATGCGGATCGCGGACAAACCGCAAGAGCGTTTGTGAAGATTTTTTGATTTTTTTCGATCTACATCCGCCAATGCGCTGGTTTCCCTGTGCTTGCGGCTGTGGAAAACAAAAATCGACAAGGGAGGGCAGTGATAGGATGGGTCGCTGACGGATATATCGAGCGGCAGCGCTTGAAGGCGTCCCTATATGTGGGCGATTTTCGATGCGATTTCATTCACCCACAAACAAATCGCAGGCTGTCATCGTTTTGTCTCCAAACCTGCTTGACACTCAAATGCGAACCCCGTAGTTAGCCGCTCATCGAAGCGGCAAGCTGCTTTGACACGGACGCGAAAGCATCCGGATTGCTTGAAATGAATGCGGGTGTAGCTCAGTCGGTTAGAGTGCCGGCCTGTCACGCCGGAGGTCGCGGGTTCGAGCCCCGTCACTCGCGCCATTTCATGTAAGTGCTGAAAAGCATGGTCCGGAACGACGCAGTCTGAAAATGCGCGGGTGTAGCTCAGTCGGTTAGAGTGCCGGCCTGTCACGCCGGAGGTCGCGGGTTCGAGCCCCGTCACTCGCGCCATTCTCTTCCAGAATGTCTCCAGAATATACATCACCTAGAAGGTGCGCTTGCGCCTTTCTGTCTGTGCGACCCATGTCGCGGGCATCGCTCTTGTCGTCCAGCGCGTTTCGCTGTGGCTACTCTTTGGCGCTATCGTTGCCAAGAGAGTTGGCGCCGCCGTATGGCCAGCCAATTGTCGTCCCACGCGCTACAGGCGCACCAGTAACTCTCTCGACGTTCAATAGATCTGACGCGTTCTCGAAACCCGATAAAACGCCTGTCGTTGCCGTCACTGAGTTGTCTGCTTCTAATAAGAAATAATCGGAGTCCTCCTCCTCAACGAGGCGGCGCCGTGCAACTCCTGGCTTTAAGTAGCCTTCGCGCATGTCCGAAATGGCAGGTCGCGAATGCATTGCTGACGTGGCCGTCGCGCAGCCGCCCGGCCACCCTGCGCGGTTCGTTTCTAGACTTGGAGGCGCGTGACATCGCTGGTCGAAATGCCGTTTATTTAGCCGTTTGGCCTGCGACATAGCGACCCGATTGGCGCAGTTTTTCAATCGAATCGCCGCCGATGCCGCAGCTTGCGAGCTGCTCACCGGCTTTAGGTGAGGAAGTGCGCACTTAGTCACCGCAAAATCACCGATTTTTCCTCATTGTAACGTGCCCAGGCGCGGCGCTTCGCTCGCGCCGGCCTGCTTTTTCGGAAAAATAATGATTACACATCAGATAGATAGCCAATCGCCGGTTCCTCGTGCCTTGCCTGGGCCTGGCTGATGTGCTGAGCAACTATCTTTTGCTTCTCAAGCTTTTAGACAGCCTGGGTTTCCGGTTTGATGCGCTTAAATCCTGCGTTTTCCACTCATCAATACCGTCCAGTCATGCAATATCTGGTGGGCTGGCATGCAAGATCGCGCGCCGTGCGTTGATTTGTCGCAAAAACAATGTGCATGGCTAATAATGTCGCACGTGTGCAATTGGAATTGACACGCTAAAACTCTTGCGCATTGGCTGTGGCTGCGCTAACCACGGCTTGTTGCAACGCACGTTCGCTTGCCGGGCAAATGCCCAGGCCGCGCCTCCCGGCGCAGGCGGCAAGCAGGGATGAACCTGATGACTGGACTTCTCAGTTCCTATATTCCGATCGCCATTTTCATTGCTATCGCCCTTGTAATCGGCTTGTCGCTGCTCATTGCGCCGTTCGCCGTTGCCTACAAGGCGCCTGATGCGGAAAAGCTTTCGGCTTTCGAATGCGGCTTCAACGCGTTCGACGACGCCCGCATGAAATTCGATATCCGCTTCTACCTGGTGTCGATTCTCTTCATCATCTTCGACCTCGAAGTCGCCTTCCTGTTCCCGTGGGCCGTTTCCTTCGGCGCGATCGGCTGGTTCGGTTTCTGGTCCATGATGGTCTTCCTTCTCGTGCTGACCATCGGCTTTATTTATGAGTGGAAAAAGGGAGCCCTGGAATGGGAGTAGCCCCAAGCGACAAGGCGCTCGTCGCGCCGCATCCCAAAGGCATCATCGACCCGGCAACGGGCAAGCCTGTTGGTAGCGACAGTGCGTTCTTCGGCGAGATCAATGACGAGTTGGCCGACAAGGGCTTCCTGGTCACATCCACTCGCGATCTGATCACCTGGGCGCGCACCGGCTCGCTGATGTGGATGCAGTTCGGCCTTGCCTGCTGCGCCGTCGAAGGCCTGATGCAGGTCTCCGGTCCACGTTACGACATGGAGCGCTTCGGTGTTGCGCCGCGTGCCTCGCCGCGCCAGTCGGACGTCATGATCGTCGCTGGTACGCTGACCAACAAGATGGCGCCGGCGCTCCGCAAGGTCTACGACCAGATGCCGGAGCCGCGTTACGTCATTTCCATGGGCTCCTGCGCAAACGGCGGTGGCTACTATCATTATTCCTACTCGGTCGTGCGTGGCTGCGATCGTGTCGTTCCTGTCGACATCTACGTGCCGGGCTGTCCCCCCACGGCAGAAGCGCTGCTCTACGGGGTCTTGCTTCTGCAGAAGAAGATACGGCGCACCGGAACGATTGAGCGCTAAGGGCGGAGGACTGTCATGAGTGAAGCCTTGAGCGAACTGTCGTCGTATCTCCGCGAGATGCGTGGCGATCTGATTGCCGATGCATCGATCGCATACGGCGAACTGAATGTGACCACCACGCCGGAAGCGATTCTGGCGCTGCTGACCTTCCTGCGCGACGATCCGCGCTGCGGGTTCATCAGCATGATCGACATCTGCGGTGTCGACTGGCCGCAGCGCGAAAAGCGCTTCGACGTCGTCTATCACCTGCTGTCGCCGACCAAGAACCTGCGCATTCGCGTCAAGCTCGCCGTTGCCGATGGCGTGTCCGTTCCCTCGGCGACGTCCGTCTACATGGGTGCCGAGTGGTTCGAGCGTGAAGCCTGGGACATGTACGGCATTCCGTTCTCCGGCCATGCCGACCTTCGCCGTCTGCTGACGGACTATGGTTTCGAAGGTCACCCGCTGCGCAAGGATTTCCCGACGACGGGTTACGTCGAGGTGCGTTACGACGATGCCGCAAAGCGCGTCGTGTACGAGCCGGTCGAACTCAAGCAGGAATTCCGCAATTTCGACTTTACGTCCCCTTGGGAAGGCACCGACTACGTACTTCCGGGAGACGAGAAGGCCGCGAATTGATATGAGACTCCTTGTCCTGAAGTCTCTCTGTTCGCCGTCTCATGCCAATTGCCAGCGCGGAGCGCGTCGCTATGACTGAACATAACGTTCGCAACTTTACGATCAACTTCGGACCGGAACACCCGTCCGCGCACGGCGTTCTGCGTCTCGTGCTCGAACTCGATGGCGAAATCATCGAGCGCGTCGATCCGCATATCGGCCTCCTGCACCGCGGCACCGAGAAGCTGATCGAATCGAAGACCTATCTTCAGGCCGTGCCCTATTTCGACCGTCTCGACTACGTCGCGCCGATGAACCAGGAACACGCTTTCGCGCTCGCCGTCGAAAAGATGCTGAAGCTCGAAATTCCGATTCGCGGTCAGCTCATCCGTGTTCTGTACTCGGAAATTGGCCGAATTCTGTCGCACATCATGAACGTGACGACGCAAGCCATGGACGTCGGCGCGATGACGCCGCCGGTCTGGGGCTTCGAAGAGCGCGAAAAGCTCATGGTGTTCTACGAGCGCGCTTGTGGCGCCCGCATGCACTCGGCCTATTTCCGTCCTGGTGGTGTCCACCAGGATATTCCGCAGGAACTGGTCGAGGATATCGGCAAGTGGTGCGATCCCTTCCTCAAGGTTCTCGACGATATCGAAGGCCTTCTGACTGACAACCGCATCTTCAAGCAGCGTAACGTCGATATCGGCGTCGTGTCGCTTGCGGATGCCTGGTCCTGGGGTTTCTCGGGCGTCATGGTGCGTGGCTCGGGCGCTGCATGGGATCTGCGCCGTTCGCAGCCCTACGAGTGCTACAACGACCTCGAATTCGACATCGCCATCGGCAAGAACGGCGACTGCTACGATCGCTATTTGATCCGCATGATCGAGATGCGCCAGTCCGTCCGCATCATGAAGCAGTGCGTCAACCGCCTGCTCGGCGATGCCAAGGTCGGTCCGGTCTCCGCACTTGACGGCAAGGTCGTTCCGCCGAAGCGTGGCGAGATGAAGCGCTCGATGGAAGCGCTGATCCACCACTTCAAGCTCTACACCGAAGGTTACCACGTGCCGGCCGGCGAAGTGTACGCGGCCGTCGAGGCGCCGAAGGGCGAATTCGGCGTCTACGTCGTCGCCGACGGCAGTAACAAGCCGTACCGTTGCAAGATCCGCGCCCCGGGCTATGCCCACCTTCAGGCGATGGACTTCCTCTGCAAGGGCCACATGCTCGCCGACGTGACCGCCGTTCTCGGCTCGCTCGACATCGTGTTCGGCGAGGTTGACCGTTAATGAAGCTGCCGCTGCTCGCCGCTGCCGTTCTACTGTCCGCTTCCTCGGCATTCGCCCAGGAAGCCGGCGGGCTTGGCCCCAAACTGGGCCAGGACGACGTGGCGCCGCCGGCAAACAAGGCGTCCATGGGCGAGCTTTTGTCCAAGGGCTATCAAATCAAGGCTGCAGTCCCCAACGGTGGCAAGTTCTTCGTTGTGTTCCTGCAGAAAGACCAGTCGGCCTACGCTTGCGAGATGAAGTCTCTGACATCATCGCAGTGTGGCGCCCTAAACTGACAAGGCGTGAGGAAGAATGTCCGTTCGTCGACTAGCCGAAGATCAATTCCAGCCCGCCGCGTTCGCCTTCAATGACGAGAACGCGGTCTGGGCGGATAAGACGATCCAGAAATATCCCGTGGGCCGTCAGCAGTCCGCGGTTATCCCGCTGCTGATGCGCGCGCAGGAACAGGACGGTTGGGTCACGCGGGCGGCGATCGAAAAGATCGCCAACATGCTCGACATGGCCTATATCCGCGTTCTCGAGGTCGCGACCTTCTATACGCAGTTCCAGCTCGGCCCGGTCGGCACGCGCGCCCACATCCAGGTGTGCGGCACCACGCCCTGCATGCTGCGCGGTTCTGAAGGCCTGATGTCGGTCTGCAAAAGCAAGATCCATCACCATCCGTTCGAGCGCAACGCCGAGGGCACGCTGTCCTGGGAGGAAGTCGAATGTCTCGGGGCTTGCGTCAACGCGCCCATGGTCATGATCGGCAAGGACACCTATGAAGACCTGACGCCGGAACGTCTTTCGGAAATCATCGACACGTTCGATGCCGGCAACGGCGCAAGCATCACGCCCGGCCCGCAGATCGACCGTCATTTCTCGTCTCCCGAAGGTGGTCCGACGTCGCTGACGAGCGAGGATCCCAAGGCGAAGAAGTCGTCGGCCAAGAAGGTCGAGACGGAAGCCGCGACCGCCAAGGTCGATGCCGCACCCGTTCCTCCCTCCGAGGCAGCCCGCCCCAAAAGCACGGATGCCGAAACCAACGCGGCCCTGAAGACGCCGGTCACGGCGCCGAAGGCCGCCGCCAAGAACGCCAAGGCCGTTGAAGAACAGCCGGGAGTCGCCGCACCGGTCCCGGCAACGGCAAAGCCGTCGCTTGAGGACAAGAACCGTCCAGCCGGCATCGAAAAGCCCGCGACGCCAGACGACCTGAAGCTGATCTCTGGCGTTGGCCCGAAGATCGAGGGCACGCTGCACGAACTCGGTATCTTCACCTTCGCGCAGGTCGCGGGCTGGAAGAAGGCTGAGCGCGAATGGGTCGATGGCTACCTGAATTTCAAGGGCCGCATCGACCGTGACGACTGGGTCAAGCAGGCCAAGGCGCTCGCCAAGGGCGGCGAAGCCGAATACATTAAAGTCTTCGGCAAGAAGCCGCGGTAAGGGGTAGAGCATGTTACAAGATAAAGATCGCATCTTTACCAATATCTACGGCCTCAAGGACAAGTCCCTGAAAGGCGCGATGAGCCGCGGCCACTGGGACGGCACCAAGCAGATCCTCGAAAAGGGTCGCGACTGGATCATCAACGAGATGAAGGCCTCCGGTCTTCGCGGCCGTGGCGGCGCAGGCTTCCCGACCGGTCTCAAGTGGTCCTTCATGCCGAAGGAAAACGACGGCCGTCCGCATTATCTTGTGGTCAACGCCGACGAATCCGAGCCGGGCACCTGCAAGGACCGTGACATCATGCGTCACGATCCGCACACGCTGATCGAAGGCTGCGTTATCGCCAGCTTCGCCATGGGTGCCAACACCGCCTATATCTACGTCCGCGGCGAATACATCCGCGAGCGCGAGGCGCTGCAGGCGGCGATCGACGAGTGCTACGATTTCGGCTTGCTCGGCAAGAACAACAAGCTCGGCTACCCGATGGACATCTTCGTCCACCACGGCGCCGGCGCATACATCTGCGGCGAAGAAACCGCTTTGCTCGAAAGCCTGGAAGGCAAGAAGGGCCAGCCGCGCCTGAAGCCGCCATTCCCGGCCAACATGGGCCTCTACGGCTGCCCGACGACGGTCAACAACGTCGAGTCGATCGCCGTTGCCCCGACCATCCTGCGCCGCGGCGCCGGCTGGTTCTCGGCACTCGGCCGTCCGAACAACGTCGGCACCAAGCTGTTCATGCTCTCCGGTCACGTCAACAAGCCGTGCACCGTCGAAGAGGAAATGGGCATCACCTTCCGTGAGCTCGTCGACAAGCATGCCGGCGGTATCCGCGGCGGCTGGGACAACCTTCTCGCGGTCATCCCGGGCGGTGCATCGTGCCCGATCGTTCCCGCCAAGGACATGATCGACGTACCGATGGACTTCGACGGTCTGCGTTCTGTCGGCTCGTCCTTCGGCACGGCCGCTTCGATCGTCATGGACAAGTCCACCGACGTCATCAAGGCGATCGCTCGCATCTCGGCCTTCTTCAAGCATGAGAGCTGCGGCCAGTGCACGCCGTGCCGCGAAGGCACCGGCTGGATGTGGCGCGTCATGGAGCGCATGGCCAAGGGCAATGCCCAGAAGCGCGAAATCGACATGCTGTTCGCGGTCACCAAGCAGATCGAAGGCCATACCATCTGCGCGCTCGGCGATGCCGCCGCATGGCCGGTGCAGGGTCTGATCCGTAACTTCCGTCACGAGATCGAAGCACGCATCGACCAGTATACGGCGAGCGCCATGGATCACGGTGCGGTTCTCGAGGCAGCCGAGTAAGACGATGACCAACGCATCCGACGGCAAGAACAGGGAAGGGGTCGCCGATGTCTCGGCCGACTTCGGCCGTCTTGCCGCCGAGATGATGGAAAATGCCCGCGCTCATCCGCTGGCGCCGCTGATGGTCAACCCGGCCGCGGCGATGGCGGCAGTGACCGCGATCGGCTTCGGCTTCTCCACCCAGATGGCCGGCGCCTTCTTCGGAGCCCTTCAGGGCGCGATGGAAGCATCGAACAAGCTGGCGGCAGCGCTCGACGAGACGCCGCCGGACGAGGTGAAGCCTAAGGTAGACGTCAAGCCGGAGAATATTCGGCAGGCATCGGAAAAGAAAGCGTCCGGCAAGGTGGAGCTATCCGCTACGCCGGTTGTGAAGACAAAGGCTGCAGCGGCTGCAAAGCCGGCGACGCGCGCCCGCAAGGTCGATGATCTCAAGCAGATCTCCGGCATCGGCCCGAAGCTGGAGCAGGTGTTGAACGCAAGGGGCATTCGCACGCTTGCAGAGATTGCCGCCTGGTCGGATGCGGATATTGCCCGTGTCGATCAGGAGCTTGGTTTCGACGGCCGCATCGCCCGCGATGGCTGGGTGGCTGAGGCCAAGGCGCTGACGGCGAAGGGCCGCAAGCGGACGTGATGAGGTCCGGTCGCGCACGGCGGCTGGAAGACAGACAGGACTGAGCGGCGCGGGGAGGGTCCCAATGCTGCGGATGTCGGAGACCGGTTCCCGAGCCACGGGAAGCGGAGACGAAAATTGGGACGACACCGGCGCCAGCAGGATCGATATCCGGCCGGGCAGGGAAACGTTGCAGAATAGGTTTGTTTGCCGGCATCCGGTAAACGGAAAACAGGACTGAGTGACGATGGCAAAACTGAAGATTGACGGAAACGAGATCGAAGTCCCGGATCATTACACCCTCATCCAGGCGTGTGAAGAAGCCGGTGCTGAAGTTCCGCGCTTCTGCTTCCACGAACGCCTTTCGGTTGCCGGCAACTGCCGCATGTGCCTCGTCGAGGTCAAGGGTGGCCCGCCGAAGCCGCAGGCATCCTGCGCCATGGGCGTGCGCGATATCCGCGGCGGCCCGAACGGCGAGCTTCCGGAAGTTTTCACCAACACGCCGATGGTCAAGAAGGCCCGCGAAGGCGTGATGGAATTCCTGCTGATCAACCATCCGCTGGATTGCCCGATCTGCGACCAGGGCGGCGAGTGCGACCTGCAGGACCAGGCCATGGCCTTCGGCATCGCCGGCTCGCGCTATCAGGAAGACAAGCGCGCCGTCGAGGACAAGTACATCGGACCGCTCGTCAAGACGGTCATGAACCGCTGCATCCACTGCACGCGCTGCGTCCGCTTCACCACCGAGGTTGCCGGCATTGCCGAGCTTGGCCTGATCGGTCGTGGCGAAGACGCCGAGATCACCACCTATCTCGAGCAGGCGATGACCTCCGAGCTGCAGGGCAACGTCGTTGACCTTTGCCCGGTCGGTGCGCTGACCTCCAAGCCTTTCGCCTTCACGGCACGTCCGTGGGAACTGAACAAGACCGAAACGATCGACGTCATGGACGCGCTCGGCTCGGCGATCCGCGTCGACACCCGTGGCCGCGAAGTCATGCGCGTCATGCCGCGCGTCAACGACCAGATCAATGAAGAGTGGATCTCCGACAAGAGCCGCTTCATTTGGGACGGCCTGAAGACGCAGCGCCTCGACAAGCCTTACGTCCGCAAGGATGGCCGCCTGCAGGTCGCAAGCTGGCCGGATGCGTTCGCCGCCATCAAGTCGGCGGTCGCTTCGACCACGGGCGAGAAGATCGGCGCCATCGCCGGTGACCTCGCTTCCGTCGAGGAAATGTACGCACTGTCCGAACTGGTAAAGTCGCTCGGTTCCGAGAACCTCGACTGTCGCCAGGATGGGACGGCACTCGATCCGTCGCTCGGCCGTGCAAGCTACATCTTCAACCCGACGATCGAAGGCATCGAACAGGCCGACGCTCTGCTCATAATCGGCGCCAACCCGCGCTTCGAGGCAGCCGTGCTCAACGCCCGCATCCGCAAGCGCTGGCGCCGCGGCAACTTCCCGATCGGCGTGATCGGCGAAGCCGGCGAACTGCGCTACGATTATGAATATCTCGGCTCCGGCCCCGATACGCTGAAGGATCTGGTCGACGGCACGCACAGCTTCGCCAAGGTTCTCACCGACGCCAAGAAGCCGCTGATTATCATCGGCCAGGGCGCTCTGTCGCGCGCTGACGGCGCCGGCGTTCTTGCCAGTGCCGCAAAGCTTGCAGGCACAGTCGGCGCTGTTGTCGACGGCTGGAACGGCTTTGCCGTCCTGCACACGGCAGCTGCCCGCGTCGGCGGCCTCGACCTCGGCTTCGTGCCGGGCGCCAAGGGCGTCAATGCCGCAGAGATGCTGACCTCGATGGACGTTCTCTTCCTGCTCGGCGCCGACGAAATGAACTTCGACGCCAAGAAGGCGAAGTTCACCGTTTACATCGGCTCGCATGGCGACCAGGGTGCTCAGAACGCCGACGTCATCCTGCCGGCCGCAGCCTACACCGAAAAGTCGGGCACCTGGGTCAACACCGAAGGTCGCGTCCAGATCGGCAACCGCGCCGGCTTCGCACCGGGCGATGCCCGCGAGGACTGGGCGATCATTCGCGCTCTGTCGGATGTACTCGGCAAGAAGCTGCCGTTCGACTCGCTGAGCCAGCTGCGCGGCAAGCTCTACCAGGCGTTCCCGCACTTCGCGGCCGCCGATGAGATCGCCGAAAGCGACAGCGCCAAGATTGCCGCCGTCGCCAAGAAGGCCGGCAAGATGAACAAGTCCGGCTTCGCTTCGCCGGTCAAGGATTTCTATTTGACGAACCCAATCGCGCGCGCGTCGGCTGTCATGGCCGAGTGCTCGGCATTGGCCCGCAACAACTTCAAAGTCGCGGCAGAGTAAGGGCAGGGGACTATGGAATCGTTTCTTTCAACATATGTCTGGCCAGGCCTTCTTATGGTCGGTCAGTCGCTTCTCGTCCTCGTCTGCCTCCTCGTCTTCATCGCCTACATCCTGTTGGCCGACCGCAAGATCTGGGCGGCCGTACAGCTGCGTCGTGGACCGAATGTGGTGGGTCCGTTCGGCCTTTTCCAGTCCTTCGCCGACCTTTTGAAGTTCGTCTTCAAGGAGCCGATCATTCCGGCTGGAGCCGACAAGGCCGTCTTCCTGCTGGCGCCGCTGGTCACCGTGCTCCTGGCGCTATCGACCTGGGCCGTCGTGCCGTTCGCCGATGGCTGGGTCATCGCCAACATCAATGTCGGCATTCTCTACATCTTCGCGATCTCGTCGCTTGAAGTCTACGGCGTCATCATGGGCGGCTGGGCTTCGAACTCGAAGTATCCGTTCCTCGGCGCGCTTCGCTCGGCCGCACAGATGGTGTCCTACGAAGTCTCGATCGGCTTCGTCATCGTCACCGTCCTGCTCTGCGTGGGATCGCTGAACCTGACGGATATCGTTCATGCGCAGCAGAGCGGTATCGGCACACGCATCGGCCTGCCGTCGTCCTTCCTGGACTGGCATTGGCTGGCGCTGTTCCCGATGTTCATCATCTTCTTCATCTCGGCACTGGCTGAAACCAACCGTCCGCCCTTCGACCTTCCGGAAGCTGAATCCGAACTCGTCGCAGGCTTCATGGTCGAGTACGGTTCTGCCCTCTACATGATGTTCATGCTCGGCGAATACGCGGCCATCGTCCTGATGTGCTCGCTGACGACGATCCTGTTCCTGGGAGGCTGGCTGCCGCCGGTTGACGTCTGGTTCCTGAATTGGGTCCCCGGCATCATCTGGTTCATGCTGAAGTCGTGCCTGGTGTTCTTCATGTTCGCGATGGTCAAGGCATTCGTGCCGCGCTACCGCTACGACCAGCTGATGCGTCTCGGCTGGAAGGTTTTCCTTCCGCTGTCGCTGGCCATGGTCATCATTGTTGCATTCGTGTTGAAGCTGATGGGTTCGTGATCATGACGACCCTCGTTTCAAGCAATATTGGAGGTTGAAGATGGCAGGCTTGTCCAACGCTGTCAGTTCGTTGTTCCTCAGGGAGTTCATCAGCGCTTTCTGGCTGACGTTCCGTTATATTTTCAAGCAGAAGGCAACGGTCAACTACCCGTTCGAAAAGGGACCGGTCAGCCCGCGCTTCCGCGGCGAACATGCGCTGCGCCGTTATCCGAACGGCGAAGAGCGCTGCATCGCCTGCAAGCTGTGTGAGGCCATCTGTCCTGCTCAGGCGATCACCATCGAAGCCGGCCCGCGCCGCAACGATGGCACCCGCCGCACGGTTCGTTACGATATCGACATGGTGAAGTGCATCTATTGCGGCTTCTGCCAGGAGGCTTGCCCTGTCGATGCGATCGTCGAGGGCCCGAACTTCGAATTTGCGACGGAAACCCGCGAAGAACTCTACTTCGACAAGGCGCGGCTTCTGGAGAACGGTGACCGTTGGGAGCGTGAAATCGCTCGCAATCTTGCGCTCGACGCGCCTTACCGTTGATTGAAATTGAAATGCCGGGCGGTGCTTGAGAGCGTCGCCCAGTCAACATGCACCAGAGCTTCGCGGCAAACGTGAGCGAAGCTTCATCGGGCGGGGGGAGTACCCGGCAGCCCGTGGGAAGATGAAGAAGGCACGAACATGGGTCTGCAGGCTCTATTTTTCTATATTTTCGCCTTTATCGCGATAGCGTCGGCGTTCATGGTCATCTGGTCGAAGAACCCGGTTCACTCGGTTCTGTTCCTGATCCTGGTATTCTTCAACGCGGCCGGCCTGTTCCTGCTGCTCGGGGCTGAATTCCTGGCGATGATCCTGCTCGTCGTTTATGTCGGCGCCGTGGCGGTTCTCTTCCTCTTCGTGGTCATGATGCTCGACATCGACTTCACGGAGCTGCGCTCGGGCGTGCTGGAATATGCGCCGATCGGCGCGCTGATCGGGGTGATCCTCGCGGCCGAGCTGATCGTCGTGGTCGGCGGCAGCGTGATTTCGCCGGAGATCGCCAAGACGGTCGCCATGCCGATCCCGGCGATTACCGAGCGCACCAACACCGCCGCCCTCGGCGACGTGCTTTACACCAATTACGTCTTCTTCTTCGAAATCGCCGCTCTCGTGCTGCTGGTGGCCATGATCGGCGCGATCGTGCTGACGCTGAAGCACCGCACGACGGTCAAGCGTCAGAACATTGCAGACCAGGTTGCCCGCAACCCGAAGACCGCCGTCGAGGTGATCTCGGTGAAGCCGGGTCAGGGTCTTTGAGGCAGGCGCGAGCTTAAGGAAACAACACAATGGTCATCGGACTTTCCCATTACCTGACGGTCAGCGCCATCCTCTTCACGCTCGGCGTCTTCGGTATCTTCCTCAACCGGAAGAACATCATCGTCATCCTGATGTCGATCGAGCTCATATTGCTCGCCGTCAACATCAACATGGTCGCCTTCTCGTCGTTCCTCAACGACATCGCCGGCCAAGTCTTCGCTTTGTTCATTCTGACCGTCGCTGCTGCTGAAGCGGCTATCGGTCTCGCAATTCTCGTCGTCTTCTACCGAAACCGCGGCTCCATCGCCGTGGAAGACGTCAATATGATGAAGGGCTGATAAGGCTATGTTTTTATATAAGGCTATCGTCTTTCTTCCCTTGATTGGCGCGATCATCGCCGGCCTTTTCGGCCGCGCGATCGGCGCCAAGGCGTCGGAATATGTGACAACCGGGCTGATGATCATCACGGCGATCCTGTCGTGGTACGTCTTCATCACCGTCGGCATGGGCCATGTCGAAGGCGGCCCGATCAAGGTCGAGGTCCTGCGCTGGATTCAGTCCGGCGGCATCGATGTCTCCTGGGCGCTGCGCATCGACACGCTGACCTCGGTCATGCTGATCGTCGTCAACTCGGTGTCGACGCTCGTCCATCTCTATTCGATCGGGTACATGCATCATGACCCGCATCGCCCGCGCTTCTTCGCCTACCTGTCTCTCTTCACCTTCGCGATGTTGATGCTGATCACCTCCGACAACCTGGCCCAAATGTTCTTCGGCTGGGAAGGCGTGGGTCTGGCGTCCTACCTGCTGATCGGCTTCTGGTTCAAGAAGCCGACGGCCAACGCCGCTGCCATGAAGGCCTTCATCGTCAACCGCGTCGGCGACTTCGGCTTCATCCTCGGTATCGGTAGCGTCTTCGTTCTCTTCGGTGCCATCAACTTCGACACCATCTTCGCCAATGCCGCGAGCTTCGCGCATGAAGGCGGGGAAGGCCACGAAGTCGTACTTAACCTCTTCGGCATGCACCTCGACAAGGCACACGCGCTGACCGGCGCCTGCCTGCTGCTCTTCATGGGCGCAATGGGTAAGTCGGCGCAGTTCCTGCTGCACACCTGGCTGCCGGATGCCATGGAAGGCCCGACCCCTGTTTCGGCACTCATTCACGCCGCAACCATGGTGACCGCAGGCGTCTTCCTCGTTGCCCGCATGTCGCCTCTGTTCGAACTGTCTCCCGATGCGCTGACCGTCGTCACCATCATCGGCGCGATCACCGCCTTCTTTGCGGCGACTGTCGGTCTCGTACAGAACGACATCAAGCGCGTCATCGCCTACTCGACCTGCTCGCAGCTCGGCTACATGTTCGTGGCGCTCGGCGTCGGTGCCTACGGCGCCGCCATCTTCCACCTGTTCACGCACGCCTTCTTCAAGGCACTGCTCTTCCTTTGCGCCGGCTCGGTCATCCATGCAGTCGATGGTGAGCAGGACATGCGTCACATGGGTGGTCTGCGTCCGCACATCAAGGTCACGTTCTTCATGATGCTGATCGGCACGCTCGCCATCACCGGCGTCGGCATTCCGCTCACGCCGTTCGGCTTCGCCGGCTTCTTCTCGAAGGACGTCATCATCGAGGCAACCTACGCATCGCATTCGCCGGTCGCAGGCTTCGCTTTCGCCATGCTTGTCATCGCGGCTCTGTTTACGAGCTTCTATTCCTGGCGCCTGATGTTCCTCACCTTCTTCAACAAGCCGCGCGCGTCGCACGAGGTCATGCACCACGTGCACGAATCGCCGCAGGTCATGCTGGTGCCGCTGTACCTGCTCGCCTTCGGCGCGGTGTTTGCCGGCTGGTTCTTCGAAGGCCACTTCTACGGCGAGGAATATGCCGAGTTCTGGAAGGGCGCGCTCTTCACGTCCGAGCACAACGAACTGCTGGAGCACTTCCATCACGTTCCGACCTGGGTTGCTTTGAGCCCGTTCATCGCCATGGTCGTCGGCTTCGTCACCGCCTGGTACATGTACATCAAGTCGCCATCGACGCCGGCCGTACTCGCGCGCCAGCATCGGGTGCTCTATCAGTTCCTCTTGAACAAGTGGTACTTCGACGAGCTCTACGACTTCCTCTTCGTCCGCTCGGCAAAGGCCCTTGGCCGGTTCCTGTGGAAGAAGGGTGACGTCGGCGTCATCGACACCTACGGCCCGAACGGCGTCGCCGCCCGCGTCGTCGATGTCACCAACCGCGTCGTGCGCCTGCAGACCGGTTACCTCTATCACTACGCGTTCGCCATGCTGATCGGCATCGCAGCGCTCGTTACCTGGATGATGCTCGGGAGTGCCCTGTGATGACCGATTGGCCTATTCTTTCAACGGTCACCTTCCTGCCGTTCGTCGGCGTGGTGCTCCTGCTTCTGATGAATGAGAACGGCCCGAACGGCCGCCGCAACGTGCTCAACATCACGCTGTTGACGACCGTCGTGACGTTCGTGCTGTCGCTCTTCATCTGGATCGGTTTCGACAATGCGAATCCGGGCTTCCAGATGATCGAGAAGCACGGCTGGCTCGGCACGGGCATCAGCTATCATCTCGGCGTCGACGGCATCTCCATGCTGTTCGTCATCCTCTCGACCTTCCTCATGCCGTTCTGCGTGCTCGCCAGCTGGTTTGCCGTCGAGAAGCGCCTGAAGGAATACATGATCGCCTTCCTGGTGCTCGAAGTGATGATGGTCGGCGTCTTCGTGTCGCTCGACATCGTTCTCTTCTACGTGTTCTTCGAAGCCGGCCTTATCCCGATGTTCCTGATCATCGGCGTCTGGGGTGGCAAGGATCGCGTCTACGCCAGCTACAAGTTCTTCCTCTACACGCTGCTCGGCTCGGTGCTGATGCTGCTCGCCATCATGGCGATGTACTGGCAGGCCGGCACGACCGATATCTCGGCGCTGCTCGCCTACAAGTTCCCGCCGCAGCTGCAGACATGGCTATGGCTGGCCTTCTTCGCCTCGTTTGCGGTGAAGATGCCGATGTGGCCCGTCCACACCTGGCTTCCCGACGCGCACGTTCAGGCGCCGACGGCAGGCTCCGTCATCCTGGCGGGCGTGTTGCTGAAGCTCGGTGGCTACGGCCTGATCCGCTTCTCGCTCGGCATGTTCCCCGTGGCTTCCGACTTCTTCGCGCCGATGGTCTTCGCACTATCAGTCATTGCCATCATCTACACCTCGCTGGTGGCGCTGATGCAGGAAGACATCAAGAAGCTGATCGCCTACTCGTCGGTCGCCCACATGGGTTACGTGACGATGGGTATCTTCGCGGCCAACGAGCAGGGCCTGCAGGGTTCGATCTTCCAGATGCTGTCGCACGGCATCGTTTCGGGCGCGCTCTTCCTTTGCGTCGGCGTTGTCTACGACCGCACCCATACCCGCGACATCGCGGCCTATGGCGGCCTCGTCAACAACATGCCGAAGTATGCGGTGGCGATGATGATCTTCACCATGGCCAATGTCGGTCTGCCCGGCACGTCTGGCTTCATCGGTGAATTCCTGACGCTGATCGGTGTCTTCCGGGTCAACACCTGGGTCGCGCTTTTTGCCGCCACCGGCGTCATCCTCTCGGCCGCTTATGCACTCTGGCTCTACCGCCGGGTGATCTTCGGCACGCTGGACAAGGAGAAGCTCAAGGCTCTCCTCGACCTGTCGCCGCGTGAGCAGCTGATCCTTTACCCGCTGATTGCCCTGACGATCTTCTTCGGCGTCTACCCGGCTCCGGTCTTCGATGTGACCGCAGCTTCCGTCGACCAGCTGATCCATAGCTATTCGGCCGCAGTCCAGGCAGCGCATGATGTTGCGCTGTCCATGAAATGATGACGGGACTTTTGTGATATGACCTCTGAAACACTACTCGCAAGCCTGCATCTTTCGATACCGGAACTGATCCTGGCGATCGGCTCTCTGGTCCTGCTGATGATCGGCGTCTTCTCGGGAGAGCGCTCCGGCCGCATGGTCAGCGTTCTCGCGATCATCCTGCTCGCGGTCGCGGCCCTCTGGCTCGTCTTCGTGCCGAGCGAAGGCCTCGCCTATGGCGGCGTCTTCCTCTCGGACGGCTTCGGCCGCTTCATGAAGGTGACGGCGCTGGTCGGCTCGATCGTGGCGCTGTTCATGTCGCTTGGCCTTGCCAAGGAGAACCAGCTCGACAAGTTCGAGTTCCCGGTTCTGATCGTGCTCTGCACGCTCGGCATCCTGCTGATGATCTCGGCCAACGACCTGATCTCGCTCTATCTCGGCCTCGAGCTGCAGTCGCTGGCGATCTACGTTATCGCCGCAATCAATCGCGACAGCGTCAAGTCCACCGAAGCGGGCCTCAAGTATTTCGTGCTCGGCGCTCTCTCCTCGGGCATGCTGCTCTACGGCATGTCGCTGGTCTACGGCTTCACCGGCCACACCCACTTCGCCGACATCGCCCAGGCGCTGATGGTCGATGGTGCGCGGTCGCTCGGCCTGATCTTCGGACTGGTCTTCATCCTCGCCGGCATCGCCTTCAAGATCTCGGCCGTGCCGTTCCACATGTGGACGCCTGACGTCTACGAAGGCGCGCCGACCCCGGTCACCGCCTTCCTGGCAAGCGCCCCCAAGGTTGCCGCCATGGCGATGATGACCCGCATCGTCATCACCGCCTTCCAGCCGGTCATGGCCGACTGGCAGCAGGTGGTGGTGTTCATCTCGATCGCCTCGATGCTGCTCGGCTCCTTCGCTGCGATCGGCCAGAAGAACATCAAGCGACTCATGGCCTATTCGTCGATCGGTCACATGGGCTACGCGCTGGTCGGCCTCGCCGCCGGCAACCAGACGGGTGTCTCCGGCGTGATGCTCTACATGGTCATCTACATGATCATGACGCTCGGCGGCTTTGCCATCATCATGTCGATGCGTCGCAAGGACGGAACCGTCGTCGAAAACGTCAGCGATCTCGCTGGCCTGTCGACCACCAATCCGTTCATGGCGACCATCTTCACGATCCTGATGTTCTCGCTCGCCGGCATCCCGCCGCTGGCAGGCTTCTTCGCGAAGTATTTCGTCTTCGTCGCCGCCATCGAGGCCAAGCTCTATGCGCTTGCCATCATCGGTATCCTCTCCTCAGTCGTTGGCGCCTTCTACTACCTGCGCGTCATCAAGCTGATGTGGTTCGATGAAGCGACCGGCGAGTTCGCCCGTGTATCGGGTTCGCTGCGCCTCGTCTTCGGTGTCTCCGGCCTTCTGGTTCTCGCCTATGTCTTCATCGGCGGTCCGATCGGCGGCGCGGCTGAACTTGCCGCAGCGACACTGTTCTGATGAGCGACTACGCACGGCGCCTGATGTCGCTCGACGATTTCAGGCACGAGGCGCTGTCGGAGACGTCGTCCACCAATAGCGAATGCCTTGCCCGAGCCCGGGCAGGGGACGGCGGTCTCCTCTGGGTGACCGCTGACAAGCAGACCGGCGGGCGCGGCCGCCGTGGTCGCCCCTGGGTCTCCGAACCCGGCAATCTTTACGCTTCCCTCCTGCTGATCGATCCCGCGCCCATGGAGCGCATTTCGTCGCTGCCGCTGGCAATTGCCGTGGCGGTGCATCAGGCGGTGCGCATGGTCCTGCCACCCGCCGCCGAAAAGCTCGAGGTGAAGTGGCCGAACGACATCCTGATCGGCCGCAAGAAGACCTGCGGTATCCTGATGGAAGGCGAAGCGTTGCCGGATGGCCGCTATGCGCTGGTCATCGGCATCGGCATCAACGTCGCCTTCATGCCGGACAATCCGCTCTATCCTGTCACCTGCCTGCGCGAGCAGGGAAGTGCGGCCTCGCCGCAGGAATTGTTCGCGCATCTGTTCTCATCCATGGCCGATGTGCTATCAGCGTGGGATCGCGGTCGTGGCATTCGCGAAATCACCGCGCGTTGGCGCGAGGTCGCCTGCGGCATCGGTGAAAAGATCACCGTGAACCTGCCGGATCGATCGATTTCCGGCCACTTCACTGGAATTGATGATAATGGCCTGTTGCTGCTCGATACGGGGGCAGGCAGGATGATGACGATCGCCGCCGGCGACGTCTTCTTTGGATGATTGGAAAAGCAGACAATATGGCGAAGCAGGACGAACTGGTATTTCTGCCTTTGGGCGGCGTCGGCGAGATCGGTATGAATCTCGCCCTTTACGGCTATGGCCCGTCCGAGCATCGCCAGTGGATCATGGTCGACGTCGGCGTGACCTTCCCGGGGCCGGACCTGCCGGGCGTCGATCTCGTTCTGCCCGATATCCGCTTCCTCGCCAAGGAACGCAAGAACCTCAAGGCGATCTTCATCACCCACGCGCATGAGGATCACTACGGGGCGCTCGCCGACCTGTGGCCTGGCCTCAATGTGCCGGTCTACGCCTCGGCCTTCACGGCGGGGCTTCTTGAGGCCAAGCGGAACTACGAGAAATCGACGATGGTCGAAATCCCGATCACGCCGTTCACCGCAGGTACTGTCGTCAACGTCGGTCCGTTCAGCGTCGAGGGTGTTGCCGTCAACCACTCGATCCCCGAACCGATGTCGCTGGTGATCCGCACGCCTTTGGGCAACGTGATCCATACCGGCGACTGGAAGATCGATCATGAACCGTCGCTCGGCCCTCTCACGGACGAGGCGCGTTTCCGTCAGCTCGGCGACGAAGGCGTTCTGGCGCTGATGTGCGATTCCACCAACGCGCTCCGCGACGGCGTCTCGCCATCGGAAAAGGACGTGTCGGCAAGTCTGCGCAAGATCATCGAGAATGCCGCGGGCCGCGTCGCCGTCACCACCTTCTCGTCCAACGTCGGCCGTATCCGCACTGTCGCGGAAGCGGCCGAAGCCGCCGGTCGCGAAGTGCTGCTGCTAGGGAGCTCGCTTAAGCGCGTGGTCAACGTATCACGCGACCTCGGCCTTCTCGACGGCATCAAGCCCTTCATCGCCGAGGAAGAATACGGCTATATCCCACGCGAGAATGTCGTCGTGATCCTGACTGGTAGCCAAGGCGAACCGCGCGCCGCACTCGCCAAGCTGTCGCGCGACGAGATGCGCAATGTCGCGCTCGCCGCCGGCGACACGGTTGTCTTTTCCTCGCGTGCCATCCCCGGCAACGAGAAGGCGATCGGCGATATCAAGAACGGTCTCGTCGAGCAGGGTGTGCACATCATCACCGACAGCGAGGCACTCGTCCACGTATCCGGACATCCGCGCCGCAACGAGTTGCAGAAGATGTACGAGCTGACGCGTCCGAAGGTGCTCGTTCCCGTGCACGGCGAGGCCACGCATCTGACCGCCCACATGGAGCTAGGCCTCCAGTCGGGCATCGCAACGGTGCCGCGCGTGCGCAATGGTGACATCCTGCGTCTGGCACCAGGCACGGTCGAAGTGGTCGGAGAAGCCCCGCATGGCCGCATCTTCAAGGACGGCGCGCTGATCGGTGATTTCGACGAGATGGGTATAGGCGACCGCAAGAAGCTTTCCTATGTCGGCCATGTCGCGCTGAATGTCGTGATCGACAGCCGTTTCGATATCATCGGCGAACCCGACATGGTGGCGATTGGCCTGCCGATCTATGACGATGAAGGCGATGAGTTCGAGGATACGCTCTATGACGCCGCCCTGAGCGCCTTCGAGAGCATTCCGCGCGCCCGCCGCAAGGATCTGGATCTGCTGCAGGAATCGATGCGTCGCGCGGTTCGCTCGACAGCCAACCAGATCTGGGGCAAGAAACCGCTGGTCACCGTGTTCGTCACCAAGGTCTGATCCGATGCTCGGCCGCGTCAACCACGTCGCCATAGCTGTTCCCGATCTCGCGGCCGCCACGGCCGCCTATCGGGACACGCTCGGCGCCACGGTCTCTGCGGCCGAAGCACTGCCGGAACATGGCGTCACGGTCGTGTTCGTCGAACTGCCGAACACCAAGGTCGAGCTGCTCGAGCCGCTCGGCCCGCAGTCCCCGATAACGGCCTTCCTCGCGAAGAACCCGTCCGGTGGCATGCATCACATCTGTTATGAGGTAGCCGATATCATCGCGGCGCGCGATCATCTGGTTGCTGCAGGCGCGAGGGTGCTTGGAAACGGCGAGCCGAAGACCGGCGCCCACGGCAAGCCGGTGCTTTTCCTGCATCCGAAGGATTTCTTCGGTACGCTTATCGAGCTTGAGCAACTGTGACGCGCCTGCGGCGGAGTGACCCACACGCCGCGGATCTCGCAGAAGCACGGTAAAGCCGCTTCCCGTTCCAGCTCATTCCGGATTATAACTGGGCAGGCGGTAGAGGCCGCTTGGGTGGGAGATCTTATGCTGCAGACATTTCTACAGGGCTTTGCCGTCTACTTCATCGTGTGGTGGATGACGCTCTTCGCCGTCTTGCCGATCGGCTTGCGTACGCAGGCGGAGGATGACGATGTCGTGCTCGGCACCGTGCACAGCGCGCCAACGCGTTTTCGGCCGCTCTTCACCTTCTCGCTCACGACGCTGGTCTCCGCCGTCATCTACATCCTCTGGTATGTTTCTTCGACCTATTTCGGCTGGGGCTTCGACGCCCTTCCGCAGATCGGCCCTTCGTTCTCGAACGTCTAAGAGCGTTTGCTCAGCAATTGGGCAGATGCGAAAGAAGAGACGTCATACGCATGTCATCAAGTTGCGGCATGGAGGTGCCGTAACGGAATGCGCAGCTTACGTTGCGGAATACAGGCTCTTCTAGCGAGGGGCGGGGTGTCGAAAAGCCAAAAAAAAACAAGGCTAAAAGCCTTGTTTTAAGTATCGCGTGATCCTTAACCGTTACCGGGGCTGCGACAAGCGCGCCTAAGATCTGATCCTCCCAAGACTTGACCGCGAAAATGGTAGGGATTTGAACTCCCTGCCTGTTTTGTGGGCTAAAGCTAGCTCAAAGATTGTGCTTTGTCATCAGATTTTTTTGCATTTTTGCTACACTCTAGTAAATTTTTTCTGTTGATAAGAGTTTCGCGCAAGTCATTATAATTTCGCCTTTTTCTTGCTTTCTTCGGTTTATGGGCTCGAACTTGCTTTAAGAGAAGCCTGTGGAAACCCCTCGCGGGTTTCCTTCCTGCCGCGAAGCGGTTATGAACGCTGCCAACATTGTGATTGCCTTCGATTCCGCTATCTGGCGGCGTCTCAACAGCTCTGGAATTCGCCATGCGTCTGTCTCGCTACTTCATGCCCATTCTCAAGGAAAACCCCAAGGAGGCGGAAATCGTCTCCCACCGGTTGATGCTGCGCGCCGGCATGATCCGGCAGCAGTCGCAGGGGATCTATTCCTGGCTGCCGCTGGGCAAGCGCGTGCTTGACAAGGTCAACAACATCATCCGCGAGGAGCAGAACCGCTCCGGCGCCATCGAGCTGTCGATGCCGACCCTGCAGTCGGCCGAACTCTGGCAGGAAAGCGGGCGCTACGACGCCTATGGCAAGGAAATGCTGCGCATCAAGGACCGCCAGGACCGTCCGATGCTCTACGGCCCGACCAACGAGGAAATGGTCACCGATATTTTCCGGTCTTCCGTCAAGTCCTACAAGGACTTGCCGCTGAACCTCTATCACATTCAGCTGAAGTTCCGCGACGAGATCCGTCCGCGCTTCGGCACCATGCGCTCGCGCGAATTCATGATGAAGGATGCCTATTCCTTCGACATGACCCGCGAAGGCGCCGAGCATTCCTACAAAAAGATGTTCGCGGCGTATCTGCGCACCTTCGATCGCCTCGGCCTGCGCGCCATTCCCATGCGCGCCGACACCGGCCCGATCGGCGGCGATCTCAGCCACGAGTTCATCATCCTCGCCGACACCGGTGAATCGGAAGTCTATAGCCACAAGGATTTCGTCAACTTCGATATCCCGTCGGTCGATACCAACTTCGACGACGTCGCCGGTCTGGACGCGATCTTCAAGAAGTGGACGTCGGTTTACGCCGCCACGTCGGAGATGCACGACGAAGCCGCTTTCGACGCCATTCCCGAGAGCGATCGTCTTTCCGCGCGCGGAATTGAGGTCGGCCATATCTTCTACTTCGGCACGAAATATTCCGAGCCGATGGGCGCCAAGGTGCAGGGCCCCGACGGCAAGGAACACGCGGTCCACATGGGATCCTACGGTATCGGCCCGACACGCCTTGTTCCCGCCATCATCGAGGCCTCGCATGACGAGAACGGAATCATCTGGCCGGCCTCTGTCGCGCCATTCGATGTCGTCGTGATCAACATGAAGGCCGGCGACGCCGCTTGCGACGCGGCCTGCGAGAAGATCTACGCGGAGCTGAGCAAGGCCGGCGTGGACGTTCTTTATGACGACACGGACGATCGCGCCGGCACCAAGTTCGCAACCGCGGACCTGATCGGCGTTCCCGTCCAGATCATCGCCGGCCCGCGCGCGGTCGCGAACGGCGAAGTGGAAGTCAAGGACCGCAAGACCGGTGCCCGCGAAACGATGACCATCGACGCGGCAATCAACAAGCTCCTGGGCTAAGTAAAGCTTGGGCTAAGAAAAAGAAGGCGGGAGGCTAAATGGCAGATGCAGCGGTGAGCCAGCAGGGTTCCAAATCCGGCTCGGCTGCGGCCAGCAGGCCATTTTCCGCTTTCGAGCGACTTGTGGCGTGGCGCTATCTGCGCGCGCGCCGCAAGGAAGCCTTCATCTCGGTCATCGCCGGCTTTTCCTTCATTGGCATCATGCTCGGCGTCGCGACGCTGATCATCGTCATGGCTGTCATGAACGGTTTCCGAACCGAGCTGATCTCGCGCATCCTCGGCATCAACGGTCACATGATCGTCCAGCCGGTCGATGGCCCGTTCACCGACTACCCGGCGCTGACCGACAGGCTCGGCGCCGTCCCCGGCATAAAGGTGGCGCTTCCGCTGGTCGAAGGCCAGACGCTGGCCTCGGGCGCGGGCGGCGCCGGAACAGGCGCGCTGGTGCGCGGCATCCGCGCCGAGGATCTTTCCAAGGTCAAGACCGTCTCCGACAACATCAAGAGCGGCGATGCCGTCGGGTTCGCGGCGGGGCAGGGTGTCCTGATCGGGTCGCGAATGGCCGACCAGCTCGGCCTGCAGGCGGGCGACACCATTACGCTGATATCGCCGGAAGGTGACGTGACGCCGATGGGCGTCAACCCGCGCGTCAAGTCCTATAAGGTCTCGGGCATCTTCGAGATCGGCATGTCGGAATACGACGCGACGATCATCTACATGCCGCTCGAGGAAGCCCAGCTCTATTTTAACGCCGAAGGACTGGTGCAGTCGATCGAGCTTTTCGTCGACAACCCTGACAACATCGACGAGCTGCGCCCGAAGGTGGAAGCGGCCGCCGGTCGCCAGATCGCCATCACCGACTGGCGCCAGCGCAACCAGACCTTCTTCTCTGCCCTTCAGGTCGAGCGCAACGTCATGTTCATGATCCTGACGCTGATCGTTCTGGTCGCGGCGCTCAACATCATCTCCGGCCTGATCATGCTGGTGAAAGACAAGGGCAGCGACATCGCGATCCTCAGAACCATGGGCGCGACATCGGGTGCGATCATGCGCATCTTCTTCATGACGGGCGCTGCGATCGGCCTCGTCGGCACCTTCGCCGGCGTGCTCCTCGGCGTCATCGTCTGCGTCAACATCGAGACGATCCGCGAATTCTTCTCCTGGGTGTCGGGCACAGTGCTGTTCGATCCGCAGCTCTATTTCCTCAGCCAGCTGCCCGCCAAGATGGAGGTCGGCGAAACAGTCTCCGTCGTCGTCATGGCGCTGACGCTGTCTTTCTTCGCGACAATCTTCCCCGCATGGCGCGCTTCTAAGCTCGATCCCGTGCAGGCCCTGCGCTACGAATAAGGAATGCTGATTTCATGAAGCGGAATACCGTTCTCAAGCTTTCCGGCGTCGAGCGTCACTACGGCCAGGGGGATACGCAGCTTTCGATCCTGAAGAAGGCCGATCTGACGCTGAACAGTGGCGAGATCGTTGCTCTCGTGGCGCCGTCGGGCACGGGAAAGTCGACCCTGCTGCATCTCGCAGGCCTGCTCGAACATCCCGATGGCGGCGAAGTCACGATCGGCGGCCATGCCTGCAATGGCCTCTCCGACGATAAGCGCACGGCGATCCGCCGCAGCGAGATCGGCTTCGTCTACCAGTTCCATCACCTGCTTCCAGAATTCTCGGCGCTCGAAAACATCATGATGCCGCAGATGATCGCGGGTCTGCCGCGCAACGAGGCAAAGGCGCGCGCAGGGCAGTTGCTCGACTACATGCGCATCGGTCACCGCGGTGCCCATCGCCCCGGCGAATTGTCTGGCGGTGAACAGCAGCGCGTCGCGATCGCCCGCGCCGTCGCCAATGCGCCGAGCCTTCTGCTCGCCGACGAACCGACAGGAAATCTCGACCCCGAGACGGCGAGCTATGTCTTCGAAGCGCTGGAGGCATTGGTGCGCCAGTCCGGCCTCGCGGCGCTGATCGCCACCCACAACCACGAGCTTGCGGCCCGCATGGACCGCCGCGTCACCATTGCCGATGGCAAGGTCGTGGATTTCTGATCCCGACCGGCGGCCGAGAGATAATCGGCCGCCACGACAACAGTCGTCTCACTCGCCAAACCCGCACGCCTTCTGGCCGACCTCGTCCTGCCAATCGCTGACCGCGATCGTCTTCGGATCGATCGTCGACGTCTTGCCCTTTGCCACCACCTTGCCCGTCAGGATATTGTAGTCGCACTGGCCGTTCTCGTCGGTGTCTAGAGTGTCGTAATAGCTGTAGGTGTAGCCGGCGACGACGAACTGTTCGTCGCGATAGGCGATCGTCAGCGTCTGTTCCCAGCGGTTGCGGCCGATGGCTGAGTTCTGCGAGGAAACCGCGATCGACCCGCCCGGCCGAGCCTCGATCGAGGGATCCTGCCCGAACATGCCGTCTAGGCTGCCATTGCCCCAGATCTTGCCGGGCGCCGCAGTGACGAGGCGTTGCAGCGAGTGGCTCTTATCCTGCAAATAGAGATAGATCCCGATGTCGTCTCCTGGCTCCGGCGGTGCGACCAGCAGGGCCAAATCGTTGTTGCCGTCACCGTTCCAATCACCTGTCGCCCCGGCGATGATCGCGGCCGGGTCGACCTGCTCGGCCAGGGCTGAGGCGGCGCTGGACGCGAGTGCGAGGATTAAGACAAATTTAAACATGCTTTTCTCCGGAGGGTCGCTCTGACGAGAGCGAAAAAGAATCCTGTTGACAATAGAACAAGAGCGGAACAAACTGGAAACATAAGAGCACAGGAGAGCCAAATGACTGATATGATCCGCGATATCGCAGCATTCACCTCCATCGCAATGTTCATTGCCAGCTTCTCTTTGATCTGCATGGCAATGTGAGAATAACGGGGACCGCATGGCTGTCATGCGGTCCAATGGTACCCGCCTCTCTGGACATCGTCCTCCCTAAATCCGACAATGCATCCGATTCATACGAATGCGCGGAAAGGCATATCATGGCGGGCACGGAAGACGGCGCGAACGACTTCATCGGCGGTACGCCGGGCTTCGTTCACCTGCGTGTTCACTCCGCCTTCTCGCTGCTTGAGGGGGCGCTGCCGCTCAAGAAAATTCTCTACAAGGCATCCAGCGATAGCCAGCCGGCGATCGCCATCACCGACACCAACAATCTGTTCGTCGCCCTCGAATTCGCACAGAAGTCGATGGACGAAGGTCTGCAGCCGATCATCGGCTGCCAGGTCTCCATTGACATGGAGGACGGGCTGGAGACCGAGCGCCGCGGCGGCCAGCAGCAACTGGCGAAACTGCCGTCGATCGTGCTGCTGTCGGCCACCGATGCAGGCTACGAGCGGCTGGTGGATCTCGTCAGCCGTGCCTATCTCGGCGGCGAGGGCGCTGGGCAGGCGGTCCACATCAAGGCCTCCTGGCTGGACGAGCTTGGCACCGAGGGCCTGATCGCGCTGTCAGGCGCATCGACCGGCCCGATCGACATGCCGCTGAAAGAGGGCCACATCGCGCCGGCCACGGCCCGATTGCTGTCTCTGAAGGACAAGTTCGGCGATCGGCTCTACATGGAGCTTCAGCGGCAGGGCACCTACGACAAGCGCCACGAGCAGCGTGTGATCGGCCTTGCCTATGAGCATGAGATCCCGCTGGTCGCGACCAACGAGGCCTTCTTCCCGACCCGTGACGATTATGACGCGCACGATGCGCTGATGGCAGTGGCGCACAACGCCATTGTCTCCGACGACACGCGTTTTCGGCTGACGCCGGACCACTATCTGAAGAGCCGCGCCGAGATGGTGAAGCTCTTCGCCGATCTGCCGGAGGCGCTTGAGAATACGGTGGAGATCGCCCGGCGCTGCTCTTTCGTCTTGAAGACACGCAAACCGATCCTGCCGCGCTTCACCGGTGCATCGGCGGATCCGGAGGAGGCGGAGCGCGAAGAGGCGCTGGAGCTCCGCCGCCAGGCTGTCGAGGGTCTCGACATGCGCTTGCAGACGCTCGGCATGTCAGCGGGCTATGAGGAAAAGGATTACCGCGACCGCCTGGAATTCGAGCTCAGCGTCATCGAGCGCATGAAATTCCCGGGCTACTTCCTGATCGTTGCCGACTTCATCAAGTGGGCGAAGCTGCAGGATATTCCCGTCGGCCCCGGCCGCGGCTCCGGCGCGGGCTCGCTGGTCGCCTATGCGCTGACCATCACCGACGTCGATCCGCTGCGCTTCTCGCTGCTCTTCGAGCGCTTCCTCAATCCGGAACGCGTCTCGATGCCCGACTTCGATATCGACTTCTGCCAGGATCGCCGCGAAGAGGTCATCCGCTACGTGCAGAAGAAGTACGGCCGCGAGCAGGTGGCGCAGATCATCACCTTCGGTTCGCTTCAGGCCCGTGCGGCGCTGCGCGACGTCGGCCGCGTGCTGGAGATGCCATACGGCCAGGTCGACAAGATCTGCAAGCTGGTACCCAACAATCCGGCCAACCCGACACCATTGTCGAAGGCGATCGAGGAAGAGCCGAAGCTGCAGGAGGAGGCCGACAAGGAACCCGTCGTCGCCCGCCTGCTCGACATCGCACAGAAGATCGAAGGTCTCTACCGCCACGCATCGACCCACGCCGCCGGTATCGTTATCGGCGACCGCCCGCTATCGAAGCTGGTGCCGATGTACCGCGATCCGCGCTCCGACATGCCGGTCACCCAGTTCAACATGAAGTGGGTCGAGCAGGCCGGCCTCGTCAAGTTCGACTTCCTCGGCCTGAAGACGCTGACGACGCTGAAGGTCGCCGTCGATTTCGTGGCCAAGCGCGGTATCAAGGTCGATCTCGCTGCCATCCCGCTCGATGACAAGCTGACCTATGAGATGCTCTCGCGCGGCGAAACGGTCGGCGTGTTCCAGGTGGAAAGCGCCGGCATGCGCAAGGCGCTGATCGGCATGCGGCCTGACTGCATCGAGGACATCATCGCGCTCGTGGCGCTCTATCGCCCGGGTCCGATGGAGAACATCCCGACCTACAACGCCCGCAAGCACGGCGAAGAAGAGCTCGAATCGATTCATCCGACCATCGATTACCTCTTGAAGGAGACACAGGGCGTTATCGTCTACCAGGAGCAGGTCATGCAGATCGCTCAGGTGCTCTCGGGCTATTCGCTCGGAGAGGCCGATCTTCTGCGCCGCGCCATGGGTAAGAAGATCAAGGCGGAGATGGACCAGCAGCGCGAGCGCTTTGTCGTCGGCGCCGTCAAGAACGGCGTGTCGAAGCCGCAGGCCGACAACATCTTCGAGCTTCTGGCGAAGTTCGCCAACTACGGCTTCAACAAGTCGCACGCGGCCGCCTACGCCATCGTCTCCTATCAGACGGCCTACATGAAGGCGCATTATCCGGTCGAGTTCCTCGCCGCATCGATGACGCTCGATATGTCGAACACAGAGAAGGTCAACGACTTCCGCCAGGATTCCAAGCGCCTCGGTATCGAGGTCATCGCGCCCTCGGTGCAGACCTCGTTCCGCCACTTCCAGACCGGCGACAACCGCATCTATTATGCGCTGGCGGCGCTGAAGGGCGTCGGCGAATCGGCCGTCGATCATATCGTCGAGGTGCGCGGCGACACGCCATTCGCAAGCCTTGAGGATTTTTGCCTGCGCATCGATCCGAAGCAGGTGAACCGGCGCGTGCTGGAAAGCCTGATCTTCGCGGGCGCCTTCGATTGCTTCGAGCTCGATCGCGCAGAGCTCTCGGGCGGCATCGATCGCATCATGGGCTACGCCCAGAATGCCCAGCAGGAGAAAAACAGTGGCCAGATGGGGTTCTTCGGCGCGTCATCAGGAGCGGGTCCGGAAAAGATCTCGATGCCGGCCTTCTCGCCCTGGCTTCCCTCCGAGCGGCTACTGAAGGAGTTCCAGGTCCTCGGTTTCTATCTGACGGCCCATCCGCTCGACAGCTACAGTAGCGTTCTGGAGAAGATGCGCGTCCAGACATTCGGTGATTTCGCAGCAGCCGTGAAGCAGGGCGCCACCAATGCGCGCCTCGCCGGAACCGTCATCTCCAAGCAGGAGCGCAAGACGCGCACCGGCAACAAGATGGGCATCATCGTCTTCTCGGATTCCTCCGGCCAGTTCGAAGCGGTGCTTTTCTCGGAGATGCTCAATCAGTATCGCGACATGCTGGAATCGGGAAAATCCTTCGTCATTACCGCCACCGGCGAGGAGCGACCGGAGGGCATCGGCCTGCGCATCCAGACGATCCAGTCGCTGGAGGAGAAGTCGCTGCAGATGCAGAAGGCGCTGCGCGTCTATGTTCGCGATTCCGGCCCGCTGCGCGCCGTCGCCGCCCACCTCAACGCCAGAGGCGACGGCCTCGTCTCCTTCATCGTTATCAAGGAGGATGGAAAGCGGGAGATTGAGGTGGAACTGGCGCAGAAATACAGGATCACGCCGGAAATCGCCGCCGCCATGCGCTCGGCGCCCGGCGTCATCGATGTGGAGCTGGTCTAGCCGCGCGTCAGTGTGATGAAGTCGGTGCCCTGACCGGTCTCCGGACCGACGCCGGTGTCGGAGATCGTCATCGTCGAACCCGGCGTCAGCATCGAGTCGATCCGCTGCCTGGTGTCATCCGGAATGGTGATCCGGCCGAGAGCGTTGAGGATCGGCGTGCCCGAGATGATCGAGCTTTCCATGGCGCTGATACCCAGGCGCTTCATCGTCTGGCTGGTCAAGGTGTTGGGCAGCGTCACGCCCAGCCACTCGGTGGTGCCGTCGTCGAAGTTCACTTGGTGCGCGCTGAAGAAATGGGTTCCGAGGGCAAGTTCCGGTTCACTGATCGTCACCGGCGCCTCGAACACGGACCGGAATCCCTGCCGCACCATGATCACGCCATTCGGCGGCTCGCCCTTGCCGGCGGCGCTATACACCGCACGCAGGAGATCGTCACTGATCAGTGACTTGGCGGCGTCAGGGTTCAGCGGATGCTGTTTCTTGAACTCGCCTATCGCCTGCACCGTTGCTGGCCCGAGATAGCCGTCGGCGTTGCCAACCTCAAATCCGAGCTCGGCGAGATAGGTCTGCAGGTCGATGATCGTCTCGCGTTGCGCACGGCGGGTGATCAGGATCTTCACCGGCTGATCGTTGACTGGCGCCACGATCGGCTGCACCTGCAGCCGCGGCATCGCGACTTCGTTCATCGCCACCTGCACCGGCAGCGCCCCGATTGCTGGCCTGAGTTCGACATCGGACAGAAGCGGCGCCGGTGGCGGCGCGTGCGGGCTGAATAGCATCGGATGGTCGACCGGCTCGGGCGCAAGCTGCGCGTCGGTGATGATGACAGGCACACCCATCTCGGTCATCTTGTAGAGCTGCTTCGCGAACGCGTCGGGCATGCGCACGCAGCCGTGCGAGGCGGGATATCGTGGCACCGAGTTCGACTGGTGAAGCGCGATGCCGGACCATGTCAGCCGCTGCATGAACGGCATCGGCGCGCCGGAGTAGATGTTGGACTCGTGGTAGGTCTGCTTCTCGATCACAGAGAAGATGCCGCTGGGCGTGGTGTGGCCGGACTTTCCGCTCGATATCTTCGACGTGGCGATGACGTCGGTTCCGTCATAGACGGCCAGCGATTGCTTGCTCTTGGAAACGAAGATCTGTAGCGCCCGCGCGTCCGTGGCGAACGCGGGATGCACGAGGGCGGTGGCCGACAGCAAGCCGAGCCCGAAGACGAGACGCGAGAACATTTGAACCCAACCGATACGCAATACTACGTGCTGGATCGTAAGGCTCGAAGCTTAAGGAAGATTTGAAATGAGTGATGCCGAGTAGAGCCTTTCCTGGCTAGATTGAAGCATTCTGTTGGCTTTAACGGAGTCGGATGGTCGTCCGGCTGGCGCGCGTCGTAGCCCACGCATACGGCCAAGCCTGCCGGACGATCAGGCGGCCCGTTTCAGCCAACCCTAGCTGGTTTGCTTCGCAAACCGGCTAGGGCCGGGCATCTTTCCGCCAGGATCAAAGGCGATCGGCTCGACCGTACCGAGGGGTATGCCCTTCGCCGATCGCCTTTGCCCTGACGAAAACCTGCTCCGGCAGAATGCTCCAATCTAACCAGGAAAGGCTCTAGGCTCACATATTATTGATTGCGCTTGTTTCCGAACGTATAGCCGGTCTCGACCGTGCCTTTGCCGAACTTGTCGCGAAGCTTGTCCATGGCGGCTTCTGCCGCAGCACGTCGCCCGGATTGCACGTCGATCAGGTCGGGCGGATCGGCGCGCGTGGGGTCGCAAAGGTCGGTCACGCCGATGCCGATCAATCGGAACTTGGTTCCGTCAGTCTCTTTCTGCAGCAGTTCTATCCCGGTGCGGAAGATGCGGTCGGCAAGCTGCGTCGGGTCCTCCAGCTTGCGGTTGCGCGTGCGCGACTTGAAGTCCGCCGTCTTCATTTTCAAGACGACCGTATGGCCGGCGATGTCGCCCTTCTTCAGACGCCAGGCCACCTTCTCGGAGAGATTGCGCAGCACGGGAACGAGCTCGTCATAGCGTGAAATGTCGTCGAAGAAGGTCGTCTCGGCCGAAACGCTCTTGGCGGGATCGTTGAGATGCACGTCGCGGTCATCGATCCCGCGCGATAGCCGCGACAGCCGTTGTCCCATGGTGCCGTAGCGACGCATCAGGTCTGTCTCGTCCATTGTCTGCAACTGGCCGACGGTGCGGATGCCGTCAGCCTCAAGCGTGGCGGCGAATGCCTTTCCCACGCCCCAGATCGTCGTCACCGGACGCGGCGCCAGAAACGAAACCGCCTCTTCGCGGCCGATAACCGAGAATCCGCGCGGCTTCTGCAGGTCGGAGGCCACCTTCGCCAGGAACTTGCAGTAGGACAGCCCGATCGAAACGGTGATGCCGATCTCCTTCTCGATGCGGCGCGCGAGTTTCGCAAGCGTGCGCGCCGGCGGGTCGTTGTGCAACCGCTCGGTGCCACCGAGTTCCAGAAACGCCTCGTCGATCGAGAGCGGCTGAACGAGTGGCGTCAGCTCCTGCATCATCGCCCGCACCTCGCGGCCGACCTTGACGTATTTCTCCATGTCGGGCCGGATCACCACAGCCTGCGGGCAGGCCTCGAGCGCCTTGAACATCGGCATGGCCGAGCGCACGCCGTAGATCCGCGCCACATAGCAGGCCGTCGACACCACGCCGCGTTTGCCGCCGCCGATGATGACAGGCTTATCCGCGAGTTCGGGATTGTCGCGCTTCTCCACCGAGGCATAGAAGGCATCGCAGTCGATATGCGCGAGCGTCAGGCCATAGAGTTCGTCGTGGCGCACGAGGCGAGGGCTGCCGCAGGCGGCACAGCGTCGCCCCTCCGCCTTCTGCTCGGCAAGGCAGTCGCGACAGAAGCCGGGCATCTTGGCAGGGTTGGTGGTCATCGATGGGAACAAAGGTTGAACATCGCGACATTACGCTCTAAGTTCGAGAGTCTCAAGAGGATGTCGGCGCTTATGCGCTGCTTTTGCCCGGCCTCGTCGAGGTCGAGAAATGCCGCCGCATCAGTTCGGCCGCATGCGTCCAGTCGGAGGCTTGTAGGATTGTTCCGGTGGGCGGCGGTGCGAATGGCTTGAAATCGGCATTCGCCATCATGTTGAGCAGCAGGCACTCCGGCACATGGTCGGCAACGGAGAGGAGGTTGCGTTGGATATCGTCGATAAAGGCGACAGGGAGATCCCGGCGGTCGTGCAGCGCGGCCACGATCGGGCCCTTTGGTTGTTCGGAGGCGATCATGTCGAAGCACAGATCGAACCGGTCGAGAAGCCTTCGGCGCACGTCGTGATGGCGCGGCGGCATGGCCGTGAGAAAGACGATGTCGGCATCGGCAGCCAGCCCATGCAGCGTCTCGACGGCACGCTCCGCCGGCTCCTGCCAAAGGTCCTGGGTCTCGAAGAACATCTCGTGAAAGCGATCGAATGCCTCGCGGTCCATCTCCGTGCCGTCGAGCACCGAGACGATATTGCCGTGCAGCCGGAAGGAGCGCGGCAGGAGATCGTAATCGTGCGAGCGAAGGAAACGGGCAAGCGGCGAGAGAAACTCGAGCACCACCTCGTCGATATCGCAGACGATCAGCGGACGATCACCGAGACGAACCTGCGAGGGATCGGTGACCACGCTCATCGTCAATATTCCCCGGATCCGAGGCCGGCAGGGGAGAAATGCTGCCACGCGGCGTTGAGGGTCTCAGGCGGCGTGTTGGTCGCCTGGCAGAAGGCCAGCGCCGTCGGCTCGTGCTGCATCAGGAAATCCATCATCGCCGACAGGAAGCCGGGATCGTTGATCGCGTTCCTGATCTGCGCCGGCTCGACCCCCGTCAGTGCTAGGAAGCGGCCGAACAGATCCGGCTCGTTCGCCAGCCAGGTGATAACAGCGATTGCGATCTCCTGCGGATCGGCGGCGCGTTGCTTTGAAGTCTTGAAGTTGCTCTGCATTTCCTGCGGTAAATTACCTATTTTTCAACTAAATACCGATAGCGTGCCGCAATCGGTTTCATGGGTCGATGTGTGTCCGGATCATATCCGGGCCGCAAATCGGTTTTCATGACGGACTTAGGATCGCGTTCCATGCCCAAACAAGTGATGATCGTAGAGGATAATGAGCTCAACATGAAGCTCTTTCGCGACCTCATCGAGGCGTCAGGTTACAGGACGATCCAGACCCGCAACGGTATGGAAGCGCTGGATCTTGCCCGCAAGCACCGCCCGGACCTGATTCTGATGGATATCCAGTTGCCGGAGGTTTCAGGCCTTGAGGTGACCAAGTGGCTGAAGGAAGACGATGAGCTTCACGTCATCCCCGTCATCGCGGTTACCGCCTTCGCCATGAAGGGCGATGAAGAACGTATTCGCCAGGGCGGCTGCGAGGCTTATGTCTCCAAGCCGATCTCCGTTCCGAAATTCATCGAGACGATCAAGACCTACCTGGGCGATGCCTGATAGATCGGAAAGAAGCCTATGACTGCGCGCATCCTCGTCGTCGACGATATCCCGGCAAACGTGAAGCTGCTCGAAGCGCGGCTGATCGCCGAGTATTTCGACGTGATGACGGCGGCCGACGGTTACCAGGCGCTGGCGATCTGCGATCGCAACCAGGTCGATCTCATTCTGCTCGATATCATGATGCCGGGCATGGACGGCTTCGAGGTCTGCGAGCGGCTGAAGTCCAACCCCAAGACCTCCCATATTCCTGTCGTCATGGTAACCGCGCTCGATCAGCCGGCGGACCGCGTGCGTGGCCTGAAGGCCGGCGCCGACGACTTCCTCACCAAGCCGGTGAACGATCTCCAGCTGATCGCCCGCGTCAAGAGCCTGCTGCGCCTGAAGACGCTGAGCGACGAACTGCGCATCCGCGCCCAGACGGCGCACACGATGGGCATCGACGAATTGCTGCGCGCCGACCAGCGCGGCGAGGAGGGCGGCCAGATCATGCTGGTCGACGGCCGCGCCAATTCGCAGGAGCGGATCATCAAGGCGCTGAAGCCGATCGGCAACGTGTTTGCCATTTCGGATGCCCAGGCTGCAGTCTTCGAGGCATCCGAAAACCCGTTCGACCTCGTGATCGTCAATTCCAATATCGACGACTACGACCCGCTCAGGCTTTGCTCGCAGCTCCGCTCGCTGGAGCGCAACCGTTTTCTCCCGATCTTGATCATCACCGAGCAGGGCGATGACGAGATGGTGGTGCGTGCGCTCGATCTGGGCGTCAACGACTACATCGTCCGCCCCGTCGATCCGAACGAGCTGGTGGCGCGCAGCCTGACGCAGATTCGCCGCAAGAATTACAATGATCGCCTGCGCGCCAACGTGCAGCAGACGATCGAGCTCGCGGTCACAGATCCGCTGACGGGCTTGAGCAATCGCCGTTATCTCGACAATCACATCAGCACGCTCTTCAACCGCTCGATGGCGCGCGGCCGTCCCTTGTCGGTGTTGATCGCCGATATCGATCGCTTCAAGCAGATCAACGACACCCACGGCCATGATGCCGGTGACGATATCCTGAGAGAGTTCGCAAGCCGCGTTCGCTCGACGGTTCGTGGTGCCGATCTGGCCTGCCGCTATGGTGGCGAGGAGTTCGTCGTCGTCATGCCCGATACGTCGCCGGAGATCGCAGCCTCGGTGGCTGAGCGCCTGCGCGGCGTCATAGAGAGCGTACCTTTCGTGGTGAAGGGCACGGGCCAGGAGCTGCAGGTCACCGCATCCTTCGGCATCGCCTCGCGCACGCCGCAGGTTATCACGCCGGGACATCTGCTGAAGCAGGCCGATGTTGCGCTATACGAAGCGAAGAATGGCGGTCGAAACCGAGTCGTCGCCGCAGCCTGATCTCGGCTTCGGCGGCTTAACGCCCCAGGCTCGCATAGAACATTGATCATCCACAGAAAGTTGAACGAGGGCCGGTCCGGCCGCGTGCGCGCATTAGCCGCAAGTAGTAGTGCCGGGTTTCGACCTTGGCGCCGCCTGGCGCCACCGGTCTGCGCCAGCACAGACGCTGTCGGCCTCAGAAGAAAGTGTGAGGATTGATCACATTGCTTGGTTTTGTCGGCAGATCCCGATGGTTTTCAGGCGGTTCCACCGGTTCTTGAGGGGTAAGACTACTGGCTTATATTGTCCGTCTATTCTTGATGCCAGATCCTATTCTAGCGCGAGATGGCCGCAAACCATGCGAAACGGCGTCCCAAATCGGGACTTTTAACCATAAAATCAAGCTAATAAATCTCATCATTAAGAATTTGTTGATTTTCTTTCATTTTCGCGCGAATGATCAATACATAGAAATAAGCACTCCGCATACGGGGTGCACCGATACCCCATGATGCTCAGGTCCGCCGCATCTCCTGGGTCGTGGGGTCGGTCGGTCGGCATGCAACATCTGCGGTTCCTCGTGCCGCGTTGCCTGTTGACCGACCCCCTTTCGCAAAACGCCGTCCTCTCCGTTGAAACGGGCAGGGCGGCGTTTTCATTTGCCGCTCTCGCATCGTGCCGTCTGCCGACTGTATCGCAGACAACAAAAAAGCGCGCAGCCTGGTGGCGCGCGCTTCTAAGCGGTATTCAAGATCAAGAAATTACTTGATCTTGGTTTCCTTGAACTCGACGTGCTTGCGCGCGATCGGGTCGTACTTGGTCTTCGTCATCTTGTCCGTCATCGTACGGCTGTTCTTCGTCGTGACGTAGAAAGAACCTGTGTCGGCTGTCGACAGCAGCTTGATCTTGATTGTTGTAGCCTTGGCCATGGTCGTCCTGCCTTTAATGAAATGAAAGCCGTTGGAATCCGTCTAGGCGCCTCGGCTAATTCTGGCGCGAAACTACGAATCTAGCTTGAAAAGTCAACCCCGCTTTCGAATGAAAAGCAGTCTGCCCGCCGAAAGCACTGCATAAACGCCGAAGAAACCGGCAATCGCCCAGGCAAAGCCGTTGTTTCCGGCCACATCGATGGCCGCACCGATGACTTGCGGGCCTGCAACAGTACCCACGGCATAACAGAAGACGAAGGCGGCGTTGGCCGCGGCCAGGTCGGAGCCGGTCAGGCGCGAGCCGAGGTGGCTCAACCCCACCGTATAGAGGCCGGCCACGCAGCCTCCCCAGAAGAGCAGCACGCCCGCCATCATCACCCAGCTATGCGAGAGCACAGGCAGCATCAGCGAGCCGATAAGGCCCATGAAGGCCATGCCCGCGAGCAGGGGGCGCTTGTCCTTCATCTTGTCGGAGAGCATCCCCACCGGGATCTGGAAGATCATGTTGCCGATGCCCATGACTGTCAAAAGAAGGGCGGCTTGAGTTTCGGTAAAGGCGGCGCGCACTGCGTAGATCGGAAACAGCGCCAGCCCGCCCGCTTCCACCGCACCAAAAATGAAGACGGCCGCCGTGGCGCTCGGCACCAGGAAGACGTAGCGCATGAAATGCAGCTCCGGCTTTTCTTCAAGCACCGGGCTTTCATGGCGTGCGACGAAGATCGGGATGGCTGCCATGAGAATGGCGCAAGCGCCAACGACGAAGGGCAGGATGCCGTCGCTGCCGAGAACAGAGAATAGCAGGGGACCCGCAGCGAAGCCGAGCGACAGCACGGTCGCATATATGCCGAGCACGAAGCCGCGTTTCGATGGTGGAGACGCGGCGTTGATCCAGAATTCGGAGAGGATGAACAGCGTGGTCGTGGCGCCGTGAAAGGCGAAGCGCAGCGGGAACCACATCCAGAAGTCCTGCGCATAGTAGAAGCTGACGGCGCTGATTGCCGAAACCACGACTGCCCAGAGCATCGTCTGCGCCACGCCATATGCGTGGGCGAGCTTCGTCGTGATCGGCGCGGCCACCATCGCCGCGACACCCGCCATCGCCGTGTTGAGGCCGATGAGGGTGGAAGGGATGCCACGCTTCTCAAGAATGATGCTCAAGAGCGGCAATCCCAGCCCGATCGCGATGCCGACCGCTGAAATCGACGAAACGGCGGCTACCAGAGACGGCCAATGGATTTCTTCGACATCGCCCGGTGTGCCGTTTCGCGGCTGAGACATATATCCACCCCTACAGAACTGCTGCGCACAAACGCGACCCGAAAGTCACATCTGCCCCCATGGTCATACCAGCCTCAGAAGACGGGCCAGACCCAGATGACGTGTGTGCTTTACTAGATGAACAAGGTTGGCTGCAATGATCTGATTGCGGTGCACGAGATTCAGTCAAGTAAGCCTACCATCGCGCGCGTTGACATCGTGCCTCAACAGAGTTCACGGCACATCCGGCGCTGCTACACGCCAAATATGTCGTGACGGTGAATGTTCAAGGAAAGTCTTCAGCCTTGATGCCGGCGACCTGGGATTTCGTACTGGTCCTGCTCGTCGCTATGCCCGCCGAAGCCATGCATCTTCAGCGCCCATTGCAGCCCGATGACCCCGCCCTTGATCGGCTGGATGATCAACAGCGTGGCGAGCAGCGTCAGCGGCGTCCAGATCGTGAATGTGAGCCAGAGCGGCATCGGCCAGATGAGGTCGGTCATCATGTAGCCGGCGATGATCACGTGGCCAACGATGACGATGGTGATGTATGGCGGCAGGTCGTCGGAGCGGTGGTGATGCATGGCCTCGCCGCAGGCGGCACAATTGTCCACGGGCTTCAGATAGGCCCGGAAAAGTCTGCCGCTGCCGCAGGCAGGGCACCGGCCAAGCATACCGCGCTTGATCGATTGGCCGAGCGGGCGCTTGGTCTCTTCAACATCGCCGTATTGGATCGCCTGGCCGTTTGAGGTGGTCGTCATGACTGCACGTCCTTCCCGGCGTCCCAAAACGCCTATCGACGCCCTCTCGGGGGTCTTGTCCCGGCCTGTTTGCGCGCGCGGCTTGCGTCGCGTCGGCCGCCCTTGTGGAACGAACGGACCGCGGTGGGCATCTTGCGCCCTTCGCTTACCATCTCGAACCGTAGCGCGCCGGCCAGCGGAATGGCTTCCACCAGCTTGACCCTGACACTATCCCCCAGGCGATAGCCGAGACCGGTCTTTTCGCCGGACAGTGCCTGATGCGCCTCATCATAGATGAAGTAGTCCATTCCCAGTGTAGATATAGGAATGAAGCCGTCCGCTCCATAGTCCGGAAGGGCGACAAATAGTCCCGATTTCGTCACACCTCCCACGCGCCCATCGAATTCCTCACCGATCCGGCCGGCCAGATGATGGGCGATGAGGCGGTCCACGGTCTCGCGCTCGGCTGCCATGGCGCGGCGTTCGAAGGTGGAGATTTCGGCCGCGATATCATCGAGCGCCGCTTCCTCTTCAGGCGTGATCCCGCCCGCGCCGAAGCCAAGCGAACCCACGAGCGCGCGATGCACGATCAGGTCGGCATAACGGCGGATCGGCGAGGTGAAGTGCGCGTACTTCATCAGGTTCAGGCCGAAGTGGCCGATATTCTCGGGGCTGTAGATGGCCTGGCTCTGCGAGCGCAGCACCATCTCGTTGACCATCGTCTGGTGCGGCGTATCCTCGGCCTTGGCGAGGATGCCGTTGAAGTTGTTGGCGCGCATGTTGCCGCCCTTGGCGAGCGAAATGCCGAGCGTCGCCAGGAACTCGCGCAGGATTTCCTGCTTGGCGAGCGACGGGCCGTCGTGCACGCGATAGATCAGCGGCTGCTTCTTCTTTTCCAGCGTCTCGGCGGCGGCGACGTTCGCCTGGATCATCATTTCTTCGATCAGCTTGTGCGCATCGAGACGCGGCGGCACGACCACGCGATCGACCGTGCCGTCTGGCTTCAGCTGGATCTTGCGCTCGGGCATGTCGAGCTCGAGCGGCTGCCGGCGCTCGCGGCCCCGCTTCATCACCTCATAGGCATGCCACAGCGGCTTCAGGATCGGCTCCAGCAGCGGCCCGGCCTTGTCGTCGGGGTTGCCGTCGATCGCGGCCTGCGCCTGCTGGTAGGAGAGCTTGGCAGCGCTCTTCATCATCACGCGATGGAATGTGTGCCCGGCCTTGCGGCCTTCCTTGGAGAAGGTCATGCGTACAGCCAGCGCCGGCCGGTCCTGTCCCTCGCGCAGCGAGCAGAGATCGTTGGAAATCCGCTCCGGCAACATCGGCACGACGCGGTCGGGGAAATAGACGGAGTTGCCGCGCTTCAGCGCCTCGCGGTCGAGTGGCGAGTTCGGGCGCACGTAATAGGAAACGTCGGCAATGGCGACCGTGACGATCACGCCGCCCTCGTTGTCGGGCGAGGGGTCGAGCTCGGCATAGACGGCGTCGTCGTGGTCCTTGGCGTCTGCCGGATCGATGGTGATCAGCGGAACGTCGCGCCAGTCCTCGCGATGCGACATGGTCGCCGGCTTGGCATCGTCGGCTTCGGCGACGACGGCTGGCGGGAAGATATACGGGATGCCATGGGCGTGGATGGCGATCATCGAGATCGCCTTTTCCGAAGCGACCGAACCGACGATCGACAGGACCTTGGCGCGCGGCAGTCCGAAGCTGCGCAGGCGCGCGACTTCGACCTCGACCAGATCGCCGTCCTTGGCGCCGCCCTTGTCATCGGGGTCGATCAGCATTTCCTCGCCGCGCCGCTCGATCGGCAACAGCCGCCCGCCGCCGCCAGGCGCGTCCTTGAAGACACCGAGCAGCGCGCCGCGGCGCTTGTCGAGGATCTTGATGATGCGCGCCGTGTAGGCCGGGCCGCCGCGATCCGTCGCGGCGAAAATCTTCGCGAGAATGCGGTCGCCCATGCCGGCAACCGGCGCCTTGCCCTTGCCGTTGCGGCCGGCAGGCGAGGAGGATTGGCGGATGGCGACGGCAGGCGCCACGCCCATCTCGTCCGGCCATTCCGCAGGCCGACCGATCAGCTCGCCGTCCTTGTCGCGGGTGGTGATGTCGAGCACCGTCACGGGCGGCAGCGCGCCGGGGCGGATCAGCGACTTGCGCGTCTTCTGGAGCATGCCCTCCTGCTCGAGATCGCGAAGCAGCTGCTTGAGCTCGACACGGCTGTCGCCCTTCAGCCCGAACGCCTTGGCGAGTTCGCGCTTCGACGCCTTCTGGGGATGATCGGCAATGAACCGCAGGATCACTTCGCGGGACGGCAGCGCGCCATGCTCGATGTTCAGCGGCGCGACCGAAGGCTCCTTGCTCACGCGCCCGATCTTGTTGGGGCGCTTGCCCGGGGCCTTCGAGTTGTCGCGCGGAATTCTGCTCACTCTTCGCTCTTTTTCTTCTTCGCCGGTGCCTTCGCCTTGGCGGCGGTCTTTGCTTTAGCCTTCGGCTTGGCGGCCGATTTTGCTGGCTTGGCATCGTCGGATGCCGCGGCCTTGGCCTTCGGCTTCGCCTTGGTCTTCGCGGCTGGCGCCTTGCCGGCCTTGGCCGTGATCAGCGCGACGGCCTCTTCGACGGTCAGCGCCTGCGGATCTGTGCCCTTCGGCAGCGTCGCGTTGACCTTGCCCCAGTTCACATACGGGCCGTACTTGCCGTCGCGCACGGTGATCGCGCCGCCGCCATCGGGATGCTCGCCCAGTTCCTTCAAGGCAGCCGCCGTCGCCCGGCCACGGCCTGGACCCTTGGCAACCTTCTCGGCGATCACGGTCACGGCCCGGTTGAGGCCGATGCTGAACACGTCCTCGACGCTCTCAAGGTTCGCATAGCCGCCGTCATGCAGCAGGAACGGTCCGTAACGGCCGATCCCCGCCGAGATCATCTTGCCGGATTCCGGGTGCTTGCCGACATCGCGCGGCAGCGAGATCAGCGCCATCGCCTTTTCATAGTCGATGTCCTCGGGCTTCCAGCCCTTAGGCAGCGACGAGCGCTTGGCTTCCTTGCCGTCGCCACGCTGCACGTAAGGCCCGAAGCGACCCGAGCGCAGCGTCAGTTCTTCGCCGGTCACCGGGTCGGTGCCAAGCGCCTTCGGTTCGTTCAGCGCGGCACCTTCGGCTTCCGCGCCGCCCTCGGAGGACAGCTGGCGGGTATAGTTGCACTCTGGATAGTTCGAGCAACCGACGAAGGCGCCGTATTTGCCGAGCTTCAGGGACAGGTTGCCGGTTCCGCAGACCTGACAGATGCGTGGATCGCTGCCGTCCTCGCGCTTCGGGAAGACCAGCGGCGCCAGCGATTCGTTCAGCGAGTCGAGCACGTTGGTGACGCGCAGTTCCTTGGTGTCCTCGATCTGTGCAAAGAAATCCTTCCAGAAATCGCGGAGGACCTGCTTCCAGTTCAATTCGCCGGCCGAAATGCGGTCGAGCTTCTCTTCCAGATCGGCCGTGAAGTCGTATTCGACATATTTGGTGAAGAAGCCCTCGAGGAAGGCCGTCACTAGCCGCCCCTTGGAGTGCGGGATCAGCTTGCGCTTGTCGATGATCACATATTCGCGGTCGCGCAGCGTTGCCAGTGTCGCGGCATAGGTGGAAGGACGGCCGATGCCGAGCTCTTCCATCTTCTTGATCAGGCTTGCTTCCGAATAGCGCGGCGGCGGTTCGGTGAAATGCTGGGTCGAGTTGACCTTCTGCCGCGCGAGAGCCTCGCGGGCATTGATCTCAGGCAGGCGGCCATCCTCGTCGCCGTCGTCGCTCTGCTCGCCATCTTCCTTCTGGTCGGTATAGGCGGCGATGAAGCCGTCGAAACGGATGACAGAGCCCACGGCGCGCAGGCCCGCCGTCTCGCCGCCGTTATTGGCGGTGATCTCGGCCGTCGTGCGCTCGATTTCGGCCGATGCCATCTGGCTGGAGATGCCGCGCTTCCAGATCAGATCGTATAGCTTGAGCTGGTCGGCATCGAGATACTGGCGAACCTTGTCCGGCGAGCGGTTGAAGTCCGTCGGGCGGATGGCTTCGTGCGCTTCCTGGGCGTTCTTCGCCTTGGTCGAATAGAGCCGCGCCTTCTCCGGCAGGTAGCGCTGGCCGAACTGATCGACGATGGCGCTGCGCGCCGCGTCGATCGCTTCGGGCGCCATCTGCACGCCGTCGGTACGCATATAGGTAATGAGACCGACGGTCTCGCCACCGATGTCGAAGCCTTCATAGAGCTTCTGCGCCACCTGCATGGTGCGCGATGCCGAGAAGCCGAGCTTCGATGATGCGGCCTGCTGCAGCGTGGAGGTTGTGAAGGGTGGTCCGGGGTTGCGCTTGACGGGCTTCGCCTCGACGGTGTCGACGACATAGGAAGCGCCTTCGAGGAGCTTCCTGAGCTTGCCGGCCTCTTCGCCATTGCCGATCGCGCGCGGCTGCAACCGCTTGCCATTCGCCGCAACCAGCTTCGCCTCGAACTCGTCACCGCGCGGCGTCTTCAGGATCGCCGAGAGATTCCAGTATTCCTCGGAGATGAAGCGCTCGATCTCGGATTCGCGGTCGCAGACCAGGCGCAATGCCACCGACTGCACGCGTCCCGCCGAGCGCGCGCCCGGAAGCTTGCGCCACAAGACTGGCGAAAGGTTGAAGCCGACGAGGTAGTCGAGGGCGCGGCGCGCCAGATAGGCGTCCACCAGCGGCACGTCGATATCGCGCGGATCGGCCATGGCATCGAGCACGGCCTTCTTGGTGATCGCGTTGAAGACGACGCGCTTGACGGTCTTGCCGCCGAGCACGCGCTTCTTGTTGAGCATATCAAGGACATGCCAGGAGATTGCTTCGCCCTCGCGATCAGGGTCGGTTGCGAGGAACAGGCCGTCGGAGGATTTTACCGCGTCGGCGATATCCTTCATCCGCTTGGCCGAGGCCGTATCGACCTCCCACAGCATTTCGAAATCCTGGTCGGGCAGCACGGAGCCGTCCTTGGCGGGGAGATCGCGGACGTGGCCGAACGAGGCGAGCACCTTGTATCCGGGTCCCAGATACTTGTTGATCGTCTTGGCCTTCGAGGGCGATTCCACCACTACAACATTCATGATGATTCTCTAAAAATGGATGCCAGCCGGCCTATATCAGGGCAGAGGACCTGCCATGTCACGGTCGCCGGTTCTCCGACATGGACAGGGAATTCGTTTCGGTCAAGTGATTTAAGCGCATTTTTACGCATTGCAACGTGTTGCAACCATTGGACGCTGAAAACGATATTGCAATTTCTGATTATTGCGATATCGTTTTTTGCGTGTGGTCGAGGCTGGTTTGAACAGCCCAGCAATCCGGGTACGAGTCCATTCATGACGGCGAAGTACGCAAAGAAAGACAACGGCCGATCAGGCTCTCGCGAGAACATCGCTTTCATCAGGCAGATGCTTGCCGAGTTGCGTCAGGTAGCGGAAAAGGAAAAGGCTGACATGCTCTGCTATCTGATCGAGATGGCCTATGTCGAAGCCGGCGATCTCCACGCCCGTATGTAAGGCTTCACGGTTCCATTGCAATGGAGACCAGCCCTCCCGGATGCCTGTGCAGCCGTCCTGCGATATCGAGTTCGAGCAAGACCAGATAGACGGCAGCGGCCCCGAGACCGGTGTGGCGGATGATGTCGTCGATCTCGACAGGCGTCGGCCCGAGCGCGTCGGCGATACGGGCGCGATCGCTGTCATCGGGCGGTTGTGCAGAGAAGCCCGAACCACGGTCCGGTTCCTCTGCCATCGGCGCGTCGAACATGTCGAGTTGCGACAGCGGCGCCAAAGCGCTGATCACATCGTCGGGCGCGGTCACGATCATGGCCCCGTCTTTCAATAGGCCGTTGGTGCCGTGACAGCGCGGGTCAAGCGGCGATCCCGGTACGGCAAAGACCAGACGGCCGAACTCCGCCGCGAGCCGTGCCGTAATCAGCGAGCCGGACCGCGTCGCCGCCTCGACGATAACCGTCCCCAGCGAGATGCCGGCAATCAGCCGGTTGCGCCTCGGGAAATCACGCGCCCGTGGCTCCCAGCCGAACGGCATCTCGCTGACGGCAAGGCCGTTTCCGTTCCAGATCTCGTCGAGCAGTCCGGCATTCTCGGGAGGGTAGGGCTGGTCAAGCCCGCCGGCCATGGCCGCGATCGTGCCGGTATCGAGACTTGCCCGATGCGCTGCCGTATCGATGCCGCGCGCCAATCCGGATATGACGACATAGCCCGCTCGCCCGCAGTCGCGCGCGATCATCGCCGCGAACTTGGCGCCCGATATCGAGGCGTTGCGCGAGCCGACAATACCGACGGCAGGCGGCGCGGTCGCGGCGAGATTGCCTTTCACAGCCAGAAGAGGCGGCGCCCCGTCGATCTGCTTCAGCGCCTGCGGATAATCCGGCTCGCCGATGCCGACGAAACGCGCGCCGAACCTTTGTGCCGTTTCCAGTTCCTTGAGCGCCTCGCTCTCCGTGGCGATCCGGATCGCCCGTGTCGCGCCGCCGCGTGCCGAAAGGCCGGGCAGGGCGGCAAGCGCTGCTTCCGCCGAGCCGAAATGATTGATGAGATCGCGAAAGGTGGCCGGGCCGACATTGTCGGAGCGGATGAGACGCAACCAGGCAATCCTTTGCCTGTCCGTCAGCGCAATTCCCTTTGGCCTTGCGCTGCGTGCGTCCATCTATCCTATCCCTTTGCCCCGATCTTGCTTTCCGTGCCGCTCAGCAGGCGGCTGATATTGGCCTTATGCTTCCAGTAGGAGATCACGGTCATGATCGCCATGATCGCTGCAACCTTCTCTGCACCCAGTATCCACAATGCAACCGGAATGACAAGCATCGCAACCAGCGCGGAAAGAGAAGAATAGCGGGTCACGAAAGCAACGCCGAGCCAGACGGCCGCAAAAGCCACAACCATCAGCGGCGCGACGCCGAGAAGCGTGCCGATGTAGGTGGCGACACCCTTGCCGCCCTTGAAGCCGATCCAGACGGGGAAGAGGTGTCCGATAAAGGCGAAGAAGCCGGCAATGACGGCGGCTTCCGGGCCGAAGAAATAGGAGACGATCCACGCCGCCGCCGATGCCTTCAGCGCGTCGAGCAGCAGCGTTGCGGCCGCCAGCTTCTTGTTGCCGGTTCGAAGAACATTGGTCGCGCCGATATTGCCCGAGCCGATGCTGCGCACGTCGCCGAGACCGGCGGCGCGTGTCAGGATAAGCCCGAACGGAATGGATCCCAGGAGATAGCCGATGGCGGCCGCCGCCAGCGCGATTTGCCAGGTGATCTGCCACGTCATGAGATCAGCGCCCATGTTCCCCCACTTGTCCTCTTATAATGTATGCACGCAGTCTATGACGTATGCACGCACTGGCCGGCGACGTAGGTCGCGACCGCGCGTCCGCTGAAGCGCGCGTCTTCGAACGGCGTGTTCTTCGAGCGCGAGAGAAGCATGTCCTTGGCGACAATCCAAGGCTCCTCGAGATCGATCAGCACGATATCCGCCTTGGCGCCGGGCTTCAGGGTGCCGGCATCGAGGCCGAAGATCTGTGCCGGTCGCGTCGACATGGCATCGATCAGCCGCATCAGGCTCACATGCCCGCTGTGGTGCAGGCGAAGGGCTGCTGCGAGCATCGTCTCGAGCCCGACCGCGCCGTCGGCCGCTTCGCCGAAGGGCAGGCGCTTGGTGTCGACGTCCTGCGGGTCGTGCGAGGAGACGATAATGTCGATCGCGCCCTTGGCGAGCGCATCCACCATCGCCACGCGATCGTCTTCCGAGCGCAGCGGCGGATAAAGCTTGAAGAAGGTGCGGTACTCGCCGATGTCGTTCTCGTTGAGCGCCAGATTGTTGATCGAGATACCGCAGGTCACATTCGCACCGCGTCTCTTGGCAACCTCGATCGCCTCCACGGATTCGGGCACCGAGATCATCGCCGCATGGTATTTGCCGCGGGTCAGCGCCGCGATCCGCAGGTCGCGTTCCAGCGGGATCAATTCGGTCTCCCTGGGAATGCCGCCCAGCCCGAGCCAGCTTGCGAACAGCCCCTCATTCATCACGCCGCCTGCGGCCAGATGCTGGTCGCGCGTCTCGCAGGAAATCACCGCGCCGAATTCGCGCGCATAGGTCATCACCCGGCGCAGAACCTGCGCGTCGTGGATGCTGGAGCGGCCGTCGGTAAACGCCACCGCGCCGGCTTCCATCAGCATGCCGATCTCGGTCATTTCCTCGCCGGCCAGATGCTTGGTGATCGCCGCTGCCGGATAGACGTTGACAAGCGCCTTGTCGCGGGCGGTCTTCTTCACGAATTCGACCAGCGCGATGTCGTCGATCACCGGATCGGTATCGGGCATCATGATGATCGAGGTCACGCCGCCGGCAGCCGCGGCCCGGCTGGCGGATTCGATCGTCTCGCGATGCTCCGCGCCGGGCTCGCCGATATGCACGCGCGCATCCACGAGACCCGGAGCTGCGACAAGCCCTGTGCAGTCGCGGACGACGGCACCATCAGGCACGGCTTCGCCGGCTGCATCCTTGCCCGACGCGACGATCACGCCGTCCTTGACGATGATTGTTCCGACTTCATCGAGATTGCGCGAGGGATCGACGATGCGAACGTTGTTGAAAACGATCGAGTTGCTCATGCGCCGGCTCCTTCGCTGCGGGGCCCCTGGTTCTGTGAGATCAGCAGCGTTTCCATCACGGCCATGCGCACGGCGACACCCATTTCAACCTGTTCGGCGATCACGCTCTGCGGCCCGTCCGCGACCTCGGAGGCGATTTCCACCCCGCGGTTCATCGGCCCCGGATGCATGACCAGCGCATCCTCCTTCGCCGCCTTCAGCGTTTCCGCGTCGAGGCCGTAGAAATGGAAATATTCGCGCACCGACGGCACGAAGGCGCCCGACATGCGCTCGCGCTGCAGCCGCAGCATCATCACGACGTCGGCATCCTTCAGGCCTTCCTTCATCGAGTGGAAGACCTCGACGCCCATGTCGGCGATCCCTGATGGAAGCAGCGTTGCCGGCGCCACGACGCGAACCCTGGCGCCCATGGCGTTGAGCAGCAGGATGTTCGAGCGCGCCACGCGCGAATGCAGCACGTCGCCGCAGATGGCGACGATGATGCGCGACAGCTTGCCCTTGGCGCGGCGGATGGTGAGCGCATCGAGCAGCGCCTGCGTCGGGTGTTCGTGCTGTCCGTCGCCGGCATTGACCACCGAGCAGGATACCTTCTGCGCCAGGAGGGCGGCAGCGCCTGCACTCGAGTGGCGGATGACCAGAACGTCGGGGCGCATCGCGTTCAGCGTCATCGCCGTATCGATCAGCGTCTCGCCCTTCTTCACCGACGAATTGCCGACCGACATGTTCATCACGTCGGCGCCAAGGCGCTTGCCGGCGAGTTCGAAGGAGGCCTGCGTGCGGGTGGATGCTTCGAAAAACAAATTGATCTGCGTCAGGCCCCTGAGGGTCGACGTCTTCTTTTCTCTCTGCCGACTGATCTTGACGGCCTCGTCGGCCTTGTCGAGGAGAAAGGTGATATCCTGCTCTGTGAGCCCTTTGATACCGATGAGGTGGCGGTGGGGAAAGAAGACCATGAACCTGCCTCTATGCTGTCGTCAGCGGCTCTATAAAGAGTGCGTGCGGCGGCGGCAAGCATGCGCTGTGGGCAAACCGCGCTCTCCCCCTGCAATTTTGTCGCAATTGGGCTAAAGCAGGAGAAGTGTCCAACTTCCGGTTTCCATTTGCCCGCCTCATACTCTAGAAGCGATTCATGACATCCGCTGAAGAAAAACTCGCCGAACTCAACCAGCCGAGCCTGTGGTCCGGCATCAACGCCTACAGGTCCGATCCGCTGATCGTCGACCTCACTGGTGCGTTGCCGCGCGGCATTCGCGATGATCTCGACAATATGGGCCGCTACGTCACCTCGCCGGAAGCGCAGGAGCTGGCGCGCATGGCTAACCAAGGCGTGCCGCAGCTGCGCACCCATGGCCCGCGCGGCGAACGGCTCGATGTCGTGGAGTTTCACCCGGCCTGGCATGCGCTGATGCGCCGCTCCATGTCCGTTGGTCTTCATTCGTCCGTCTGGGACCCGCAGGCCGATGCCGAGGCCAAGGATCAGGCCCACAAGATCCGTGCTGCGCGCTTCTATCTCTCCGCGCAGCTCGAGACCGGCCATCTCTGCCCGATCACCATGACAAGCGCATCCGTCGCCGCACTCTCCGCATCGCCGGCGGTGCAGAAGGACTGGGCGCCGAGGATCCTGTCGCGCAAGTATGATTCGGCGAACAAGCCGGCCATGCAGAAGTCCGCCGTCACCATCGGCATGGGCATGACCGAAAAGCAGGGCGGCACCGATGTCCGCTCCAACACGACGTCCGCCGAAAAGGTCAGCGACGGCATCTATCGTCTGTCAGGCCACAAGTGGTTCATGTCGGCGCCGATGAGCGATGCCTTCATCATGCTGGCGCAGACCAAGGAGGGCATGGGCTGCTTCCTGGTGCCGCGCCTCCTCGAAGACGGCTCGGCCAACGGCCTGCAGTTCCAGCGCCTGAAGGACAAGGTCGGCAACCGCTCGAATGCCTCATCGGAAGTCGAGTTCAGCGACACCTTCGGCTTCCTGCTCGGTGGCCCCGACGGCGGCGTGCGTACTATCCTCGACATGGTCACGCTGACGCGCCTCGATTGCGCGCTGGCCTCCTCGGGCATCATGCGCGCCTCGCTCGCCGAAGCCGTCCATCACACCCGCGGCCGCAGCGTCTTCGGCAAGATGCTGGTCAGCCAGCCGATCATGACCCGCGTGCTCGCCGACATGGCGCTCGACGTCGCGGCCGCGACCGCGCTCTCCTTCCGTCTCGCCGACGCCTTCGACCGCGCCCGCGGCAGCGCCGAGGAGGCCGCCTATGCCCGCGTCATGACGCCCGTGGCCAAATACTGGTGCTGCAAGATCGCCCCGGCGCTGATCTATGAAGCCATGGAGTGCATCGGCGGCAGCGGCTACATCGAGGAACGGCCGATCGCTCGTCATTACCGTGAAGCTCCGGTCAATGCGATCTGGGAAGGCTCCGGCAATGTCATGGCGCTCGATGTCCTGCGTATCTTGAACCGTGGCAAGGACCTGTTCGAAACCGTCTTCGCCGGTCTCGCACGCGATCTCGGCCCGGCCGGCAAGAAGACCATCGACGTGCTGCGCGCCGCGATGGCGCTCTGCGAACGTGATGAAGGCGCGGCGCGCCTGTTGGTCGAGCAGCTTGCGCTCGCCGCCGGCGCAGCAGAGCTTTATCGCCTGGGGGCAGGGCGCATCGCCGATGCCTTCATCGAAACCCGTCTTGCCGGCGGCTGGCGTTCCACCTACGGCATGCTCGATAGCCGCTTCGACGCCAGCTATATCGTCGATCTTCTCTATCCGCCGGCATCCTGATGACGACAACGTTGCGCCAAGCCAGGATCGAGGATCTCGATGAGATCTACAATATCTCGCTGGTGACCGGCGATGCCGGGCAGGATGCCACGCCGCTGCATCGCGACGGCAAGCTGATCGGCCACATCTACTCCGCGCCTTACGTGACGCTGAGCCCTGGCACCGCCTTCGTGGCGGAGGACGCCCAAGGCGTCGCCGGCTATATCGTCGGCGTGCACGATACGCTTGCCTTTCAGGCCCGCCTCGAGCGCGACTGGTGGCCGGCGCTGCGCAATGCCTATCCGGACCCCAAGGGCGATCCCGAACTCTGGAACGCCGATGACAAGCGCATTGCCGCGATTCATCATCCCTCGTCGGCGCCATCGGCCATCATCGAGGCTTTCCCCGCGCATATCCATATGAACCTGCTGTCGCGTCTGCGCGGGCAGGGGATAGGAACGAAACTGCTCGACCTATGGCTCTCGCAGGCAAGGGACGCCGGTGTGAAATCCGTGCACCTCGGCGCCAGCGCCGGAAATGCCGCCGGCATCGGCTTCTGGGGCTCGCGCGGCTTCGCGCGCCTCGGGCCGCCGCTCGTCGAACCGTCCGAGCGCACCGTCTGGTTCGGCCAGACGCTCTAATCGATGTCGCCGGGCGGCGACATCAGGCCTGCCGGCCATCAATGGGCTGAAGACAATCCACAATCTTTCAAGGGGTTCGCCGTTGCCGGTTGGAGGCGGTATTGTTACTCACCGATGAGTGACACATGAAACCCGAGTCCCCGATGCTGAATGACCCCATGCCTTTGACCCCCATCGCGAGCGCACCGCAGGCCGAACCGGAAAAGCGTGTGCGTGACCGTGGCGCGACTGAAAAGGCGATCCTCAACGCCGCCAAGGCGCTGCTTGCGGAAGAGGGGTTCCAGAACTTCGGCATCAACGCGGTGGCGCGCAAGGCTGGCTGCGACAAGCAGCTGATCTATCGCTACTACGGCGGCCTCAATGGTCTGGTCGACGCGATCGGCGCCGATCTCGGCACCTGGGTAAAGGACCGCATTCCCGAGGACACGGGCGGCATGTTCCTGCTGACCTACGGCGATCTGATGGAGCGTCTGTCGCTGCTCTTCCTCCAGGCGCTGCGGGACGACCCGCTGATGCGCCGTATCGTCGCCTGGGAGGTGTCCGAAAACACCGAACAGGTTCGCCGCCTCTCGGAAGCGCGCTCGAAAGCACTGGCCGCATGGCTGGAGCGCATGCGCGGCTCGCTTGCGCCGCCGAAGGGTGTCGACGCGGTCGCCGTCAATGCGATTCTGATCGCCGCCATCCAGCATATCGTCCTTTCGGCCTCCGCCGGTGGTCAGTGCGCCGGCCTGGCGCTGAAGGCGTCGAAGGATTGGGACAAGGCCGAAGCGGCCCTGAAACGCATCGTTCGCGGCGTTTACGGCTGATCGGCGCCAGAGTTTCCCACAGCCTCCCGCTTGGCTGTTAACCTTAACAAATGGTTTACGTTGCGTGGATGGAGTTAAGAAGTCAGGTTACCGGACAGTTTCAAAGTTTTGAGTGTCTGGAACCATGCGAATGAAAATCGCGAGAATCATGTTCCTCGTTGCCGCGATGATGTTCTTTGCCGTGCTCGCGCTCGATATCGCGGTGCCGGCCCTGGTTCTCAGTTTGATGGCATTGTCGACATGGCTGGTCTCGTTGGATCCACCGTTCGGCAAGAGACAAAGAGGGGCGACCGCATGAAGTGGTTCCTGATTTTCTGGGCCGGTCCGATCGTGTTTCTGGCGGGCTGGTACTGGCTTTCCTTTTACGACATGAGCTTCGGCATCTTCATGCTTACGCGTCAGGCCCATGACCTGACGTTCCAGGTCTACGCCAATATTCTCGGCATCCCCGCCGAAACCATTCCGCCGCTGGTCGCTCGCGCCATCGTGGTCGACAGCCTCGTCGTCTTCGCCATCATGGCGTTCCGCAGACGCAGGAAGATCATCGCCTGGTGGCGGGCGCGTCAGGCGTCCGGTTCTTCGAGCGCGGCCCTTCCAAGCAAGGACAGCCTGTCCAGCGCGCCTTGAAGAATAAAGCTCGCGGCCGCCGAATCGATGCGGTCGGCCCGCTTGGCGCGTGATACGTCCATCTCCAATAGCGCCCGCTCGGCGGCAACGGTGGACAGCCGCTCATCCCAATAGACAAAGGGCAGGGCCGTTTTCTGCTCCATGTTGCGCACGAAGGCGCGTGTGGCCTGGACGCGCGGTCCGGCCGATCCGTCCATGTTCATCGGTAGCCCGATGACGAACGCGGCGACCTTTTCCTTCTCGGCAAAGGCCAGAAGAACCTCGGCGTCGATCGTGAACTTCTCGCGCTTGATGACGGGACGCGGGGTCGAGAATCGCCGGCCGAGATCCGACATGGAAAGCCCGATCGTCTTGGTGCCGAGGTCGAGACCGGCGATTGCCTCTCGCGGCTGAAGCGCGGCCGCCAGTTCCTCGATCGTCAGCACCGTCATCGTCGTTTCATCCCGTCAAAAGAAATTGAAGCCATCGCCGCTTTTCTTTGCGACCGTATCGGTTATCTCCATACCCATCCAATCCGGCTTTTGCATCCCCTAATACCTAAGGAGACATTTCATGAAGATCACTTGGCTGGGCCATTCCGCCTTTCGCATCGAGACCGCGAAGGCAACCATCCTTCTCGATCCCTTCCTGACGCATAACGGCTCGTTTGCCGGCCAGGACATCAAGGACGCCACCGCGGGCGTCACCCATATCCTGTTGACCCACGGCCACGGCGACCACGTCGGAGACACCGTCGCCATCGCCAAGGAAACCGGCGCCGTCGTCCTCGCCAACGCCGATCTCGCCTCCTGGCTCGGCACCAAGGGCCTGTCGAAGATCGAGATGGGCAACACCGGCGGCACAGTTCCGCTCACCGGCTTTTCCGCAACCTTCACCAACGCGCTGCACTCCTCCGCCCAGATCACCGAGGACGGCGTCTCCCACGCGCTCGGCAACGCCAACGGTCTGATGCTGCATTTCGACGACGAAGCCTCGATCTTTGCCATGGGCGACACCGATATCTTCTCCGACATGGCGCTCATCAACGAACTGCACCAGCCCGACATCGGCCTCGTCCCTGTCGGCGACCGTTTCACCATGGGGGGTGCGGTGGCAGCACTTGCCTGCCAGCGCTACTTCAACTTCAAGACCGCGATCCCCTGCCACTACGGCACCTTCCCGATCATCGACCAGACGCCGGAAAAGTTCGTCGCCGGCATGGAAGGCGCAAAGACCGCGGTGAAGGCGATCAAGCCAAGCGAAAGCCTCGCGCTCTGACGCAATCGAACTCCGACCCGACTTGAAAGGGCGGAAATCTGAATGAACGAAAGGCCATGCCCGTTGCACACATCGGGCATGGCCTTTATAGCGGGTGGGAAACGTCCTACCCGGAGAATATGATGTCCGTCGACCTAGCCACCGTTAAGCGCGTCGCGCGCCTTGCCCGTATTGCCGTCTCCGAAGACGAGGCAAACCGCATGGTTGGTGAATTGAATGGCATCCTCGGCTTCGTCGAGCAGCTCTCCGAAGTCAATGTCGAAGGCGTCGAGGCGATGACTTCAGTCACGCCGATGCTGATGAAGAAGCGCACCGACGCCGTCACCGATGGCAGCAAGGCCGCCGATATCGTCGCCAACGCGCCTGTCACAGATCAGAATTTCTTCCTGGTGCCCAAAGTCGTCGAATAGGCCTTTTCGCCGCTTTCCGACCCCGTTGCCATTCCAGATTTGAAGCGAACCATTATGAGCGAACTCACCAGCCTGACCATTGCCGAAGCCCGCACCAAGCTGCGCGCCAAGGAGATCAAAGCAACCGAACTGACCGAGGCCTATATCTCGGCGATCGAGGCGGCCAACGACAAGCTCAACGCCTATATCAAGGTGACGCCCGAAAAGGCGCTGCAGATGGCTGAAGCCTCCGACGCCCGGCTGGCCGGCGGCAAGGGCGGCGAGCTCGAAGGCATCCCGCTCGGCATCAAGGATCTCTTCGCCACCGAAGGCATCCATACCCAGGCCTGCAGCCACATCCTCGACGGCTTCAAGCCGCATTACGAATCCACCGTCACCCAGAACCTGTGGGATGATGGCGCCGTCATGCTCGGCAAGCTGAACATGGACGAGTTCGCCATGGGCTCCTCCAACGAGACCTCGCATTACGGCGCGGTCATCAACCCCTGGCGCGCCGAAGGCTCCAACCAGCAGCTGGTTCCCGGCGGTTCCTCGGGTGGTTCGGCCGCGGCCGTTGCAGCCCATCTCTGCGCCGGCGCGACAGCCACCGACACCGGCGGCTCGATCCGCCAGCCGGCCGCCTTCACCGGCACCGTCGGCATCAAGCCGACCTATGGCCGCTGCTCGCGCTGGGGCACGGTCGCCTTCGCCTCATCGCTCGACCAAGCCGGCCCGATCGCCCGCGACGTCCGCGACGCCGCCATCCTTTTGAAGTCGATGGCCTCTGTCGACGCCAAGGACACGACCTCGGTCGATCTGCCGATCCCCGATTACGAGGCCGTTCTCGGCCAGTCGCTGAAGGGCATGAAGATCGGCATTCCGAACGAATACCGCGTCGATGGCATGCCTGAGGAGATCGAGACGCTCTGGAGCCAAGGTATCGCATGGCTGAAGGATGCCGGCGCCGAGATCGTCAACATCTCGCTGCCGCACACCAAATACGCGCTGCCGGCCTATTACATCGTCGCCCCTGCCGAGGCGTCATCGAACCTCGCGCGCTATGACGGCGTGCGCTATGGCCTGCGCGTCGACGGCAAGGACATTGCCGACATGTACGAGAAGACCCGCGCCGCCGGCTTCGGCCAGGAGGTCAAGCGCCGCATCATGATCGGCACCTACGTGCTCTCGGCCGGCTATTACGACGCCTATTACATCCAGGCGCAGAAGGTCCGCACGCTCATCAAGCGCGACTTCGACATCGCCTTCCACGCCGGCGTCGACGCCATCCTGACCCCGGCCACCCCATCCTCCGCCTTCGGCATCGCCGACGAGGACCTGGCATCCGATCCGGTGAAGATGTACCTCAACGACATCTTCACCGTCACCGTCAACATGGCAGGCCTTCCCGGCATCGCCGTCCCTGCCGGCCTCGACAAGAAGGGCCTGCCGCTCGGCCTGCAGCTGATCGGCAAGCCGTTCGAGGAAGAAACCCTCTTTAAGACGGCCCACGTCATCGAACAGGCCGCCGGCCGTTTCACCCCCGCCAAGTGGTGGTAAGCGAACTGAAAATCAGAAATATGACGATCGCCGACCACATGCTGGTCGGCGAAGTCGGTTTTATGGCATGGAGATCCAGCGACGCGTTCAAAGATCGTAGTCCCGCGCTTGAGATTTCCGAGCGCGTTCGGCACGAGTTTTCGATCTTTCCGGCAAGCACATCGGGCGACGTGCATGTTGCCGAACTTGATGGCGTTATCGCAGGCTGGGCGGCGCGGGACGGTGCGCGCGATTACGTGTCGGATCTTTGGGTGCATCCGGACCATCAGGGCATGGGCGTTGGCAAAGCGCTCGTCCTCCACATGCTCGAACTCATCTCGGCAGATGGGCATCCATTGGCACGCATCGACACCCATGCCAGCAACGCCGGCGCGATCCGGCTTTATGAACGCTGTGGCTTTGCTATCGTGTGGCGCGGGATCGAGTTTTCCACGAGTATGGGGATCGATCTTGAGAAGGTGCATATGGAGACGGCGCTGCCTTAACATTTAAGGACAGGAGAAGATTTATGGCATCGCAGATTGCAGGGCTCGTTAACGCTTTCGATCGCCTGGCCGCCGCGGGTTTCGTGATGGGAGCGGAATGGCAGGCAGTGCACAATCTCTGCCAGGCCCATGAAGGCGAACAGCCCTTCGATTGGGGGCACGCGCTTTGCCATCGCATCGAAGGTGATACGTGGAATGCCGGCTACTGGTATCGGTTGGCTGGCCAGCCTGCCGCCACGGGTTCGTTTGACGACGAGTGGGCCGCTATGCGCCCGATATTGCAGGCAAAATAGAAACGCTGCAGCTCTACTGCGACCGGGTCTCGCGTGTATCCAAATTGCTGACGCCGTTGATCCATGCATCTCGCTGGATTTTTATCGAGTGACCTGTTAGGTGCGGTTGCTTTCTATCGGTGGATCACACTTTGCCCGCAAGTCGTATTTCGATTATCGCCCCGACATACAATGAATCGGGAAATGTCATTCCTTTCATCGAGCGCACGAAAGTCGCCCTCCGTGACAAGGATTGGGAGATAATTTTTGTCGATGATAATTCCGCGGATGGTACGGCGCAGAAGATATTCGACTACGCTGCCGATGATCCAAGAATACGCATAATCACGCGTCTCAAGGACAGGGGGCTGGCGAAGTCAAGCATCCAGGGCATGCTCTCCGCGAAGGGCGGTCTGCTCTGCGTGATGGACGTCGATGGTCAGCACGATCCCGAAGTGGTCAAGGATCTGGTCGATCGATTGTATCAGGATGACTTGCATATCGTCAGCGCCTCTCGCCGTTTGGGCGACGAGCGCCAGTCGGATGCACTGTCGCCGTTGCGCAACACGCTGTCCAAGGTCGGAAATTGGCTGAGCAGCTTTGTCCTGGGGCGCCGCCTGGTCGATCCATTGACGGGGTTCTTCGTTATCAGGCGGGAAGTGTTTCTGCGTTTGGCGCCGGAACTGGGAGACGCGGGCTTCAAGCTCCTTCTCGATATCCTCTATGCGCACAAGGAGTTGCGCCACGCCGAAGTGCCCTTCGATTTCCAGGCGCGTCTCAGCGGCGAATCGAAGCTCGACAGCTATGTCATATGGAAATTCGTCACCTTCCTTCTTAGCAAGATGACACGCGGTATCGTGCCGGCGAACCTGATTTCCTTCCTGTTCGTCGGAGGACTGGGCCTCTTCGTTCACTTGGCGGTTCTCTACAGCGCATTGGCGCTTACCGTGCCCTTCATCGCGGCACAGACCGCAGCGACGCTGGTGGCTGCCACCAGCAATTTCCTGCTCAACAATCTGCTGACCTTCCAGGATCGCCGGCTGCGCGGCTGGAACAAGTTCTGGGGCTATCTGAAGTTCCTTTTCGTGTCTTCGGTCGGTATCGTCGCCAACGTTTCCGCCGCGACCCTGGCCTATGAACGGCTGGTTCATGTGGTCTTCCTTGCCACGTTGGCGGGCATTGCCATCGACACGGTCTGGAAGTTCGTGATCGCCAACAAATTCATCTGGAAATAGGCGGCGCATCCCATGCAGTCCAAGACCGTGGATGTCGCGAGGCCTCTCTGGATCATTCTTTCGATCATCGTCTGCCTGCTGGTGCTACGTCAGCTCATGCACCAGTCGATGTTTTTTGATGGCACCATCTACGCCAGCATCGCGCGCAACCTGGCTGCAGGCGCTGGATCGCCGTGGCGGCTTCAGTTCTCCGAGACCTTGTTCTCGGTGTTCTCGGAGCATCCGCCCTTGATGATGTGGCTTGAGGCGATCGGTTTTCTTCTATTCGGTGACACGATCGCAGTCGAGAAATGCTTCTCGTTGATAACGCTGATCGCCAGCGGCTTCATTTTGTTGAGAATTTGGCAAAGGCTGCACGCGGACGATCCGGAGCTTCGTTTGGCTGGCCCCCTGGCTCTGACCATGGCGCTCATTGCCGGGCGCGTCAGCTGGGGTTTCACCAACGGCATGCTCGAAAACCTGCTAATCGTTATCACGTCTCTGGCGATCTATTGTGTCGTCTTTGCCTACGATAGCGCAGACCGCGGGAAAGCCGTGTCGCGATCGCCGTTGATGATCGCCGCAGGGATATTGGTGGCGTTGGCGCTGATGACAAAGGGCTTGGTGGGCCTGTTTCCACTTGCCACGCCGGGAATATGGTGGCTGGCATTTCGCCGCCGAAGCCTGATCTCCGTGATCATCGACACACTGGTCATGACGGCGACGGTTGTCGTTTTCTTTGCAGCGCTCTGGCAGTTGGGCGATGCTCGGGAGGCGATCCAGCGCTATCTCTCGATACAGCTGCTGCCGAGCCTGACCGGCCAGCGCGGTAGCGGAGGCGGCAATTGGAATGCCGTACGCGCCTTCGTGCGCGTCAATGCCTATCCGGCGATCGTCACGCTGATCATCCTCCTCTGTGACCGGCGTTGGGGGAGCCGCCCCGAGCTGCCTCGCGATATAAAGCAGGCGCGGCGAAAAACGGCGGTCTTTCTGGCGCTCGTTGGCTTTTCCGCTTCTCTTCCGTTGCTCGTCAGCCCGCGGGTCGCCAGCTTCTACTTCAATCCGTCGCTTGCTTACTTCGCCTCGGCATTCGCGATTGTGAGTGCTCCAGCCTTTATCAGAGGTCTGCGAGCGCTGAGCGTGCGGTCATATCGCCGGCTGTCGCTCGGCTTGGTCGCTGCACTTGTTTTGAGCGTCTTTCTGGTCGGATACAACATCGGTCGCCCGGGCACCAATGGGGACACGATTGCCAACGCCGCGCGCATTGCGGATCACGTCTGCCCAACCACGGGCGCGTGCGAACGTGTGGTCACCGTCTGCGGCGCCGGTGCTGACGATTGGGCGCTTTACGGCTATCTTGAGCGCCGGCATAAGATCAGCCTTGCGACGATGGACGCCGGCACACGCAACCATATCCTGGTTGACGACAGCTGCAGCGGCCAAGTGACCGGCTACAATGACACCGGTCTCCAGCTTTCAAAATATCGGCTGCTTCAACGCTGAGGTGATAAAACGGCGCCGCAGTGGCGCCGTTTCCCTCTCACCGGTTATCCAACTGCGAGCGCACCAGCCGCAGCCCGCGTTCGGTAATCCGGTATGGCTGTCCGGTCTGCGACCGTATCGCCTTCAGCCGTTTCAGCCTTCGAAAAAGCTCGAGGTCGAAGCCCGGATATATCCAGCCATCACGGGTGAGGCAGTTGGCGGCCTCGATCTTCCTTTTGTCGTCGCGTTCGATTTCGATGCGGCCGCCTTGGGCCAGCAAGTGCAGGATGCGCTGTTCGGCGCGTGAAATATCCATGGAGATGTTGATCCGGTCTCGCGCCGTTCAAGGCGCACAAAAACGATCTGGCGTCAGAATAAGACGTCAGGGCTTCGTTCTCGTCTGGCCCATGCGCGCAAGAAAACTTGCGGGCAGGGCCTTTACCGGGTCTCTGATTGCGAGCTCAACATCCGGATTTCATAGGCCGGAGCCGCGCTGGCGTCAAGGTCGGCGTCAAGCAAGCTCCGTCTGCTGCAATGCGGGACAAGGCTGCCTGACGTTACGGAAGGCTTTCATGTGGCCTGATTCGGTGGTTTACTTTCCTCGGTATTTCGGAGGTTCTGATTGATCACTATTCGCAATGCACATGAGGGAGAGGCCGAAGTCCTGAGCGAGATCGGCCTGCGTGCCTGGCAAAGGGCGATGGCGCCGATCGGCGAGGCGGATGCGATGGCGCCGGCTGCCCGCACGGCATTCCTCAATTTCGCGGAGACCCGTTGGCTGACCATCACGGTCATCGAATGGAACGGCCACACGGCTGGATGGGCCGCTCGCGAAAATCTCGACGAGACGATTTCCGACTTCTGGATCGATCCGTCGTTTACGGGTCATGGCCTTGGCTCGGCGCTGCTGCAGTCGATCGAGAAAGAAGTGGCGGAGCAGGGGCTTGATAGCGTGATGATGCAGACCCACGCCGAGAACAGCGAGGCGATCTCTTTCTTCAAGAAGAACGGCTATGCCATTCACTGGCTGTCGGTCGCCTACAATCCAAAGCTCGACCGCGACGTCCCTTCCGTCGGACTGTCGAAGCCGGTGTCGTCGCAGGGCAATGGTCCATACGGGGTGTTCTAGATCAATCCAAGCGCCTTGGCCGTGATGCCCGAGACGAGCGCGATCACGGCAAGCAGGTGGAAACCGCAGATCGCCATCAGTTCCGAGCGAAACGGCTCCTTGCGGGTCTTGTGCCGCAGCAGCTGCTGGGCGCTGAGAGCGCCAGGGCTGCCTGCAAGGAAAGCAAGCGTCAGAAGCGTCTTTTCGCTGACGCGCCACTGGCCATAGCGCGCTGCCTGCTTGTCGACGAAGTAGATCGCAAACACCAGCCCGTTCCACGCGGCAAATAGTCCGATAATTTTGGCGATATCAGTGAGAAGCATCGGCGGAGTCTAGCCGCAGCCCGTTAACAACCGAAAAATGCCTGGTGCGCGGCGCGCAACGGCCCAGGCCACGCCGAAAGCCTTGCACCGGCAAGCCATTTCCGTTACCTCACCTGTTGAATAAGATAGCCTCAAAAGAGCATTTCCATGACCCTTGTCGACGTTCGCACGCCTGATCCGAAACGCTTCATTCCCGGCGCCACTGGCGATTGGGAAGTCATCATCGGCATGGAAGTCCATGCGCAGGTGTTGTCCAATTCGAAGCTTTTCTCCGGCGCCTCGACCGAATTCGGCAAGCCGCAGAATTCCAACGTGTCGCTGGTCGATGCCGCCATGCCCGGCATGCTGCCCGTCATCAACGAGGAATGCGTGGCGCAGGCCGTGCGCACCGGCCTCGGACTGAAGGCGCAGATCAACAAGCGCTCGATCTTCGACCGCAAGAACTACTTCTATCCCGACCTGCCGCAGGGCTACCAGATCTCGCAGTTCAAGGATCCGATCGTCGGCGAGGGCCAGATCGTCATCTCGCTCGGCCCCGATCGCCAGGGCCAGTTCGAGGACATCGAGATCGGCATCGAGCGCCTGCACCTGGAACAGGACGCCGGCAAGTCGCTGCACGACCAGCACGCCACCATGTCCTATGTCGACCTGAACCGTTCGGGCGTGGCGCTGATGGAGATCGTCTCCAAGCCCGACATGCGGTCTTCTGACGAAGCCAAGGCCTACATGACCAAGCTGCGCTCGATCGTGCGCTATCTCGGCACGTGCGACGGCAACATGGACGAAGGCTCGATGCGCGCCGACGTCAACGTCTCCGTGCGCCGTCCGGGCGAGGGTTTCGGCACGCGCTGCGAGATCAAGAACGTCAACTCCATCCGCTTCATCGGCCAGGCGATCGAATACGAAGCCCGCCGCCAGATCGCCATTCTGGAAGACGGCGGCTCCATCGACCAGGAAACCCGCCTGTTCGACGCCGGCAAGGGCGAGACGCGCTCGATGCGGTCCAAGGAAGATGCGCACGATTATCGCTACTTCCCCGATCCCGACCTGCTGCCGCTCGAATTCGACGACGCCTACGTCGCGGCTCTGGCCGCCGACCTGCCGGAACTGCCGGATGACAAGAAGGAGCGCTTCGTGCGCGAGCTCGGCTTGTCGATCTACGACGCCTCGGTACTCGTGTCCGAAAAGGCGATCGCCGATTACTTCGAGGCCGTGGCTGAAGGCCGCGACGGCAAGATGGCCGCCAACTGGGTCATCAACGACCTGCTTGGTGCGTTGAACAAACTCGGAAAAGATATTGAATCGACTCCGGTTTCCGCAAGCCAGCTCGGCGGCATCATCGACCTGATCAAGGCCGAGACCATCTCCGGCAAGATCGCCAAGGACGTCTTCGAAATCGTGCTGACGGAAGGCGGCGATCCGGCCGAGATCGTCGAATCCCGCGGTATGAAGCAGGTGACCGATACCGGCGCCATCGAAAAGGCCGTGGACGAGATCATCGCCGCCAACCCGGATCAGGTCGCCAAGGCGCAGGCCAAGCCCGCTCTCGCCGGCTGGTTCGTCGGCCAGGTAATGAAGTCGACCGGTGGCAAGGCCAACCCGCAGGCCGTCCAGGCTCTGGTCAAGGCCAAGCTCGGCATCGTCGAGGAATAGTCTTGTATTTCGTCCGCACCGCCAGCGAGCGCGATCTCGACAAGGTTCGCGCTCTTCTGACCGAAACCTTCCATGCGACCTACGACGCGCTGCTTGGCGCGCCGAAGGTCGATGAACTGGTCGCCACCTTGTTTTCGCCTGCGGCGTTGAAGACACGCATGGCAAACAAGAACGCCGAATTCCTGGTGGCCGACGACGGCAAGGAGATCGGCGGCGTCGGCTATGCGGCCATGTCCGGCGAGATGACCAAGACGGCCATGCTGCACCTGCTTTACGTGCGCCCCTCGCTGCAGCGCGAGGGCATCGGCCGCGATATCTTCGCCGAACTCGAAACCTGCTTTCCTGCAGCCGAGATCATGCGGCTTGAGGTCGAGCCGCGCAACGAGGCGGCGATCAGCTTCTACCACCGTCTCGGCTTCGCCGACGTCGGCCAGTCCGAGAATAACGGCCCCGGCCAATCCGGCATCCCGGCGCTGATCCTCGAAAAGCCGCTCGCCAGCTATTGAAGCGTTTCCCATGGCCAACGAGATCATCATTCGCGAAGCGCGCCGAGACGATCTGAAGGCATTGATCGCGATGACCGCCGATGACATCGGCGGTCATCGCGACACCCAATCCGAAGACGCGCTGCCGGATTACGAACGCGCCTTCGAGACCATCGCGGCCTCTCCCGATCAGACGCTGTTCGTGGCTGAACTGGCCGGCGAAGTGGTCGGCACCTTCCAGACCGCGATCACGACGACGCTCACCGGCCGCGGAAAGTCCTTCATGATCATCGAAGCCGTGCAGACGCGCAGTGACATGCGCGGCCAGGGCATCGGCGCCCGGATGATCGAATTCTGCATTGAAAAGGCGAGGGCGCGCGGTCTTGCGCGCGTGCAGCTGATCTCCAATGCCAAGCGCAAGGATGCCCATCGCTTCTATGAGCGGCTCGGTTTTGAGCCCTCGCATCTCGGCTTCAAGATGGTGCTGAAATGAACCGCTTGGGCTTCGGAATCACTGGACAACGGGCGCTGCTGGCGGCATAAGCGAAGGATCGAATTCTGGTCCCGCTTGCTCCCAAGGCAGGCACAAGGAAAAGACATGAAAACTCTCCTCCTGCAAATTTTCACCTGGTGGAACGGTCAGACGATCGGTACCCGCTTCGCGACCTGGCGTTTCGGCAAGCGCGTCGGCGAAGACGAATTGGGCAACGTCTACTACGAAGGCGGCACGACCTCGTTCGGTCTTCCGCGCCGTTGGGTGATCTACAAGGGCTACGCGGACGCATCGGCGATCCCGCCGGGCTGGCACGGCTGGATGCACTACCGCACCGACGTTCCGCCGTCCAAGGAGACCTATGTCGCCAAGGATTGGCAGATCGCGCACCGCTCCAACCCGACCGGCTCGCCGCAGGCTTACCGCCCGCCGGGTTCGCTCGCCGTTGCCGGCGAACGTCCGCGCGTCACCGGCGACTACGATGCATGGACGCCCGGCAGCTGATAGCAGCCAGTCCGGCCCGGTTTTTGGCCACAATTGACCTATACCCGCAGAATGGCCGCAGTGACTGCGGCCCTCTATTTTTGAAATGCGGTGGAGACGGAAAGATATGAAGCTTCTCACGCGGAACCCCGTCCTGCGTGCAGCCGGGATCGCTCTGGCGCTTGGCTCGTCCTTCCTGCCGCAGGCGGTGTTTGCCGCACGGATCGATAATTCCGTCGCCGTCTTTTCGGGCCTCGACAAGATCACCGGCCGCATCACCACCTTCGACGTCTATGTCAACGAAACGGTGCAGTTCGGCGCACTGCAAGTGACACCGAAAGCCTGCTATTCGCGCGACCAGAGCGAAGCGCAGAAGATCGATGGCTTCGTTGAAGTCGACGAGATCACGCTGGATCGCAAAATCCGCCGTATCTTTACCGGCTGGATGTTCGCCGACAGCCCCGGCCTTAACGCCGTCGAGCACCCGATCTATGACGTGTGGCTGAAGGACTGCAAGGGCACTTCGGACGTGCCTGCGCCCGACAAGGCCGCGAAGTAATTTCAGCTGGGGAAATCTAGAATTCGAGATGCGGCGAACCCATCGCCGCTGAGAGGATGTGCTCGTACTCGTCCTTCGGGACATCGATCGCGCCGAATGTTTTCAGATGCTCGGTCGTGAACTGCGTGTCGAGCAGGACGAAGCCCTTGTGTTTCAACCGTTCCACCAGGTGCACGAGGCAGATTTTCGAGGCGTCCGCGCGTCGCGAGAACATGCTCTCGCCGAAGAACGCCGCGCCAAGCGACACGCCGTACAATCCCCCGACCAGTTGATCGCCATCCCACGCTTCCACGGTATGGGCATGGCCCATGCGGAAAAGCGATGCGTAGAGCGATCTGATCGTCTGGTTGATCCAGGTGCTTGGCCGCCCGGACGTTTCCTCCGCGCAGGCGGCGATCACGGCCTCGAAGTCATGGTCGAAGCGAATCTCGAACGGTTTGCGCCGGATCGTCTTGGCCAGGCTTTTGGAAACGTGGAAATCATCGAGCGGCAGAACGCCGCGGAGATCGGGTTCGACCCAGAAGATCTCGGGATCGTCAGCCGACTCGGCCATCGGGAACAGCCCGATGGAATAGGCGCGCAGGAGAATTTCCGGTGTGATGCCTGGAGATTTCCTGCGCGACCCTGCCATTGCGGTTAAGCCGGCTTGCTGGCCAGATAATTTTCCAGCCAGTGGATGTCGTAATCGCCGTTGGCGATGTCCTGGTTATCGACCAGATCCTGGAACAGCGGCAGCGTCGTCTTGATGCCGTCGACCACGAACTCGTCAAGCGCGCGACGCAGGCGCATCATGCATTCGACGCGGGTGCGGCCGTGCACGATAAGCTTGCCGATGAGGCTGTCGTAGTAGGGCGGAATCTTGTAGCCCTGATAGACGCCTGAATCGATACGCACGCCGAGGCCACCAGGCGCATGGAAGTGCGTGATCGTGCCGGGCGAGGGCACGAAGGTTCGTGCGTCCTCGGCGTTGATACGGCATTCGATGGCGTGGCCATGGAAGTGCACTTCGTCCTGGGTGACGGACAGGCCGCCACCGGAAGCGACGCGGATCTGTTCGTGCACGAGGTCGATGCCGGTGATCGCTTCGGTGATCGGATGCTCGACCTGAAGACGGGTGTTCATTTCGATGAAATAGAACTCGCCGTTTTCGTAGAGGAACTCGATCGTGCCGGCGCCGCGATACTTGAGCTGCTTCATGGCGTCGGCGCAGGTCTGGCCGATCTTCATGCGCTGCTCGACGTTGAGCGCCGGCGAGTTGGCTTCTTCCCAGACCTTCTGGTGGCGACGCTGCAGCGAGCAGTCACGTTCACCGAGATGGATCGCATTGCCTTCGCCGTCACCGAACACCTGGATTTCGATGTGGCGCGGCTTGCCGAGGTACTTTTCCATGTAGACGGCTTCGTTGCCGAAAGCGGCAGCCGCTTCGGTACGGGCCGTCGACCAGGCTTCGATCACGTCGGCTTCCGACTTGGCGACCTTCATGCCGCGTCCGCCGCCGCCGGCCGTCGCCTTGATCAGCACGGGGTAGCCGATTTCGGCCGCCGTCTTGATCGCCTCTTCCTCGGTCTTCACTTCGCCGTCGGAGCCGGGAACGACTGGAATGCCGAGTTCCTGCGCCGTCGTCTTGGCGGTGATCTTGTCGCCCATGATGCGGATATGTTCCGCAGTCGGGCCGATGAAGGTGATGCCGTGCGCTTCAAGGATTTCGGCGAACTTGGCGTTCTCCGACAGGAAGCCGTAGCCCGGGTGGACCGCATCTGCGCCGGTGATCTCGCAGGCAGCAACGATCTGGTGAATATTCAGATAGCTGTCGCGCGATGGCGGCGGGCCGATGCAGACGCTTTCGTCGGCCAGGCGCACATGCATGGCGTCGGCATCGGCGGTCGAGTGAACGACGACGCAGGGAATGCCGAGCTCTTTGCAGGCACGAAGCACGCGAAGGGCAATTTCCCCGCGGTTGGCGATGAGGATTTTCGAGACCATGACGTCCGCCTTATTCGACGACCACGAGAGCTTGGCCGTATTCGACGGGGCTGCCGTCCTCGACAAGAATTTCGACGACCTTGCCCGACTTCGGGGCAGGGATCTGGTTCATCGTCTTCATCGCTTCGATGATCAGCAGCGTCTGGCCTTCCTTGACCGTCGCGCCAACTTCGATGAAGGCGCGGGCGCCCGGAGCCGGTGCCATGTAGGCGGTGCCGACCATCGGTGCGCTGACGGTGTTGGCGGGGTTGCGGGCCGGTGCGGCGGCTGGCGCTGCTGCGGCCGGCGCGGCAACGGCTGCCGGCGCTGCGGCATAGGCCGGAGCGCCCATCGGCGCCTGGATGTACTGGGTGTTTCCGGCGCGCGAAACGCGGATGCGCAGATCGTCCTGTTCGACTTCAATCTCGGTCAGATCCGTGTCGTTGAGGATGTTCGCGAGATCGCGGATCAGTGCCTGGTCGATACCGTTCTTTTTTTCAGCCATGAGTTTTGCCCTGTCTTTTTATGCGGTGACGTTCTTTAGCGCACGTAGCGCCAGAATGTAGCTATATGGTCCGAAGCCGGCGATGACACCCTTGGCAGCGGGCGCGATCATCGACTTGTGGCGAAATTCTTCCCGCGCATGCACGTTGGAGATATGGAGCTCTACAACGGGAATGGAAATGGCGCGGATCGCATCATGTAGCGCAACCGATGTGTGCGTGTAGGCGCCGGCGTTGATCGCAACGCCAATGGCCTTGTCGCCGGCTTCGTGGAGCCAGTCGACGAGCTGACCTTCATGGTTGCTTTGACGGAAATCGATATCGACGCCAAGCTCTCGCCCGGCCGACTTGCAGTCCGCCTCGATGTCCTGGAGCGTCTTGCCGCCGTAAATGCCGGGCTCTCTTTTGCCAAGCATGTTCAGGTTTGGCCCGTTCAGGACGAAAATGGTTTGCGTCATCGAGTGTTCCGTCAAATGTGCGAGGGCAACCTATAGACTCACCAAAGGCTTAAAGAAAGCCCTTTGGACAAGGCATCAGGAATCGCGCCGCATTGTCCACATGGCTGAAGCACCTGGATTCTGGCAATTTGATGGGGGGCCGGTTCAGCAGCTGGTCTTGCCGCAGGTCCGCATGTTCTTGACCTTGGCCTCGAGATCGTCATAGCCGACCGCGCCCTGCACCAACTCGTTGCCGATCACATAGGACGGCGTGCCTGTTATGCCGAGGTTCTGCGCCAGCGAGTAGGTTTCCTGCACGGAAGCGTCGCTGGGGCTCTTTGCCATCTCCGCCCGGATCTGCTTTTCGCTGACACCGAGAGACTGGGCCGCTTCGATGGCGCTCGCCTCGTCGGCGCGTCCGTCGCTGCCGAGAAGTGCGACGTGGAACTTTCTGTACTTCTCAGGAGCGATTTTGCGGAAGGCATCGGACACCTTGTGGGCGGCAACCGATTCAGGTCCGAGGATCGGGAACTCCTTGAGCACGAAGCGGACGTTCGGGTCCTTCTTCAGCATGGTCTGCATGTCGGTCAGGGCGTGGCGGCAGTAACCGCAATTGTAGTCGAAGAACTCGACGATGGTGACGTCGCCCTTCGGATTGCCGATCGTCATGTCGTATTTGGAATCGAAGATCGTCGCCTTGTTTTCCGAGATCGTCGCATTGGCTTTCACCAGACGCGCGGTCTCCTGCTTCTTCTGCAGGGCGTCCTGGACATCGAGCATGATCTCCGGGTTCTCGATGAGATACTGCTTGATGAACTCGCCGAACTCCTTCTTCTGCGCGTCGTCGAGTGCAGCGGCCGGATGCGCAGAGGCAACGGAGGCGGTCAGCGCGAGCGCCGTGAAGATTTTCGGGAGAATGGCCATGATATCCTCGTCTTTGCAGGTGATGTCGGTCGTTCAATGCTTCGGGTATCACAGTCCCATGATCGGAACGCAATGCGAAGCAGCAAAAATACGGCCTATCTCGGCCTATTGAAACAGGAATTCTCGCGCTCGTTATCTGGTCGCGGGATTGTGAAGAACTTACTAATGCGGCATTTGTCGGGCCGCAAATCGAGCCGAAAGAGAAGAGTAGTTGTTTTCCATTTCCAAACGCAGTGCAGTCGAGCCGTTTCATGCAATGGATGTTCTGGCAGAAGCAACGCGGCGGCGTGCAGCCGGCCGACCGGTAATCTCAATGGCCGTCGGCCAGCCCTCGCATCCGGCACCCCGCGCGGCGCTCGACGCGGCGAAGGCGGCACTCGATGATGGCAGGATCGGCTACACCGATGCGCTCGGCATCGTGCCCCTCAAGGACGCTCTGGCGACGCATTACCGCGACCGGCACGGGTTGGACATCGATCCGGCGCGTATCGCAATCACCACGGGGTCGTCCGCCGGCTTCAACCTTGCATTCCTGTCTCTGTTCGATGCCGGTGATGCTGTGGCGATCGCCAAGCCCGGTTATCCTGCATACCGCAATATCCTCGGGGCACTCGGTTTGCGGGTCATCGAGGTGCCTGTTACCGCCGAAACGCATTTCACGCTGACGCCCGAAAGCGTCGAGGCAGTCCAAAAGGAAAGCGGTATCCGCCTCAAGGGCGTTCTCCTCGCAAGCCCGGCAAACCCCACCGGCACCGTGACGGGCCGCAAGGCGCTCGCCGAACTGGCGGACTATTGCTCGGCCAATTCGATCGCCTTCATTTCCGACGAGATCTACCACGGGCTCACCTTCGCGGGCGAGGAGACGAGCGCGCTCGAAATCACCGACGAGGCGATCGTCATCAACTCATTCTCGAAATATTATTGTATGACCGGCTGGCGTATCGGCTGGATGGTGTTGCCCGATCGCCTCGTGCGCCCGATCGAGCGTGTCGCCCAAAGTCTCTATATCTCCGCGCCGGAGCTATCGCAGATCGCCGCGACCGCAGCGCTCGGCGCTTCCGCCGAGCTCGATGTCTACAGGGCAAGCTACGCTGCCAACCGCGATTTCCTGATGCGGCGTCTCCCGGACATGGGCCTTACGATCGCCTCGCCGATGGATGGTGCCTTCTACGCTTATGTGGATGTGACGCGCTTCACCAACGACAGCATGGAGTTCGCCAAGCGGATGCTCACCGAGATCGATGTCGCCGCGACACCGGGCCTCGATTTCGATCCGCTGGAAGGACATCGCGCCATGCGCATGTCCTACGCCGGCTCCGAAGCCGAGATCGCCGAGGCGGTCGATCGCATGGTGGGTTGGCTTAAGTAAAACGAGACGATTTCAAGGCGCTGCGGGCGTTTCCGGACTCATTTTCTGAGCGCCTTCAGAGAACATGGCCGGCCATTTGGGCCGGCTTGCAGTTCTCGCGATCGAGCTGCGAGACCATCGCCAGCAAGGTTTCCGACACCGGTGTCGGCACCGAGGTCAGTCTACCGAGAACCACGACCATACCGACCAGCGGCGTGATCTCGAGTGCCTTTCCGGCAAGCAGGTCCTGCAGCATCGAGGTGCGGACAGGGCCGATCTGGCTCGCCTGTTCGAGGCGCTCTTCCACCGACATGCCGACATTGGCCCCAAGCGCCTCGCCAACCGCCTTGACCTCCTTCATCACCTTGCCGATCTGGTCGCTGACCGCGACGTCGGCCATGAGGTCGGACATCGAGGAGCGCGTCAGCGCGCTGATCGGATTGAACGAAGCATTGCCCATCAGCTTGCTCCAGATGTCGTTGCGGATCTTTGGTGATAGCGTGATGTTGAGATCCGCCTTCTGCAGCAGAGCCTGAATGGCTTCGAGATCAGCCGTGATCTCGCCGGAGGGCTCGCCCAGGATGAAGCGTCCCTTGTTGCTGAGCCTGATATGGCCGGGCTCGCTCACCTCCGCGCCCTGATGCGCGACGCAACCGATGACCCGCTGCGGCCGGACAAGGTTCCAGAGCGCGCCGCCTTCATCAAGTTCCTCGAATTGCAGTTCGGCGAACTCGGGGTGTTCGTCGCGGTGGAAATACCACCACGGAATGCCGTTGAGGATCATCAAGACGCGTGTGTCGTCTTTCAACAGCTTCGCCATGCCCTCTGCGGCGGCGCTGAGCTGATGTCCCTTGAGACCGGTGATCACCAAATCCTGCGGCGGAAGATCGGCCGGATTGTCCGTGGCCATTACCTTCACGTTGATCGGCGTGTCGGAACCCGCTTCATGCAGCGTCAGACCGTCGCGGCGGATGGCATCCAGATGCGCTCCGCGCGCAATGACCGACACCGTGACGTCGCTTCCAAGCGACGCCGCGATCTTGGTGGCGATCATGCCGCCCAGCGCGCCGGCGCCGAAAATGCAGATGGTCTTGATGGTCATGAAATCCTATCTCCGCAATCACTTGACGGCGGTAGAGATAGGCTATCTAGCCTCGAAGGCGAATGATTTTTTGGTGTTCAACGATCGCCCGGCAGCAACTCGCTGCGGCGCAATTCGTCGATCGCAGTCACCGCGTCCTCTGCCGACCAGCCGGCCTTCAAAGCAGCGGAAATCATCCGCAACTCTGCTTCGGCCTCAATCTGCAGGAAGAGCGGCTCCAGCGCCTCCTGAGCGGTCACGATGTGGTCTTGCGGAGGGGCTATCGACTGGCTGGAAGCGAGCATAGGCATCTGCGCGGTACTCCTCTCGTTTGGGCTGGCTTGAATCAACCTAATGCTCGCTCATCGAAAAAGGTTCCGGATAAATTTTAGAAAAGCCTGCATCTTGTTCTTTCGCCCCGCCTCTGCCTTCTTGCACCCATAGGCTGATGCGCGATTCGGGTCCCGATAATGCGGTGGAGCCCACAAAAAATGCGCACGAAGGAGATTGCGATGACGAACGCCAAGCCGGGGATTTCCGAGATGCGGCCAAGAATTTCGGTGATTGGCGTTGGTGGTGGCGGCGGCAACGCCATCAACAACATGATTGCGGAAAGCCTCGAAGGTGTTGAATTCATTGCCGCCAACACGGATGCGCAGGTGCTTGCGACCTCGAAGGCCTCGCGCCGCATCCAGCTCGGCGCCCATGTGACCGAGGGCCTCGGTGCCGGTTCGCTGCCCGAGATCGGTCGCGCCGCCGCCGAAGAATCGATCGACGAGATCATGGATCACCTCGCCGGCTCGCACATGTGCTTCGTCACCGCCGGCATGGGCGGCGGCACTGGCACGGGTGCCGCACCCGTCATCGCCCAGGCGGCGCGTAACGCCGGCATCCTCACCGTCGGCGTCGTCACCAAGCCCTTCACCTTCGAAGGCAACCGCCGCATGAAGACGGCCGATGCCGGCATCGAAGCGCTGCGCCAGGCCGCCGATACCGTGATCGTCATCCCGAACCAGAACCTGTTCCGCATCGCCGATGCGAAGACCACCTTCGCGGACGCCTTCATGACCGCCGACCGCGTGCTGTTCGCCGGTGTCGGCTGCATCACCGACCTGATCGTCAAGGAAGGCCTCATCAACCTCGATTTCGCCGACGTGAAGTCGGTCATGCGCGGCATGGGCCGGGCCATGATGGGCACCGGCGAAGCCTCGGGCGAAGAGCGCGCGATGAAGGCGGCGGAAGCCGCGATCGCCAACCCGCTGCTGGACGATATCTCGATGCGTGGCGCCAAGGGCGTGCTGATCTCGATCTCCGGCGGCTCCGACATGACGCTGTTCGAGGTGGACGAAGCCGCAAGCCGTATCCGCGACGAAGTGCAGGACGATGCCGATATCGTCGTGGGTGCCATCTTCGACCGCAATCTGGATGGCAAGTTCCGCGTCTCCGTCGTCGCCACCGGCCTCGATGGTGCGGGCGCTGGCGTATCACCTGTTCAGCAGGGTGCGACCATGGTTTCCGGTCTGCCGCCGCGCACGCTGCAGTAAGCCGAAAAGACAATTTCCTTCGATCCGGCCGCGTGCTCCAGCAGCGCGCGGCTTTTTTGCGTCTGCAGCCCAGGCAAGCAGCTCCCCTTGTGGAAAAGTCGCGGGCTGCACCCTAGATCAGAAGGTGCCCCCTAGACGCCCCCAAAGACACCCGAGGGCGCTTCAATTTCAGACGAACATTTCAGGAAAGCACCATGTCTCAAGACAAAAATCCCGTCTGGTTCATCACCGGTTGCTCGACAGGCTTCGGCCGCGAACTGGCCAAACTCACAATCGCCCGCGGCTGGCCGACCGTTGTCAGCGCCCGTGACAAGGCCCGCGTCGCCGATCTCGTGGTAGGCCATGAGGAGAATGCGCTCGCCATCGACCTCGACGTGACCGACGCCGCGCAGATCAATGCCGCCGTGAAGGCTGCCGAGCAGCGTTTCGGGCGGATCGACGTCCTCGTCAACAATGCCGGCTATGGCTATCAGTCGACGATCGAAGAAGGCAGCGACCGCGAGATCCGCGATCAGTTCGAAGCCAATGTCTTCGGCCTGTTCGCCATGACCCGCGCCGTTCTGCCCGGCATGCGCGCACGCAGAAGGGGTCATGTGATCAACATCACCTCCGTCGCCGGCTTCATCGGCTTCCCCGCATCAGGCTACTACTCCGCCAGCAAGCACGCGGTCGAGGGCATGTCGGACGCGCTCGCCGCCGAAGGCGCGCCACTCGGCATCAAGGTCACCTGCGTCGAGCCCGGTCCGTTCCGCACAGACTGGGCCGGCCGTTCGCTGCGGCAGACCGAGAGCAAGATCGCCGATTACGCGGAAACGGCAGCCGCGCGCATGCGCCAGACGGCGGGCTATAGCGGCCAGCAGCCGGGCGACCCCGTGCGCGCCGGCGAGGCGATCATCAAGATCACCGAGGTCGAGAATGCGCCACGCCACCTCGTGCTTGGCGAATTCGGCTATGGCGCAGTCACGGCCAAGCTTAAGGAACGCCTGGCGCTGATCGAGGAATGGAAGGATACCAGCCTCGGAGCCGATTTCCCGAAGCAGTGAGCTCACGTCCTGTCATAAACCGGGCGCCGTGGAGAAAGATGTGATGGTGAAGCTCGTATACGGCCTTGCAGGCTTGCTGATCCTGGCCGGTCTTGTCTGGATGGGGCAGGGCAGCGGCTATTTTCCGTACCCGGCCGAAAGCTTCATGATAGACCAGACGCCCTGGATCTACTGGGGCGCTCTTGCCGTTGCGGCCGGCCTCATCCTGATCGTGCTGACCAAGAGTGTACACAGCAGGCGCTAGCGGGCGCCCTTAACAAAATCGCCGGCTGGAAGGGCGACAAAGCCCCGCCAGCCGGCGGCAATCGACAGCTTGAATGCGTTCAAGCGCGGCGCAGACGCGCCTCGGGCAGTTCCGGTCGGGTGCCGTCAGGCGCGCGCAGGCCGCGATGCTTGCTGACGAAGATCCACTCGACATTGCCGGGCTCGAACGGCCGGCGCGGATTGCGCAGCGCCAGGCGGCGCTCGGACAGGCTGCGGGGCAGGGTGTCGATCATGTCGTTCATGAAGGTGTCGAGACACTCTTTCCAGCGGGGAGAAACGGCGACATCGACGCCGCCGTAGCGATGAAAATCGGGGTGCTTGCGCGAGTAGCATGCTCCGATCATCCAGGCATGCTGCTGTTTCAGAAAACGCTCTTTAATGGTCATTCGCAGTCTTTTTCATTCCTTGGCGCCAGCGACTCCCTAGCCGTCGAAGCGAGCGATGTTGATCGGCCGTTCCGCTGTCCAGGTGCCATCCGCACGCTGATATTTTGTTTGCAAACCGGCTGCCGATCAAACGATCGATAAGCGACCTGCGGCCGCTGCCGGTGCCTCTACACGAGTAGGAAAAGGTGGCCGAGTGGACGCCGTCGAAGCAGAGCTTGGACGCCATCACGTTCGGCGACGTGCTACCTAGTCGACATTGATTGTTCCTTCAAGGATTTTCCTGAAACAATTTTGCATGGCTGCATGTCGGACAGCGAAAACCGGTAGCAGCTCCCTCATGGGCTCGCGTCATGGGCGTGAATTTCGCGCGTGGCTGACCTGAAGCTGTAGCCTGAAGGTGAGGTTCTGGTATGCGGCACCGAATGCACTTGCGCGGCGAGGGAACGCTTCATAGGCTCGTTGCGTTGATGGATTCGTTCAACGCTTTTCAGTAGGAATCACATGCGCGCTCAATCGAAGCCGTTCGTTGTTGAAATCAAGACATCCCGCCGTACCGATCGCAGCAAGGAAAAATCCATCTGGGGCAATCTCGACCTCTCTGCCGTGGCACAAGAGGTAGCCGAAGACGTGCCGTTGTCGGCGGCGCCCGCTACGGGTGTCGAGCAAAAAGCTGTCCGATAGAGATCCGGAAGGCGCGCGCCGAGATGCAGCCGCGCGCCTCGTCGAATTCTGTAAAATCTGAGCGCAGTCAGACCGGATTGCAGGTCATCCCGTTGCGCTGGGCATTGGCGATGCAGTCGTTTCGATTGGAATAGCCTTCCGTCGATGAACCGACGATCCGACCATTCGACGCCGTGCGTCGCCAGCGCCACTGACCATTCGTCTGGTAGATTTCCCAGATATCGCCATTGCTTGCCTTGCAACTTGGCATGTCTCTCTCCCCTTGTTTTGAGTGAACAAGGCTAGGTCATTCCTCCGCCCGTTTCCACGAACCGAATGCAATCGGAAGGTGCGCTTCGCTGCGATGCGGGTTGCACGACAGGGAAGGGCCGATCAAATGTGGCGAACCATCTGGCTCCCTGGGCGTTGTTTGAAAACACGCTGAAGGAGAAGATCGATGCCCATGAACGATGATGGAAAGAAGCCGCTGTCGCGCAGCGAGGATTATCGCGATTTCGAAGAGCGCAACATCGACGACGGCTGGCCCTATGCGGACACGGCGGACGGTTCGACCGCCGCCCCTGAAAATCGCGCCTATGGTGAGACGCCCGCGAATTTCGACAGCAGCGACAATGCAGGCTTTCGCATTGACGGCATAGACCGAGACGGCAACGAGAACCGTCTCAAGGATTCGCTGCGCGCCGACACGATCGACCGGGATGACAGCGACGATCTCGAAGCACGGGTGACCGAAAACATCGAAAACGTCCCCGAAGTCGATATCGACAGCATTGAGGTCCATGCCGACGGCCACGTCGTCACGGTCGAAGGCTCTGTCGAAACGATAGGCATCGCCCGCAAGGTCGAACTCGCCGCCTCTTCTGTCGATGGCGTCCACCATGTGAGGAACAGGCTGCACACGACAGGTGTGGATGCGGGATGATATCGCATGCCCGACAGGAACAAGGAAAAGGCCGCCTGCTCGTGAGAACTGACGGCCTTTAATTTCAGATATGTTAGACAGAGTTTGTCAAATGTAGCTACCGGTCGCCGCACTTAGACGATGAAATGGCTGCGATCGACTTCGCAAAGCGAGAAATATCAAGCGCTGTTTATCTTCACCATTCTTCGAATTGCGTCGTGTCCTTTTTCATTCAGGATGTAGGTGCCAATTCTGTCTATTAGCTTTTCCTTGCTGAATCGGGTGACGGAACCCTTTGGATCGCCAAAACGCAAGATCGCTATTCGTTGAAGCGTTTCCCTGTCTGTTTCAGGGTCATTTACGAACTTTAGCGCCGCTTCGATGTCGAGATTGCAGAGCTCGTTGTCCGAAATCGTCATTAGCCGTTTCTGTTGATTTCTTGACGAGCCATCATGTTTCGTGGCGGTAAAAATCTGGCGAAGTTCAGCCTCCGGCAAATTGTCAACGTAGTCGCACAATCTTGCTAGATCGGAAACCAGAGAAGCCGGTGCCCCAGCCGTACGTAGAGCAGATTGCTGAACGTTCAAAAACTTAAGCAGCTTGCTGGCATTGGCGCTCTTCGTGGCCTTCAAGAAAGCCTCCCTTTTATCTCTTCGCAAGCGTCGGCCATCATCGTGACAACCGCGCTTGATACGTTGCCGCCTCTGTTGCTCCAAACCGGCCAGCCGGCGTTCATTGACTCCGGCACGCCGGTCAAGCTTTTCACCACTGTTTGTAGCACATTGCTTTGCCACTGCCTACGCAATGCAGCCAGCTGCTGTGTGTGTATGTTCGTATATCCCGAATCGGCATTGCCCGCAGGCTTGGCCATGAACGGTGCAATTCCCGCGAGTTTCGTGTTCGGCGCGTAGTGTCTCGGAGTTTCCTGATCGGAAATTCCAGCAGCTTTTCGCAGGAATTCGAGCTTTGCATCGACCTTGGTTTCAACCAGCTGCTTGAAGTGCGTAACCCCGCGACTTGACATCTCGTCAGGGATAACCGGAACCACAAAGTAGTTGCTTGCCGCCAGCGCATTTTGACTAACTAACTTGGTTGCGGGAGGGCAATCAAAGATGACGTAGTCATAGAGCGATGTCGCATCTATCTTGTCCAACCATTGCGCCATGAGAGTGCGTTTTTCCCACTCCGAAACCGTTGGACCGCCGACCGTGGTTGAGGCCATTTCAATCTCGGTATCGTCCAGTTCAAACTGCGCGGCAACTATATCCAGTGTGGGATATAGTTGCCATCCATGGGTTTTTAGCGGTTCCTTGGTTATTATTTCCACGCCAGGCATCTGCACATTACGTTTGCAGAAAGACTCGAAAATTCTGTTGCAGGTGTTTCCATTTTTAACAGCGTGTTCCCAGTTATCGGCTCCCATTGTTACAATTGAGAGGCTGGATTGATGGTCAATATCGACCAGAAGAACCCTGGAGCTTTGGGCCAAATGTGTGGCCAAGTGAAAGGACAACGTTGTCTTTCCAACGCCGCCTTTGAAATTGATTACGGCAATGCACTTAAGTGACATATGTTCCCTCTTTCAAAATATATTGGCCACGGCAATGATGCCGTGGCCAATATAAATGATAAAAGTTGCTTTGTAACTATTTGTGCTACCGATGGTATATGCTTAGCTGCAGCCGCTGGTCGCGCCGCAAGTGTCGCACTTCTCGCAGGTGCCGTTGCGCACCATCGTGAAGTTCTGGCACTCCGAGCAAATATTGCCGGTGTAGCCCTGCATGATCGACCGGGCGCGGCGCTCGGATTCGATCTTCTTGGCTTCCGTCTTGGCCGATGCGGCGTCAGCCGCGGCCTTGTCGGAGAACAGGGCCGTTGCCTGCTGCTGGCTTTCGGTCGTGACTTCTTCCATCACTTCCTCGGCGATCTCCTCGGCCAGCTCCTTGGCGCGCTCTTCGTAATCGCGCTTGAAGGCGACGATTTCGGAGGTGGAGATGGCGGTCGTCGGCTCGATCTTGCGGGCGGCAGCGCCTGCAAAGGACGTGACCGTTGCACCGGACGAGGCACGCGCCGGGGCAGCCGTGGCAGAGCCCTTGGGCTCGCCCGATGCCTGGCGTTCGCTGTTCGAAACGATCGTTGGCTTGTAGCCGCGGGTCCAGCCGGTCGAGACGAGGTTCGTCTTGCCTTCCTGGATGCCCTTGCCGAGGGCAGTGTTCGAGAAGTCCGACGTATCGACATGCGCCAGATCGTGGCGGCCGAGGTAGGAGACGGCCAGTTCGCGGAACACGTAGTCGAGGATCGACGTGGCGTTCTTGATCGCGTCGTTGCCGATGACCATGCCTGCCGGCTCGAACTTGGTGAAGGTGAAGGCCTCCACATATTCTTCGAGCGGCACGCCGTACTGGAGACCCAGCGAGATGGCGATGGCGAAGTTGTTCATCATCGCACGGAAGGCGGCACCTTCCTTGTGCATGTCGATGAAGATCTCGCCGATGCGGCCGTCGCCGAATTCGCCGGTGCGCAGATACACCTTGTGTCCGCCGACGGCAGCCTTCTGGGTGTAGCCCTGGCGGCGGTTCGGCAGCTTTTCGCGTTCGCGGGTGACGCGTTCGACCACGCGCTCGATGATCTTCTCGGTGATGGTGACGGCCTGGGCGGCGACCGGCTGCTGCAGCAGATCGTCCAGTGTGTCCTCATCGTTCTCGTCTTCGATCAGCGATGCGTTCAGCGGCTGCGACAGCTTCGAGCCGTCGCGGTAAAGCGCGTTTGCCTTGAGGCCGAGCTTCCAGGAGAGCATGTAGGCGCTCTTGCAATCGTCGACCGTCGCGTCGTTCGGCATGTTGATCGTCTTGGAGATCGCACCCGAGATGAACGGCTGGGCAGCCGCCATCATGCGGATGTGGCTATCGACCGAGAGATAACGCTTGCCGATCTTGCCGCACGGGTTGGCGCAATCGAACACTGCGAGGTGCTCGTTCTTCAGGAACGGTGCGCCTTCCAGCGTCATCGCGCCGCAGACGTGAACGTTGGCAGCCTCGATGTCCTTGCGCGAGAAGCCGATATGCTCGAGCAGGTTGAAGCCCATGTCGCCGAGCTGCTCGTCGGTGACCTTCAGCGTCGTCTTCAGGAAGTCGGCGCCGAGCGTCCACTGGTTGAAGACGAACTTGATGTCGAAGGCCTGCTTCAGCGCGCCGTTCAGCGCCTCGATCTTCTCGTCGGTAAAGCCCTTGGCCTTCAGCGAGCCGGGATTGATCGCCGGTGCCTGGTTCAGGTTGCCGTGGCCGACAGCGTAGGCTTCGATCTCGGCGATCTGGCTTTCCGAATAGCCGAGCGTGCGCAGCGCTTCCGGAACGGCGCGGTTGATGATCTTGAAGTAGCCGCCACCGGCGAGCTTCTTGAATTTCACCAGCGCGAAGTCGGGCTCGATGCCGGTTGTGTCGCAATCCATGACAAGACCGATCGTGCCTGTCGGCGCGATGACGGTTGCCTGGGCGTTGCGGTAGCCGTGCTTTTCGCCGAGCTCGAGCGCCTTGTCCCAGGCGCTCTTGGCGTGGGCTGCGAGATCCTGGTCCGGATTTTCCGAGTGGATTAGCGCGACCGGGTTGATCGACAGGCCTTCATAGCCGGACGTCTCGCCGTAGGCGGCGCGGCGATGGTTGCGGATGACCCGCAGCATCGCTTCGCGGTTCGGCTTGAACATCGGGAACGGCCCGAGTTCCGACGAGATTTCGGCCGAGGTGGCGTAGGAGATGCCGGTCATGATCGCGGTCAGCGAGCCTGCGATGGCACGCGCCTCGTCGCTGTCATAGGGAATGCCCGACGACATCAACAGGCCACCAATGTTGGCGTAGCCGAGGCCGATCGTGCGGTATTCGTAGGAGCGCTCGGCGATCTGCTTCGACGGGAACTGCGCCATCATGACGGAAACTTCGAGAACGACGGTCCACAGTCGGACAGCGTGCTCGTAATCGGCAATGTTGATGCGCTTGGTGGCCGCGTCCTTGAATTGCAGCAGGTTCAGCGAGGCAAGGTTGCAGGCCGTGTCGTCGAGGAACATGTATTCCGAGCACGGGTTGGATGCGCGGATCGAGCCTGCGGCCGGGCTTGTGTGCCAGTCGTTCATCGTCGTGTTGAAGTGCAGGCCCGGATCGGCCGACGCCCATGCGGCGTAGGAAATCGATTCCCACAGATCGCGTGCCTTGAGCGTCTTCATGACCTTGCCGTCCTTGCGGGCGGTCAGGTTCCAGTCGCCATCGTTTTCGACAGCGCGCAGGAAGTCGTCCTTGATCGAGACCGAGTTGTTCGAGTTCTGGCCGGAGACCGTGAGGTAGGCTTCAGAATCCCAGTCGGTGTCGTAGGTCTTGAACTCGAGGTCCTTGTAGCCCTGGCGAGCGAACTGGATGACGCGGCCGATATAGTTTTCCGGAACCTGGTCCTTCTTGGCAGCGCGCACTTCGCGCTTCAGGGCAGGGTTCTTGTTCGGGTCGTAGCAATCGTCATTGTCGCCGTCGCAATTGACGCAGGCCTTCATGATTGCCTTCAGATGCTTGGCGACGACCTTGGAGCCGGTCACCAGAGCGGCAACCTTCTGCTCTTCCTTGACCTTCCAGTTGATGTATTCCTCGATATCGGGATGGTCGATATCGACCACGACCATCTTGGCCGCGCGGCGCGTCGTACCGCCAGACTTGATGGCGCCGGCAGCGCGGTCGCCGATCTTCAGGAAGCTCATCAGGCCGGAGGAGCGGCCGCCGCCGGAAAGACGTTCGCCTTCGCCGCGCAGATAGGAGAAGTTGGAGCCGGTGCCGGAGCCGTACTTGAACAGACGCGCTTCGCGAACCCACAGGTCCATGATGCCGCCTTCGTTGACGAGATCGTCTTCGACCGACTGGATGAAGCAGGCATGCGGCTGCGGATGCTCATAGGCCGACTTCGACTTGGTGAGCTTGCCGGTGAAGGGGTCGACATAGAAGTGGCCCTGGCCCGGGCCGTCGATGCCGTAGGCCCAGTGCATGCCTGTATTGAACCACTGCGGGGAATTCGGGGCAACGCGCTGTGTTGCGAGCATATAGGCGAGTTCGTCGCGGAAGGCGGCCGCGTCTTCCTCGGAGGAGAAATAACCGCCCTTCCAGCCCCAGTAGGTCCAGGTGCCGGCGAGACGGTCGAAGACCTGGCGCGCATCGGTTTCCGAACCGTACTGCTGGTCCTTGGGCAGATCCTTGAGAGCCGCCTCATCGGCAACCGAGCGCCACAGGAAGGAAGGAACGTCGTTTTCCTCGACCTTCTTCAGGCGGGCAGGGACGCCGGCCTTGCGGAAATACTTCTGAGCGAGGATGTCGGCCGCAACCTGCGAGAACTGCGCGGGAACATCGATGTTCTCCAGACGGAACACGATCGACCCATCAGGGTTCTTGATCTCGCTGGTTGCCTTGCGGAATTCGATAGCCGCGTAAGCGCCCTGATCTGCCTTCGTAAACCGGCGTTCTATGCGCATGTGCCTTAACCTCTAGCTCGCGCGCCCCGTCCCCGTTGACCAAGGCGCAAGTTTCCACCTCCGGCAGCGCCGAAGAGAGCGCAGCCAGTTCTCGTTTCCGTATCGTCACAGGAGTGTCATCCGGAGATGGTGATCCTGTATCTTGTGGTGATGGTGGCTGCAACGACTAAATATAGTGTTAACAGCCTTTTTCCGCCAGCCCCGGATGTTGTTTTCTCAGGCAACAAAAATCGCGCAGAATTCGCTCATGGCGGCTCACCCCTCATGGATCAACGCCCTGATTCAATGCTCGATTTCTGGTGAGAACCGGCCTCGTCATGTCCGGTTCAGCTGCCGCCGCAACATCGAGGTTCATTAACGTGAAAAGAGGCGATTCCGTCAAGGGCTTGTTCTTAACGAAGTGTTCACCACAAGATATTGTGGAGAGGCCTGTGGAGACTGGGGAAAAACCAGTTGGGCAAGAATTTCAATGGCTTGCTACGGTATGCGCAAGGGAAATACCAAAGCCGGATAAATTTTGCCATATTTTGTCATTTGCCGGTGGCTTTTGGAGCGCAAATGAGCCTTGTGATTCGCCAGCCCGAATACTGCACTAAAGTGCGTCGATGGCGATGGTCACCGTGGCGCTGCCGATCGCCTGTCCGCTCTCGTCGCGGATGGTGAAACTCGCCTGTGTTTCCAGCAATTGCGTGGCGTCGTCGCGGCTGGCTCGATCGATGAAGACCTCGTCGGAGTTCCGGGCGAAGGTCTTCAGGAACTTGTTTTCGTCTCCCTGCCAGTAATCGGTGGTGGCCACGCTCTGTGCGACATTGAGTCCGTTTCGGTCGGTCACGAAGATTTCCACAATCGTTCCTTGCGAATCATTCTGCTTGGATTTGAGGTACCGCGAGACCGGATTGTTGAGGAGGCGGGTGACCATCTGCCACCGCCCGCTCTTGATTTCCGAGCGGTAGCTATTGTCGAGCACTTGGATATCCATCGCGCTGACATCGCCGAACTTCAGGTTCTGCGCCTTGATCGCGGCCAGAACGATCGGCTTGTTGATCATCGGCTTGACGAGGGTATCCACATATTCGCGTACGACGGATATATAAGCGGGCTCGGCCAGGACCGCGCGCGTATGCACGTTCAAGCACAGCCCGAAAGCCGCGATCAAGCCGATAAACCGCCAACGTTGCATGGTCGTTCCAGTGTCGCGCCCGCGACTGCCCCTACCCAATCATCAGGCTGCGCCCTTGCCGCCTGATGCAATGGGATAATACAGCGGACGGCAAGCGCCTGACAGCAAATCTGATGATGTTAGTAAACAAAGATTGGAGCAATTTAAAGTTGCTTCCGTCTTTGCTCGATCAGGGCATGGCAAGTCAGCCCTTGCTGCCCTTGGCGATCGGCTCCTGGTAGCTGAAGCCCATGTCCCATGGGAAGTAGATCCAGGTGTCCTGGCTCACCTCTGTGACGAAAGTATCGATGACAGGTACACCCTGTGGTTTTGCGTAGACGCAGGCGAAATGCGCCTTCGGCAGGAGCGTGCGCACTTCGGAAGCCGTCTTGCCGGTGTCCGTCAGATCGTCGACGACAAGCACGCTTTCGCCACCATCCTCAAGCAGTTCCGACGCGATCCCCTTGAGGAGCATCAGCTCGCCCTGGTTCACGTAGTCGTGGTAGGAAGCGACGCAGACCGTTTCGATCAGGCGTATGTTGAGCTCGCGGGAAATGATCGCCGCCGGAACGAGGCCGCCGCGGGTGATGCAGACGATCGCCTTGAATTCGCGGTTGAGGCCGGCAAGACGCCAGGCCAGCGCGCGCGCGTCGCGGTGAAATTGATCCCAGGAAACGGGAAAGGCTTTATCGGGAAGGGACATGGGCTCGCTCCGAGGCATGAATGATCACACGCCGTTTGCCGGCGGCCGGACGCTCTTCCGTTCACTTCGTCAAACGCAAATCGCGCAGCCGAGACTGCGCGATGGAAGGACCGAAGCCGGAGCTCGTCGTCGGTCGTGGCAATTAGCGGAATTTGGCGGCAAAACGCAAGCCCCCGCTAATTGTGGCCTGCTAACGCGAAAGCAGCGTCATTGCGGTCATGGACTGCAGGAGCGTCTTCGTCGTGCCGCCGAAGATCATCTGCCAAAGCCTCGAATGCGTGTAGGCGCCCATGACAAGCAGGTCGATGCTGCTATCCGACAGCCGGTTCTCGATGACGGCCGACGTGCTCTTGTCCGTCGTCGTCGCTGTTGCAAGCGTAACGTTGACGCCGTGGCGAGCGAGCGTCGCTGCGATCTCCGCACCGGCGACCGCCGCCGATTGCAACGCGTTGTCGACCGGATCGACGGAGAAGATCTCAACCTCGTCGGCGGCCTTCAGGAAGGGCAGGGCGTCGAACGTCGCGCGCGCGGCTTCCTTCGAGCCGTTCCAGGCGACGAGCACGCGCTTGATCGGCTTCGGCTGGCGGATGATGAAGGGGATCATCAGGACGGGCCGCCCGCTTTCGAGCAGGAAATTGTCCACGTCGACGTGGCTGTCCGACGGCCGTGCCGGATCAGCCTGCGAGGCGACCAGGAGATCGGCACTGCGGGCGCTTTCGATCAACGGCGCAGAGCCATAGCCGGTCGAGGAGGCAAAGCTGCGCCATTCGAAAGACACGCCTTCGACCTCCGCCTTGCGGCGAACGATCGTCTCGATCTTGACCCTTTCTGTATGCGCCATGTCCTGCAGCGCCTGCACGGCGACGGGATCCGGGATCTCCATCGGCGCCACGAGCGGCACCACCGCGACCGTTTCCGCATGAAGCCCGATCACATGGGCACCGTGTTCGGCCGCCAGCGCAAAGGCCAGATCGGCGACTGCAACGCAATTGTCTGAAGTATCGAGAATCGCAAGAATCGTTTTGTAAGACATGTGTATCTCCTTGCTCGGATGAAATAGTCCGTAAGAGAAGCAATGCGCTTGGCCGGCATTTGTTTCCTTGACCGAGATCAAGTCGAATAGCCCGGTCCCGGAGAGATTAGGCCTCCGCCGAATGGTTCTCCAGCATATCACGCTCGCGGCGAATACCTTCGATCATCGCAGCGACATCCGCACCCGCAGCTTCGATTGCCGCCTGCGAGCGGCCGCGAACGACGATCTCGGTCGAGAATTGCTGGCCCACATAACGGGGGTACGAGCCGATACTGGTTTCAGGATGCACCTTCTGGATCGCGGCAAGCGGCGTTCCTATATCGCCTTCACCATAGGGGCATGAGATTGCCACCGACAGAACCGGCGTTCCTGTCTTGAGCGTCGGGATTACCGCGTCGACCATCGCCTGAAACACCTGCGGCACGCCGGCCATGACATAGACGTTGCCGATGATGAAGCCGGGGGCCGTGGAAACGGGATTGGGAATATGCACCGCGCCAACGGGCATCCGCGCCATCCGCTGGCGCGCCTCGGTGAATTCCACCTCCCGGCGCCTGTACATTTCGCCGAGAAGCGCCATCGCCTTCTCGTCGTGATGGCAGGCAACGCCGAACGCCTTGGAAACGGCATCGGCGGTAATGTCGTCATGGGTCGGGCCGATGCCACCCGAGGTGAAGACATAATCGTACTTCGTCCTCAGCGCGTTCAACGCCTCGACGATTGCATCCTCCTCGTCGGCAAGGATGCGGACCTCCTTGAGGTCGATGCCGGCCAGAAGCAGCATGTCGGCGAGGTGGCCGATGTTCTTGTCCTTCGTGCGGCCGGATAAAAGTTCGTCGCCGATTGCTAGAATGGCTGCGGTCACAATCTGTTGGGTCATGATAGGTCTCTGTCTTCACTCGATGTTTGCCGTCGAGCTTATACCAAATAGAGCGGACGGGAAGCCTGTGCCCACGCATACGGAAATGTGAACGCAAGCCAAAAACGTGCAATAAGATTGAACAGTCCGTCTCTCGCGGCGCGACTGGCCGCCGTCAAGCGCATGCGCTAGCTATCGGTCATACGCACGATAGCGTTGCGAGGCATTCTTTATGATACGCGAATTCATCAAACGGATTTTGGTCGGTGCGCCAACGCAAGCACCCGCCTCAACTCAGAAAGAGGAAACTTCCAAGATGGCTAAGGTTCTGGTTCTCTACTATTCGTCGTATGGCCACATCGAGACGATGGCATACGCCGTGGCCGAAGGCGCGAAATCCGCTGGCGCCGACGTGACCGTCAAGCGCGTACCGGAACTGGTGCCGGAAGAGGTCGCCAAGGCATCGCATTTCAAGCTTGACCAGCAGGCACCGGTCGCAACCGTCGATGAACTCGCTGAATACGACGCGATCATCGTCGGCGCTGGCACCCGCTTCGGCACGGTCGCATCGCAGATGCGCAATTTCTGGGACCAGACAGGCGGCCTCTGGTTCGCCGGCAAGCTGGTCGGCAAGGTCGGCTCGGTCTTCACCTCGTCGGCCACCCAGCATGGCGGCCAGGAATCCACCATTCTCGGCTTCATCCCGACCTTCCTGCACCAGGGCATGGTCGTTGCCGGTCTGCCATACGCCTTCCAGGGCCAGATGGGTGTTGACGAAATCAAGGGCGGTTCGCCCTACGGCGCCTCCACCATCACCGATGGCGACGGCTCGCGCCAACCTTCGACGATCGAGCTCGAAGCCGCCAAGTTCCAGGGCGCGCACGTCGCCAAGCTGGCTGCCAAGCTCGCTTAATTCACAGCAGAATTAACATTCGAAGGCGCGGCCATGGGCCGCGCCTTTTCATATGTGGCGTTGGAACGCCGGATCATGCCATCGGAAGTTTGCAGCTTGCCGTAGCGGCAAGTCGATCAGCCATACAATCCATGAAACTTGGCTGTATAAACGAACAGCGGTACCCCAAATACCGCAAGTCCGATCAAGAATGCCGTGCCTGTTCTAAACAGTCTCAGGCGCCGTGTTCTGGCACCATCCCAATCGTAAACCATCGTCTTACTCCCACCACAAGACAAGCTTTACAAATACACGCCCAGAAGCCGTGGCTTTACTGACACAGGCATACAATCACATTCAAACTTGGCAAGAAAGACGCTTGTTAAGGACTCTGTAATATGTATGGCGACAGTGGCCGATTCGCATCACCTCGTACTTTAAGCGATAGCGGATGCACTTGACTGAATCGTCTCAGTCGTTGATTGAGGTGGCAGTTGCGGGCGTGGCGAAACTGGTAGACGCAAGGGACTTAAAATCCCTCGGCCTCGGCTGTGCGGGTTCGACCCCCGCCGCCCGCACCAACTCTCCCATGCGCACCCTGACCTTCAACCCGGGCTGAACGTTGTCGGCGAAGACGATTGACGAGCATTCCAATCAAAACACCGAGGCAAGCGCCCACGGCCTTGACGCCGGCATCATGCATCCGCGCATGGCGCGTCGGCGAAAGATACTGCAGCAATTCTATTCCGACCGCGCCTATGACAAGAAGGGCGCCGACCGCGAGCCAATGCCTGGGATAGGCCAGCGCGAAGGCGAGGCCGACGACCAGGTAGGCCATCGCCCTGTCGATATTGACCGATGTGATCGTATGGGGACGAAGGCCGATTGGCGAGACCGTTACGAAAATGATGGCGGCGAGGAGAAGCCAGGCAACCGGCTTGGAAAGTTTGTTTGCTGTCATAAAACTCACAATATTGATGCTTCGGGCGGTTTCACCGCACGATTGCGTTATCTCGGTGGCACAGCCCGCGCTCCGGTGGTTTTCCCAAGACGCGTGTTACCTGCGTGTTACCGAACCGTTGTGGTTGAAAATGGGCTTCTTTCGAGGGACTGCCTATGGCATAGCGTGGGGCGCAATAACAAGGGACTGAGACCGTGACCAGACAGAATGTCGAAGCTGCCGAGGAGGCTCTGCGCAGCCTTTTCCCGGCAACGCCGCTGCAACTCAACGAGCATTTGTCTGCTCGCTACGGCGCGGATATCTGGCTGAAACGTGAGGATTTGTCGCCCGTCCGCTCCTACAAGATCCGCGGCGCCTTCAATTTCTTCCGCAAGCGCATCGACGAAGGTGCCTCCGATAAGACTTTCGTCTGCGCGTCGGCCGGCAATCATGCACAAGGTTTTGCCTTCGTCTGCCGCCATTTCGGCGTTCCGGGTGTCGTCTTCATGCCGGTGACGACACCGCAGCAGAAGATCGACAAGACCCGCATCTTCGGCGGCGAGTTCATCACCATCAAGCTGACGGGCGACTTCTTCGACCAGTGCTACAAGGCAGCCCGCGATCACGTCGAAATGATCGACGGCGTCATGGTGCCACCTTTCGATCACGAGGATATCATCGAGGGCCAGTCGACGGTGGCCTCCGAGATCATGCAGCAGCTGCCCGAGGGCACGGTGCCCGATCTCGTCGTCTTGCCTGTAGGCGGCGGCGGTCTGGCTGCCGGAATCAGCGGTTATCTTAAAGACACGGTGCCGAATACGGGTTTCTTCTTCGTCGAGCCGCAGGGCGCGCCGAGCCTCAAGCGCAGCATTGAGGCCGGTGAGGTCGTGACACTCTCCAAGGTCGACAATTTTGTCGATGGCGCGGCCGTTGCCCGCATCGGTGACCTGAATTTCGCGGCGTTGAAAGACTTCCCGAGCAATCAGGTGATGCTGATGCCCGAGAACGCCATCTGCGTCACGATCAACGAGATGCTGAACGTCGAAGGCGTGGTGCTGGAACCGGCGGGCGCGCTGTCGCTGACGGCAATCGCTGCAATGGATCCTGAAACAATCCGCGGCAAGACGGTGGTTGCGGTCGTCTCCGGCGGCAATTTCGATTTCGAGCGGCTTCCGGATGTGAAGGAAAGGGCCATGCGCTATGCCGGTCTGAAGAAATACTTCATTCTCAGGCTGCCGCAACGTCCGGGCGCCCTGCGCGACTTCCTGAACCTCCTCGGCCCTGACGACGATATCGCCCGCTTCGAATATCTTAAGAAGACCGCGCGCAACTTCGGTTCGGTCCTGATCGGCATCGAAACCAAGGCGCCCGAGAATTTTGCGGCGCTCTTCGCGAATTTCGAGGCATCGGGTATCGGTTTCGAAGACATCACCGAAAACGAGATCCTCGCGAACCTCATCATTTAACTTTGACGGTAACGGCCCTATTTATCCTTGACGGCATCCGCCCTCACGACAAAGGCGCATCATGGCTTCGATATTCTCCAGCATTTTCTCCATGTTTTCGGGCGGCGGCAAGCAGCCGGGCGCGACACCGTCAAGCGCCGCGTCCGATCCGCAGCCCTATGCCGATTGCACGATCTATGCCGAGCCGATGAAGGAAGGTGGCCAATACCGCCTGGCCGGTCGCATCGAGAAGACTGTTGGCGACGAGGTGCTCGTGCGGAATTTCATCCGCGCCGACATGTTTTCATCGACGGATGATGCGATCGAATGCACCGTGCGCAAGGCGCAGCAGATCATCGATCAGAACGGACCGTCGCTATTCAGCGACGGAGCCAAGGTTCGACAGGTCTGACAGCGAACGGCTGGCGCGCGCTCAGCGCGTGTCAAGCGGCGGCGTGGCCATTCCCTCATGCTATCTTAAAACATTGCGGCGATCCTGCGCTCAGCAGACATCGCAGGAATATCCAGTGCCTCAGAATGCCCGCCGCAAATCTCCTTCCAATGCCACCGACAGAGTGGTCAAGATGGCATGGCGTGGTGTCATAAGCTTGGCGCAACCGCCAAATCGCCTTGACGGGAGGTCGCGGCGTTGATCGCAAACGTCAATCTCATCCTCTTCGTCGTCGAGGCTATCGGCTACTTCGCGCTGATGGTGACGCTGCTGCATTTTCGCGCCCGCATCGGCCTTGGCATATTCCTGACCGCGCTCGGCGTCATGCACTTCATGGAGACCTACCTCGCGGCGGTCTTTTATGTCGAGTTGCCGTTCGGCATCGTCTCGCCGGGATCATCGGTGTTCTTCACCGGCAAATTGATGATGATCCTGATGCTCTATCTTCAGGAGGATGCCGCCGTCGTCCGCCAGCCGATCTATGGGCTCTTCATCGGTAACCTGCTGACGGTCGCGATCGCCTGGATCATCCAGTGGCACGCGCCGCTCGAGCTGACACCCGGCACGCTGCCGAGCGATGAGTTTCTGAAGGAAATGGGTTGGCTGATGCTCTGGGGCACGGCCATCCTCTATCTCGACGCCATCGGCATCATCCTTCTCTATGAGCGACTAGGCCGCTACCTCAGGCAGCGGCCCATCCTGCGCTTCATGATCTGCGGCTTCGTGCTGCTGACCTTCGACCAGATCGCCTTCTTCGGTGCGTTGCACTATTCGGTCGGCGTGCCGCTCGCCGCCTTCTGGGGCGGATGGAAGGCAAAGATGTTCGCCGTCTGCATCTACACGGTGCTCTTCGCAATCTACGAGAAATGGATCGGCCGCGCTGTCACCACATCGAGCGCACGCCCCATCGGCGATATCTTCAGCGATCTGACCTTCCGCGAGCGTTACAACGATCTCTTGAGCCGCACGGGCAGGGATGTGCTGACCGGGCTTTATGACCGCACGCGCATGGAGCTTGAAGCGCCGGTCATGATCCGCGAATCGTTGCGCCAGGGACAGTCCGCCACGGTGATGATCCTCGACGCCGATCACTTCAAGAACGTCAACGACGTGTTCGGTCATCTGCAAGGCGACGACGTCCTGCGCGCCATCGCTGCCCGCCTGGGTTCGATCCTGCGGGCTGGCGACCGGGTGTTCCGGTTCGGCGGCGAGGAATTCGTGGCGATTTGCCCCGTGACCGATCACGCAGAGGGCTTGCGTCTTGCCGAAAGGCTGCGCTGGACGATCGAAAGCAGCGTCTCTACGCCCGATGGTAAGCCGGTAACGATCAGCATCGGCGTCGCGACGGCCACCGAAGACGGCGATGCGTTCACCATGATCTTGTCGGCCGCCGACGAGCGACTGTATCAGGCGAAGAAGAACGGCCGGAACTGCGTCTTCGGTCGGACCGGCGTCCACGACGTCACGGTTGCCGGCTAACTGCAAGTACCCGCAAACAAAAAGACGGCCGGCAAGCCGACCGTCTTCCCGATTTGATTACTGTTGGTTATCAGGCAGCGAGCGCGATCTCTTCCGCACGGGCCTTGGCGGCGCCGATTGCCTTTTCGGCGGCTTCCGGACCGAAAGCCAGGCCTTCGACATAGATGGTCTCGATGTCGGTCAGGCCGAGGAAGCCGAGAACCGTCTTCAGGTAAGGAACGGCATGGTTCATTCCGGCAGCCGGACCCTGCGAATAAACGCCGCCCGAAGCCAGGACCACGTAGACCTTCTTGCCGGTGACAAGGCCCACCGGGCCGTTTTCCGTGTACTTGAAGGTCAGGCCGGCGCGGGCGACGTTGTCGATCCAGCTCTTCAGCGACGAATAGATGTTGAAGTTGATGAGGCCGGTTCCGATGACGATCGTGTCGGCGGCCAGAAGCTCGTTGACCAGCTCGTCGGAGATCTTCGCAGCTTCGTTTTCCTCGGCAGTACGGGCGTCGGCCGGCTTGCGGATGGCGATCGAGAACGTGTCGTCCATGTGGGCGAGAGGGTTGGCGGCGAGGTCGCGGCGAACGACGACACTGCCGGACTTCTGCGCCTGCAGCTTGGCGGCGAGGTCTACGGCGATATCGGTCGAGAGCGAGTCGGCGCGCGGGCTGGAGGTCAGGAGCAAGATGGACGACATGATTGATAATCCTTTGATCTTTGCGTTTCCGGGTCGATTGGGGGAGGATCGAACCGCGTCTTCGAGTGAAGAAATAGGTCTAGCGGCCTATCGAAAAAACTGGGATAATGTCGATCAAGACTATCGATCGATTGGATGGATGTAATGTTGCCCAACCCGACACTGGATCAGCTGCAGGTTTTCCTGACCGTTGCCGAGACCGGCAGCTTCTCGGCCGCTTCCCGCGTGCTCAATCGCGCCCAGTCGGTGGTGAGCTACACCATCGCCAATCTTGAATCGCAGCTTGAAATGCAGCTGTTCGAACGCTCGGGCGCGCGTCAGCCGAAGCTGACCGAGGCAGGCAAGGCCATGCTCGAGGATGCCCGCCGGCTGATGACCGACCTGCAGGTGATGCGTGCGAGGGTGAAGAGCCTGAAGGAAGGGCTGGAGGCCGAGGTGGATGTGGCGATCAGCGTCATGGTGCCGTCGCAGGCGGTCGTCGCCGTGCTCCGGGAGTTCCGCGATCGCTTTCCATCCGTCACGCTTAATCTCAACGCCGGCGAGCTCGGCATGGTCATGGAGGCCGTTCTATCGGGCAAGGCCACGATCGGCATCGGCGGGGCGCTCCTGAAGCAGGATGATTCGATCGCAGTCGAAAAGATCGGCCATTCCTTCATGATCCCGGTTGCCGCGCGCTCCCACGCGCTGGCTGATATCGAGGGGCCGCTGACGCTTGCGGATGTGCGCGAGGAAGTACAGCTCGTCGTCACCGACGCCTCTGGACTGACCAAGGGCCGCGATTTCAACGTGCTGTCATACAAGACCTGGCGTGTCAGCGACATCGCCACCAAGCACGCATTGATCCGTGGTGGCCTGGGATGGGGTGGCCTGCCGGCCTCGATCATTCGCGAGGATTTGGCGAGCGGCGTACTCGTTCATCTTGATCTGCCGGCCTATGAGCAGGGCGAGTATCCGATCTATGCGATGCGCCGGATTGCAAACCCTCCGGGGCCAGCGGCGACGTGGCTCATCGAAGCCTTCCATTCACGGCTGTCGAATTGCCCGAACCATGCGGACTTCACGGCTGCATTGAATGAGATAAAGGCCCCTGACCTGCCGCTTGCGGCGGAGTAGGCGAGGCGCTCGGCCTCGCCTGCAACATCTTTTAGAGAACCAGCCGGAACTTGGCGAAGCCGTCGGTACCTTCGCCTGCGTCCTCGATCTTCGCGCCCTTGACGTCGGCGATGAACTGCTTCGCCTTCGGCCCGCTCTGGAACGTCGCGGTCGCGCCCGTCACCGGCTTGAACGTCCAGTTGCCATCGGCGGCCGGATTGATCGTTCCCTGCTCGTGCACATAGCGCACGATCACGTCGCGGTTGGTATCGGGCGCCTGGAACACCACCTTGTCGGCCGCGATGTCAGGGAACTTGCCGCCGCCGCCGGCGCGGTAATTGTTGGTCACCACCACGAACTTCTGTTTCGGGTCGATCGGCTTGCCGTCGAACGCAAGGTTCTGGATGCGGTTCGACCCGGCGTTGATGGCGTTGCCGTCGTTGTCGTATTTGCGCGGCTGCGCCAGATCGATCTGGTAGGTGACGCCGTCGATCACATCGAAATTGTAGGACGGGAAGTCGGCGTTCAAAAGCTCGGCGTCCTTCGTTCCTTCCTTGATCTCGTTGAACATGCCAGCCGACATTTCCAGCCAGTTCTTCACCTGCTCGCCTGATATGACGACGGCCTGCACGGTGTTCGGATAGAGATAGAGGTCGGCGATGTTCTTGATGGCGAGATCGCCGGCCGGAACATCAGTATAGTAATCGGCGCCGCCGCGACCGCCCGACTTGAAGGGCGCCGCCGCCGAGAGCACCGGAAGATCCTTGTATTCGGTATCGGCAAGCATCTGCTTGATGTACCAGATCTGCGCCTGGCTGACGATCTGCACGGAGGGATCATCGGCGACCAGTGCGAAGTAGGAATAGAGCGGCGCCGACGTCTTGCCGACGGGGGTGCGGACGTAGGCGAGCGTCGCCTCGTGCTCCGCCTTTGCGGCGTCGACGACGTCCTTCTTGTCGCCAACGTCGGCAACGACCTTCATCTTGTCGTCGCGGTGATAGATCGGACGTGCTTCCGACGTGAAGTCGACGATCCTCCAGCTTTTGCCGTCCTTCTCGAGCAGAAGGTCGATCAGTCCGAGGTGCGAGCCCCAGAAGCCGGCCATGACGGCCGGCTTGCCATGCAGCGTTCCCTTGACCGGATCGGCGTTCTGAATGCCGTCCCAGGTCTTCGGCCCAGGGAAGACGAGGTGCTGGTGACCGGTAAAGATCGCGTCGATCCCGTCGACGGCGGCCAGATGCAGCGATGCGTTCTCCATCTTGTCGGTGGGCGCGCTGCCATCGATGCCCGAATGCGAGAGCGCAATGACGATATCCGCGCCCGCTTCCTTCATCGCGGGCACCCATGCCTTGGCGGCTTCGACGATATCGCGCGTCTGCGCCTTGCCCTCGAGGTTCTTGATATCCCAGAGCATGATCTGCGGCGGAACGAAGCCGATGAAGCCGATCTTCACGGGGCTCTCATTGCCGGCCCCGTCCTTGATCATCTTTTCCACGATGATGTAGGGCTTGAAGAAGAGCTCGTCGTTCTTCGGATCGGAGGCGAGCTTGCCCTTGGTCAGGTTGGCGCAGACGAACGGGAAGTTCGCGCCGTTCAGAACCTTGAACATGAAATCGAGGCCGTAATTGAACTCATGGTTCCCGAGCGTGCCGACGGTGTAGCCGAGCGTGTTCATCGCCTTGATGACGGGATGGACATCGCCATCCTTCAAGCCACGCTGATAGGCCATGTAATCGCCCATCGGATTGCCCTGTAGAACGTCGCCATTGTCGATTAGCAGCGAGTTCGCCGCCTCGGCGCGGATCGTATCGATGATTGTCGCGGTGCGCGCCAGCCCCATCGTGTCGTTCGGCTTGTCGGCGTAATAGTCGTAAGGGAAAACGTTGACGTGAATATCCGTCGTTTCCATCAGCCTGAGATGCGCCTGGTTGGCGGCGGCGCGCGCGGTGAATGGATGCAGAAAAACGAGTGCGGATGTGGCGGCAATGCCGGTGAGAAGAGAACGACGGCTCATCGGTGGAAGATCAAGATTGGAAGACATGAAAACTCCTTCAAAACATCACGCGGCACCCGCCAGCCGGCGAGAGTAGGGTGATTTTCGAAGGAGTAAACCCCGAAAATGACAGGGGAATATCGCTTTTCTATATCTTTGCCGAATGCAGCCTATCGCGCCAGAACCGGCTTCACTTCCTTGTGGAAGAATCGGAAGTAGGACGCGACCTGGGCGCGGGCGTTGGAGTTTGGGTCGAACTGGATGCCGACGCGGCCATTGTGGCTCCAGCGGATGACGCCGTGCAAAACGCCGAGATCGTCGGCGAGGATCTGCACGCGGCTGCCTGACGCGGCATGTAGCGGCGAACGGACCTCAAGCGCAACGCCCGAAATCGACATGTTCAGAATGCGTGCATCGACTTCCTTGGTCAGGTAACGAACCTTGCCAAACAGCCGGCATGGTTTGCGTTCCGCCTTGCGGGTAATAATGTTGAGATTATGCATGACGCCTCTCCCAAATTGAACTGGTCAGAGCATACGTCGCGTAGATTGAAATGAATTTATACAATTCGCTAAAATTGCGCGACCGATCTTTACATCCGCGTTGCTTCCCGGCGGGCAACGACATGCTCGCGCCAGATCGTGAAAATGCCGGAGGCGACGACGATTACGGAGCCGATGATCGTGTTCAGGCTGAGCGTCTCTCCATAGATCGTCACCCCGATGATCGAGGCGTAGACGAGTTGCAGATAGGTGAGCGGCTGGACGGCTGCGGCATCGAGCATGTCGTAGGCACGGATCAGGAAGTAGTGGCTCGATATGCTGGTCATGCAGACGAGCGCCATCCACACCCAGTCCGCCGGTGCCATCCAGGTCCAGTAGAAAGGCCCGACGAGCGTCATCGCGATGGCGCCGACGACACCCGTATAGAAAAAGCTCGTCATCGATGAATCGTCGCGGCTGACCAGCCGGGTCGCGATGACGTAGAAAGCGAAGAGGAAGCACGAAAGCACCGCCAGCAGCAGCGTGACATCGAAGAAGCCGCTGTCTGGCTTCAGGATCAGAAGCACGCCGACCAATCCCGCGCCGATCGCCGTCCACCGCCGCCAGCCGACCCGCTCGCCAAGCAGCGGCATGGCCAGCAGCGCAATCAGGATCGGTGTCGCCGAGAAGATGGCCTGCGAGTGTGCGAGCCCGATCACCGCGAAGCAGCTGATCACGACGACCACCTGGGCGGCGAGAAGCAGCCCTCGGATCACCTGCAGGACCGGCCGCCTGGTGCGCGCCGTGGCAATAATCCCGCCACGCATCTTCGCAGCCAGAACGATGGTGAAGAGGCCGAATGCCCAATAGCGGATCATCGTCACAAAAACGGGCGGATAGACACCGCCGAGATGCTTCGAGATGCCGTCCTGGATGGAAAATATGGTGATCGCCAGAAGAACGAAAATATAGCCCCGGCTCTTCGATTTCATGGCGTCTTCTTACTGCACCGGCCCCGGCCGTATTTCGGAAACACCCGCGCAGGCGAGTGATTCCGCTCCTTGGTCACAAGCCCACATTGGGCCGGTCCATCACCTCGCGCAAGGCAAAGCTGGAATTGATCTTGACGACATGGGGCAGGGCCGAAAGCCAGTCGCGATGGATGCGTTCGTAGTCCTCCAGATCGCGGGCCGCCACGCGCAGGATATAGTCGTATTCGCCCGACATCAGATAGCAGACGAGCACGTTGGGACAGCGCTTCACGGCAGTCTCGAATTCCGACAGCGTCTTGGCGAACTGGCCGGACAGCGAGATGTGCACGATGGCGATCATCTTGTAGTCGAGCGCCTTGGGCGAGACATGCGCGTGATAACCGAGGATGACGCCGCTGCGGTCCAGTATGTCGAGCCGCCTGGAACAGGCGGATGCGGAGAGCCCGACTTTGGCGGCAAGATCGGCATTGGTAATCCGCGCGTTCGATTGCAACGCTTTCAAAATGGCATGATCGATAGCGTCGAGTTCCGACATTCGAAGAACTTTCGATTATTGCGTCCAGAACGCATCTTTCTTCGAAAAATGCCGTACATGCAAATCCTCTTTGCAAGGACATTTCGTGCGCGCGGTGATTGGATTTCCCTCGTGAACGCTTCGCGCGACGAGGCTGATAAAACAAACGAGGAGGAGCGCCCCGATGCGCGTCGGTTGTCCGAAGGAAATCAAGAATCACGAATATCGCGTCGGCCTGACGCCTGCGGCCGTTCGCGAATATATCGCGCATGGTCACGAGGTCTGGATCGAGACGAAGGCGGGCTCCGGTATCGGCGCCGATGACGCGGCCTATGCCGCCGCGGGCGCGAAGATCGCGTCCTCCGCCAAGGACATCTTCGAGAAGTGCGACATGATCGTAAAGGTCAAGGAGCCTCAGCCCTCCGAATGGGCGCAGCTGCGCGACGGCCAGATTCTCTACACCTACCTACATCTTGCGCCGGACCCCGAGCAGACCAAGGGCCTGCTGTCGTCGGGCGTCACCGGCGTCGCATACGAGACCGTGACCGATGAGCGCGGCGGCCTGCCGCTTCTGGCGCCGATGTCCGAAGTTGCCGGTCGGCTTTCGATCCAGGCAGGTGCTACAGCACTGCAGAAGGCCAATGGCGGCCTCGGTATTCTGCTGGGTGGCGTTCCTGGCGTCCTCCCGGCCAAGGTCACCATCATCGGCGGCGGCGTCGTCGGCCTGCATGCGGCTCGTATGGCCGCCGGTCTTGGCGCCGATGTCACCATCCTTGACAAGTCGCTGCCGCGCCTGCGCCAGCTGGACGATCTTTTCTCCGGCCGCATCCACACTCGCTATTCCAGCATCCAGGCTCTGGAAGACGAAGTCTTCTCCGCCGATCTGGTCATCGGCGCGGTGCTGATCCCCGGTGCTGCCGCGCCCAAGCTCGTCACCCGCGAAATGCTCTCGGGCATGAAGAAGGGCTCGGTTATCGTCGACGTCGCCATCGACCAGGGCGGCTGCTTCGAGACTTCGCACGCGACGACCCATTCGGATCCGACCTTTGAGGTCGATGGCGTCGTGCATTACTGCGTCGCCAACATGCCGGGCGCAGTTCCTGTTACCTCCGCGCAGGCGCTGAACAACGCCACGCTGGTCCATGGCCTGGCGCTTGCCGATCGCGGCCTGCGCGCCATCGCCGAAGACAGGCATCTCAGAAACGGTCTCAACGTCCACAAGGGACGCGTCACCAACAAAGCCGTTGCCGAGGCGCTGGGCTATGAGCCTTACGCTGCGGAAGCTGTGCTCAACGTAGCGTAAAGTCCATCGCGCTACGTCAACTGAAGCCGGTTGCTCTCTCCGCAACCGGCTTTTTTCGTGCTCTATCCATCGATCCTGCACTGATAGCAGTTGTTGCGCGCCGAGCGCACATGCACGTAGGCAACCTCGGGCTTGCACAGAAGTTTGGCCGCATAGGCAGGGATACGGTAACATCGGTCACGGCGCCGGTGCCGTAGACGATGCGGTTGTTACTGCCATAGCCTCGCAAAATGAAGTTGGGGCTGGTGGTCAGGACAGGCGGCAGCACTTCCTCGGCCGCATAGCGTTCGCATCGCTGCTGGTGCAGGAACACCGGTCCGGTCTCCGCATAGGGCTGCAACTCCGGGAAGGGGCGGTATGCGAAAACGTAAAGCGCGTCGCCGGCATCTATGTTCTTCAGGCAGTGGCGGCACGGATGTCCCGGCCCATCGGAAACCATCGTCTCCGGCAAGTGGCCATAGGCGTCATTCCCACCGTTCCAGATTGTCTCGGCATCGGCAGTTGGCATAGCGGTGAAAGATAGAGCGATCATGGCAAGTCTCCTTCTGAACTCGCCTTGAATGCGCTTCAACTGCGGTGGAAACCACCCGATCCTTGCGCCTTTATGCCGTCATGTGAAGAAACAGCCAAAGCGCGTAGGCTAGCTTCTCCTGGCGAGCTCAAGCAACTCCTTGTCGCTGAGCGGCCGCACGATCGCGCTGCCCGTCGAAACTGGAGAAAAGCCGAACATCTGGTAGAGCTGCAACGCCCGGGGATGGTCGAGATTGTTGGTCGTGGTGGTCACGCGCACAGGGTTCTGCGTCCAGATCGCATAGAGCGCCTGAAGCAGGAACCACTTGCCGATCCCGAGACCCAGCGCGTGCTCCATCAGCCCGAAGTGGCTGAGCTCGATCGTATCGTCGTCGATCGTCAGATACTCGTAGAACCCGGCGGGCGCGCCGTTCACGTAGAGCACGCAGATCGTGTTGCGCTTGTCGTAGAGCGTGCTGGCCAGTTCCTCGTCGCTCAACCTCAGGCGATCCACCCACTGCCACCGCGCCCCGACCTGGCGGTAGAGATAGCGGTAGAACGGCAGCGGAATTTCCGGCGCGCGCATGATGGCGGTCTGGATGTTGACCGGCACCGGCAGGCTCGTCTTCGGCGGCGCCGTCATCTCGAGGCGGGTCACGTGGGCCTTCAGCGAAGAGGGAGCTTTTGCCATGGTCAAGCTTTGATCGCTTCTGCGGGGCCCGTAACGATGGGCGTATCCTCGCGGCTGCCCCACTCGCTCCAGGAGCCATCGTAAAGCGCGTTGTCGTCATGCCCTACGCTTTCCAGCGCCAGCATGATTACGGCGGCGGTAACGCCCGAGCCGCAGCTCGTCACGACGGGCTTGGAGAGATCGATGCCTGCATCTGATATCATCGTCTTCAGCGTGGCCACGTCCTTGAAGCGACCGTTGGCCGAAAGGCTGGTTGCCGGCAGGCTGCGGGCGCCGGGCATGTGGCCCGAACGCATGCCGGCGCGCGGCTCGGCTTCCTCGCCGGTAAAGCGGCCAGCGCCACGAGCATCGGCGATCTGCGCCGAACCGTCGTCGACGATCTCTCGCATGGTCTCGAAGGGAATGACCTTGTCGGCACGGAATTTCGGCTTGAACTCGGCCGGCGTCGGCGCGGTCGTGCCTGCCTCCAGCGCGCGTCCCTCCGCCTTCCAGCCATCAAGGCCGCCATCCAGAACGTAGACGTCCTTGGCGCCCATGGTCCGCAACATCCACCAGACGCGCGGCGCTGAGAAGAAGCCCATGCCGTCATAGACGACGATCGTGTCCGTCTCGGCGATGCCGAGCTTGCCGACCTGGGAAGCAAAGAACTCCGGCGAGGGAAGCGAATGCGGCAGGCCGGTCGAATGATCGGCAATCACGTCCTGATCGAAGAAGACGGCGCCGGGAAGGTGGCCCGCCACATACTCGTCCTTGGCGACGCGCTTGTGCGCCGGCAGATACCAGGAGGCGTCCACCACCTTGAAACCTGATGTGCCCAGCTGCTTTTCGACCCAATCGGCCGAAACGACGAAGCGGCTCGTGGTCTCGCTCATGCTGCTCTCTCCAATCAATGCTTATGCGTCGTCGCCAGGGGCGCCGAAACGGATGCGGAAGCGGCGGTTTTCCTTGCCCTTCTTCTCGATCTTGGCGATGTGAATCTGTCCGACCTCTCGCGTTGTCGAAACATGTGTGCCGCCGCAGGGCTGGCTGTCAATCGCTGAGTTCTCGCCGATGCAGACGAGGCTGACGCGACCGAGCCCGATCGGCGGGCGCACGTTCTTGGATTTGACGATGCCGGGATTGGCCGCCAGTTCCTCATCGGTAATCCACTGCAGGTAAACCGGGTGGTCCTGTTCGACCAGCGCCATCAGCTTGGCCGTCACCTCGTCCTTGTCGATCGTGTCGGTCATGTCGAAATCGACGCGGCTCTCTTCTTCGCCAACGGCTGCGCCGGTGATCGGATAGGAGCAGACGACGGAAAGAAGGTGGCAGGCCGTGTGCATGCGCATCAGCTTCTGGCGGCGCTCCCAATCGACGTGCAGCACCACTTTCTCACCGAGGTCAGGGTGTGCCTGTCCCTCGAGCGGAACATGAATGATGATGTCCTTGGCGGCGCCATGCTTGGTCTGGCCGAGCATAATCCGGCTGCCGTCGGCGCGCTCGATGAAGCCGGTATCACCAGGCTGGCCGCCCGAGGTGGCGTAAAGGCAGGTCTGATCGAGCTCGATGCCCCCGTCTTCGTGGATGGCGGTGACGACGGCCTCGCAGGTCGAGAGATAGAAGTCGTCACGGTAGAGGGCATTAACGGGCATCGGGCCTCACGCTGCAGGTTCGTATGGGATCTTGATATCGACTGGCGAGGTCAACCAAGCCGGCAGCGGCAGCGACTTCGATGTCAGGAAATCGGGATTGAAGAGCTTCGACTGGTAGCGGTTGCCGTAGTCGCACAGAATGGTCACGACGGTGTGGCCCGGACCGAGATCCTTGGCCAGGCGGACAGCACCCGCAATGTTGATCGCCGACGAGCCGCCGAGGCAAAGCCCTTCGTGCTCGACGAGGTCGAAGACATAGGGCAGGGCTTCCGCATCCGAGATATTATACGCGAAGTCAGGCGTGAAGCCTTCGAGATTGGCGGTGATGCGGCCCTGGCCGATGCCCTCGGTGATCGAGGACCCCGCGGACTTCAGCTCGCCGTTCTTGTAGAATTCGTAGAGTGCCGCGCCATCCGGATCGGCGATGCCGATCTTGATGTCCTTGTTGAAGCCCTTCAGCCCCATCGCCGTGCCGGCGAGCGTCCCGCCCGAACCGACGGAGCAGATGAAGCCGTCGATCTTGCCCGATGTATCCGCCCAGATTTCCTTCGCCGTCGTCTCGATATGCGCCTGCCGGTTGGCGACATTGTCGAACTGGTTGGCCCATATGGCGCCGTTCGGCTCGGTCTTGGCGAGTTGGTCGGCGAGGCGTCCGGAAACCTTCACGTAGTTGTTGGGGTTCTTGTAGGGCACGGCAGGCACTTCGACGAGTTCGGCGCCGAGCAGCTTCAGCGCGTCCTTCTTTTCCTGGCTCTGCGTCTCGGGAATGACGATGACGGTGCGGTAGCCGAGCGCCTTGGCGACCAGCGTCAGACCAATGCCGGTGTTGCCGGCGGTGCCTTCGACGATCACGCCGCCCGGTCGCAGCAGGCCCTTCTTCTCGGCGTCGCGAATGATGTAGAGCGCCGCGCGATCCTTGACCGATTGTCCCGGGTTGAGGAATTCCGCCTTGCCGAGAATGGTGCAACCGGTCGCCTCCGATGCGCCCTTGAGCTTGATCAGGGGAGTGTTGCCAATGGCTTCTAGGACGGAAGGATGAACGGTCATGGAATCTGCCTCTTTGAAACACTTAGTTTAGGAACGGTCTTTTCCCTTCACAAGGCTGGGTTGGCAAGAAATCCTATTCCTCGCGCCCGAATACCACGGTAAAATTAGACTTCCCGTTCGCAAATGACCTGCGATGCCCCGATACAGGCCCGGTTGTGATCTGAACATTGACATTCATCGTATGGACGATGACAAAGCACTCACTGAAAGCGGAAACGACCGAAACCATCATGGTTCACGAGCATATCGACACGGTCGATGCATTGATGGCGTATTACGTAGCCGGTTCGCTTCCCGAACCGGCTCGTGTTCTTGTCCAATCGCATCTGGAAATGAAGCCGGATCGTCGGCCGCTGGTGCGGGACCTCGAGTTTTTGGCTGGCCAGGCGCTGGAGCAGACTTCCGAAACAAGTCTTGACGACCGCGATGCCAGATTGGCGCGGATTTTTGCATCCGCGGCGCCCGTAGAATCTAAGCCGCCGATCGCTTCTGAAAAACCAAGCGTCTTCCCGCGCGCGTTGCGCCGTCTTGTCGGCTTCGACGTCGATACGGTGCCGTGGAAAACCAAGCTCCCCGGCTTCAAGGAATATTCGGTCGATATCGATGGCTGCGAAGTCAGCGTCATGTGGATCAAGCCCGGCCGCGCCATGCCTGCTCATACCCACAAGGGCATGGAACTGACGCTCATTCTCGACGGCGCATTCAACGACAACCGCGGCCGTTTCGGCCCCGGCGATATTTCCGTTGCCGACGAGACGATCGACCACCGCCCGGTCGCCGAAAAAGATCGTCCCTGCATTGCATTTTCCGTTCTGGACGCCCCCATCAAGCTGACCGGTTCTTTCCGCCAGCTCATTGGCGACCTGATCGGCTGAAAGCAGCCACAATAGCGTGATAGAGCCATTATCCCGTGAGGTTGAGAGGAACTTCCGGGCCCGTTTCGACGTTTTTCGATACAACCGGAGGATTCGCGCCATGAACGATTTTGTAGCCCGCCCCGAACATGGAATTGCCTGGATTTCAGGCGCAAGCTCCGGCATCGGCCGGGCATTGGCGCTGAAGCTGGCAAGCGAAGGCTACAAGGTCGCCGTGACTGCCCGCGACCACGAAAAGCTTGCCGAACTGCAATCGGAAGCGAATGGTTTGCCCGGCAGCATCATCGTTCTCGATGGCGACGTCACCAATCCCGAAGACATGGAGCATGTGCTCGCATCGATCGAATACGAGCACGGTGCGCTGGCGCTCGCTGTCTTCAATGCTGGCGTCTATCTGCCGGTTCATGCGGAGGAGTTGCGTCGCGAGGATTTCGAGCAGAGCTTTGCCGTCAATCTGCAGGGTGTGGTCAATTGCCTGGTGCCGGCGGTGCGCCACATGAAGCACAAAGGGCAGGGGCAGATCGCCATCGTTTCCTCGGTGACAGGATACGGCGGATTGCCGACCGGTGCTGCCTACGGCGCTACGAAGGCAGCCCTGATCAATATGGCCGAGAGCCTGAAATTCGATCTCGACAAGATGGGCATCCGCATCCAGCTCATCAATCCGGGCTTCGTCGATACGCCCGCGACCCGCAAGAACGAATTCCCGATGCCGTCGCTGGTTCCGGTCGAGGAGGCCGCCGCCGAAATCTATGCCGGCCTTAAATCCAAAAGCTTCGAGATCACCTTCCCGAAGCGCTTCACCTACACGCTGAAGGCGCTCAACCTTCTGCCCTACAGCCTGTATTTCTGGCTGGTGAACCGCGCCACCGGCTGGCAGGAGCGCCCGCGCGCCGACGGTCGCCGCCCGGTGACCCCAAGCCCGGCCGAATAGCTCAGGCGCTCAGGCATCATTGCACCGAACGCATTCGGTTGGCATCGATCTGGCTGATGATCCGGAATAGACGAGGCGGATGGCGACCGGGACAGGAGGTCGACTGTCTGGTCCCGCCACCCGCTCTCGTCAGCTCCGCGAAAAGACGACCTGGCGGACGTCTATGTTTCGGGCGCGGAAACCTGCTTCACAATAAAATAAATAGAACTCCCAGAGCCGCTTGAAGCGCTCGTCGAAGCCCAGTGGGCGAACTCGTTCCCAAACGGACCAGAAACGCTCTCGCCATTCGGCCAGAGTACGCGCGTAGTCTAACCCGAAACCGAAGTCCCGTACCAGTGACAAATTCACTTTTCGGCCAAGTTCAGCCAAATGCTCGCGGGTCGGTAGCATGCCGCCAGGAAAAACGTACTTCTGGATGAAATCCGGATTGCTCCTGTACTGTTCGAACGACTCCGGGCGAATCGTTATGATCTGAAGTCCGGCCTTGCCGCCAGGCTTCAGGCACTGCTCGAGCTTGGAAAAATAGGCGGGCCAATACTTCTCGCCGACGGCCTCGAACATCTCGATCGAAACGATCTTGTCGTAGACGCCGGTTTCGTCGCGATAGTCCTGGAAGCGAAACTCGACCTTGTCGCTGAGCCCGGCCTTGCGAATGCGCTCTTCGGCGAAGGCCAGCTGCTCGCGGCTGATGGTCAGGCCCGTGACCCGGCAGTTGAGCTCGCTGGCGGCAAACTCGGCAAAGCCACCCCATCCACAGCCGATCTCGAGCACGTGGTCACCCGGCTTGATCCCGGTTGCCTCGGCCAGGGCCCGGTACTTGGCGTTCTGCGCCGACTGCAGATCGTTGGCACCGGTGGAATAAAGCGCCGACGAATAGGTCATCGTCGGATCGAGCCACTGCTTGTAGAAGTCGTTGCCGAGATCGTAATGCGCCGAGATGTTCCGCTTCGACCCCTTGCGGGTGTTAGCGTTCATCCAGTGGCGGACGCGCTCGACGAGACGGGGCAAGCCGCGCTTGCCGTTGGCGTAATCCTGGACTGCCTCGTCGTTGACGAGAAACAGCTCGAGAAACGCTGCGATATCGGGGCTTTCCCAGTCACCGTCCATGTACGTTTCGGCCACGCCGATCGTGCCGTTCGACAGCGCCCGGTAACAGATGTTCCAGTTCTTCAGATGGATCTTGGCGTGCGGGCCGGGGATGTTGCCGGTAACCAGCACCACGCGGCCATCAGGAAAAACGATCGTCAGCGAGCCGTGTCGCATGCGAAGCATTGCCCGCAGCGCCAGTTTTGCGCGCAGTGGCAGTCCCTTCGAAACCTGTCCGATATTCTGTTGCGTCAGCTGGATCGCATCGCGTTCGGAACTGGTCAAGTCGCTAGCATCACTCATGGTTTTCTCCTCCGGCAAGATTTGACCGGTTCAGGACGACGATGCGTTGAAAACTCCGCCCCCCGGCGATTGCTTTGAACGCTATCGTAAAAAATGGAAAAGCCAAACAATTTTCCAATCCTGTGTTGCGCACAACGGACGCATATATCGGAGCGCGCTTTTCGTCATTCCGCCGCCTCCGCTCTCTCGGGCGGCGCGATCACGCTGACCGGGGCGGGCGGTGCTGGCTTTGAGATGTATTTCGCGCCCTTCAGCCACAATTTCAGCGCCTCCCAATGAATGCCGCCGACGATCCGGATCGGCAACAGTGGGATGGCCGCCGTCAGCCACGCCAGGTTTTTCGTCGTGAGGCTCAGCTGTCGTCCCGAGAAGGTCGCCGCGAGAAGCGGGCCATCAGCATCGGTTTCGAGAATACGCCAGCGGATGTCCTTGCCCGGCGGCAGCATGCGAAAATTGTAGCGCATGCCCATCTGGATAAAGGGCGAGACGTGAAAGATCTTGTCGCAACTCTGCCGAACGCCGGTGTCGCTCATCTCGCCGGGGCCGAGAGGGCAGACATAGGTATGGCGTTCGCCGAATGTGTTGCGAACCTCATAGATCATCGCGATCAGCGCATCACTCGCGTCATAGGCATGGTAGACGGAGAGCGGGTTGAAAACGTAGCCGAGAATGCGGGGATAGCAGACCAGCACGATGCGCTGGGCACGCAAGCCCGCCTGCGCCAGCAGTTCGTCGGCATGCGCCCTGGCGCCCATCTTGCCACCATGGTCGCTCTCGCAAAACGATACGGCGTTGCGCCGGTTTACGGAAAACAGCGCGGACAGACGATCCGCCTCATCCAGCCTGTCGAGATCGATCGCCATCGAGAACACACGATAGCGAAAGCGGTGGCCGAAGGGCTTCATGCGCTGGTGCATGACGTCGCCGACATAGAGTGCTGCCGCGGCCTCGGGCGGCGGCCCGTTGTCGCGCATGCTCACGCCTCGTCCTGCGCGTTCCTGCGTCATGCGACGGCGTCCAGCTCCGGTTCGATGTTATCAGTCTTGAACGTGCTCCACGGCAGCGCCGCGCCGAGCGCCTTGGCGGCCGCAAGGCCTGACGTCAGCCCATCCTCGTGGAAACCATAGCCCGTCCAGGCGCCGGCGAAGTAACAGCCGTTGCGGCCCTGTATATCCATAAGCGCGCGTTGCGCCTGAACGCTGTCGGCGGAGAACTGCGGATGCTCGTAGCTGAACTCCGCAAATACCTTGCGCGGGTCCGGTTCGCGGTCTGGGTTCAGCGTCACGAACAACGGGAAGCGATCGTCGATCGCCTGCAGCTTGTTCATCCAGTAGGTGACGGCGACATCGGCGTTACCGTTAGTCGAGCTGGAGCGCAGATAGTTCCAGGATGCCCACACCTTCCGGCGCTGCGGCATCAGCATCGGGTCGCGGTGAAGCACGACCCTGTTCGGCTGATAGGGAACGGCGGCTAGAAGCCGCTTCTCCTGCTCGGTCGCATCCGCAAGCATGCGGCGCGTCTGATCGCTGTGCGCGGCAAGGATAACCTTGTCGAAGTGACGCTGCTCGCCGCGGTCGTCGATGATGGTGACGCCGCCTTCGGTTCTCAGCACTGCGCGCACCCCAAGCCCGAGTTTCAGCCGGTCGCCCAGAGGCTCGAGCAACTTGTCGAGATAATTGCGGCTGCCGCCGGTCACCGTGCGCCACTGGTGTTGCTTGGAGTAGATCAGGCGGTGATTGTCGAAGAAGTTGACGAAGTGCTCGGCCGGAAACTGCATCATCTTCGCGGCCGGCGTCGACCAGATCGCGGCGGCCATCGGCACGAGATAATTGTTGGTGAACCCGGGCGAGAAACCCCGCCAGTCGAGATAGTCGCCGATCGATCGCGCGGCGAGGTGGCCGGCGGCGCGGTCGATCAGGCAGGTCTTGTTGAAGCGTAGGATCTCGCGGATCATCAGCAGGAAGGACGGGCGAACCAGGTTGCGCTTCTGCGCGAAGATCGAAGACAGCCCGCCGCCGCTCCATTCCAGCTTCCCCTGGTCGAGCGAAAGCGAAAAGCTCATGTCGCTGGCATGGGTGGCAACGCCGAGCCGCGCAAACAGCGCGGTGAGGTTCGGATAGTTCGGCTCGTTGTAAACGATAAAGCCGGTATCAACGGGAATGTGCGTTCCGTCGTAATCGACGTCGACAGTGGCCGTATGGCCGCCGGCGCGTGTTTCCCTTTCGTAGAGCGTCACGTCATGCAGCGGATTGAGCGCCCAAGCCGCCGATGCCCCGGAGACGCCGGAGCCGATGACGGCGATCTTCAAGCGACTGTGCGGGTGATGAAAATGCGCGTTCATGCTGCGTCCTTTACGGCGTTGTAGGCTTTCAACGCCCGGTCGCGGGCGGTCGCGTGGTCGACGATCGGCTTGGGATAGGTTTCGCCGAGCCGGATATCCGCTTTGTCGAGCACGCTCTGCGGTGCTGCGAATGGCTTGTGGATGTATTTGGTGTCGAGCGCGGCAAGCTCCGGAACGAATTCGCGAACATAGGCGCCATCTCGATCGAACTTCTCGCCCTGCAGTACGGGATTGAAGATACGGAAGAACGGGGCAGCATCTGCACCGCAGCCCGCCACCCATTGCCAGCTGGCCGCATTGCTTGCCGGATCGGCATCGACGAGCGTGTCGCGGAACCAGGCTTCACCGCGCCGCCAGTCGATCATCAGGTCCTTGATCAGGAACGAGGCAACGATCATTCGCACCCGATTGTGCATGAAACCATGCTTCCAGAGTTGCCGCATGCCGGCATCGACGATGGGGTAGCCGGTCATCCCCTTGGTCCAGGCGCGAAAATGCGCGGTGCTGTTGCTCCACTCGAATCCGTCGAAGCGATTGTTCCAGTTGGCGTAGGGCAGCTTCGGGAAGTGAAACAGCAGATGGTAGGAGAATTCGCGCCAGGCGAGCTCCTTGCGGAAGTGAACGAGATCGTCGGCGGGCACGTCCAGCCCGCGCGTCTCCTCCCATATGCGCGCCGGCGATATGACGCCGAGCGCCAGATAGGGCGACATCATCGAGGTGGACTGCTTGGCCGGAAAGTCGCGGTCGGCCTTGTAGCCTTTCAGGCTTTCATCGAGGAAATCGGCAAGCCGCTCACGCGCCGCCTCTTCGCCGGCAGCCCAGACCTCGGCGAAATCCTTGGCCCAATCCGGCTTGGTTGGCAGCAGCTTCCAGGATTTCAGTGTCTCGCTTGCCCTGAGTTCGGGCGCGAACCGGACTGTCTTGGGCGCATCGACAGGGTGAGGCGGCTCGCCAGCACCTTCGAGCGCCCGCCAGAACGGCGTATAGACACGGTAAGGCGTCCCACCCCCGGTCTTCAGCCGAGACGGCTCATGCAGCAACTGGCCGGCGAAGCTCTGCGCATCCAGGCCCTGTTGTTCGAGCTCCCTCTTGATGCGCGTATCGATGGCTATGCCAGGCGGATCGTAGCGGCGGTTCCACATCACGGTGTCCGCACCGGTCTTTTTGATCACGTCTCCAAGCACATCGAGCGCATCGCCGCTCACAAGATGGAGCGAGCCACCCAGCGCTTCGATCGATGCGTTGAGCGACGTCAACGAATGGTGCAGCCACCACTCTTGCGCGCCGCCCAGAGGCCCGGTGCCGGAAGAGGAAGGCTCGCGGATGTAGAGGGGAATGATCGGTCGTCCGCTACGGCAGGCCGCATGCAGCGCATGATTGTCGTCGAGGCGAAGATCCTTGCGAAACCAGAGGATAAGCGGCTTTGCGGCATCGTCGGACAATGAATGTGATCCCCGTGTTTCTTTCTTGCTTCTGTTACGAAGCTACGGGGAGTGTGGATCAAAAGTTTCAGCCTGTATAAAGATTTAACAGGCACATCCGGAAAATATCCGACGGATCGACGGTCGCGCGCCTCGCGGGTCGATCGTCGCTCTCAAGCAATGTCAGCATGCCGAATTTTCCGCTTGCCAGCGTTTGCAGGGATGCTCATTCCTTTAATCTACTAAAAAGATGGAGAATACTGCTCTCATCAGATGCAGTCGGAAAAACGCGGCCGCACAGGAGAGACGACAATGAGTATCATCCGGCATTTCGATCGCCTTTGCTCCATCCGCGACCAGCTGGAAGCGAGGCTCGAGCTGCATGAGGCGCGATACTGTTTTGGCAGCGAGGATGTCGAGGACGGCACGGGGGCGGATCTGCGCGAGCGCATCATGCAGATGACCGACGAGATTTCGGCGCTCATGCACAGCCCGCGCTATTCCGATTTCTAGGAGGAAGCGATGACCGCGACACTGATCATCCCCGGGCTCAACGGATCCGACCAGGGTCATTGGCAGCGATACTGGCTCCGCGATCACCCTGATAGCGTTCTGGTGGAGCAGGACGATTGGGACGATCCGCTGGTCGATCGCTGGGCCGACCGGCTCGAAGCAGTGCTGCTTGAGCACGGCGAGGCCTACATAGTCGCCCATAGCCTCGGCTGCCTGCTGACGGCGAAATTCGCCGACCGGCCATCTGCGCGGCGCATCAAGGGCGCGCTCCTCGTTGCCCCTTGCGATCTGCGCCCCACGGAACGACGCCACCCGGACGCCGCCATCCGCTTCGGGCCGATGCCGACAAGGACGCTGCCGTTTCCCAGCATTACCGTCGGCAGCCTCAACGACCATTACATGGAACTCGACCGCCTGACGCTCTACGCGCGTCTTTGGAAGACCGACCTCAGGAACATCGGTCTCGCGGGCCACATCAATATCGCCAGCGGCTTCGGCCGTTGGACCGGTGGCTATGCGCTGTTCGACAATCTCAGGGAGAAGGCGAAGGCGCCGAGGCGATACGTAGCGGAGCACACGTCGCACACCTCGCTTGGCTGATCGCCATTGCCGTTCGATGTAATCGTGAACGCCGATATCACCCGAACGGTGAAGAGCGGCTCTTGTCGTAATGCTGTAATGTGGTCCTCATCGATAGCATGTGACGGATGGGAGGCCGGATATGTGGTATGAAGTTGCCTTGGCCATGACACTTGTGGCGTTTACGCTCAGCAGTTGTCAGACGGTGGTCACAGACACGCCGACGCAAATGTCGACGGCGAAGATGAACTGCGATCCGACCACCAAGCGCTGCCAGACCCCCGAATTCGGCATCAAGCAGAAAGCCCGCCAGGGCCAGAGGGTGTCATGGACGATGCAGCCGGCCGAGGGCTGGCGATTGACGGGCAATCCGAAGACCACCTTCGCCGGCAAGGGCGTCTATGACGTGACCGTCACCGCATGGGATGCCAACTCGCTGACCTGCCAGTGGCACGCGGAAGGCGATTCAAAGCTCTTCGCCAGCGGCGGGTGGGTCGCCGGTTACTGCTACGCCGATGCCGAACTGATCCCGCCGCCGGCGCCGGTCAAGGTGCGCTCGACAAAGAAGAAAAGGTGACGTCTCCGATCTGATGGCCGCCGCGGCAAGCGCTGTCGGCGGTCACGATCACGTGTTTTAGCGGGGCCGAACGGAAAGCGGCCCCGATGCCATTGACAAGCACGCCGGTCCGGGCGGAAACGGTTGCAGCAACAACCCCCAGAGACGCGCTGTCGGCAGCGCTCCGGACACTCTTCTCATGGATGCATCAGCAGTTCACCAGGATAGCGTTCTGCGCCATCCCGGCTATCTCAATTTCGCGGCTTCCCGCGTCTTTTCCTCTCTCTCCTTTCAATGCGTCGCCATCGCGCTGGGCTGGATGATCTACGATCAGACCCATAGCGCCTTCGCGCTGGCGATGGTCGGGCTCTGCCAGTTCCTGCCGATGGTGGTGCTGACCTTCGTGGTCGGCCACGTCGCCGATCGTTTCGACCGAAGGCGCATCGGCCTCGTCTGCCAGCTGATTCTCGCCACGGTGTCGGCAGCACTTGCCGTCGCCACCTGGCAGAACTGGCTGACGCCGGCGGGCATCTTGATAGCGGTGACCATCATGGGCGCCACCGTCGCCTTCGAACGCCCGACAATGGCGGCCCTTCTCCCCAGTATCATGCCGCCATCCATGCTTCAGCGCGCGGTCGCCACATCGACCTCGATGATGCAGACAGCGTTGATCGTCGGCCCGTCGCTGGGCGGTCTTCTCTACGGCGTCCACCCCGTGGCGCCATTCGCCATCGCCGCCGTCCTCTTTGCTGTTGCAAGCGTCAACGTCATCTCGATCCGCATGGAGTGGACGCCGAGCAAGCGCGAACCGGTCACGCTCGCCTCAGTCTTTGCCGGCGTGTCCTTCATCAAGAGCAAGCCCGTAATGCTCGGCACGATCTCGCTTGACCTCTTCGCCGTTCTCCTCGGCGGCGCCACTGCACTGCTGCCGATGTTCGCCAGTGATATCCTGCATGCCGGCCCCTGGGGCCTCGGCATGTTGCGCGCGGCACCGGCGGTCGGCGCGCTCACCATGTCGGTGGTGCTCGCAAGGCGCTCGCTGACCAGCAAGGTCGGCGCGAAGATGCTGACTGCCGTGGCCGTGTTCGGCGTCGCGACGATCGTGTTTGCCATATCGACCAACATCGCGCTGTCGATCGCCGCGCTGCTCGTCGTAGGTGCTGCTGATACGGTGAGCGTCGTTGTGCGCAGTTCGCTGGTTCAGCTTCTGACCCCGGATTCGATGCGTGGGCGCGTGAACGCCGTCAACTCACTCTTCATCGGCACCTCAAACCAGCTGGGCGAATTTGAATCGGGCATGCTCGCAGGCATGATGGGCCCGGTTGCCGCCGGCGTGATCGGCGGCGTCGGAACCATCGTCGTAGTGCTCATGTGGACGCGGTTGTTCCCTGACCTTCGCAAGGTCGACACGCTGCAAGGGTAGGGTGCCCAGCCGCTACAAATGTTCGCCAGGCGTGACGCAAGAAATTCAACGCTTAAGAAATTTACGTGGCGTTTGGCGGCTGCGTGCTAGCTTAATAGCCAAGACAGTTCGAGGAGAGGTCCATATGAAACGAATTTCAAACGTCTTGGCCGTGATCACGCTGATCGGCTTTTCGGCGCTTACCGTGGGATGCGCGAGCTACCCGACATCAGCGGGGTCGGCATCCAGCTATGTGCCCGGCGATTCCATGAACCGCGCCTGCTCCGATGGCTTCAGGCCGAGCGACGGACGCTCCTGCGGCTATTGATATCGCCACGTCGTCCTCATCCCCGCAGCTCCAACGCCTGCGGGGATGAAGCAAGCGTATACCTTCCCGAGGAAACTCGAGGCGAAACCTATCGCTTTGATTTTGGAAAAGAAAAAGGCCTGCATTTTTCAATGCAGACCTTTTAGAAACTGGCTCCCCGGGCCGGATTCGAACCGGCGACCTGTCGATTAACAGTCGAATGCTCTACCGCTGAGCTACCAGGGATCACCGCTTGCCGCGGTGTGAGTGGGCTAATACAAACGCTTGCTCGATTTGCCAAGCGGTTTTTTCAAAAAAATGACATCTCCTTGCAATCATTCAGGTTATCCCCACATGCTGTGGATGACTGAGAGCCCGAAAAACACCGCCAAACGCTTTGGCATCGATCACACTACCGGCCACATCGTCATGGGGCCCACACGCATTCCGCTGCCGAAGTCGCGCATAGCAAGGCTTTTGATAGGCGGACTGCTGATTTTTTGCGGATGTCTGGGCTTTCTGCCGATTCTCGGCTTCTGGATGATTCCGCTCGGCGTGCTGGTGCTGTCGCACGACCTGCATGTCGCGCGGCGAATGAGACGACGATTTTCGGTGTGGTGGCACAGGAGGCGGAATTCCGCCTCCTGATGCGGATCTCTCAGGCGAAGAGGCCGGCGATCCAATAGAAGGCGGCCGCGATCAACGCGGCGGCCGGCAGCGTCACCACCCAGGCGACGACGATATTGCCCGCAAGGCCCCAGCGCACGGCGGACACACGCCGCGCCGCGCCGACGCCGATGATCGCGCCGGTGATGGTGTGCGTGGTCGAGACGGGAATGCCGAGCCAGGTGGCGCCGAACAGCGTCAGCGCGCCGCCGGTCTCCGCGCAAAAGCCCTGCATCGGATTCAGCCGCGTGATCTTCGACCCCATCGTATGGACAATGCGCCAGCCGCCGAACAGCGTGCCGAGCGCCATCGCCGACTGGCAGGAAAGCACCACCCACAGCGGCACATGGAAGCTGCCGCCGAGATAGCCCTGTGAATAGAGCAGGATGGCGATGATCCCCATCGTCTTCTGCGCATCGTTGCCGCCGTGTCCGAGCGAGTAAAGCGATGCCGAAACGAACTGCATGATGCGAAAGGTCCGATCGACCGCAAACGGCGTCTGCCGCACGAAGAGCCACGATACGCAAAGCACGAGAAACAGCGCCAATAGGAAGCCGATCATCGGCGACATGACGATGGCGCCGGCGGTCTTCAAGAGACCGCTCCAGACGATCGAGCTGAAACCGACCTTGGCCAGCCCCGCGCCGACCAGCCCGCCGACCAGCGCGTGCGACGAGCTCGAGGGGATACCGAACACCCAGGTGACGATGTTCCAGATGATCGCCCCCATCAGTGCCGCGAAGATCACCATGGGCGAGACGATGGCGGGGTCGATGATCCCGGTCCCCAGCGTCTCGGCGACATGCAGCCCGAAAAACAGGAAGGCGATGAAGTTGAAGAAGGCTGCCCAGGCGACGGCGAACTGCGGCCTGAGCACACGCGTCGAGACGATCGTCGCGATCGAATTGGCTGCGTCGTGCAGCCCGTTCAGGAAGTCGAAGAACAGCGCGACTGCGATCAGTCCGATCAGCAGCGGCAAGGCGAGGGTGGCATCCATCAGACGTTCTCGATCACGATGCCGCTGATTTCGTTGGCGACGTCCTCGAAGCGGTCGACCACCTTTTCCAGTTCTCCGTAGATCTCGCTGCCGATGATATAGGCCATCGGGTTGGTGGCGCCGTGCTGGTGGAACAGGGCCTTCAGCCCCTGATCGTGCAACTCGTCCGACCGTCCTTCGATCCGCGTCACCGCTTCGGCGATCGCCGTCAGGCGAGGGGCGTTGGCGTTGATCCGGTCGAGCAGCGGAATGGCCTCGGCGATCATGTGGGCGGCCTCGACGATCGTCTTGCCCATCTCCTGCATCACGGGATCGAAGCTCTTCTGCTCGAACAGGCGAATGGTCTTGACCGTCTTGTGCATCATGTCGATCGCATCATCCATCGACTGGATGAGGTCCTTGATATCGACGCGGTCGAACGGAGTGATGAAGCTACGGCGAACGGCGAGCAGCACGTCGCGGGTAATATCATCCGCCTCGTTTTCGAGCGTGACGATGCGCGCGCAATGCTTTTCAGTGTCGCTTCCGGAAAGCAGTTCGTTCAACGCTTCGGCGGCACCGACCACGGTTCGCGCGTGTTGCGCGAAGAGATCGAAGAACCGGTCTTCGCGTGGCATGAGTTTCCGAAACCAGCTCAGCATAGTATCCATCCATGAAAGGGTATTGTCATAAAACTGTCATAAAGCAGCGACCGAGCCAATGAAAGTGCCGGAGGGCCATTCGGGGCGGCAGGGTTAACCCTCGAGAAATAGCCGCATTCGCCGGAGAATGCTGAATAAAACCAAATGATTGGAACGAGTTGTCGAAATGCGCGTTATCTCGCCATGGGACAGCAACGAAGCATCTCTGTGGATTGTGAGGTCTGAAATGAAGAAACTGGCCATTATCGCCGTGGCGCTGATGACATGCATGGGGAGTATCTCTCCGGCTGCAGCCTATGACGTTCGTTACCCTCGCGGCAAGGCGGTTGACGGAATCACCGGCGCGCCGAATGCCCCTATTGACGGACGTGACAATCGATGCGGCCCCTACCGCAATTGCTATGGCAACCGTGACCATTATCGCTACGGCGACCGTGGCCGCGATTATCGCCGCGACTACAATCGCTACGACGACCGCTACTATCGCCGCCACAACGACAACACCGGCGCTATCATCGGTGGACTGGCCGCAGGTGCCATCATCGGCGGCGCACTCGCAGCACAGCCGCGCTATCGCTCAGGCAATTCGCACGTCGATTATTGCTACAGCCGCTACCGCTCCTATCGCGCGTCAGACAACACCTACCAGCCCAACTACGGCCCGCGCCGTCAGTGCGTAGGTCCTTGATCAGCCAAGGCTGGCATTGGAATGACAAGAAACCTGATCGCTTGAGAGAGCGGTCAGGTTTTTTATATTGAGAAGAGCGAGAATTGTTGCGTGCGAGAGCGCATCGGTCGAGCGCTATTGGCGCGCAAGCCGTCATCCCATAATTTGTCGGTGAGAAGATAATGGAGGCCTCGCCCGGAATTGAACCGGGGTGCAAGGATTTGCAGTCCTCTGCGTCACCACTCCGCCACGAGGCCTCACGACGCTTACATTCGAAAGCGTGGGCGGCATTTAGAATGAATAGAAAACAAGCGCAAGGGGGTTGTTCAAAAACCTGGGGGATTTTCAGTCGCCAAAAATTCGCTGCGATCTCCAGGCCTGAAAAGGCCGACAGGCAATATCGTCCGATGCTGCAGTCAGTTGGCGCGCTGAAGCGAAACGAGCGGCGATACGCCATTGGTGGCTACGCCTGGCACACTCGCGTGTACAAGCGGTATCATCACAACAATCGCCAACAGGCCTCCGATAAAGAGGCCGCCCAAAAGAGCAGATTTCGCCATGGCACCCCGCTGGCCTTCGTTCCCACTGGTGAAAGTCATCGCTAATGAAGCTGACGGTCACCTGAACGTCGGGGTTGCGGGAGGCGACGTTTAAATCCTAGCCTGTCTCTTTTCCGAGCAATCCGCAGCACATGATAGCGATCAGCGCGGCGACGATGAAAAAATCGAACAGTGAGAAATATTCAGCTATGACTGACATGATCTTCTCCTCCTTATTCCTCCGGTTGCAATATTATCACAATCTCATGAACGTCTCCACGGATTTTTCTCCGGGCCCCGGGGCATTGGGTGGTCCGTTCGAATTCTTGCTGCAGTCGCTCGGCAAGCCTTGAAAGCCGGTTGCCCTGCGATTAAGACACGGGTGAAGCAAGAAGCGCTTTTCAATGGGCGAGAGGACACTATGAATTTCGAGACGGCACGCGCCAACATGGTCGACAACCAGATCCGCACCACCGATGTCACCTCGCACTCCGTGCAGGGCGCTTTCCTTGCTGTGCCACGCGAGGCTTTCGTTCCGGAGAAGTCGAAGGCGATCTCCTATGTCGACAGCGACGTCGAAATCTGTCCGGCGCAGGCAGGCAAGCCAGCGCGTTTCCTGATGCAGCCGTCGCCGCTCGCCAAGCTGCTGCAGCTCGCAGCCGTCACCAAGGATGACGTCGTTCTCGACGTCGGCTGTGGCACCGGTTACGTCTCCGCGCTCTTCTCCAAGCTCGCCGGTTCCGTTGTGGCTCTGGAAGAAGACGAGGCGCTGGCCGCGGCGGCAACGGCAAATCTTGCCGATTATGCCAACGTCTCCGTCGTCACCGGATCGCTCGAAGCAGGCAGCGCCAAGGGCGCGCCTTACGACCTGATCTTCGTCAACGGCGCGGTAGAAGAGGTCCCGGCTTCGCTGTTCGCGCAGTTGCGTGAAGGTGGTCGCCTTGTCACCATCAAGGGATATGGCGGCTCGGCGCGGGCGAGCGTGTTCGTCAGCGAGCGCGGCGCGGTCTCCGAAAACGTATTCTTTAACGCCTCCGTAAAGCCGTTGCCTGGCTTCGCCAAGGCACGCGAATTCGTGTTCTAACCGACGCGTTGCGTGGTTTTTATGATGCGGGCGCCATTGGCGCCCGTTTCTCTTTCAGGCCGGCCTTCGAGCGGCAATTGACCTTTCGAAAAGCGGTGCCCAGAAAACTGTGCACAGCGGCAGTCATTTGATTCGCGATGATTTTTTTCCCTGATCGGCTATTCTACAGTCTGGGTGATTCGGATGCCGACACCTCGTAATCCGATCGTTGTTTGAGAATAACGGGGATAAATATGGCTCAGCCAAGCGTAGCGCGTGAACCGTCCATGGAAGAAATTCTGGCGTCGATCCGCCAGATCATCGAAAGCAATGAGCCGGGCGCGGGCAGGGCACTTTCCGCATCGCTTCCGGCTGTTTACGGTGATGATGAAGACGATCACGGCTCCGATATCCATCTGACGGTCGATCAAGCCTATGCCGGTGTGGAGTTCCCCGATCCCGCGCCGCAGCAGGCCGATCCGCGTTTCGTCGCGGCAAATTCGGCGGGCTCGGCGCCCGCGCAGGAAGCGCCGCGCGCCGCCATGTCGCTCGCTGATGTCGCAGCCCGCGTTCGCGCGGCTTCCGAGCGCAACACCCTGCAGCCACAGCGCGAACCGCCTCTCGAGTTTCGCCAGCAGCCGGCGCCTGTCGCACCGGCTCCCGTCATGGAAGAGCGGCCGCAGCAGGTAGCCGAGGAGCTCCCGGTGATGCAGCATGCCGCTCCGGCGCCGCAGCGTGCACCCGAGCCCGTGCTGGTCGAAGAGCCGGCCGCGATGGCGTTCGAAATGCCGTCTCAGCAGCCGGCGGCCGTAGAGACCGAAACTGTTCAGCCCGCGGCAGCGCCGGTTCAGGAGCAGGTCGCCATCGCTCCGCCCATGGCTGCTCCGCCCATGTCGGCAGCGCCGATCTCGGCACAACCGCTCTACGCCGCGCCGATGTCGGATCGCCTTTTGCCGAGCCTGATGGAAGAAACCCAGCAGTCGCTGCTCTCGCAGGATGCCGGCCTGCAGATCGCCCGCTCGTTCGAGGAACTGGCTGCCGCCATCGATGGCGCCGAACGCCGCTCGCTCGACGAGATCGCAGAGGACATGCTGCGCCCGATGCTGCGCGACTGGCTCGACGACAACCTGCCGACCCTGGTCGAGCGCCTCGTGCGCGAAGAGATCGAGCGCGTGGCGCGCGGCCCGCGCCGCTGATCGGACCGCTGTTTCGTGAAAGAGCCGCTCCGGTCCCCGGGGCGGCTTTTTTATTGACTTGCCGGCGGGCATCCTATTTACAACCCGCATCAATAGAACCTCCAGATTTGGTCCAAAAATGCTCGAAAAGACCTACGATTCCGCAGCCGTTGAACCGAAAATCGCCGCGAAATGGGACGAGGCGGACGCTTTCCGCGCGGGCGCCAATGCCAAGCCGGGCGCTGACAGCTTCACCATCGTGATCCCGCCGCCGAATGTGACGGGTTCGCTGCACATGGGCCACGCGCTGAACAACACGCTGCAGGACATCATGGTCCGCTTCGAGCGCATGCGCGGCAAGGACGTGCTGTGGCAGCCGGGCATGGACCATGCCGGCATCGCCACGCAGATGGTCGTCGAGCGCAAGCTGATGGAACAGCAGCTGCCCGGCCGCCGCGACATGGGCCGCGAAGCCTTCATCGACAAGGTCTGGGAGTGGAAGAACGAGTCGGGCGGTCTGATCTTCAATCAGCTGAAGCGCCTCGGCGCATCGTGCGACTGGTCGCGCGAGCGCTTCACCATGGATGAAGGCCTGTCCGAGGCCGTCCTCGAAGTCTTCGTCAGCCTCTACAAGGAAGGCCTGATCTACAAGGACAAGCGTCTGGTCAACTGGGACCCGAAGCTCTTGACCGCGATTTCGGACATGGAAGTCGAGCAGCTGGAGGTCAAGGGCAATCTCTGGCACTTCCGCTATCCGCTGGAAGCGGGCGTCACCTACCAGTACCCGATCGCTTTCGACGAGGAGGGCAAGCCGACGGAATTCGAGACGCGCGACTACATCGTCGTCGCGACGACCCGTCCGGAAACGATGCTCGGCGATACCGGCATCGCGGTTAATCCTGAAGACGAGCGCTACAAGTCGATCGTCGGCAAGCATGTCATCTTGCCGATTGTCGGCCGCAAGATCCCGATCGTCGCTGATGACTACGCCGATCCGACAGCCGGTACCGGCGCCGTCAAGATCACGCCTGCGCACGACTTCAACGACTTCGAGGTCGGCAAGCGCGCCGGTTTGCGCGCCATCAACGTCATGAACATCGATGCCTCGATCTCGATCAAGGAGAACGAGGACTTCCTCGAAGGTCTCGATCATCCGGCAGCGCTGCATGGCGCCTGGGACCGTCTGGAGGGGCAGGACCGTTTCACCGCCCGCAAGATCATCGTCGAGATTTTCGAAGAGGCCGGCCTGCTCGACAAGATCGAGCCGCACAAACATGTGGTCCCGCATGGCGACCGCGGCGGCGTGCCGATCGAGCCGCGCCTGACCGACCAATGGTGGGTTGACAACAAGACGCTGGCCCAGCCGGCGATCGCGTCGGTCCGTGAAGGCCGCACCAATTTCGTGCCGAAGAACTGGGAAAACACCTATTTCCAATGGATGGAAAACATCCAGCCCTGGTGCATTTCCCGTCAGCTGTGGTGGGGTCACCAGATTCCCGCCTGGTACGGTCCCGACGGTCAGGTCTTCGTCGAGAAGACCGAGGAAGAGGCCCTGCAGGCCGCCATTCAGCACTACATCGCTCACGAGGGTCCGTGGAAGGCTTGGGTCGAGGAGAAGCTCGAGAACTTCCAGCCCGGTGAAATCCTGACGCGCGACGAAGACGTGCTCGACACATGGTTCTCTTCGGCTCTCTGGCCGTTCTCGACCCTTGGCTGGCCGGAAAAGACGCCCGAGCTTGCGCGCTACTACCCGACCAACGTTCTGGTAACCGGTTTCGATATCATCCCGTTCTGGGTTGTTCGCATGATGCAGATGGGCCTGCACTTCATGAAGGACGAGGACGGCGTTCCGGTCGAGCCGTTCCACACGGTCTATATCCACGCGCTGGTTCGCGACAAGAACGGCCAGAAGATGTCGAAGTCCAAGGGCAACGTCATCGACCCGCTGGAGCTGATCGACGAGTACGGCGCCGACGCGCTGCGCTTCACGCTGGCGATCATGGCAGCCCAGGGTCGCGACGTGAAGCTCGATCCGGCCCGCATCGCCGGCTACCGCAACTTCGGCACCAAGCTGTGGAACGCCACGCGCTTCGCCGAGATGAACGGCGTAGTCAGCGACCCGCATTTCATTCCTGAGGCCGCCGAGCTCACGGTCAACCGCTGGATCCTGACGGAACTGTCCCGCACCGAACGCGATCTTACCGAGGCCATCGAAGCCTATCGCTTCAACGATGCCGCCGGTGTTCTTTATCGCTTCGTCTGGAACCAGGTCTGCGATTGGTATCTCGAACTGCTGAAGCCGATCTTCGGCGGCACGGACGAGGGCGCCAAGAAGGAGGCGCAGTCCTGCGTCGCCTACGTGCTCGAAGAGATCTACAAGCTGCTGCATCCCTTCATGCCCTTCATGACCGAAGAGCTCTGGGCGCATACGGCAGGTGAGGGCCGCGAGCGTGATGGCCTGGTTTGCCACGCCGAATGGCCGTCGCCGTCCTACGCCGACGACGCGGCAGCCGACGAGATCAACTGGCTGATCGACCTCGTCTCCGATATCCGCTCGGTTCGCTCCGAAATGAACGTACCGCCGTCGGCCGTAGCCCCGCTCGTCTTCGTCAACGCCAACAGCCTGACGCGTGATCGCCTGGCGCGTCACGACGCGGCGATCAAGCGTTTGGCGCGCGTCGATGGCATCTCGCTCGCAGAGCAGGCGCCGAAGGGTGCGGCTCAGATCGTGGCCGGCGAGGCGACAGTTTGCCTGCCGCTCGGTACGCTGATCGATATTGCCGCCGAGAAGGCGCGCCTTGAAAAGGCGATCGCCAAGGTCGAAGCGGAAATGGCCCGGATCAATGGCAAGCTGTCGAACGAGAAGTTCGTGGCCAACGCCAATCCCGAGGTCGTGGCCGCCGAGCGCGAGCGTCTGGAAGAGCTCACGAGCCAGCTCGCGAGCCTGAAGACGGCTCTCGCGCGTGTAAATGAAGCAACCTGAAATCAACTTTCAATAGTATTTCATTCCAAGGCGCCTGATCGTGAATCAGGCGCCTTTTTTCATTTGATTAACCGTAAATGACCCGCGCCACGCCATAATCCGGGCGGCGCGGCGCCGGTTTTCATCTTTTCCACGAGCTTTTTGCTAAAAATCAAACTGTTGTCAGAAGGTAACAGAACTGTGCGCGTATAGAACGATCGCTCTGTCACCCGATTGATTCTTCGAATATCTGAGGAATTTTTTCTAAAACGAGGAAATTTTGACGTGCCCGTCAATTTTTTACGTAAAGCATCCATTAGCTCACTTTTCAATCGCGCTCGGTCACGAAGTTGCCATTTTAACTTCTCGCCGTCACAGTCGCCCCATCGCAATTGCCTCAGTGGGGGAGACACCTTGGCATCTCGTAAGTTTATGGCAGCAGCACTGCCGCTCATGTTGGTTCCGACCTTCGCACAGCCGGCTCTTGCAGGCGGTCTGGAGCGTGGCGGCTATAATATCGATCAGTTGTTCGATGCATCGCAGTTTTCGATTCAGTCCGGCGTGATCTACGTCATGCCGCAGCGCAAGCTGAAGAATGCGCGTGACGTGAATACGTCGAACGCCACCGGCGGCGGGAATCTGAACTCGCGCCCCAACCACGCCGATGACACCGAAAACTACGCCGTTCCCTATCTGGGCTTCAAGGGCGGCGTCGGCGACGTTGACTGCCTTGTCGATTATTCGGAGCCCTTTGGCGCCCATACGAACCCAGGTGTGAACTGGGCGGGCGCAAACAATAACGTCGAGACGAAGATCGAGAGCCACAATTACGGGGCGACCTGTTCGTACAAATTCGATCTCGGCCAAGGCCAGGCGCGCATCATCGGTGGTGCATTCTATCAGGAGATAGAGGGCTTCCAGGAGAAGCTGGTCAGCACCGCTCCTTTGGCCCTCGGTCTGGGCACCGGCGTCGGCCGCCTCGATTTGAGCGACAATGCATGGGGCTGGCGCCTCGGCGTCGCCTATGAAATTCCCGAATACGCGATGCGCGCCAGCTTGGTGTATAACAGCCGCGTCAAATATGACGGTTTGAGCGGCACGGTCGACCTGACGCAGGTTCCCGTGGTCCCGGTCTACGGCGGGAAGATCACCAATGTTTATGGGGAAGCGGAAGCCCCGGATTCGCTTGAGCTCAAGTTGCAGAGCGGCATCGCACCGGATTGGCTGGCTTTCGGCTCCGTCAAGTGGACAAACTGGAGCGTTCTCCAGTCCGTGTCCCTTTGCCCCACCTCGACGCGCGGCACCGCCTGCGGCCAGTCGAACCAGCTGACATCGCTCGATCTCGGCTATCGTGACGGTTGGACCCTCACGGGCGGCGTCGGTCACAAGTTCAACGATCAGTGGAGCGGGGCCGTCAGCCTCACCTGGGATCGCGGCACGAGCGACGGCTACGGTGCGCAGGCCGATGTATGGACGCTCGGCGTCGGCGCTTCCTACAGCCCGACCGAAAACATCGAGTGGCGCCTTGCCGGAGCGCTCGGCGTCATGACCAGCGGATCGTCAGGCACGATCGTCAAGGATGGCGTAACCTACGGTGATGACGCAACCTACGACTACGGCAACGATCTCGTGGCGGCCATCTCCACCAGCATCAAGGTCAAGTTCTGACCAGCCAAGATCAGTGCAAGTGAAAGCCCGGCAAACTGTCGGGCTTTTCTTTGTCTTGGCGCCATTAAGCATGCTCTCGTCACGTGTCATTTTGTGACGATTCAGCAACAGTTTTTTTTGAGTGTTGGCGTATGATGAGCTCCATCACGAATTGTCCATTTCCCGCCACAAACTGGGCGCAGCGGTAATCTCGGGCAAGGGAATGGCAGGCATAGGGTGCGCGTAAAAGAGTAAGATGGGTCGTTTTTCGGTGAGTGTGAAAGAGACGGACATGAGGTGCGGCAGCGTTGGCGCCGCCTCGATTGTTTCGCCTGTTTTACAGGGTGTTTCAGCCGCAAAACGTCGTTCGAACGCAGCGTTCTCAAGCCTCTCATTTTCCTCACGTTCGACGGTGTTGCCGCTTTCCGGACCGGCTTTCGGTAACGACGTCTCGCGTTTTGTCACAATTGGTGACTACGACATTTCTGGAGGCGAAATGCCGCACGGCGGGCTCGCCGAAGTGAGGTTGAAAGCATTGCCGTCAGGTCGCGCCGGGAAGCGGGCGGCTGCGGTCGATGCGAAGGAAATGAAGGCTCTCTTTGGAGAGCAAAAGGCTGGATGCGACGCGGGCAAGCGGGTCTTGGAACCCACCGCGGGATCGCTCGCCGAAGGGACTTTATCTGCGGGCCGAACGGGCGGGATGTTCGATATGGCGCGCATGGGTGGAAACGAAAGAAATCGAGTGAAATGCTGACGTTCGAGTTCAGACCTTTCAGATTGATGCTCATGGGGCTTTCCGTCGCCTGTTGTGCGGCGATGAGCACCCCGGCCGGCGCGTTCGACATCAAGTCGGGCGTCAACAAGGAATCCGGTCCTTTCGATCTCTTCAAGTTCGGTTTCAAGGCTTACAAGAACGGCCAGAAGGAAGAGGCCGTCGAGGCCTATAAATACGCGGCCGAAAAGGGCCACACCGGCTCGCGCTGGGCGCTAGCCAACATGTATGCCGATGGCGACGGCGTCGCGCAGGACGATTTCGAAGCCTTCAAGATCTACAGCGAGATTGCCCAGCAGGGCGTCGAGCCCGGTTCCGAGGATACCGGCTTCTTCGTCAACGCGCTGCTGTCGCTCGCCGGATATTACAAGCACGGCATTCCGGGCAGCCCCGTCAAGACCGATCTCACGCAGGCACGCCAGATCTACTTCCAGGTCGCCTCCACCTTCGGCGTTCCCGAAGCGCAGTTCCAGCTGGCGCAGATGATGCTTGCCGGCGATGGCGGCGCCACCAGCACGCAGCAGGCCAAGAAGTGGCTGAACCAGGCCCGCAAGGCCGGTCACCCGGGCGCCATGTCCGTCTTCGGCAATATCCTGTTCCAGGAAGGCCAGTCGGCCAACGGCCTGGCGCTGATGACGGCGGCACTCGATCGCTGCAAGCCGAAGGATTGCAACTGGATGGAATCGCTGCAGGAGCAGGCCTTCTCGGTTGCCAGCGAAAGCGACCGCCGCAATGCCATCGCCCTCTCGCACAAGATCGCCAGCAGCAACACCGACTGAGTGATGTAAGACCGGATCGCCGAGATCCGGCCTCGATTGGTGCCGCCTAGCCCTTAGGCCGCGAAATCGAAATAGGCGACCACAGGCACGTGGTCGGAAGGCTTCTCCCAAGCACGCACATGTTTTTCGATATCGGTCGAGGTCATCCGGTCGGCGGCTTCGGGCGATAGCATCAGGTGATCGATGCGAATGCCGTGGTTCTTCGGCCACGCGCCGGCCTGATAATCCCAGAACGTATAGGCCGGCACCGCATCCGTCGTCGCGCGCACCGCATCCGTCAGCCCCAGGCTCTCGAGCCTGCGAAACGCCTCCCGCGTCTGCGGCAGGAACAGCGCGTCGTTCTCCCACACCTTCGGATCGAAGCAATCATGCGGCTCTGGGATGACGTTGTAGTCGCCGGCGAGGATCAGGATTTCCTCGTAGGCCAGCCGCTCCGCCGCGAATGTGCGCAGCCGCTCCATCCAGGCAAGCTTGTAGCTGTACTTCTCGGTATCGACGGGATTTCCGTTCGGCAGATAGAGGCAGCAGACCCGGGCGACGCGATTTCCAGGAATTGAGAAGACGGCCTCGAGAAAACGCGCCTGCTCATCGAGCGGGTCGCCCGGCAGGCCGCGCGTCACTTCGTCCGGCTTGGTCTTGGAGAGAATGGCGACGCCGTTGAAGCCCTTCTGTCCATGCGTCTCCACATGGTAGCCCAGAGCCTCGATCTCCAGCCGCGGAAAGCCCTCGTCGACCGTCTTGATCTCCTGCAGGCAGGCGATATCGGGGCTCGAATCCTTCAGCCACTGCGTGAGGTTGTCGATGCGCGCCTTGACGCCGTTGATGTTCCAGGTCGCGATCTTCATTCTTTGGTCCCGTTCCGCTTTGACGTCTTCTTCTAGCGTGCTCCATGAGCCAGCCACAAGACGTTAAACCGGCCGGAAGACAATCTTCGGCCGGTTCGGTGTGGATAGCGGAGGAGGGTGGTCAGATCGAGAAGCTGGTGCCGCAGCCGCAACTGGCGACCGCGTTCGGGTTCTTGATCTGGAAAGACTGGCCGAGCAGGTTATCGACGAAATCGATCTCCGAGCCCGCCATATAGATCAGCGACATGCTGTCGATCAGCACCTTCGCGTCGTTCTTCTCGACGATGACATCGTCGTCCTGGATGCCGTCGGTCAGGTCGAACTTGTAGGAAAAACCCGAACAGCCGCCGCCCTCGACGGAGACGCGCAACGCGCTCTTGCCGGGGTCGCTGCCGACGATGGTGGCGATTCGCTTCGCCGCGGCGTCGGAAAGGGTTACACTTGCTTCGGTCATGTCTGCTCCTGCCGGGGTCAAGATCCGGAGAGAATAGGGGTCCAGCCATCAATATAAACGGCTGTTTTTCAACGCTATCGCGCCTTATATCATGAAAGCGCGGCCCGCGGCAAAGTGGACGCAACGTCGTCTCTTTGCCGTTTATGCTCTCTATAGGTATGAAGAGCATATGGCGGCGTCAATGGGCGCGCGCTGGGACATGGCGAGTGACGGTGAAGAATGACGATCGACAGACGTGCATTAGGCTTCGGTAACAGCGACAGGGCAATCTACGCGGCTGACCCGTGGACGACGCGTGGGCGGCTCTATCCCGAGAACTCCAGCCCGACGCGTTCGGACTTCCAGCGCGACCGCGATCGCATCGTCCACACGACAGCCTTCCGGCGGCTCAAGCACAAGACCCAGGTCTTTATCGCCCAGGATGGCGATCACTATCGCACGCGTCTGACACACACCATCGAGGTGGCCCAGATCGCCCGCGCGCTGGCAAGGGCGCTGAAGCTCGACGAGGATCTGGCGGAAGGCGTCGCCCTCGTCCACGATTTCGGCCACACGCCCTTCGGCCACACCGGCGAGGACGCGTTGCACGAAGTGTTGCTGCCCTATGGCGGCTTCGATCACAATGCCCAGTCGCTGCGCATCGTCACCAAGCTCGAGCGCCGCTACGCCGATTTCGACGGTATCAACCTGACGTGGGAAAGCCTTGAGGGCCTGGTCAAGCACAATGGCCCGCTCTTGACCAAGGACGGAACGGGCACGCACGGCCCCGTGCCGCAGCCGATCCTCGATTACTGCGAGATTCACGATCTCCAGCTCGACACATTCGCCAGCCTGGAAGCACAGGTGGCCGCGATTGCCGATGATATCGCCTACAACACCCACGATATCGATGACGGCCTGCGCTCGGGCTATCTCACCTTCGACATGCTCGAGGATATTCCGTTCCTTTCTGGCCTGATGGCCGAGGTGAGGGAGCGCTACCCCACGCTGGAGCCGAGCCGCTTCACCCACGAGATCATGCGCCGCCAGATCACTCGCATGGTCGAGGACGTCATCTCCGTGGCACAGGAGCGCCTGACCGAGATCCGCCCCGAGAGCGCCGACGACGTCAGGCATGCCAGCCGCGTGATCGCGACGTTCTCTAAGGGCATGGCCGAGACAGACAGGCAGATCAAGGCGATGCTCTTCAAGCGCATCTACCGGCATCCCGACATCATGCGCATCCGCGCCGGCGCCGCGCAGATCGTCACCGACCTGTTTTCGGCCTACATGGCCAACCCGAAGGAGATGCAGAGCCACTATTGGGTGGATCACATCGCCGGCCTTGCCGAAGCACCCAAGGCGCGCCATGTCGGAGATTATCTCGCCGGCATGACCGATACCTACGCCATCAGCGCCCACAGGCGATTGTTTGACCAGACTCCGGATTTGCGCTAGGCAGCGGTCGCTCGGCAAAGGCCGGGCGGATGCCGTGTGGCACAGCCTATGCATGGAAGAGTGCGATGAACCTTTTTACCGATTTCGAAGCCAGGATTAAAACCGCCCTTGAACAGATCGATCTGGTCAAGGAAAAGCGATCCGAGCTGGATTTCGGCCGCATCGCCATCGAACCGCCGCGCGATCCGAGCCACGGTGACGTCGCGACCAACGCCGCCATGGTGCTTGCCAAGCCGCTGGGCACCAACCCGCGCGCGCTGGCCGAGATCATCACCGCCAAGCTCCAGGAAGACCCTGACGTCGCCGAAGTCTCGGTGGCGGGCCCGGGCTTCATCAATATCAGGATCGCCGTCGGCTACTGGCAGCGCCTGCTCGCCTCGATGATCCTGAGCGGCACCGATTACGGCCGCTCGACGCTGGGGCAGGGTCGCAAGGTCAATGTCGAATACGTCTCGGCCAACCCGACCGGACCGATGCACGTCGGCCATTGCCGCGGCGCCGTCGTCGGCGACGCGCTGGCCAACCTCTTGTCCTTCGCCGGCTTCGACGTCACCAAGGAATACTACATCAACGACGCCGGCTCGCAGATCGACGTGCTGGCGCGCTCCGTCTTCCTGCGCTACCGCGAGGCGCTCGGCGAGAAGATCGGCGAGATCCCGGCCGGTCTCTATCCGGGCGATTATCTCGTGCCGGTCGGCGAAGCGCTGGCGCGGGACTACGGCGTCAAGCTGCACAATATGCCCGAGGACCAGTGGATGCCGCTGGTCAAGGATCGCACCATCGACGCGATGATGGTGATGATCCGCGAGGATCTGGATGCCTTGAACGTCCATCACGACGTGTTCTTCTCCGAGCGCACGCTGCACGCCGATGGCGGGGCGCCGATCCGCACTGCCATCAACGACCTGACCTTCAAGGGCCACGTCTACAAGGGCACGCTGCCGCCGCCGAAGGGCCAGCTGCCGGAAGATTGGGAAGACCGCGAGCAGACGCTGTTCCGCTCGACTGAAGTCGGCGACGACATGGACCGTCCGCTGATCAAGTCCGACGGCTCCTACACCTATTTCGCCGCCGATGTGGCCTACTTCAAGAACAAGTATGATCGCGGCTTCAGCGAGATGATCTACGTGCTCGGCGCCGACCATGGCGGCTACGTCAAGCGCCTGGAAGCGGTTGCGCGTGGCGTCTCGGAAGGCAAGGCCAAGCTTACCGTCCTGCTGTGCCAGCTGGTCAAGCTGTTCCGCGATGGCGAACCGGTCAAGATGTCGAAGCGTTCGGGCGACTTCGTCACGCTGCGCGATGTGGTCGAGGAAGTCGGCCGCGATTCGGTGCGGTTCATGATGCTGTATAGAAAGAGCTCGGAGCCGTTGGACTTCGATTTCGCCAAAGTAACGGAGCAGTCGAAAGACAATCCGGTCTTTTACGTACAGTACGCCCATGCCCGTTGCATGTCTGTCTTCAGGCAGGCCAAAGAGGCATTTCCGGATCTCGACGTGTCGCCTGAGATCCTCGCGAAAGCCGTGTCCGGAATCTCAGATCCCGCGGAATTACAATTGGTTGCGAAGGTTGCCGAGTTCCCTCGGCTGGTCGAGGCGGCGGCTCAGTCGCAAGAGCCGCATCGTGTCGTATTCTACCTCTATGATCTTGCCAGTTCTTTCCATGCACATTGGAATAAGGGTAAGGATCAGGTAGACTTACGATTTATTAACGATAAGAGCCGAGAGTCTAGTATTACCAGACTAGGGCTGGTGTACGCCGTTGCGTCCGTTTTGAAGTCGGGTCTTGCCATCGCAGGAACGGCTGCGCCGGAAGAGATGCGGTAGCGTCACCATTTACCCACAATGCGCTGGCACGAAACCTTTGCATTTGCGAGTGGATGAGTATGGCAGATAAACAGCGGGCGTATGACACGCGTAACGATGCGAACCTCTTTGCTGACGACGATCCCCTTGCGGAGCTTGCGCGTATCGTCGGTTTTGAGCCCCGTGTAGCGGCAAACACCGTCGAAGCGGCGCCAAGGCAGGAGCCTGCCTTCAATCTCGAAGACGAACTGCTGCGCGAGTTCGAGCGTTACGACGCTCCGACCGCGCCGGCAGTCGTTGATCGTCCGATCGAGACGGCTTACGCTCAGCCTGAGCCGGTCGTCTATGCCGAGCCGGAGCCCGTCACCTATGAAGAGCCCGAGCCGCACTACGAGCCCGCACAGCACTACGAACAGGCGCCGCGCTACGAGGTCGAGCCTGTCCAGTATGAGGCGCCAGTTGTCTCGGAACGGGTCGAAGATGAGACGTTGCCTGTCGTCGGGCAGTCGTCTGTCGTCGAGCAACCCGATGCCCGCGCGATCCTCTCGTCCGCTGATTGGGCGGCAAGTGTCTCGCGCCCCGCAGAGCCCGCTTCCGGCGGCGCTCGCGATCTGATCGAGGAGCTCGAGCTTTCGATCAGTGCCGCGCCGACGCCGGTACAGCCTGCCAAGGCGCCGCAGTGGTCGGCCGCAAGCATCCGCCTGCCGATCGCCAATTTCCATCCGTCTCGCCGCGAAGAGCAGGCAGTAGCCCCTGTTGTCGCACCGGCGCCCGTAGTCGCCGCCGAGCCTGTGCCTGTCGCGCCGCGTCGCGAAGCCGCCTTCGAAGCCCCGGCCGCTGCCAGTTCCCCCGCCGAGATCGATCGCCACGAACCGGCTCTCGCTTTCGAGCAGCCCGTCGCTGAGCCGATCGTCGAACCTGTCGTCGATCACAGCGCTTTCGACCTCGCCGCTGCCGCCAAGGGTGGCGACGTCAAGGCCGATGCCGCACTGACGGAAGCAGTAACCGAGGTCGACGATATCGCTTTCGATATCGATGACCTGCTGGCCGATGTCTCGCAGTATCCCGTTGTCGCTCGTGAAGCCGCGCCTGTTGAAGCGCAGCCGGTCGCCCCGGTCGCGCAAGCGCCGATCCCAGCACCCATCTACGTACCCGAGCCGCCCGTCGCCGTCGCTCCTGTGGCGGCAGCGCCCGCGGTGCCATTTCGCGCACCCGAGCCGGTTGCCGCCAAGGCAGCACCCGATGCGGAAGACCCGTTCGCCGGTCATGACTTCGAGCTCGATCTCGAAGGGATCGAGCTTGAGCTTGCCGACCTCGATTTCGTCGAGCCCGTCGTGGCCGAGGAGATCGAGCAGCCGAAGCTGCAGCCTGTAGCAGCACCGGTGGCCTATCAGCCGGCGCCTGCCGCGCAGCCTGCGCCGTACCAGCCATCTGCGCCTGCTCCGGCTTATCAGGCACCGACCTACCAGGCGCCCGCTTACCAGGCGGCCGCGCCGGTCTACCGTTCGCCCGAGCCAGAAGCGCCGTCCTACCGTGCGCCGACACACGTCGTCGATACGACGGAAGAGCTGCCCTTCGATCCGTCGATGATCTCCGATGCGGAGTATCAGATGGAAGCGGTCGAGATGCATGTCCCGACGCTGCCGCCGGTCGAAAAGCACGAACCCGTCCCCGCGATGTCGGATTTCGATTTCGACGTCGATTCGGAGATTGCCAACCTGCTGGCGCCAGCCAAGCCGGTTGAAGCGCCCGCAAAGCCGGCTCAGAACATTCGCGCCCAAGCCTCTGTCGCCGCCGTGGCATCCGTCGCACGGCCGCAGCCACAGGCACAGAGCTTCGATGAATTCGAGCGCGCGCTTGAGGAAGATTTCCGCCGCAGCGTCAACGAGCCTGTGCAGCAGCGTCGCGAGACGGTGTCCGAAGTTCAGATCCAGTCGGCCAGCGACGCCGAGGATATGAGCCGTGCCCGCTCGATGAAGCGCATGCTGGCGGCAGCCGCCGTCATCGTCATTTTCGGCGGCGTCGCTTACGCCGGCTATTCCTTCCTGGCACGCGACGGCGGCCTCGGTATCGCTACCGGTGAACCACGCGTCATCGTGGCCGATAAGGACCCGGTCAAGGTCGTTCCGGAAAACCCGGGTGGCAAGACCGTTCCGAACCAGGACAAGGCTGTCTACGACAGCGTTGGTGGCGCGGCTGCTGAAGCCCCGAAGCAGAAGTCGCTGGTGTCCAGCGACGAGCAGCCGGTTGACGTCGTTCAGCGCACGCTGACGCCGGAAACGCTGCCCGAAGACAACGACGCGCCGATGCCTTCGATGGCGACGCCCGTCGGCGATACCCAGGATCCGCGCCTGCTGCCGAACGACGCGACCGATACGGCCGCTGCCAATCCGTCGGATGCCGATCGTTCGCCGTCAGTCTCGGCGCGCAAGGTCCGCACCATGATCGTCAAGCCTGATGGCACGCTTGTCGCCCGCGACGAGCCGGCACCGGAACCCGCTGCATCCTCGCTGCCGAAGCCCACCACGGTGCAGACGCAGAAGATCGCGGCAGGCGGTGCATCGGCGTCGGCGCCCACGATCGAACAGCTGGCGTCTGCCGACATTCGCTCGACGCCGGTCGAAGGCACGACGCCGACAGCAAAGCAGACCTCCGAAAACGTGCTTGCCAAGGCGGCAGCGGCAACGCCTGACAGCGTCAACCCGCCGGTCCGTGCCGTAACCAGCACAAAGACCGACACCGCGCCGACGCCGGCATCGCGTCCGGGCGCTTCGGCCCTAGCACCGGCAAACGCAGCACCTACGGCCCAGGCGCCGAAGGAAGTCGCGGCGGTTCCGCCGGCAGCGGCACAGGCACAGCCGACGACGGCCGCTCCTGGCAGCTACGGCGTCCAGATCGCATCCTTGCCGTCGGAAGCCGAAGCCAAGAAGTCCTATGCAAGCCTGTCGAAGAAGTTCGGCGGCGTGCTGGCGGGTATGCCTTACGAAATCCGCAAGGCCGACATCGCAGGCAAGGGCACCTACTACCGGCTGCGCATCACCGCCGGTTCCAAGGACGAAGCGGCTGCGATCTGCGAGAAATATCGCGCAGCTGGCGGCTCCTGCCTGATTTCGAAGTAAGACGCGAAAACGGAATAATCGAAGAGCGGCGGGCCCCACCCGCCGTTCTTTTCGTTTGCAAGGTTCTTCTTGTGCTCTTCTTTTTTGTGAATGGCAGTTGACGCTGCTCGCATTTCGCCAAGGCGTCTCTATGATTCGGGTATGACCGAATCAAAAGCGATGATCCTTGGCTGTAGTGGCCTTTCCCTGACGTCCGAAGAGAAGGCCTTCTACGCGGGCGAGCGCCCTTGGGGCTTCATCCTGTTCGGCCGCAATATTTCCGAACCGCAGCAGATCGCTGACTTGGTCGTCGAGATGCGTGAAAGCGTCGGTTGGCATGCGCCGGTGCTGATCGATCAGGAGGGCGGTCGCGTCCAGCGCATTCGCCCACCGATCCTGCCGCATTATCCTTCCGGCCAGCAACTGGGCGATCTCTATCGCCAGGATCCCGAGAAGGGTAGGCGGGCTGCCTGGCTGATGTCGCGCCTGCATGCGTTCGATCTCTCGAAATTCGGCATCAACGTCGATTGCCTGCCGGTTCTCGACGTGCCGGTCGAAGGCAGCAGCAATGTCATCGGCAACCGTGCCTACGGCATGGACCCGAAAACCGTGACGGACATGGGCATCGCGGCCTCAGAAGGTCTGAAGGCGGGCGGCGTTCTCTCCGTGATGAAGCACATGCCTGGCCACGGCCGCGGCTTTGCCGATTCCCATCACGAGCTGCCCGTCGTCCACGTCTCGCGCGAGGAGCTCGAATCACACGATTTCCCGCCATTCATCGCGATGAAGGACGAATTGATGGCGATGACCTGCCATCTCGTTTTCACCGCGATCGACCCGGATAATCCGGCCACCACCTCGCGCAAGGTCATCGACGGTATCATCCGCGAACGCATCGGCTTCAAAGGCCTGTTGCTTTCCGATGATAGTTCGATGAACGCGTTGAGTGGCACGCTCGGCGAGCGGGCGGCGAATATCATTGCGGGCGGGTGCGATATCGTGCTGCATTGCAATGGTCATATGGACGAGATGCTGCAGGTCGTCGCCAATGTTCCGTTGCTCAAGGGCGAGGCGCTTGAGCGCGCCAAGCGTGTGGAGCAGGGGTTCCCGGCAGCGGATGGTGCCGACGAGGTCGCGATCCGCGCCGAATTCGATGCGATGTTTGCGACGGTCTGATCGCGGAAGGAACGAGACGACGTGACGACGATAAAGGTTCAGGAGCGGCCCCAGGCCTCGGCAACGCCGATGGACAAGCTGTGGCAGGACGGCGGCGCCGACCGCGCCTCCACCGACCCGGCACTGCTGATCGACGTCGCGGGCTTCGAAGGCCCGCTCGACCTTTTGCTGCATCTCGCCCGTACCCAGAAGGTCGATCTCTCCCGCATTTCCGTGCTGGCGCTGGCGGAACAATATCTGCTGTTCATCGACAGCGCCCGCCGCATCCGCATCGAACTCGCGGCGGACTACCTGGTCATGGCGGCATGGCTCGCCTACCTGAAGTCGCGCCTGCTTATTCCGCAACAGGCCAAGGACGAAGGGCCCTCCGGCGAGGAAATGGCGGCGTCGCTGGCATTTCGCCTGAAGCGCCTGGAGGCGATGCGCGAGGCGGCGGGCGGTCTCGTGAACCGCAATCGTCTCGGTCGCGACGTGCTTGCCCGTGGCGCGCCCGAGCATATCCCCGACCGTCACCAATCCGCCTATGACGCCAGCCTCTACGATCTGCTGACGGCCTATGCATCGTTGCGCCAGCGCCAGGCGGTGACACAGGTCACGATCGCGCGCCGCACCGTCTGGTCGCTCACCGACGCCCGCGAGCTGCTGACCCGCCTGATCGGAGAGGTGGTCGACTGGACGGCGCTTGAGCAGCACGTCTTGAACTATATGGCCTCGCCCGAGGACCGCGTGACCGCGATCGCCAGTGCCTTTGCTGCGTCGCTTGAACTCGCACGTGAGGGCAAGATCGAAATCCGTCAGGAAGGTGTCTTCGAGCCGATCTACATGCGGCGCGGCCCAAATCATGCGACACTGCAGGTCGTTGAACAGGAGCTGCCGGCTTGAGCGATCTGGAAGATACCGATCTGGAAAATGGCGACGCCGAGCGCGAAGACGGCCGCGCCGACGCTGACACCGTCCACGACGAGAGCGAAGCGGCGCGCATCGCCGAGGCGCTCGTCTTTGCCTCCGCGCAGCCAGTATCGGAAGCCTTCATCGGTGATCGCCTGCCGAAAGCCTTCGACGTGCGCGCCATCATGCTGCGGCTGCAGCAAGAATACGCCCATCGCGGCGTCAATCTGGTGAGGGTCGACGATGCCTGGGCGTTCCGCACCGCCGCCGACCTGTCCTTTGTCATCCGCCGCGATGAAAACGAAGTGCGCAAACTCTCGCGTGCCGCCCTCGAGGTTCTCGCCATCATCGCCTATCACCAGCCGGTGACGCGAGCCGAGATCGAGGATATCCGAGGCGTACAGACCTCGCGTGGCACGCTCGATGTCTTGATGGAAGCCGGCTGGGTGCGTTTTCGCGGCCGCCGCCGCACGCCGGGACGTCCCGTCACGCTTGGCACCACCCGCGACTTCCTCGATCATTTCGGGCTTGAGGAACTACGCGACTTGCCTGGTATCGAGGAATTGAAGGGGGCAGGGCTGCTCTCCGGCCGTATCCCGGCCAATTTCAACATTCCGTCGCCGTCGATGAATGACGAGCTGACCGAAGACGAGGATCCCATCACGCAGATGGATCTTGAGGAACTCGGCCTTCTGGCGCCATCAGGCGGGGCCGAGGATTAGTCGGCTCCGTGTCTTTGTTTCGCCACTGCAAGCGAAAACAATAGTCTTCACGACTTTTCGACCGGGGACTATCTTGTCACGGTGGTCGATACCGTGACATTAAGCGTCTATCTACGGGGAATTAGATGTTGGATTTGATGTCGGGTATTCTTACATCAATAGGGCATCACAACAGGAGTTAGCGTAATGGGTTCTTTTAGCATGTGGCACTGGCTGATCGTTCTGGTCATCGTGCTGTTGCTCTTCGGTCGCGGCAAGATTCCGGAACTGATGGGCGATGTTGCCAAGGGCATCAAGAGCTTCAAGAAGGGCATGAACGATGAGGATGCCCCCGAAGCTTCGAGCACGACAACAGCAGGCAAGACCGTCGATCACAAGGCCGACGAAACGAAGTAATCACGTCCGGGCAGCGCCGCCCCCGCGTTTCCCGTTCAGGAGCCTTGAATGTTCGATATTGGCTGGACCGAGCTGCTTGTCATCGCGGTCGTATTGATTGTCGTGGTGGGTCCCAAGGATCTGCCCCCGATGCTGCGTGCCTTCGGCAAGATGACGCAGCGCGCCCGCAAGGTCGCCGGTGAATTCCGCGCCCAGTTCGATGAGGCGCTGCGTGAAGCCGATATGGACGATGTGCGTCAGACGCTGAACGATGCGCAGAAGCTCAACCCGGTGAATACGCTGCGTGAAGCGATGAACCCGCTGCGCCAGATGGGCAACGAGATCAAAGCCGACCTGCAGCGATCGACCTCTGTCGACAGCAAGGCGGAAGTGCCTGGCCTCATGCCGGCGCCTGAAGTCGCACCGACCGAGGCGCCAGCCGTGATGCCGGCTCCCACGCCCGTTCCCGCCACCTCCGCTGCCGTGCCGACCGCCGAAGCAAAGCCGGCTCGCAAGCCGCGCGCCAAGGTCGCAGCCAAGTCTGATGCGGTTGCAGCGGTTGCTGCGGTACCTGCGGAGAAACCCAAGCGCGCGCCAGCTTCCAAGCCGGTGGCCGCTAAGGCCGATCCGGCTCCTGCCAAAGCCGCTCCAGCGAAGAAGACGGCCGCCGCCAAGCCGGTCGTCGCCGCGACGGCCGCACCGAAGAAGCCGGTAGCGAAGAAAAAGAAAGATGAAGCATGAGCGGTGATATCGAAGACAAGCCGCAGCCGTTGATCGAGCATCTGATGGAGCTGCGCACGCGGCTCATGTGGTCGATCGGCGCGTTCTTCGCGGCTTTCATCGTCTGCTTCATTTTCGCCAAGCATCTCTTCAATGCGCTGGTCTTCCCCTACAAGTGGGCGGTCCAGTGGGCGCATCTCGATGTTTCCAAGGCACAGCTGATCTATACGGCGCCACAGGAATTCTTCTTCACGCAGGTCAAGGTCGCCATGTTCGGCGGCCTGGTGATCGCATTCCCGATCATAGCCGCGCAGATCTACAAGTTCGTCGCCCCCGGCCTCTACAAGAACGAGCGCTCGGCCTTTCTGCCGTTCCTGATCGCTTCGCCGATCCTGTTTCTGATGGGCGCTGCACTCGTCTACTTCTTCTTCACGCCGATGGTCATGTGGTTCTTCCTGACCATGCAGCAGGCGCCGGGCGAGGGCGACGTCGCCATCTCGCTGCTGCCGAAGGTGTCGGAATATCTCAGCCTCATCATGACGCTGGTCTTCTCCTTCGGCCTGGTCTTCCAGCTGCCCGTCATCACCACCCTTCTGGCCCGCGTCGGCCTGCTGACCTCGGACTGGCTGCGCGAGAAGCGCAAGTTCGCGATCGTCATGGCCTTCATCGTCGCCGCGGTGCTGACACCGCCCGATCCGATGTCCCAGATCGGTCTTGCGCTGCCGACCATCATTCTCTACGAGATTGCCATCTACGCGGCGCGACTCGTGGAACGCCAGCGTGCGCGCGATGCGGCCAACGAGACTGACGGCTCGAGCGACGTTGCCAAAACGGACAACGTATGATCGCCTCCGCAATCTCTCGCTGAACGCTTTCCAATATCCGGTCGAGGCCCGGTCAGGCTTTGGCCGGGTCATCCTTTTTTTCAACGACCTGGAACGACGATGCTCGATATCAAATGGATCCGTGAGAATCCCGAAGCCCTCGACGCGGCCCTTGCCAAGCGTGGTGCCGAGCCCCTGTCCGAAAGCCTGATCGCGCTGGACGAAAAGCGCCGCACGGCCGTTCAGAAGGTCCAGGACATGCTGTCCCGCCGCAACACCGCCTCCAAGGAGATCGGTGCTGCGATGGCGCAGAAGAACACCGAGCTCGCCGAGAAGCTGAAGGCCGAGGTCGCTGACCTCAAGGTCCTGCTGCCGGCCGCCGAGGAAGACGACCGCGCATCGACCGAGGAGCTCAACGACGCTCTCTCGCGCATCCCGAACGTGCCCCATGACGACGTCCCCGTCGGCAAGGACGAGAACGACAACGTCGTTAGCCGCGTGACCGGTGAAAAGCCGCGCTGGAACCATACGCCGAAAGAACACTTCGAGATCGGCGAAGCCCTCGGCTACATGAGCTTCGAAACCGCCGCCAAGCTTTCCGGCTCGCGCTTCACCGTGCTCACAGGTCCGCTGGCCCGTCTGGAACGCGCCCTCGGCCAGTTCATGATCGACCTCCACACCAGCGAGCACGGCTATACCGAAGTCTCGTCGCCGCTGATGGTGCGCCCCGAGGCGCTCTTCGGCACGGGCAACCTGCCGAAGTTCGAGGAAGACCTCTTCAAGACGACGGACGGTCGCTACCTCATCCCGACCGCCGAAGTCACGCTCACCAACCTCGTGCGCGAGGAAATCCTCGAGCAGGAGAAGCTGCCGCTGCGCTTCACCGCGCTCACGCCGTCCTTCCGCTCTGAAGCGGGCTCCGCCGGCCGCGACACGCGCGGCATGCTGCGCCAGCACCAGTTCTGGAAGTGCGAGCTGGTCTCGATCACCGACGCCGAAAGCTCGATCGCCGAGCATGAGCGCATGACCGCCTGCGCCGAGGAAGTGCTGAAGCGCCTTGGTCTGCATTTCCGCACGCTGACGCTCTGCACCGGCGACATGGGCTTCGGCTCGCGCAAGACCTACGATCTCGAGGTCTGGCTGCCCGGCCAGAACACCTACCGCGAAATCTCGTCCTGCTCTGTCTGCGGCGATTTCCAGGCGCGGCGCATGAACACGCGCTATCGCGGCAAGGAAGATAAGACGAACCGCTTCGTTCACACGCTGAACGGCTCGGGCACCGCCGTCGGTCGCTGCCTGATCGCCGTTCTTGAGAACTATCTCAACGAAGACGGCTCGGTCACCATCCCCGACGTGCTGCTGCCTTACATGGGCGGCCTGACGAAGATCGAAAAGGCGGCCTGAGCCCATGCGCATTCTGCTTACCAACGACGACGGCATTCACGCGGAAGGTCTGGCGGCGCTGGAGCGGATTGCGCGCAAGCTCTCCGACGACGTCTGGATCGTCGCGCCGGAGACTGATCAGAGCGGCCTTGCCCACTCGCTGAGCCTGTCGGAGCCGCTACGCCTGCGCAAGATCTCCGACAAGCATTACGCGCTCAGGGGAACGCCGACCGATTGCGTCATCATGGGCATCAAGCAGGTGATGGAGATCAAGCCTGATCTCGTACTCTCGGGCGTCAATGCCGGCTCCAACGTCGCCGACGACGTCACCTATTCAGGAACCATCGCCGGCGCCATCGAAGGCACGATGCAGGGCGTTCGCTCCTTCGCGCTCAGCCAGGCTTATGTGCGTGAAGGCGATCATCGCATTTTGCCCTGGGAGGTCTGCGAGACGCACGCGCCGGCGCTGCTGCAAAAGCTGATGGCGGTCGATCTGCCTGATGGCACCTTCCTCAATCTCAACTTCCCGAACTGCGCGCCGGAAGAGGTCGAGGGCGTGGAGGTGACGGCGCAGGGCAAGCTGGCCTTCAATCTCGAGATCGACGCCCGCGCCGACGGTCGTGGTTTCCCCTACTACTGGTTGCGTTTCGGCGAGCGTGCTGCCTCCTTCGTCGAGGGCACGGATGTCAACGCGCTCAAGAATCGCAAGATTTCGGTAACGCCTTTGAAACTGGATCTGACTGATTATTCCGTACAGGACCGCGTGGCGCGGGCGCTTTCGGGTACGGAGTAAATCGCATTGGCGGCACGTCTGGTGGAGAAGGAAGAGTTTGCAGCACTCGTTTTGAGGCTGCGGGCCGAAGGCGTGTCCGACCTTGATCTGCTGACGGCGGTCGAGCAGGCGCCGCGCTCACTGTTCGTGCCGCCTCAGTTTGTCGAGCAGGCCTATTCCAGCCGCACCATCCCGATTGAATGCGGCTCCTTCCTCGAAGGCGTCGATTTCGCCGTCCGCGTCCTGCATGCTCTCAAGGTTAAGCCTGGCCAGCGTGTGCTGGAAGTGGGTACCGGCAGCGGCTTCATGGCCGCTGTCATGGCTCGCATGGCCGAGCGCGTGCTCACCATCGATCGCTACAAGACGCTGACCGCGAACGCCCAGAAGCGTTTCGAGACGCTCGGTATCCGCAACATCATCGTTCGCCAGGCCGATGGCAGCGCCGGCCTGCAGGGCGAGGGCACTTTCGACCGGATCCTGGTCACCGCCGCCTTCGAGAGCATGCCGCGCTTCTATGCCGACCAGCTGGTCTCCGGTGGTTCGATGATCGCGCCGTTGATCATTTCCGAGACCGAATGTCGTCTCGTGCGCCTGACCAAGACCGGCAGCCGCTTCGAACGTGAAGAGCTTTTCAACTCCCCATACCTGCCGATTGTTCCGCGCGTCGCTTCCCAACTCTGACGCTCGCTGCCGCTATGGTTAGCGATTTGTCAAAAAACGTCAGGCGGGCCTTTGCCCTTAACCGGTTGGTAATGCTAACGCGCTTTAATCATACCCACAAATGGTTGCGTTATTCAGTGGGTCGAGTGTCATGCGTTTCAGCGTTTCGCCTAAGTTCGGGAAGTCTGCCGGTAATGCCCTGATCGTGGCTCTCCTGGCGAGTGCTGCATCAGGTTGCAGTTCCGATGTGACACGTTTCGGCGGTCTGTTTTCTTCGTCCGGTCAGGACCAGATGACGACGAATTCCATTCCTCGGCGGAGCATGAGCGGCCTTCGGGCTGATCCAGTGCCGCAGGCGGACATGCAGGGCGGCGCGATGCAGCCCAACTATGCAGCCAACAATCAGGCGATGAACCAGCCCTATCCAAGCCAGCAGTCGACCTACGGCTCGAGCGCTCGCATGGCGTCCGCCCCTGTTTCCGTCCAGCGGGCCGAGCTTGCTGCTCCCGGGGCGGTGTCGCAGGCTCCCATGGCTTCCGGCAACATGTCGGCTGCTCGCGAAAAGCAGGTTGCTCTCGCTCAGCCGTTTCCGACTGCCAACGCGCCGCAGCATTCCGGCCAGGTCATCGTGCCGCCGAAGCGCAATGCCGACAACATCGTCACAGGCTCGACGCCGAAGGTCTCCGGCTGGTCCTCGACCAACGCTCCGTCGGTCACCATGCGCCCAGGCGAAAGCGTCGCGATCCTTGCCAACCGCTACGGCGTTCCGGAAAAGGAAATCCTGCGCGCCAATGGCCTGAAGAGTGCAGCCGCTGCCAAGCCCGGCCAGACCATTCTGATCCCGACCTACAACGGCGGCAACGCCGCCAAGGCCGCAGCCCAGCCGAACGACCTCGCCAAGGGTGGGCATGCGCCGCAGCCATCAGGCAACCAGGAACAGAACCTCGCGGTCATCCCGAACGGCTCGAACGCCTCGCGTGACAAGTCGATGGCGAGCGCCGACCAGTCCGGCAAGGCGCCCGTCGGCGCCGGCCCGAAGGGCGCAGGCGGCACCTACGTCGTGAAGTCTGGCGACTCGCTTGCCAAGATCGCCAAGGCGACCGGCAACAGCATCGACGACATCAAGGCCGCCAACAATCTCACGGCCGGCTCGATCCGCATCGGTCAGGAACTGAATATCCCGAACGGTAGCGGCTCTGCCGACACCATGAAGACGGCATCGATCCAGCCGAAGGCTGAGCAGAAGCCGGCCGCGCAGCCTGTCTCCGCACCGGCAACGGCCGCGGCCCAGCCGGCCACCTACAAGGCGCCGGATGCCGGCGAAAGCGTCAGCGACGCCGCCAAGAAGGAAGTGGCGTCCGCAGCACCTGAGGCCACCGGCATCGGCAAGTATCGCTGGCCGGTTCGCGGCGCGGTCATCGCGGCTTACGGCGCCAACGTCAACGGCAGCCGCAACGACGGCATCGATATCTCGGTGCCGCAGGGCACGGCCATCAAGGCTGCCGAAAACGGCGTCGTCATCTACGCCGGCAACGGCCTCAAGGAACTCGGCAATACGGTTCTCGTCCGCCACGACGATGGCACCGTCACCGTCTACGGCAATGCCGACACGCTGAGCGTGACGCGCGGCCAGAAGATCCAGCGCGGCCAGACGGTCGCAGTCTCCGGCATGAGCGGCAACGTTAAGCAGCCGCAGGTTCACTTCGAAGTCCGCAAGGACGCGACGCCGGTGAACCCGATGACTTTCCTCGAATAGGTATTGTGTATCGAGGACAATGCAAAAGCCCGGCCGACGCCGGGCTTTTGTCGTTTCAGGCAACTGTGAAGGCAGTCTCAGGCCCTGTCGAGTGCGATGCGCTTCCGGCCCGCTAGGTCCTGGATGTACTGCCATGCCACGCGGCCCGAGCGGGCGCCGCGCGTGGTTGCCCATTCCAGCGCTTCTGCATGCAGCGTCTCGCGATCGAGCGGCAGCTTGAAGTGCGCGGCATAGCCGTCGATCATTCCCAGATAGTCGTCCTGGCTGCACTTGTGGAAGCCGAGCCACAGCCCGAACCGGTCCGACAGCGACACCTTCTCCTCCACGGCCTCCGACGGGTTGATCGCCGTCGACTGCTCGTTCTCCATCATGTGGCGCGGCAAAAGGTGGCGGCGGTTCGAGGTCGCGTAGAACAGCACATTGTCGGGCCGTCCCTCGACGCCGCCATCAAGCGCCGCCTTGAGCGACTTGTAGGCCGTGTCGTCATGATCGAAGGAGAGGTCGTCGCAGAAGACGATGACGCGGTGCGGCGTGTCCTTGAGCAGATCGAGCAGAACAGGCAGGCTGGCGATATCCTCGCGATGAACCTCGACCAGCTTCAGCGAAACGCCGCTCTCGCGTCTGACATCTTCGTGAACGGCCTTCACCAGCGACGACTTGCCCATGCCGCGGGCGCCCCACAGCAGCACGTTGTTGGCGGCAAACCCTTCGGCGAAGCGCACCGTGTTTTCATGCAGGATGTCGCGCATCCGATCGACGCCGCGGATCAAGGCCAGCGCCACGCGGTTTGGGCGCTGAACAGGCTGCAAATGCTGGCGGGCAGGGGCCCAGACGAAGCAATCGGCCGCGTTCCAGTCGTTGACGGCGGGCGGCGGCCCGGCCAGCCGTTCCACGGCATCGGCAAGCCGGCGCAGTTCACCGAGAATGATGCTGTTGACGTCTTCGGCCATGGCGTTTCCTCCTTCACGGATAAGCTGTTGTGTGCCAATCGCTTTTCCTAGCCGGGTAGCATGGCCTTTTCCCTGCGGAAAGGTTATGAGGCAGCGGAATCGGTACGGTTTTCGGCTGTTTCAGTTGCAATCGCAAAGACCATAATTATAGTCCGGCCACCGAGAAAAAAGGCGACAATCCGCCTCCGGAAAAGTTTGAGGAGATTAGCATGTTCATCACCCCGGCATTCGCCCAGGCCACTGACAGCGCGGCGTCGCCGTTCGGTTCCGGCTTCGAAATGATCATCCTGTTCGTGCCGCTGATGGTCGTCTGGTATTTCCTGCTCATCCGTCCGCAGCGTGCGCAGGCCAAGAAGCGTGACGAAGCGCTGAAGGCGATCCGTCGCGGCGATCAGGTCGTCACCTCCGGCGGTCTCGTCGGCAAGGTCACCAAGGTGATTGATGAAAAAGAAATCGAAGTCGAAATTGCCGATGGCGTGCGCGTTCGCGTCGTCCGCACCGGCGTCACTGAAATCCGTGTCAAGGGCGAGCCTGTAAAGGCAGACGCCGCGTAGTCATCAAGCATATCCCACGAACCGGATCACCCGGATCTGACATAGTCGAGAGAAAATGCTTCATTTTTCCCGCTGGAAGACCCTTCTGATCTGGTTTGTGGTGCTGGTGGCCGTGGTAATCGCGGCCCCCAATTTCCTGCCGGTCGGCCAGTCCGGCCTGCTATCTTCCTGGCTGTCCAAGCACCGCGTGGTCCTGGGCTCCGATCTCAGGGGCGGCACGCATGTCGTCTTCCAGGTCGATCGCGCCGATGTCGCGCGCCAGAAGCTCGTGGCGACCGTTGGCGAGATCAGCCGTTCGTTGCGCCAGGCCAATATCCGTTACACCGGGCTTACGGGTAACGACCAGACGGTCACCGTCAAGATCACCGACCCCGCGCAGGTCGACGCCGCAGTCGCCGCGCTGAAAAATCTGACCGGCTCGACACAGGGTGTCACGCTCAAGCAGGCCGATAGCGGCGACCTCACGATCGAGATCGCCGATGCCGCCATCGACGCCGCCATTTCGCAGGCGCAGGCTCAGTCCGTCGACATCGTCAGCCGCCGCATCGCCGGCCTCGGCAATCCGGATTTCGCGATCAAGCCGGAGGGCGCCGATCGTCTCGATGTCCAGGTCTTCGGCGTAATCGATGCCGAGCGTCTGAAGAATATCCTCAACGAGCCAGCCAAGCTTTCCGTGCGCATGCTCGACGAAACCATGTCGGGGCAGGACGCGGTCAACGGGCGCTGGCCGGCGAGCTCCGAGGTTCTCTATTCGTTGGATGATCCGCCGGTTCCCTACCTCGTGGACCGCACGGATTTCATCACCAGCGCCAATGTCGTGGATGTTCAGTCATTCGCGGATGCGCAGGCCGACACGGTAGCGATCCGCTACGCGCTCGATGCCGAAGGCACCAAGCGCCTGGCGGAAAAGACGCAGCAGCACGCCGGCGGCCACCTCGCCATTATCTTCGACGATCAGGTCATGGCGTCGCTCCCGATCAACGCGCCGATCCTGGACGGCAAGGGCGAGATCCCCGTCAGTTACACCGAGGAGGGGGCGAGCGATCTGGCCCTCATGCTGCGCGCCGGCGCCTTGCCTGCGACGCTGACGACGGTCGAGGAGCGCACGGTGAGCCCGGCGCTCGGCGCGGAATCGGCGCGGGCAGGGCTCGTCGCGGGCATTGTCGCGGCCATCCTGGTCATCGGCCTGATGTTCGGCTTCTATCGCGGCCTCGGCCTGATCGCCGCGCTGTCGCTGCTCTTGAACCTCATCCTCATCCTCGCGGTGATGAGCATCATCGGCGCCACGCTCACCTTGCCGGGTATTGCCGGCATCGTGCTCGTCATGGGCATGGCTGTCGATGCCAATGTCCTGATCTACGAGCGCATCCGTGACGAGGCGAAGACCGGCCGGCCTTTCTTCGAGGCGATCGACTACGGCTACTCCAGGGCAATCACGACGATCCTCGATGCGAACGTCACCATCGTCATCGCCGCCGTCATCCTCTATTTCCTCGGCAACGACGCGGTGCGTGGCTTTGCCGTCACGCTCGCCGCCGGCATCCTGACCACCATCTTCACGGCCGTCACGCTGACGCGCTGGATCGTCGTCACCTGGCTGCACCGCCGTCATCCCAAGCATCTGCCGAAAGATGTCCACACCGGCATCTTCGATCGCGCCAACATCCGCTTCATGGGCATCCGCCGCTACGTCTTCACCGCCTCGGCGGCCTTGTGCGTCGCAGCCATGGTGGGTTTCGCGGCGGTCGGAATGCATCTCGGTATCGACTTCGCCGGTGGCTCGATCATCGAGGTGAAGGCCAAGCAGGGTGCTGCCGACCTGGAGGATATCCAAGCCCGCCTCGGCGATCTGCCGATCGGCGACATCCTTGCCCGCCAGCTTGCCGATCCCGCCGGCGCTTTGATCCAGCTGGAAGCCCAGGGCGGCGGCGAGAATGCCGAGCAATCGGCGGTCACGCTGGTACGCGACGAACTCGCGAGCGACTATGATTTCCGCCGCGTCGAGGTGGTTGGCCCCGCCATTTCAGGCGAACTCACCCGCGCCGCGTCGCTCGGCGTCCTGGCGTCGCTGATCGTCATCCTCGTCTATATCTGGATGCGCTTCGAGTGGCAGTTCGCCGTCGGCGCCATTGTCGCTACGCTGCACGACATCATCCTGATCCTCGGCCTTTTCGTTTTGACCGGCATCGAGTTCAACTTGACCAGCGTCGCGGCGCTTTTGACGATCATCGGCTATTCGCTCAACGATACCGTCGTGGTCTACGACCGCATGCGCGAAAACCTCAAGCGCTATCGCAAGATGCCGCTGCCGATCCTGATCGACGCCTCGATCAACCAGACGCTGTCGCGCACCGTGCTGACAGCCGCGACCACCATGCTGGCTCTGCTTGCGCTGGCGCTTTTCGGCGGCGAGGTCATCCGCTCCTTCGCCTTCATCATGCTTGTTGGCGTTGCCATCGGCACGTTTTCCTCCATCTACATTGCTGCACCGGTGCTGATCGTCTTCAAGCTCCGCCCGGATGCGCTCGATAACGATAACGACAAGAAAGTACCGGAACCGGCCGTCCAGCCCGGCAAGCCGGCAGTGTGAGAATATGGCAAGAGGCATAGAAATACGCGAAGCGCATTTTCCCGGTCGCGCTCCGATCGATACCTACGGGAACGGCGGCTTCCGCTTCGCCGACATGTCGCATCGCGGCTCGATCCTCTGCCTGCCGTCAGGCATTCATGGCTGGGACATGGACGCGACCATGCCGCTGTCGATCGAAAACCTGCAGCGCGTTTTGAACGAAGCGTCCGAGATCGAATTCCTGCTGCTCGGCACCGGCGTCGACATGCGCCCGATCCCTGCGGACTTGAAAGCTGCGCTGAAGGCAGCCGGCATTTCCTCGGATTCGATGAGCACGGGTGCGGCGGTACGCACCTTCAACATCATGCTGATGGAATCGCGCGCCGTCGCAGCGGCGCTGATCGCGGTCTGACGCATGGCCGATCAATCCTCGACGAACCAGGACATCTGCCTGGCGATGCTGCGCGACAGTGATCGCGACCGCTATCTCGCCTGCTTGCTGTCTCCCGAAGACAAGCGCGGCGCGCTTGCGGCCCTTTATGCCTTCAACGCCGAACTCGCCCGCATCCGCGATCTCGTGCACGAGCCGCTTCCCGGTGAAGTCCGCATGCAATACTGGCGCGATCTTCTGGAGGGAACAGCACACGGTTCCACCGAGGCCAATCCCGTGGCCGCGGCCCTGCTGTCTGCGATCGAGGCCCACCGCCTGCCGCGCCAGACGCTATCGGACATGATCGATGCCCGCATCTTCGACCTCTACGACGATCCGATGGAATCGCGCGGCGCGCTGGAAGGCTATGCCGGCGAGACGGCCTCGGCGCTTATCCAGCTCGCAAGCCTGATCCTGGCGCCGGACGAGGCCACGCAGTCGGCTGAAGCGGCCGGCCATGCCGGCGTCGCGCAGGCGATCGCTGGGTTGCTGCTGTTGATGCCGCTCCACCGCCACCGCGGCCAGATTTACATCCCGCTCGAGATCCTCTCGGCCACCGGGCTCGATCGCGACAGCTTCCTTGCTGGCGAAGACAAGGCGCGCATCTCGGCTGCCATCGAGGCCTTTGCCGGGCTTGGTCGCGACCATCTCGCGAGGGCGCGCAAGGTTGCCATCCCGCAGGCGGTCTTCCCGGCCTTCCTGCCCGCCGCCCTGGCCGGACCGGTATTGTCGAAGGCGCAGAAGCTGGGGGCAGGGCTGTTCGATCGGTCCGCGCAGCAGCCGCAATGGCGCCGCCAGATCGGCATGACCATCGCGCTGATGCGCAAGAAAATCTGACGCTGGTTCCAAACTCGCGCAAGCCTCGCGCGTTATAGCTGTCATCATCGCTTGCTTTGAATGGAGTGTGACGTGAGCATAATGATCTGGGCCACGCTTTTCGTGATGCTCGTCATCGTGGCCTTCATCGCCGTACGCATGTCGGCCAAGCACGAGGAACAGGGCCTGCACGATACCGGCCTCGCCATCATCGAGTTCAACCGCGCCTTTCCAGCCGAAGCAATTCGCTCGCTGCAGGCGACCGCCAATGGCCAGGTGGTGTTCGTGCGCCTGCATGACAACAAGGCCGGATTCATGCGCAGCATGCAGCGCCACTATTCCTGCCAGGTCATTCAACCGGGCAGGGTGCGCGTTCAAAGCTCCGACAGCGGCAAGGGCCTTGTGGTCGCTTTCCTAGACTCGCCGCACCAGAACGGCACCTTCGAGTTCGCCTCGCCGAAGGAAGCCTCCGAAGTCGCCCTCTGGCTGCTCGGCAACTACGTCGCCGAGCCCGATCGCGAACTGCCGCTGACCGATCCGACAGCCGCAAATCACCGATAGAATTACAGTAATCTTCCAATCAGGCGGTGCCCGTCGTTACGCCGGGCTTGCGGCATTTCGCGCCGCGCTACCTCTTTCGTTTCATATTGCCTAACGCTCCAAAGTGGAGCATCTTTCGCGCACACAGCGAACCCTCGTGTTTTTTCCTACAACCTATTGGAGGCAAGTATGCTTGCGATCAATGACATTGCTCCCGATTTCGAAGCGCAGACAACCGAGGGAACGATCAATTTTCACGATTGGATCGGTAGCTCCTGGGCGGTCCTTTTCTCGCATCCCAAGGATTTCACACCCGTCTGCACCACGGAGCTGGGCTACATGGCGAAAATCAAGCCGGAGTTCGACCGGCGCGGCGTCAAGATCATCGGCCTCTCCGTCGATCCGCTGGAGCGCCACGATGGCTGGATGAACGACATCGAGGAAACGCAGGGCACGCGCCCGAATTATCCGATGATCGCCGACGTCGATTTCAACGTCTCCAAGCTCTACCACATGCTGCCGGCGGCCGTGTCCGGCGATCCCACGGTGCGCACCGCGGCCGACAACCAGACCGTTCGCAATGTCTTCGTGATCGGCCCCGACAAGAAGATCAAGCTGATCCTCGTCTATCCGATGACGACCGGCCGCAACTTCGATGAAGTCATCCGTGTCATCGATTCTCTGCAGCTGACGGCCAAGCACAAGGTCGCGACCCCGGCCAACTGGCAGAACGGCGGCGACGTGATCATCGCCGGCTCGGTTTCCGATGAGGACGCAAAGAAGCAGTACCCGGACGGCTGGGTGTCGCCCAAGCCCTACATCCGCATCGTGCCGCAGCCGAAGGGCTAAGTAGCAGGAGGCGAAGATGATCTTCCGTCAGCTTTTCGATCCCGCATCCAGCACCTACTCCTACCTGATGGCGAGCAGGCGGGGCGGGGAGGCGCTGATCATCGATCCGGTCCTGGAAAAGGTCGATCGTTACCTGCAGCTCATCCACGAACTCGACCTGAAGCTTGTCAAGGCCGTGGACACGCATCTGCACGCCGATCACATCACCGGTCTTGGCGCCTTGCGCGACAAGACCCATTGCACGACGGTCATGGGCGAGCAGACGAAGGCCGATGTCGTCTCGATGCGCCTTTCCGACAATGACAGGCTGACGATCGAAGGCCTGTCGCTCGATGTCATCTACACGCCCGGCCATACGGATGATAGCTACAGCTTCGTCCTTCCCGACCGTGTCTTCACCGGCGACACGCTCCTGATCCGCGGCACCGGCCGCACCGATTTCCAGAACGGCGATCCGCGCGCCCAGTTCGAATCCATCTTCGGTCGGCTTCTGAAACTGCCTGATACGACGCTGGTCTACCCCGCCCACGACTACAAGGGCGACACGGTCTCGACCATCGGCGAGGAGAAGGCCTTCAATCCGCGCCTGCAGGTGCGATCGGCCGATGAATATGCCGATCTGATGAACAACCTGAAACTTGCCAATCCGAAGATGATGGACGTGGCGGTGCCGGCCAACATGAAGATCGGCCTGGATCATCACGACGTCGACAGTCACGGATGGTCGTTGAGCGTGCGGCAGGTCTTCGATCTCATGGGCCGTCCCGATGTCGCGCTGATCGACCTGCGCGAGGACAGCGAACGCCAGCGACACGGCGTCATTCCGGCATCGCTGCATTTTCCCTATCCGGCGCTTGCCGAAAGCATCAGCGCCGGTGGCGTTCTGCATGAACTGGGCGTATCGACCACCAAGCGCCTGGTCTTCTACTGCGCCTTCGGCGAACGCTCCGCCATGGCCGTTCAGGCCGCGCACGACGCCGGCATCGCATCCGCCTGCCACATCGAAGGCGGCATCGACGCCTGGAAGAAGGCCAATGGGCCGGTCACCCACTGATCGAGCCAGAGCAGGACGTCACCCACTGACCCGGGCGGTGCAGGGCAACGCCGGCAAGAAAGCCGGCGTCGCGTTCACGCGCTCTTGGCAAGAACGGCGTCTTCGCCGAGCCATGTGGCGCAATCGCCGAGCGCCCGCTTGGCGATCAACTGCCGCTTCATGATCGTCTTGTCCTTGCCGCGAAAGCGCTTCACGCCCTCCGGCTTGACGATCGAGCCCGGCTCGAGCTCCGGGAACAGCCCGAAATTGATGTTCATCGGCTGGAAGGAGCGCTTGCCCGGTTCCTCGTCGTTGCTGATATGCCCGCCGGTGATGTGCCCGAGCAGCGAACCCAGCGCCGTCGTTGCCGGCGGCAGCGAAACCGTTTCGCCCTTGCGTTCGGCAGCCGCGAACCGGCCTGCGAGCAAGCCGACGCTGGCGCTTTCGACATAACCCTCGCAGCCGGTGATCTGTCCGGCGAAACGCAGGCCCGGCCGCGACTTCAGCGTCAGCGAACCGTCGAGCAGCGTTGGCGAATTAATGTAGGTGTTGCGGTGCAGGCCGCCGAGACGCGCGAATTCGGCATTCTGCAGCCCCGGGATCATCCTGAGGATCTCCGTCTGTGCGCCGTATTTCAGCTTCGTCTGGAAGCCGACCATGTTGTACAGCGTGCCGAGTGCATTGTCCTGGCGCAGCTGCACGACGGCATAGGCTTTGACTGTGGGGTTATGCGCGTTGGTCAGCCCCATCGGCTTCATCGGCCCGTGGCGCAGCGTCTCGCGTCCGCGCTCGGCCATGATCTCGATCGGCAGGCAGCCGTCGAAATAGGGCGTGCCTTCCCACTCCTTGAACCCGACCGTGTCGCCTTCGATCAGCGCGTCGACGAAGGCATTGTATTGTGCCTCGTCCATCGGGCAGTTGATGTAGTCCTTGCCCGTGCCGCCAGGGCCGACCTTGTCATAGCGCGACTGATACCAGCAGATATCCATGTCGATGCTCTCGCGATAGACGATCGGCGCGATGGCATCGAAGAAGGCGAGTGCATCGGCACCCGTCTCGGCCTGGATGGCGCTGGCAAGCGAAGGCGCCGTCAGCGGGCCGGTGGCGACGATCGCCAGATCCCATTCCTTCGGCGGAAGACCGGTGATCTCCTCGCGCACCACTGATATCAGCGGATGATCATGCACCGCCCGGGTGACCGCTTCCGAGAACCCGTCGCGATCCACAGCCAGCGCGCCGCCGGCCGGCACCTGGTGCTTGTCGGCGCAGGCCATGATCAGCGATCCCGCCATGCGCATCTCCGCATGAATGACGCCGACAGCATTTGCCGTGGCATCGTCCGAGCGGAACGAGTTGGAACAAACGAGTTCGGCCAGATGGTCCGTCTTGTGGGCATCGGTGCCGCGCACGCCGCGCATCTCGTGCAGGATGACGGGAACGCCGGCGCTTGCGATCTGCCACGCGGCTTCGGAGCCCGCGAGCCCGCCGCCGACGACGTGTATGGGAGAATGGGAAGAGGTCTGGGTCATGCGCGGCTGATTATCACGCCGCGCCATGACAGCAAACTGGATATTGGCAGGAAGCCGCATATTTGAGCGGCACTTGCCGCAGCTCGGCCGCCCCTGCCATTCTCTAGAGATCGAGCTCCAGCCCCGTCTCGCCCGTGGCCGGGACCGCGCAACAGATCAACGCCTCATCCTCGCCAACCTCGGCCGTCGGCTCCCTAGTATAGGCGACCGCGCCCGACAGCACCTTGGTGCGGCAACTGCCGCAATTGCCGAGCCGGCAGCTGAATTCCGGCTGCAGCCCGCGCGCCTCGGCAAGCTCCAGCAACGTGCCGCCCTCTGGCTCCCATCGCGCCTCCTTCGCCGATTGCGTGAAATAGACAGGCACCGGCGCGTCCGCCGCCGCCCGACCCTTCGCGGCCGAAGCCTCCGCCGACACGTCACCCGAGCGCGCAACCGATGCAACACCAAACGCCTCGGCATGGATCCTGCTATCGGCGACGTTCAGACCACGCAGGCCGTCATAGACCGATTGCATGAAGCCCGGGGGACCGCAGAGATAGAAGTCGTAGTCGTTGAACGGCAGCACGGCGCGCAACAGCGCCATGTCGATCCGCCCCTGCGCATCAAAGTCTTGCCCCTCGACCGCGCCCGAGACATCGCCAAGCAGTCGAACCAACTTAATCGCTCCGCCCGAGGCGGCGACAAGCGCGCCGATCTCGTCGTCAAAGGCACGCTCGGCCTTGCTGTGCGCGGCATAGAACAACCAAACCGGCCGCATCCCGCGCTTGCGAAATCCTTCGTAGACGACATGCCTGAGCATGGCGAGCAGCGGCGTAATCCCGATACCGGCCGCCAGCATCACCGCCGGCCGCTGCTCCGCCGCATCGATGCCGAACGTACCGCCAGGCGCACGCGCCTCGATGATGTCGCCGACATCAAGGTTGTCGTGCAGATGGCGCGAGACGATGCCCTCCCGCTTCACGCTGATGCGGTAGCTGTTATCGGAAGGCGCGACCGACAGCGTATAGGTCCGTATCAGCGGCCGGTCCTCGCCGGGTACAGTCACGCGTATCGGCAGATACTGGCCGGCGCTATGCCCGATCAGCCCGCCGCCGTCGACCGGCTCCAGGCGGAACGAGCGGATATCAGCACTCTCGTCGACAATCCTTGCCACCCGCAGCGGCCGCCAGCGGCTCGCCATCTCGGCGGCGCTGATACGCCCGGCTGCGGCCTTCCAATCGCCCGTCATCATCGCGTTCGGCGATTGCCCGTCGACGCGCGATTGCCAGCGCAGCGGCAGCGCATCCGCCCGGTAGACGACCCGACGCGGGCGGAAACGCCACAGACGCTCCGCACCCTGGAAAGCGGCGATCTCGGGCGAATCCAGAACGACCTCGGCGTCACCCGACAATTGCAGCAGATCGCCGCTGTCGAAATCGACGAAGACGAGACCGGCATGGCCATTCAGAAGAATATTGCCCAGCGTGTTGAAGAACAGATTGCCGGCAAAGTCGGGGATCGTCAGCACCCCATCCTCGCCGATCCGCACGAAGCCCGGTTTGCCGCCCCGGTGCGAAACATCCACCTGCCGCTCGCCATCTTCGCGGTCGGCATAGGAGGCGACGAAAAACGTGTCCGACGTCGCGATCAGCGCCGCCGCCCGCGCATCCAGCGCGTTTGTGACGACGGGCGGCACGGCCGAGGAGACTTCAGGCTCGCGGCTGAAGCCGAAATCGCGCAGCTGGATATATTGCGGGCAGTTCCCATAGGACTGCCCGACGGTGACGTCGAAGCGATCCGCCGTGCTGCGTGCGATCGTGCCGTTCAGCCGGTTGCGCCGGCGCGTCTGCAGCTCGATCCCCAGCATGCCGATCGCGTCGCCGTTCTCCATCCCGCGATCGGCCGGATCGGCGGGCTCGCGGGCAAGCTTGACGCTCAGCGTATGCACATCCGGACTGCCGAGAAAGCCGGGATAGTTCGCCCGCAGCGTCGCCCAGGCGTCGCCATCGGCGTCCACCGTGCCGAGCACGATGAAGGGAAGCTGCGGGTAGAATTGGCGGTGCTGGTCGATCAGGTGGTCGCGCAGCACCCGCGCGCCCACATCTTTCATGCGTGCCGCGACGCCGGCCTTTTCCTGCAGGGCAATCTCCCCGTCATGCCACGGGGAAGGCTTTTCAGTCTGCTTCAAGGCAAGCATGACATTCTCCTTCGTGGAGTTTCAGGACCGGCGGCGGCGCGAGGCCTGTCTCAGGCCGCGTCGGGAATGCCGATCGCCGTTTTCTGGAATGGCCGGAAGCCGGGCAGCGCTTCCATGCGCTTCAGCCAGGCGCTGACATTGCCGTAGCGGAAGCGATCGACGTTGCCCTCCGGAGCGCGGGCGATGTAGCTGTAGAGCGCGACGTCGGCGATCGTCGGCCGATCCGCCGCGATCCATGCCTTGTCGGCCAGTTCAGCATCGATCAGCGCCAGAATGCGGTGCGCGCGCGCGATCACCTCTTCGGTGTCGAACCTCGCCCCGAACACCGTCACCAGCCGCGCAGCGGCGGGGCCGTAGGCGATTTCGCCGGCAGCGACCGAAAGCCAGCGCTGCACGCAAGCCGCGCCCACGGCATCATCAGGCAGCCAGTCCGGCGCATGCGTCTTGGCGAGGTAGACAAGGATCGCATTCGAATCCGCAAGCACCAACCCGTCGTCATCAAGGACTGGGATCTGGCCGAACGGGTTGAGCGCAAGGAAGGCGGGCTTCTTGTGCTCAGCCCCCGCCAGATCGACATCGACAATCTCGGCGTCGATCCCGGTCAGCGAGATGAACAGACAAGCGCGGTGCGCGTGGCCCGAAAGCGGGTGCGAATAGAGCTTCATGGAACTGGTCTCCGTTGATATTGCTCGGGAGAATAATTGTTCCTGATTTCGTATGGAATTTCGATTATGAGAAAGGCACTGTTTCTCAAAGCGGAATAAAAGGCTGCGACATGGATCGACTTCAATGCATGAAAGTCCTGGTGCGGGTTTCCGAGACGGCAAGCTTCGCAGAAGCGGCACGCCAGCTGCATATGAGCCCACCTGCCGTCACCCGCGCCGTGGCCTTCCTGGAGGATGCCACCGGTGCGCGCCTCTTCGTGCGATCGACGAGATCGGTCAACTTGACCGAGGCCGGCCGGCGCTATGTTGATGATTGCAAGCGTATTCTGGCCGAGATCGACGAGGCCGAGGCCTCGGCCGGCGGCTCGCACGCAACGCCGTCAGGCATGCTGACCATCACCGCGCCGGTGCAGTTCGGGCAGCTGCACATCATGCCTGTCATGACCGAGTTTCTCGATATCCATAAAGGCGTGACCGGCCGTGTTCTGTTCTTCGATAGGATCGTCAGCCTGGTGGAGGAGGGGATCGACGTCGCGATCCGCATCGGCCGCCTGCAGGATTCCGACCAGACGGCGATCAAGGTGGGCAGTGTCCGCCGCGTCGTCTGCGGCGCGCCCTCCTATTTCGAACGCCACGGCGAACCGACGACACCGGCCGATCTCGCCAACCACGCCACGATCGTCAACACCGGCTCATCGGCACCGCTCGATTGGCATTTCGCCCCCGATGGCGCCGCCGCCAAGCTGCATCCACGCCTCTATTGCAACACGGTCGACGCCGCGATCGCAGCCGCGGTCACCGGATGGGGACTGTCCCGCCCGCTCTCCTACCAGGTCAGCCGGTACGTCGCCGCGGGCCAGTTGCGCCTGACGCTCGAAGATTACGAGGAGCCACCGCTGCCGATCCACGTGGTCCATGCCGAGGGCCGCCACGTTTCGGCCAAGACCCGGGCCTTCGTGGATTTCGCGGTGGAGCGATTGCGGGCGTTGGAGATGTAGGTGAACAATGAACTGCGATGATCCGATCGCCGCTAGGTCTCAGGAAGGGCCCCAGTAATAGCAGTAGTCCTCATCCTCGCCGATGTACTCCCAGACTCCGGCGTCATCGATCTCGAGATCATTGCAGGCTGACGATGGGCCCGCATTGAATGTTGCCTTTGGCGCCGTATGCGCCTTCGCACGAATGCGCCGGCCCATGATCATTGGCGGCCTGGCGCGTCCATCGGCGCCTGGAGGGATTTCGGAATGGCAATGAATGCAGCGCGTAGCGGCGACTTTGATCTCTTCCTTGCAGATCGGGCAGGCACGAGTTTTAGCATTGGGGTCAGCCATCACGTTGTCCTTAGGAAAGTTGATCGGAGCACTTGGATGCACTGGGGGATCGGGGATGCAGCTCGGCTATGGGCGAGCCACGCCCGTGAATGCTGTAATGAGCTATTGTGCACGCCGGCCCGCATTTTGGCCGGATGCGGCATACTTTATTCGGCAGTTGTGTTTTAGGCAATTGTGATATTTGGGGCGCGACCGAGGCGCCGACAAAGGAAAAGCCCGGTGCAGACTAATCCGAGGCCGGGCTTCTGACGGATCGCATAGGGCAATGCATCCGTGGCAAGGTGGATTTCAATGCCTTGCGACAAGATAGCTGGTAAGAGCCAAGATGGTTCCAGCGAGTTGGAAGCAAACCGCTTATCAGTCCCAAAGCGACGATACACGGCCTATGTCGAAATAACTCATACGCAATAAAATCAATAACTTAAAACGCGAAAACGGCGCCGTGAAGGCGCCGTTTTGGGTACTTCAAGCGTTCCGCTATTAGCGGAAAGCGCGCGAAGCGATGTTGTGGATCTGGTAGCGGCTTACGCCGATGTCGGCAAGCGCCTGGTTGGAGAGGCTGCCGAGTTCGCTCAGGGTACGGCGATAGCTAATCCAGCTCTTTGCAATGCGGATCGGGTTCATGGTGGAGTTCCTCAAAATCAGTTCAGTGAGCGGCGCGATTGCCGTCTCAGTGGTTGACGCTGATATAGGTGATCCCGACGATATTGTGCAGTGCATTTATTAGGCTTCTGCCATGCAATTGTGCAATACGATGCACAGATAAAGCGCAAGTGTCACTTTTTGAGCAGGCGGAATACTGGGCTGTGGCGCAACCCAGGCGTTAATGAGACGTTAAGACAAAAGAAAACGCCCGTTGCCTGGTGGCAGCGGGCGTCTTGGTGAGGCGATCGGCTTGGGAGGAAGCGAACCGCCCTGAGATCAGCGAAGATATTAGCGAACGGCGTCGCGAGCAACGCGCTGGATGTCGGCGCGGTCGATGCCGAGGTCGTGCAATTCGCGGTTGGTCATGCGGCCGAGTTCGGTCACGGTCTGACGATACTTGCGCCAGTTGTTGAAAGAGCGAGAAATGTTCATGTCGGTCCCCTTTCCGAGGGCTTGCGTCTGCCAGCTGCCGCCTATCGGCGCTGACCTCTATTTGATGAGCTGAATATATATTGCACTGCGAAGAGCTAACAGAGACAAGAATTCAACGCACATATGCAGCCGCTGCATTTCTCAAGCTGTAAATCGCACGATTTGGCCACGTTCTGGTCAATCAATAGGCAAAATGAGCAATCCAGCGGCGTCGGCGCGGATGAGCCGCCCTGCGGAGGATAAAACGAAGACGCCCACCGGATGCGCAATCCGATGGGCGTCCATACGTATGACCGGCAACTGGGAGGAGGATGTTGTCGGTCGATCGGGCTGTTTGGAAGGGAGGATAGATCCAAATCCCGATCATGTCGGCGGAAATCATATCCGAAGGCGTCCGGTAATCCGGTCCGGGTGCATCCCCGGTTGCGTGCATGCTCAATGACTTCGAGTGAAGAGTGCGATGCAATAGATCGGCAGTCTCCATGCGCAATATGCATGGCATGACGTAGCGTAAGTGCAAAGTCTTGCCGGGCGATTAACGGTAGCTTCGAAAGGTCTGTGCCGAAAGGGTCTGTGAAGGAAATAACAAGGAGCCGTTTCCTCAATCGTCAAACCACGTCTATAAGGTTGAAAATGAGGCGCGCCAGAGGGCAGTTTGCGCGCGATTTGCGGGGTAGGGCATGTATCGCGGACGTCTGGAGAGGGATTTGTCGCTGTGGGTCGGCAAGGGGTTGCTCACCGAGCAGACCGCCGATGCACTGCTCAAGGAATATGACGGGCGTCCGGCAAGCTTCAGCCTCGGCAATGTGCTGATGATCCTCGCCGCCATCCTGCTCGGCGCCGCCATTCTGCTGGTGGTTGCGTCCAATTGGGAAGCGATACCGCGTCTCGTCAGGATGTTCTTCATCCTCGCGCTTATCTGGTCGGTCCATCTCGGCGCCGGCGCGGCGCTGGTCCGCGGCCAGATCGCGGCTGCCAATGCGCTGCTGGTCATCGGCACGCTCTCCTTCGGCGGCGCCATCTCGCTGGTCGGGCAGATGTATCATCTCTCGGGTGACGAGCAGACGGTCATGTATCTCTGGTTCGCCATGGCCGTGGTCTCCGCCGTGCTGTTTCGCTCGGGCGTGGTGTCGGGCGTGGCGGGCTTTCTTTCCTGGGGCAGCTTCGGCCTTTATCTCAGCGGCTCCGACATGCGGCTGATGACGCTCGATTCCTGGGCAGCACCCATAATGGCGGCGATCGTTGTCGCACTGGTCCGCTATACCGCCGCCGGCCGCGTTCGCCACCTAGCCTATCTGCTGCTGCTTGGCTGGCTTGCGTGGCTCTACACGTTGAACTCCGGCCTGTGGCTGGCGCTTGTCTATATCATCGGCGGCATGGCGGTCTTCGTCCTTGTTAGCCTGCCGGTGGCGCGCCTGTCCTCACTGATCAAGGGGGCGGGGGCAGCCCCTGCCTTTTATTCCTTCCTGCTTGCCGTCATCGGCCTGTTCCTGCTGCATGTCGAGCTCGATGCCAGCAAATGGGTTCTCCCGCTCGGCATCGTCACGCTGGCCGCCTCCGTTCTGGCGATCGCGCTGCAGGGGCGCGACAACGGCGCCGTCCGCTATCTGGCCTACACGGTCTTCGCCGTCGAAATTCTCTATCTCGGCTCGGTGACGGTTGGTTCCATCCTCGGCACCTCGGGGCTCTTCCTCTGCTCCGGCCTGTTCGTCGCTGCCGTGGCGTGGATCGTCATCCGTCTCGAGCGACGATTTGCCGGCAAGTCCAGGGAGGCGGTCCAATGAGCATCTTTTCCTTCAAGGGCTACTCAAAGCGCCGCTGCGTCACCGCCGCCGTCACCGTGGCGCTGCTGCAGACGGCCGTGCTCGGCTACATCGTCCAGAGCCGCGCATCCGTCCTGCGCAACGGAACGCAGGTTCTGTTGAAGACCGCGCCTGTCGATCCGCGCGACTTCCTGCGCGGCGATTACGTGGTGCTGAACTACGACATCTCCTCCGTGCCCGTCTCCTCGATATCAGGCGCCGTGCCGAAGGAGGCCGCCGAGCGCAGCCTCTGGGTACGGTTGAAGCCGGGCGAGGGCGGTTTCTGGCAGATCGCCGAATCATCCTTCGACAAGCTCCCGCAGGTGGAAGGTTCCGCCGTGCTCCACACCCAGCCCTTCTATAGTTACGGCGAGACGTCCCAGGCCGAAACCATTCGCGTCGAATACGGCATCGAGCGCTATTACGTTCCTGAGGGGGCCGGACATGCGCTTGAAGACGCAAGGCGGGATGGCCAGGTGTCGATCGCCGCAAGCGTTGGCGCCAATGGCATAGCGCAGATCAAAAGCCTTCTGGTGGACGGCAAGCCGGCCTATGAGGAGCCGCTTTACTGAGTTTGACCCGCCGCAGGCGCAAGTCCGCGCAGTGGCGGCAAAAATCGCTGTCATTTGCCCTTCATTTTTCCTTTGCCTCCTCCAAATCGGGTGATATAGAGACGCCGCGCTCCGGAAGGCCTCATGTGCAGGCATATGCATGCGGTTTTTGAGAACGCGGGTATGGTGAAATTGGTAGACACGCCAGATTTAGGTTCTGGTGCCGCAAGGCGTGGGAGTTCAAGTCTCTCTACCCGCACCAAAGCTGGCTTGCAGGCGAGGGACCGGATTGGTGCCCCTCGATTGCCCGGAGCTTAGCGCCGTTCCGCTCACGCAGAACGAAGAAGAATTGAGAACAGGCCACGCCCGGCAACTCTTTCCGGCGTCGTGCTCATCGAAACGAACGGCGTCTGGGCACGGCCGCCACGAATTGAAGGTAGGAACACATGCAGGTTATCGAAACGCTCGCTGAAGGGCTGAAGCGCGAAATCAAGGTCGTCATCCCGGCCAAGGACATGGAAACCAAGATGAACGAGCGTCTTGCCGACGTGAAGGACAAGGTCCGGATCAACGGCTTCCGTCCGGGCAAGGTTCCTGCCGCTCACCTGAAGAAGGTCTACGGCAAGTCCATCATGGCCGACCTCGTCAACGAGATCGTTCGCGAACAGCCGACCTCGATTCTGGCCGAGCGCGGCGAAAAGTCCGCCACCCAGCCTGAAGTCGCGATGACCGAGGACAAGGACGAAGCAGAACTGATCCTGTCGGCTCAGAAGGATTTCGAGTTCACGCTCTCCTACGAAGTTCTGCCTCCGATCGAGCTGAAGTCCGTCAAGGGCGTCAAGATCACCCGCGAAGTCGTTGATATCTCCGACGAGGAAGTCAACGAGCAGGTTCTCAAGGTCGCCGAAAGCGCCCGTTCCTACGAGACCAAGAAGGGCAAGGCCGCAGACGGCGACCGCATCACCATGGACTACGTCGGCAAGGTCGACGGCGTTGCCTTCGACGGCGGCACCGATCAGGGCGCCGAACTGGTTCTCGGCTCCGGCCGCTTCATCCCGGGCTTCGAAGAACAGCTGGTCGGCACCAAGGCTGGCGACGAGAAGACCATCAACGTCACGTTCCCGGCTGACTACCCGGCCAAGAACCTCGCTGGCGCTGAAGCCACCTTCGACGTTACCGTCAAGGACGTTGCTGCTCCTGCCGACGTTGAAATCAACGACGAACTGGCCAAGAAGCTCGGTCTCGAATCGGCTGACCGTCTGAAGGAAATCGTTCGCGGCCAGATCGAATCGCAGTACGGCTCGATGACCCGCCAGAAGGTCAAGCGTCAGATCCTCGACCAGCTCGACGAAATGTACAAGTTCGAAACCCCGGCCTCGCTCGTCGACGCCGAGTACAACGGCATCTGGAACCAGGTCGCCAACGACCTCGCACAGTCCGGCAAGACCTTCGAAGACGAAGACACGACGGAAGAGCAGGCTCGCGAAGAGTACAAGAAGCTCGCTGAGCGCCGCGTCCGCCTCGGTCTCGTTCTCTCCGAAATCGGCGAAAAGGCCGGCGTCGAAGTGAGCGAAGACGAAATGCAGCGCGCCATCTACGAGCAGCTGCGTCAGTATCCTGGCCAGGAAAAGCAGATCCTCGAATTCTTCCGCAGCCAGCCGGGTGCAGCCGCTTCGATCCGCGCGCCGATCTTCGAAGAGAAGGTCATCGACCATCTGCTGACCGAACTCGACGTCACCGACAAGAAGGTCACCAAGGAAGAGCTGCTCGCCGAAGAAGAAGGCGAAGGCTCCGACAAGGAAGCCAAGAAGGCCGCCCCGAAGAAGAAGGCTGCTGCCAAGGCTGAAGCCGCCGAAGGCGAAGAAGCCGCTGCTCCGAAGAAGAAGGCCGCTCCGAAGAAGAAGGCTTCCGAGGAAGGCGCCGAGTAATTTCCGGCTTATCGATTTGACGAAGAACCCCGCCTCGTGCGGGGTTTTTCTTTTTTGAGGCCTCGCCGTCCCTCATTCCTGTCCTTGTGACAGGAATCCAGCCACGGCGCGTCCGCGCCGTGAAAAGACTCTTCCCGCCCAAGGACTTGGGCTTGCTGGATTCCTGTGACGAGCACAGGCATTGTCTGTTGCATCCATGCTTTACTGATGGGGAAGCTGAATGATCCCCGGGGTGGCCACCCCGGGGATCATGCGGTCGCGCGTCCGAACAGGAATAGGTCTTATCGACCGTCCTCATAGTGGGCCGCGGCCGCACCAGCTTTGCATCGCTTGTTGACTTGAATGGGCCGGCTTTCGCCGCGCCCGCAGACAATGCCAAGCATGGAGCCCCATCATGACCAAGAATATCCCGCAAATCCAGCCTGCCATCCGCTTTGCGCTCGGATGCGACGTGTCCAAGCACACGGTCACCATCTTCGACAGCAACACAGCAAAGACCGTCACCGTCGCCAACACCGCAGCCGCGCTGAAGGCTGCGCTCAAACCCTATGCCAGGTGTGCCGACATGCTCGCCATCTGCGAGGCGACCGGCGGCTACGAGGACGACCTGCTCTGCGTGCTCGATAAGCTTGCCATCCCGGCCCACCGTGCCGACGCCGCGCGCGTCAAGGCGTTCATCCGGTCCTGCGGAACCCTGGCCAAGACCGACCCGATCGATGCCCGCCATATCGCCGCATATGGCCTGTCGCGGGCAGCGTCGCTGCCGCGCTGGCAGCCGCCGGATCCGCAGGAGGCCAGCGTCAAGCTCTTGGTCCAGCGCCGCGCCGATCTCGTTGCCATGCGCGCCCAGGAACAGAACCGGCTGAAGGCGCCACGCAACAAGCCGATCGCCAGGGACATCGCCAGCCACATCGCAGACCTTGCCCGTCGCATTGACGCCCTCAATAGCGAGATCGAGGCGATCATCGGCAAGAACAGGCGGATGAAGGATCGCCAGGGGATTCTCAGAAGCATTCCCGGCATCGGCAAGGTGATCGCGCCGGTGCTGCTGGCGCTGATGCCCGAGCTCGGCAACCTCGACCGCAAGCGTGCCGCCAGCCTTGCCGGCTGTGCCCCACATGCCCGCGACAGCGGCACCTTCAAGGGCCGCCGCTTCGCCAGCGGCGGGCGCAGGCAACTGCGACCGCTGCTGTTCACCGCCGCCATGGCCGCCAGTCATGGCAACAACAATCTCGCTGCCATCTACAAGCGTCTCATCAACGCAGGTAAGGCCAAGATGGCCGCCCTCGGCGCCATCATGCGCCACATCGTCGTCATCGCAAATGCTAGAGCGTTTCACCTTTTG
>UCJD01000086.1 GCA_900472605.1 Hyphomicrobiales bacterium | reverse complement strand
AGCAGGATCTTGCCGGGATTGGCGAGGCGGTGGACTTCGCCAAGGGGTATGTAGACCGATTCGTTTTCGCGCAGCATCTGGACGTTCTCGCCGATCGTCACCTCGGCCGTGCCCTTGACGACGATCCAGTGCTCGGAGCGGTGGTGGTGCTTCTGCAGCGACAGCTTCTTGCCCGGGGTGACGAAGATGCGCTTCACCTGGAAGCGGTCGCCGTTGAAGATCGAGGTGTAACCGCCCCAGGGACGGTAGGAGGTCGGATGGGTCTCGGTGAGCTTCGAGGTTGCCGGCTTGGAGGCCAGCATCTTGACGATGGCGCCGACGTCCTGGCTGTCCTTGAGATGGCCGACATAGACGGCATCCTCGCTGGCGATGACGGCGACGTCGTCCATGCCGTTGACCGCGAGATGAACCCCGTGGGTCATGACCAGCGAGTTGCGGGTGTTGACAACGGTGGTGTTTTCGGCCGCGACATTGCCCTGCTCGTCAGGATTGCCGCTCTTCCAGATCGCGTCCCAGCTGCCGAGATCGGACCACTTGAAGGGAGAGGGAACGACGGCGGCGTTCTTGGTCTTTTCCATGACGGCGTAGTCGATAGAGATATCGGGGCTTTCGGCGAAGGCCGCCTTGTCGAGGCGGATGAAGTCGAGATCCCTGACGCCTTGGCTAACGGCCTCGCTGGCAGCCTTGAGGACGTTGGGGGCAAACGACGTCAGTTCGCCGATCAGCTTGGCGACCGGGAACATGAACATGCCGGAGTTCCAGTAGAAGCCGCCGGATGCCAGCATCTCTTCGGCCGAGGCGAGCGGCGGCTTCTCGATGAAGCGCTTGACGGATAGCGCGCCGCTCGGCAACGCCTCGCCGCCTTCGATATAGCCGTAGCCGGTGGCGGGTTCGGTCGGCTTGATGCCGAAGGTGACGAGCTTGCCCTGCGATGCCGCCGCGACGGCGGTGCTGACCGCGTCGAAATAGATCCGGTCGGCGTCGATCTCGTGGTCGGAGGCCAAGACATGCATGATCGCCTCTTCGCCGAAGCGGTCGCGCACCAGTGCTGCGGCTGCGGCAACGGCGGCTGCGGTGTTGCGAGCCATCGGCTCGAGGAGGATGCTTGACAGCGCGATATCAAGCTCGCGGGCCTGCTCGGCGACGAGGAAGCGGAACTCCTCGTGGGTGATGACGATCGCCGGTTCGTAGAGCGTCTTGTCGGAGACGCGCAGCAGGGTCTCCTGGAACAGTGTCGTGTCGCCGATGAAGCGGATGAACTGCTTGGGGGCGGTGGCGCGCGACAGCGGCCACAGGCGCGTGCCCTTGCCGCCTGCCATGATTACCGGAACGATCTTCTGCGTCATCTGGGTCGTGTCCTCGAAATGGTCTTTCATCGTTGATCAGTGTGCACCGGCAAAGGCGCGGATGCGCGCCAGGCC